>DUDB01000017.1:134937-135386 GCA_012959525.1 Planctomycetota bacterium
ATTTCAATTGATGCAGGTGCTTGGACCAAGGACTGCTTGGAGTCCCTTCATCCAGCTACAACCAGCTCTGAAGGAGTCCCATCAACGCGAAGTTCTCCGCTGGGGTCAGGTATCGCCTTGCTCCGCTTCGGACTGATGTGGGAGGGAGCGAAGGAGTTGAATAGTGCGTGTGTAGCGCCGATGGCAAAAGACCTCCCCTATCGCCATCGCCAAGAAGGCCGCCGAAATGAGTGCCCACCATGATTCATGTTGGAAGGCAGACCACGCTACGCAAAGGACTGCAGCGCCCCAACCCATAACGGTCGATTGCTTTCGCTTGGATTGCAGTCGCGACAAGTGCTCTTCCAAAAAGGTCGGGTCCTTAGCACAGGAAGCGAGAAACTCCTCCCTGTCGTTGATGTAGTCTCTTGGGAGGTAGATACCTTTCATGGGTAGATACATGCCCATCA
>DUDB01000018.1 GCA_012959525.1 Planctomycetota bacterium
CACCACGGGCGGCTCGACCACCACGGGCGGCTCGACCACCACAGGCGGAGCGACCACCACGGAGCGGACGGGTACCGTCCCCAGTGGGCACTTGTGTGGTTCGTCCTGGGCTGGGGCCTCCGCACCCGTCCAGATGAACAGCAGGAGCGCGTAAGCCGCGGGCCAAGGGGCTGCACCAGTCTCGAGGGAGCCGTTGGGAGAGGAGTGGTGGGGTGGATTCACGGGTATGAGCATGCTGGGCAGACACCCTCCGAGGTCTACCCACGTCCTGATCGTAGCCCGGTGCAAAGATCGGTGGTTCGGGATGAAAAAAAAGAGGGCCCCGCGCGGTACGCAGGGCCCTTCTTGCTCACATCGGGACGATCCCCCTGGCTTGAGGTGCCATTAGGGGGGGCCGTGCGGAGGTCAGGTGCTCAGAACGAAACCTGAAGACCCACCGTGATTTCGGAGTTGTCGTTCACACCCTCGGTGTCGGTCTGCGCGTTGACCATCCACTTGAGGGCATGGCCGTCGATGTAATTGTTGATGGCCACATCCATGCGTGTCGTGCTATCGGTGATGAGCGTCGCGTTGTCGAAGTCCTGGAAACGGACGGCCAACTCCCATTTGCCCGGCTGAAGCATGTACGAACCCTGAATGGACATGGGAGAAGCGTCGGGCGCGATCGGCGTGCCCAGGCTTGAGTCGGTGCCCAGGGCACCTGCGGTGCACATGGCAACATCGAAACTCCAGAGGTTCGTACCGCTGTTCAACTCGACGATCATTGCATCGTCTGAGAAGAGGTCCGCCTCACCCGCGAAAGCTATCGCACAGGAGAGGTGGGGGTCTTCCGTGCCACCGTAGGCACCCTCAACATTGCTCGGGCCGCTACCCATGATGTCTGCGGTCAATCGACTGGCCATGAGTAGCTCATCGGCCAATCCGTCTCGGCCATTCATGACGCTGAGTTCCCAGCCCATTTGGGACATTTCGCCACCCAGCATGAGGCCACCGGTGCGGGTGCTGAAGGCGCTTCCCACCATGCTGCGCCGCCTGAAGAGCGTCCTTCCACTGCTTATTCGAGAGGCACGGGCGACGCCAGCCTTGAACTGGCCGAAGGTCCCGACCATCGTGTCGCCGATCCCGAAGGTGGCATAGGCATCGAGCAACACGGCAGAGCCGCTGCTCAACTCGGTTTGCAACTTGTAGCCGTACCCTCCGGTGTTGCCCTTCGCGCCAAGGCGCATGTTGGCCAGGCTCCATCCTCCGCTATCCGCGCCCACACCGCCGCCGTCCACCTGGCTCGTGTAGTACGTGCGGACTCGCCCAAAGACCGTGGGGCCGCCATCAGCCGAACCGAGGGTTGCGGTCAGGGCGTTGATTTCGTGATCAAGGGTGTTCCACTCACCGTCGGAGGCGAAGGCCGCGGAGCCCGTGAGGAAGATGGCGAGGGTGGTGCAGGTAAGCTTGTTCATGGATTCGAGGCTCCCAGGTCGGAGCGGTGGGGGTGCGGACAATGGCATGGGGCCCCAAGGACCGCCAAGGGCCGAGAGCATGACTTCGGGGCCCGTTCAGGCCAAGCACCCCGCCCTGCTTTTTTGCGATCGGTGCCCCTAGGACCCCTCCGAGCGGCCCCAAAGCCTATCCCTACGGCGGTATCCCCTCACACCCCAAGACCCCGCGAGGTGCTCGCGAGGCCTTCTTCCGGCCATTTGGAATGTCGAGCCCCCGGGGGTTTGGGAGAGACGCGCTCAGAAGCCGACATTCAGGCCAACGGACCAATAGTCAAAATCGACTCCTGCGAGCTGTCCGTCCATGAGGCCGAACTGCCAGTTGCCGTGGTTGGCGGTGATCTCAAGAGAGCTTGTGTCGATTGCCGCAGGGTAATCGGCATCCGTGTGGCGAACGGCAAGCATCCAGTCGTCGTTCACATCAACGGTGGCACTGATGCACATGGGGGTCGTACCTCCCACTGCGGGGACCGAAAAATCCAGAGTGTTGAAATTGGAAGCATGGAAGTTGGTGGAAGCAGCGGTATCGGCCACGTTCGCGTACTCGATTCCGAAGCCCAATGCCCCGGCCTTGTAGTTGCCGGTGATG
This sequence comes from Planctomycetota bacterium, assembly GCA_012959525.1. Lineage (GTDB taxonomy): Bacteria > Planctomycetota > UBA1135 > UBA1135. The sequence continues at coordinate 2,080 of DUDB01000018.1, forward strand.
ACCGTCGCGCCCACGTCTTGCAGGGACGCGTCGTCAATCACGGCTAGAGATAGGGAAGTCTCCTCGCTGGCGGCTAAGCGAACGCGCACGGCTGTAAGCAACTCATCCAAGGTTCCGTCGAAGCCATTCATGATGCTGAGGTCCCAGGAGATTGACTCCATGGTGCCGGAAAAGGCCATGCCGTCCGCATGGCGTGCGAATTGGGCCCCGATCATGCTATGGCGCATGTGATCCATGTCTCCTTCATCCATGTCCGAGTCATCGCAGACGGATGCGCGGAATCGGCCCATCCTGGCGGTGATGGCCCCGCCGATTCCGAAGGTGGCGTAAGCATCCATGAGGGTGTCCATGAAGATCGATGGGGTGTCGGGGATTCCATCGCTGTCCGTGTCGGAAATGCCGAGGTAGCTCTCTCCGGCGAAGTCCACCTCGACACGGTAACCGTAGGTCCCGTGGCTGCCATCCATGGCCAGGCGTGCGTCGCTGGCCGAGAAGCCGCCGATGTTGAGGTCTGAGTTGTTGTCGTAGCGAAGACCTACCTGGCCTGAGAGACCAAGCCCACCATCCCGAGACAAGGTCGATGAGAGCAACCTGACTTCGCGATCGAGTGAGGCCCACTCATTGTCTGCCGAGTGCGCCACGACGCATGAGATGGAGAGGAGCAGAGTCGTATGGATGATGGCGTGCATGAGGTTGGTGGGGTTGCCCTGGATGGGCTAGGGAACGAGGAATCGCATGGGCGATCGATTGAAGGTGGCAGCATGGAGGGCCCACAGAGCAAACCCAAGCGAGATCCCCGGCAACGGTCGGAACCGCTCGTTACACGGCAGGGGGGGAGCCCAAGAGAGGAGGAGGGGCTCGGAAACGAAAGAAGGCCCCGCGACGCGCGCGGGGCCTTCGTGTACTCAACTCGGGAGCGCGACGCGCGCGTCCCCGAGTGAATCAAGGGTGGTTGACTAGAACGCGACGGTCAGGCCGATCAGCATCGCGCTCGTGTCGTTGCCGGCACCGTCGTCCGTCTCCTGCATGCCAATCTGCCACTTCAGGCCGTGGCCGTCGAGGTAGTTGTTAGCAGTGATCTCGGTGGACTCGTTGTCGTTGTCGTAGTCCGTGATACGCAGGGCGACTTCCCAGTTGGCGTCGATGTTGTAGCTGGCGCTGATGGCCATCGTGCTCGCGTCCCCGGCAAGGGCCATGAGGCCCCCGTCATTCCCGGCAAGGGAGTTCGAGAACATAGCACCGGTGTCACAGGTCTCGACTCCGAGGCCCCAGGTACCGTTGCCGGCACTGACTTCGATGACGGTTGCGTCGTCGTCGTCGATGGCGCCGTTGTCAACCATTGCAATGTTGGCAGAAACGCTCATGCCGCCGTCGCCGCCGTCCATGAGGTCCATGCTGACGCGCAGCGCCGTGAGGAGCTCGTCGCCAGTACCGTCAGAACCGTTCATGATGCTGAGGCCCCAAGAAATGTCAGACATGGCACCACTCAAGCCGAGGCCACCGGTGAAGCCGGTGAACGCGCCACCAACGCCACTGTGGGCGAAGTGCTTCATGCTACCTTCGTCAAGGTCGGCATCGTTGCAGACCGAGGCGCGGAACTGACCCATCTGTGCGGACACAGAGTCGGTCATGCTCCAAGTGGCGTAGGCACCGCGGAGGCCGACGGCGTCGGCGAAGTCGTTCTCCACGTGGTAACCGTAGTCACCGTGGCTGCCGTCAACGGCCAGGCGGGCGTTGCCCGTGGCCCAACCGCCAGTGTCGGTGTCGCCATCAGACATGTATGCAGTTTGCAGGAGACCAGAAATACTGGCACCACCGTCCAAACTAAGGGTAGACGCGAGGGCTCCGACCTCCTGGTCGAGAGCAGACCACTCGCTGTCCGACGCGAAGCCGGCAGCGCAGGTCATGGTGAGCGCAATAGCGCTACAGGTAAGCTTCTTCATGGGGTTTCAAACTCCAAAGTGAGAATTCAGACAGAAAGAGAGATCAGGGATGGGGTCCTGTTGATCGCGCAGAGGTTGTGATTGTCGTATGGCAATGCCAAGCCTCAGGCGTGATTTTTCGAATCGGATACCGCAGGTTCATTCGGTGAATGATCCGCTGGCATGTCCCCCATTCCTGTTTCGTTAGGGACAATTGAGACGTAAGTTATTGAAACATAAGGGGTTAGGCGTGATAGGAACTGGTGATGGGCTAGTGGCCCCTATATATAATGTCTTGCGATTCAGACCCCAGGGGGTCTGAGAGGGGTGTGGGGTCGGGGGGACATCGGTGCGGCGTCCTGGGTGCGAGTCCGAACTCGAGTCGGCGAAAGTGTCACGTGAGGGCTTAAAACCCCACATTCAGTGCGATTCCCCACAATTCAGTGTCGAGGCCCAGGGTGCTGCTCTCCAGTTGGGTGAGGCCCAGGGTCCACTTGACGTCATGACCGGAGGAATAGTGGGTGAGGGCGAGGTCGTTCTGCCTGAGATCGGCCAGGTCGAGCTCCTGGACCCGCAGAGCCAATTCCCAGTCCTCTTGCACCATCAGCGTGAGGGATACGGAATGGGGATTTGTATTGGGGGCAAGTGATCCGCCGATGTTGCTTGCCAGCGAGACGAATCCGCCTGGGCCTACCTGCGCAGCATCGAATGCGAGGCTCCAGACGTCGGATCCGGCCCGGAACTCAGCTAGGGCAAGGTCAGAACCGGGGTTCCCACGGTCTTTCACCATGGCGAGCGCGGCCTGGGCACTAACCTCCTCTGGACTTCCGTAGGCTCCTTCTGTGAGTCGGTCGGGAGAATGGGGCGCAGAGGGCCTCAGATCCAGGCTGACCCGCAGGGACGCCAGGGCATCATCGCCCTGGCCGTCGAGGCCGTTCATGATGCACAGGGCCCAATCCAACCCGGAGAGGGCGCCCTGGAGCATCAACCCTTCGTCCCGGGCAGCCAGAGCGGTTCCGATGACGCTGTGGCTTAGGAACACCATGTCCCCCTCGTCCAAGAGGCCATTGGCGGAGATTACAGGCCGGAAGCGGCCGAGCGTGGCTCTGACGGTCTCTGTGAGGGCGAAGCTGGCCCTAGCGTCCAGCAGACCAATGGTGCCCGAGCCCCAATCGTCGGCGAAATCCACCTCTAGGCGGTATTCGTAGCCTCCGTGGGAGCCCATGACGCCCAAGCGTGCGTCCTCGACGCCAAACCCGCCCAGATCCCCAAGAACGTCGCTCGAGGCCAGGTAGGCGGACCGCACCCGTCCGAACAGGCCCGGTCCCCCGCCGTCTGAAAGAAGGCTGGCGGCCAGTGCCTCGACCTCCCGGTCCAACTCAGACCAATCCCCATCTGAACCCGTGCCAAGAGCGAGCCCATGGGTCGGAGCCAGGGACAGGACGGTGCAGGCGTACAGAGTGTGGAGGATGGGCCGCATGGTGTCTCCGGGGTGGGGGAGAGAGCGCCGAGGAGTGCCATGCACCCCAACGGGCAAAGGT
>DUDB01000019.1 GCA_012959525.1 Planctomycetota bacterium
CGTCTGGAGCTCGATCCTGAAGAGGTTGCTGTAGGCTCCGTTGTGGCAGGTTGCGTAGTCGACGACCCCGTGCGGAAACGACTGCCCGGTGATGTCGAAGTTCGCCCGGTAGACATCGAAGTTCCCGTGTGAGTACTCATCGAAGCCCTGCCCGAAGGGCCGGGTCAGGGTCATGACATCCGCGGGAACATCATTGAGCGACGCGTAGCCATTAGCGGCGAGCCAGGCGAGAGATGTCTGATGAACCTGAAGGTGCCACTTGCCGACCATCCCGGTCACGTACCCGGCGCTCTGCAAGCGATCCGGAATCGTGAGCACCTCGTACGGCATGGGCGTATCTGGGTTGCCGTTCAAGCCGAAACGCTGCTGGTACGAACCCGACAGGATTCCCGCGCGCGACGGCGCGCACACGGGCGCGGTGACGTATGCCCTCGTGAAGCGCACGCCATTCCTGTCGAGATCGTGCAGGTTGGGCATCTTCACTTCATTGAACATGTCCTGCGACTCGATGTCGTTGAAGCCATGATCGTCGGTGACGATGAAGATGATATTGGGGCGCCCCGCCTGCTGCGCATGCACAGCCAGCGAGGAGGCGATCAAGGCTACCGCTGTCAGAATGCGATCCAGCATTCGGCTTTACTCCACGTTGTTTCCTGTCTCTCCGTCCAACTGCAGGCTAGCACGGTTATCCGCATCCCTGTTTTCAAAACGGCGCCCCCCTTCCCGAGGGAAGAGGAGCGCCGAGGATGAATCGACGACGGGATCTAGCTCACGGTGTGAACACGATCTCGTAGCCGCCGGACAGGTTGAATCCGGAGCCGCCGCCCATGGGGTCACGGTGCCGGTACTGGAAGTTCTGACTGCCGCCGACAACGATCGGGCTAGCCGAGCCCGCGACGCCCGGGTGCGTGTTGTCCACGGCCCGTGTCGAGACTCCGGAGCCGTTCGCCAGAACCGGCGGCCACAGGCGCACGACGCCGCCACCGGCGCAGCGGTTGCCTTCGCCGAACGGCACCTTCCGGAGAGTGCGCGGATCATTGAGCATCGCTCAACGCGAAGTTCTCCGCTGAGGTCGGAGGCTTGATGTCAGTCACAACCACCTCTGAGATTTGCCTCACATTTGCCTCAGAGTTCACAGGCGAGGCTTGTTGGAGCTTGCTCAAACCCCATTGAGAGCAAGATGGCGGAGGCGGGAGGATTCGAACCCCCGGTAGGTTGCCCCACGCCGGTTTTCAAAACCGGTACCATGCGGCCATGAGACGCCTCCTGCACACCCTCCCGCTTTCCATCCTCCTCTGCACTTCTGCCCTGGCCCAAGAGCCCGCTCCCCCGCCCGCGGGGAGCATGTCCCGCGCTGCCGACGGGGCTCCCGTCTGCGGCCTGGGGGCCGAATTCCATGCGGCACGCAGGGCAGCCCTGCGCGAATCCCTCAAGGAAGGAGTGCTCGTAGTTCGCGGTCTGCCCCCCTCGCGCGGCAACCTGACCTTCCGCCAGGACAAGAACTTCTGGTGGTTGACGGGGGTCGAGAGTCCCAACGTGGCCTTCGCCATGGACATTGAGAGCGGACACGAGGTGCTCTTCGTGTACAAGCCGAGCGCCTGGAAGGAGCGCTGGGAAGGAGAGATCTGGGACTCGGACGATGCCTGGGTCTCCGAGTTGACGGGGATCGAAGACGTACGCCCCACGGCGGACCTGCTCGAGGTGGTTGAAGAGATGCTCGGTCCGGAAACTCCGGGCGAAGCCCCGCGCCGTTTGTGGACCAACCTCGGGGCTCACATAGGTCTAGCGGGTTCCTACGACAGCGCCGGCCCCTACGACCGCGCCCGTGCCAAGGATCCCCTTGATGGCCGCATCAGCCGCGAGAAGGCGTTCGCAGCGCACCTCGAAGAGTGCTTCGAGCGTGAGGTGCACGACTGCTGGAAAGCCATGTCCCAGATCCGCGTGGTCAAGACCGCCGAGGAGATCGCGGCCATGGAGCGCGCCGCACGCTCGGGTGCCCTGGCCATGTGCGAGGCCATGCGCTCGTGTCGTCCCGGTCTTGGTGAGTGGGACCTCGACGCGCTGCTCAACTGGATCCAGGCCCGCCACGGAGCGGACGGCCCGGCCTATGCCGCCATCGTGGGCTCAGGCGCCAACTCCCTGGTCCTGCACTACAACTTCTCCGCCCGACGCATGCGGGGCGGCGAGGTCGTGTTGATCGACTTCGGGCCAGAGGTCGATCACTACACGACCGACATCACGCGCACCTTTCCGGTCAACGGCAAGTTCACTGACCGTCAGGCCGAGATCTATGACGTGGTGCTGGCCGCCCAGGCCGCGGGCATCGCGGCCGCGCGTCCCGGCTCCACCATCGCCGACGTGGAGCTCGCCTGCCGCGACGTCATCCTTGAAGCAGGCATGCAGGAGTTCATGCGACACGGCGCGGTGCACTCCGTGGGCATGGAGGTCCACGACCCGGGCTCCATGCGCGGGGAGCTCGTGCCCGGCATGTGCTTCACCATCGAACCCGGCCTCTACGAGGACGCCACGGGAATCGGCGTGCGCATCGAGGACGTGGTTGCCATCACCGCGGACGGCTGTCGGGTGATTAGCGATCAAGTACCCAAGGAGCGTCCCGAGATCGAGGCTCTGATGGCGGAGCAAGGCGTGCTCGATTGGGTGGACGGTCGATCGGATCGATGATGTTGCCCCGGCTCAAGGGCATACTCGGCCGATGAAAGTCGGGCTGCTCATCGACCGCTGGGACCCGCAGCGCGGGGGGGCGGAAGCATGCCTGGATCTGCTGGCCAAACACTTGGCCCGCGCGGGTCACGATGTGCACGTCATCGCCGCGTCCGCCCGTGAGCCACTGCCGGGGAGCTTCCAACGCGTACGAGGTCTGGGCCTCACGCGGGGTGTACGCGAGCGACGATTGGGGCGGAACATGACGGCCGCCGCTCAGGGGCTGGGCTGTGATGTGACTGTGGCCGTTCGCCACGTAGAACAGCCGACCGTGCTCTGGCTCCACGGCGGGGCACACAAGGCGACACTCGAAGCCCGGTGGCGAGCGGCACATCGCGGCCGGGAGCTACCCAAGGCTCTTGCTATCCGTGGTCGCCATCGGACCTTCGTGGAGCTCGAGAAGCGTGCCATGGCGGGAGCGAAGAGCGGTGGGGCGGGTCAGGTGATTTGCCCCTCGTTCCTGGTGGCAGATGAACTGAAGCGCTGCCATCCGAATGCTGCCGCCTCTCAGCTCGTGATCGAAAACGGTGTGGACCTGGATCGCTATCACCCGGGCTTGCGGGTCGATGCCCGAGCGCAGCTGCACACCCAGCTCGGTCTGCCTCGCGACCTGCCGCTGATTGTGACGGGCGCACGCAATCCGCTGCTCAAGGGCGTCCCGCATCTCCTGCGCGCATTGCGACAGGTGCCCGGTCCCTGGTGTTTTGTGCTTGCCGGACCCAAGCGTGTTCGCGCTTGGGCCCGCCGCGCGCGGCGCGCGGGATTGAGAGGGGAGGACGTACGCGTGTTGGCCAACCTCCCATCCGAGATCCTGGCCGCCGGTGCAGACTTGTGCGTTCAGCCCACTTGGCGCGATACGTTTTCCTTGGCTACCCTCGAAGCTCTGGCCGCAGGAACCCCGGTGGTGACAACGGCCCTGTCGGGGTTGGCACCCTGCGTAGAAGCGGCCGGCGGAGTGGTCATCCCCGACCCTTCGAACGAGTCTGCCCTGGCGGAGGCCATCGCACGCCTGCTAGCCGAGCCCCCCCAACCCGACAAGGTACGAGCCTCGGTGGCCGGCCGAGGTTTGGAACCATGGATGGAAGCCATGGAGGCGGCCCTTCTGTCGTCGCAGTAGCCCCACTTGAGTGGTGTGCGGCGGCGCGAACTTCTTCGGCGGAGGCTACGATGTTCGCCCCGGATGTTCCCATGACCATCTCCCAACCCGTTCTTGCCCTGTTGTGCGTCTTTCTGGCGCGCGCTCCGCTTCCCTCCGATCTCGAGGCGCTCACAAGGCAGCTCGGCGACGCCAAAAAGTGGGAGCGGCGCGAGGCCGTGGAAGGCCTGGCGAAGCTAGGTGGGGAAGAGGCCATGACTCTGCTCATCGGTGCCCTGCGCGATCCGGCCGGCGAGGTAGCGGACACAGCGGAGTGGTACGTGGGTCAGGTCTCCTCACCGAGCTTGATCGATCTCCTGCACGGCAAGCAGGGCCTGCGCTCCAAGGACGAGTGGGTGCGCCTGCGCGCGGCCGGAGCCCTGGCCCGCGTGGAGGGAACCGTCGACGGCGAGACCCTCATTCGCTTGCTGTCCGAGAAAAAGCCCGAATGGAAATGTGCCGCCCTGCACGCGATCGAACGGCAAGCGGCCGCGGATCGCTTGGGCGGGGACCGGGAGGGCAAGATCCGGACTGCCCTGGAGAAGGCCCTCAAGCGAGGGCGTGAGGGGCAAACGCGCGCCGCGGCTCTGCGCGCTCTGGTCGCCCTTGATCCGGACGGCACCGAGCAAGACGTGCTCGCGGCCTTGGATGATGATGCCCACCAGTTGCGTGTCGCGGCCCTCGGGCTGGGCGTTTCCCAAGAGCGCCTCGTTGCCGGGTTGGGCGACAAGATCCTTGCCGTGCGCGTGGCCGCGATCAACGGATTGGCCGCGGCGGAGTCGGCACCCGCGGCGCGCGCTCTCGCTGCACACTTGGAAGTCGAGGAGAACCTGCGCCTCCAGTGGCGAACCGTCGAGCGACTCCAGGCCCTCTCGGGGCTCGCCCACCGCCGTGATGCCCGGCCCTGGAAGGCATGGAGCGAGGACCTTGAAGAGAATTGGGAACCGGAGAAACGCAAGGACTCGGGCTCGGCGAGCAGGGACGATAAATCTGCTGCCTTCGTCGGCCTGCCTATCCTCTCTGAACGCGTCACCTTTCTGATCGACATGTCGGGCTCCATGTGGATGCCGGGCGCGGATGGCCGATCCAGCAAGGAGATCGTGGACGTGCAGTTGCGCCAGTGCCTAGAGAAACTGCCGGAGACCACGCACTTCAACCTGATCCCCTACACCGCAAACCCGATCCCCTGGAAGAAGGGGCTGCAGCCGGCCACGAAGCGCAATACAGACAAGGCACTCGAGTGGTTTGAGTCCCGCAAAGACCAGGGCACGGCGGATTTCTGGGACGCCTTCCAGTTGGCACTCGAGGACCCCGACGTGGATACCCTGATCATGCTTGGCGACGGCGCCCCGTCTGGGGGTGTGCGGTTTCACTGGAGGCTGTTGCCCGGCCTGATTGAACGCGAGGCCCGCGACCGGGGCGTGGCGGTGGATTCGATCCTCGTCACCAACATGCGCATGGCCAAGAACTGCTGGAGCGCGGTGGGGGAGCGGACCGGAGGCCGGATGGTGACGGCGGATCTGTGAGCTCGATGCTCTCGGACCCCGCGTGCGAGCATGCGCAAGCGGGTCTCTATTCCCGTCGAAGTGGCAAGGTGGCGAGGAATGAGAGCGTGACCAGAGCCATGGACGTGGCGATGCAGGCGATCAAGCCACGCACTCCCATGCCCGCCGCCTGAAAGACCAGACCTGAAAGGAGCGTCCCCGTGAGGCGTCCGAGGGCGTTAGCCGCGTAGTAGAACCCGACACGCAGGGAGACCCGGTCGCTTTCAGCGTAGTGGACGATAAGGAAGGAGTGAATGGCGCTGCCCGTGGCGAAAATGACGCCAAAAACGGTCAGGCCAATGACCAAGCTGGTCAGGGGCGGAGCGCCCCATGCCAGAGCCGCACAGAGGCCTGCGAGCGGTAGAAGCAGGAGTGCGGTCCAGCGCATCAATGCCTGTCCGCCCGGAGGCGTAGTTGTGTGCTTGGCAGAGACCGCCCCCCCAACCCAGCGAGGTGCGCTGGCTTGGATGAATCCGTAACCGATGACCCACACGGCGAGGAATGCACCGACCTGTATATGGCCCCAGGCCATTTCGGTCGCGAGGAAGACAGGTAGGGCCACCACGAACCAGGCGTCCCGGGAGCCGAACATGAAGACGCGCGCGGCGCTGAGCCAGTTGATGCGCGGGTCGCTGGAGATCAGATGTCGCAACGAGATCTTCTGGGGAGCTTTGCCGGATGCGGCAGGGAGCCAGACCGCTGCCATAAAGAGGGCCGCGACGATTCCCGCTGCAAGGGCCATACAGGCACCCTGGAAGCCGAGCACAACGAGCAACCATCCTCCCAAGAAGAACCCCACACCCTTGAGGGTGTTCTTCGAGCCCGTCAGGAGCGAGACCCAGCGCATGAGCTTCCCCGAGTCCCGAGCGGGTACCACGAGGCGCACGTAGCTCTTGGCGCTCATCTTGGTCAGGTCCTTGGCGATGCCGCTGGCCGCTTGGGCGGACAGAAGGAGGGGAAGGGTCAACCAGGGGTCGGGCCCAGAGAGAACACCGAGAACAAAGAACTGGATTCCGAGTCCTGCCACCAACGTGGTCCTCAACCCACTACGCGCTCCAATCCAGCCTCCCGCGAGGTTCGTCACCACACCGGCCGCCTCGTAGAACATGAACAAGGACGCCAATGCCAGCGGAGACAGCCCGCGCCCGTGAAGTTCGAGCAGGATGAGCATGCGCAGTGCTCCATCGCTCAGGGTGAAGACCCAGTACGCGGCAGTTACCAGGACGTAGTGTCGCAGGTCTTCTTGGGCATTCCCCGGGAGTGTCTGCAATGGACCGGCTAGCTCAGCAAGTCGTGCCGCTTGGACAGATAGGCGCGATGGGAACGGCGAAAATCATCGGCCTTTGCACTCATTCTCATGGCGCCGAATATCCCGGTGCCGATGAAGAAAACGCCAAAGAGCGGGAAGGGCCCTGGTGCGCCGATGTTCATGGCGAACCACATCCACAGCAGACCGCCGATGGTAGTGACTGTCCCGATAGCAGTTGCCATGGCCTTACTGGGAACGTTCAACTCCCCTTGTTGTGATCTGACCATGAATTGCTCCCTGCGCCGCCGCCAGGATCGGTCGAGGTCTTCGACGGCCGACTGCTTCTTGAGGTGCTTCAGATCTTCGGACATCTGGCGCGTGCGTTCCTGGATTTCCTCGATGGCCTCGGTGTAGGCCACCTTGTCGGTACGCTGCACGGACAGCTGTGTCGAACAGAAGTTACAGGTGACGAACTTGGCCTTGGCCGGCACCTCCAGCGGCGCTCCACATTGGTTGCAGTTCAGGGCGAGGAGTTTCATCTCCCGGCATCCTATGCAACCCGGAACCTGACCGCGACCTCGGGGTAGGAGCCACCCCGTAGCCCACGAATGGGCGCCGCCAGGCAACGGGCCCAGGGCTCCTTTCTATCTACTCGCTCTGGGGCAGGTCGTATTGATAGCGCACCTGCAGAGCTCCGCCCGTTGTGATGGCGGCCGTGTAGACGAAGGACATTGAGCGGGAGTCCAGTTCGAACACGCTGTTTGCTGTGATGCACAGAGTGGCGGACCCTTCGCCGGTGAAGGCCTCCAAGGAATCGGACTCGACGGATCTTCCCGAAACGGGCTCCTGGCTCATACCCATGCGGTGGCTCAGAGCAATGTCCGAGAAGTCCAGGTTGCCGTCTGCGGCAGGAGCCAGGGGGGATGCGCTGGGCAAGACCCCGAAGCTGGAGATCAGGGTCCTACCTGTCGAGGGCAGCGTCACGGTCAGCCGATCGGACGTGCCATGCAGGTGGACATGGTGGTCGTGGCCGTTGTCGTTCACGGATTCGTACCGGTAGAGGACCTGGGAGTTGTGCCAGAGCTCAACGTCCACCCCTGTGAGTGTGCCGAGAGCCGGGTCGAACTGTGGCACCTGGATGTCAAACGTCGCGGCCTGTGGGTTGGATCCCGGAGCCCCGAAGTTCATCTGATGCTTGGTAGCGGGAATGCGGACGAAGTGCACCTGATCGGTGGACCCCGCATCCGTGCGCTCGGGTGCGAAAGCCAGCAGGCAGAGGGCTGCCGCAACTGGACGCAAGGCCCGCAGGGTGCGGGATCCGAGCAGCGACTGTGAGTCGGCTGTATGGTTTGCAAGGCTGGCTGACGAAATGGACTGGAATGCTGCTTGGCGTGACACCACGGGGACCTCCTAGGATCGGTGGAGTCCGGTGGCATTGAGACATGCTCCGGACTTGTTGGGTTGGGTGCCCTACAAATCGGGAAACGGTCCGCATTCCTTAGGTTGTCAGATCCAAGCCCTCCGATTCAAATTCCCAGGCTCGCGGGGATATGGGCCATTTCCGCCATCACAAGCCCTATCTCTTGCGCCTGCGCTGGTGTCGTGCAAGCGGGCGGCATGGCGTAAAGCACGTTCCCAAGGGGGCGTAGGAGCACCCCGCGCTCGATGCTCGCCGCACGCAGGCCGGCGGACATTTTGGCCATGTAGCCCTCCTGATCATCGGCTGGAGGGCTCAAGTCGAGGGCCACGATGCCTCCCAGTTGGCGCAGTTTGCTGACGCCCGCAGATTCCTCCAGGGATTGAAGCTCGCCCAGGATCGTCTCCCCGATGGCGCTGAGCTTTCCAGGTGTGTCCTCGCCAAGAGTGATGTCGAGGGAGGCGAGGGCCACCGCGCATCCAACAGGGTGAGCCGTAAACGTGTGACCGTGGAAGAACGCGCGGGCTTTGTCTTCGGAGAGGAACGACTCGAACATCTCCTCGGTGGCCAGCGTGGCGGAGAGGGGGAAGATGCCCCCCGTCAGGCCCTTGGCGAGGCAGAGAAGGTCGGGGGCCACGTCCCCGTGGTTGCAGGCGAAAAGTCGACCCGTGCGCCCGAACCCCGTCATGACCTCATCGGCGATGAGAGGTAGGCCGCGTTCTCTGGTAAGGGCGCGTGCGGCCTGCAGGAAGCTGGCCGGGTGCATACGCATCCCCGCGGCACCTTGCACCATAGGCTCGACAATCAGGCCCGCAGCCTTGTCACCCAACTCATCGAGGAGGGTGGCGAGGGCCTTTGAGTTCGGGGCACAGCGGCGAACCTCGAAGAGCAAAGGGGTGTAGGCGGCGAAGAAGGGGTCGGGGTCGCTGACCGCCATGCTCCCGAAGGTGTCTCCGTGGTAGGCACCGTCCAAGGCCACGAAAACGCGCCGATCGGGCTCGCCGCACTGTACCCAGCGCTGGTAAGCCATCTTCAGCGCGACCTCAACGGCGGTGGATCCATCGTCTGAGTAGAAGACCCGAGTGAGCCCTTCCGGGGCGATCTCGCACAGGCGTTCGGCGAGCCGAACGGCAGGCTCGTGGGTCGCACCCGCAAAGAGAACGTGGTCCAGCTTGCGTGCCTGGCGCTCCATGGCATCGATCAACTCTTCCCGTCCATGCCCGTGAAGAATGGCCCACCAGGAGCTGATCGCGTCGATCAACTCTCGGCCATCCTCAAGGGTCAGGAGCGCCCCGTTGGCGGAGGCAACGGCCAGGGGCGGGTCGCTCTCCGCCCCGTGTTGGGTGTAGGGATGCCAGCAGTGGCGCGCATCCCGGGCGGCCAGGGAGAGGGCTGTCTTCATCGCGTCGACACCATTGTCGCCGGCAGGACACAGCTCAGGTCCTGCTCCTCCAGCCAGCCGTCGAGGGACTCGCGCCCCAAGGGGTCAAGCAGCGGCAACTCAAGAACAGGCAAGCGGCTCATGCGGGCCAGGGTGTCGTGGTTCGAGGGATGGTGAGGGCCGACGAGAATCAAGGCGCGGGGTCGGAGGTTTCGCCGCTCGAGGGATTCCAGTGTGAGAAGTGTGTGGTTCAGAGTGCCCAGGCCTGAGCGGGCCACCAGGACGGAGGGCAAACGGTGTCGCGCCAGCCAGTCGATCTGCAGGCACTCGTCGGTCAACGGCACCTGCACTCCGCCCGCGGGCTCGATCACCAGAGTTCCAGGCAAAGTGAGGTGTTCGCTCAGCATCCGGTCGAGTTCCGCAAGGTCCACCTCCCGGCCTTCGGCTCGCGCCGCTTCGTGGGGCGAGGCGGGCAGGTCAAAGGTGTAGCCGGGATCAAGCACCTTTCCCGCACTTAGGCTCTTCACGGTCTGGGTATCGCAATCAGGTCCGCTCTGTACGGGCTTCCAGTAGTGAGCGGGGCCCTCCTTGCTCGCGGCGCGAAGGAGCGCGGCGGCGACGATGGTCTTGCCCACGTCCGTGTCCGTTCCCAGGACCACCAGCGGTGAGGCGCTGGGGAGGGATTGCTGCGCAGCTCCGGCTGTGGGCAGGTCCAACTCTCTCAAGGTCGTCACCAGGTCCTGTAGATCGGATGGTTCGTTATGGCTGTGGCAAACCACGCGCAGGCGCTCGGACCCGGGAGCCACCGTCGGCGGCCGAATGGCTCGCACGTCGAGGCCCTTGGCTCTCAATTTGCTGCTGGCTTGGATGGCGCGGTCCAACGAGCCCGTCGGGATGGGAACGATGGCCGCTGCAGGCATGGGCAGTCCAAGAGCTCCCGCCAGGTCTCGTGCCAGGCCCAGAGCCCGGTCTCGGCCCCGATCGGCGGCGCGCGCCTGCTCGATACCAGCCAAGAGGGCTCCCGCTATGGCCGGAGCAACGGCTGTCGAGAACATGAACCCACGTGCACGATGCACCAGCTGTGCACGCAGTACCGCGCTACCTACCACCACCGCGCCCATGGCTCCCAGGGCCTTGCCCCCGGTCACCAGACGTGCGGCCAGTACGCTCGGGTCGCCATCGCTGGCGGCCCAGGCGCCGGCGCCCGCTGGGCCCAGAAGGCCCAAAGCGTGCGCCTCGTCCACGACCAGCGCCGCTCCGTGCCGGGCGCAGATTCGAGACCACAACCCTAGGTCCGGCGCATCCCCATCCATGGAGTACACACCCTCCACCAGAACCAGCTTGCGCCGCGCGCCACCGCCCTGTTGCAAGAGATGCTCAAGGTGTTCGGCATCCAGGTGCTCGTGCACCTCGACGCGTGCCCGCGAGAGGCGCGCCCCATCGATCAACGATGCGTGGTTGAGCGCGTCAGACACGACCAGATCGCCAGGGCCGACCAGGGCGGGAACGAGTCCGGTGTTGGCCTGGTAGCCCGATGGAAAGAGCAGGCCATCTTCGGCATCCAGCCACTCCGCGGCAGCCCGCTCCACTTCGCGATCCAGTGGAGAGCCGCCTCCCAGCAGGCGCGCCGATCTTCCGCCCGCGCCGTACCGTTCCGCCGCTCTGCGAGCGGCTTCAATCAGGTGGGGGTCCTGTGCCAGATTCAGGTAGTCGTTGGTGACCAGATCCACCAAGCCCTCGAGGGCCTGCTCGCGTCGCGTCAGCCCCCGCGCCTCCCAGGCGGCAAGTTCCTGGGCCAGTTCCTGATCCAGGGCGCCCATGGGAATCAGACGGAGAGGGGGTAGAGTCCCAGCTTTGCCAGGAGGGCCGCGTCGCCGCTGGGCTCTGGATTGGAAGTCGTGAGCAGCTGGTCGCCCACGAAGATCGAGTTGGCGCCGGCCATGAAGCACATGGCCTGAGCCTCCTCGCTGAGTTGCTCCCGGCCAGCCGACAGACGCAGCATGCTCTTGGGCATGAGGATGCGCGCGGCGGCGAGAACCCGCACCAGGTCGGCCCAGTCCACCTGACCCTCGTCCTCTAGGGGCGTACCCGGGATGGCCACCAGACGGTTGATGGGGACGCTCTCGGGCTGTGGATCCATGGCCGCGAGCTCCGCTAGGAGTTCGGCGCGGCCCATCTCGCTCTCACCGAGACCGAGGATTCCACCGCAGCAGACGCTCATGCCCGCCGAGCGAACGTTGTTCAGGGTCTTGAGCCGGTCATCATAGGTGCGGGTGGTCACCACCTTGTCGTAGTGACTGCGCCCCGTGTCCAGGTTGTGGTTGTAGTAGTCCAGGCCCGCTTCGGCCAACCGCTTGGCCTGGGGCTCATTCACCATGCCCAGAGTGGCACACGTCTCCAGGCCTAGCTCCTTGACCGAGCCGATCATGCGCAGCACGGACTCAAACTGCTCGCCCTCTCGTACCTCGCGCCAGGCGGCCCCCATGCAAAAACGGTCGGCGCCGCTTGCCTTGGCATTGCGCGCTGCTTCCAACACCACGCTCTCGTCAAGGAGCTTCTCCTTCTCAAGTCCGGTGTCGAAGTGCGCGCTCTGGGAGCAGTAGCCGCAGTCCTCACTGCAGCCCCCCGTCTTGATGGATAGCAGCTGGGAGCACTGCACGCGGCGCGGGTCATGGTGCTCTCTGTGAACCGTCGCGGCCTCAAAGACCAACTCCATGAGCGGTTTGGCGAGGAGCTCGGCGGCCGCCTTGATCTCCGCCGCCTCGGGGGGTGCCGTCTGAGTGCTGGTGGGGGGCATGGGGGGATTCTAGCAGCGCTGACCAGGGAGTGCGGCCCCCCGAGCATCAAGTCTGCTCTTGCCTGAATTTGACCGAGTCACCCCCTCGCCATCCCGTATCCTGCTGCCATCATGATCAAGACCCTACTACCACTCTTGGCCGTTCTGCTGCTACTGCCCGCCTGTGTCTACAGTCAGGGCAACCGCCACCAGTCCCTGGACCCGGAGCTCATCGAGGCCTTAGAGCCCGGTACATCCACCGCAAGGGACGTCGTGAATGCGCTTGGGGCGCCCACGGAAGTCGTGCAGTTGGGCCGGCGCTCGGCCTACCGCTACGACGCCAGCGTGAGCAAGCAGGTGGGCTTGTTCCTCATCGTCGTTGCCCTCCATGGCCGTGACACCCAAGAAGACCGCGCCTGGTTCTTCTTTGATGAGGAGGGTGTCCTGACCCACCGGGCGGCGACCCTTGCGGCTGGGGATGCGAGCTTCTCCCTGCCGGTGGTCGGCGAGTGATTCGAAGACTGCATCGTGCCGGGAAGGGCGCTCGGCCCGTTTCCATCCAGGCGCTCGTCCTAGTCATGGCAGGCGCCCTGTCAGGCTGCCTCAGCGCCCGGCTTGATCACACAACGCAGCACGCAGAGCCACGGGTGGCGGGTTCCCTGCACCCCCGCTCCAGTAATCTCCAACAGTGCCTGGAGGAGTTGGGGGCACCCCTCTTGGTGCGTGAACACATGGACGGGGCCTTGCTGGCCTGGGGTTGGGCCGATGAGCGCGCCTTTGGGTTGAACCTGTCCATCCCCGTGGCCCGTTCCATCAGCGCAAACCTGGGCTACAACCGCAGCTTTGAGGGTCTGCGTGGGCTGGTTCTTCTCTTCGACGAGACTTGGACCATGCAGAGCATGAACCGTGGCTACCTGGCGCAGATTCTTCCCGAGGAGCGCTCACGCCCATCGCTCATCGAGTAGGCAGTACTCGATGTCCCTGCATCCTTCGACATGCCCACTGGACTGCCCTGATGCCTGCGGGGTACTCCTGGAGACCGACGAGCACGGCCGCTTCACGGGTCTGCGCGGCAACCCGGAGCACTCCTGGTCCGAGGGTCATCTGTGCGGTAAGACGGCCATCTACCACGAGGTGGCTCTGGGCGCCAATCGTCTGAGGGTGCCGCTGGTCCGTCAGGGTGGCGAACTGCGCGAGGCTTCCTGGGACGAGGCCCTCGACCGGATTGCAGAGGGCGTGGGTGCTCTCGCGGGTGAGGAGCTCTTGGCCCTCTCCTACGCGGGCAGCATGGGACTGATGGCGCGCCACGGTCCCATGCGTGTCATGAATGCCCTCGGTGCGCGCAGCACGGATGGTTCCATCTGCGATTCCACGAGCGCCGAAGGCCATCAGGTTGTTCTCGGCGACGCGGTGGGCCCCGACCTCGAGAAGGTGGTGGATGCCGACCTGCTGGTGATCTGGGGTTGCGATGCGCGGCGCACGATGCAGCACCTCATGCCCCGGGTGAAGCAGGTCCTTCAGAGGGGAGGGCAGGTCGTCGTGATCGACGTCTACCGCACAGACACCCTGCGCATGGTGGAAGGCTGGGGCGGACGAGGTCTGGTCGTGAATCCTGGCAGTGATGCATCCTTGGCGCTGGGACTCTGCGAGCTGGCTTTCCAAAACGGCAGCGCTGACATCGCCTTCTTGAAAGAGCAGTGCATGGGAGCTGCCGAGCTGCGCGCCGGGATTGCTGGGGCCTATCCCCTGGAGCGCGTCGCTGGAGACACGGGCTTGGCCCCTGCGGATATCGAGTGGCTCTCCAACTGTCTGGCCGACTCAAGCGAGGCTTGGATCAAGACCGGAATCGGGTGGAATCGTCGCCGCAACGGAGCCATGTCCATGCGCGCCGTGTGCTCTCTGGCCGCCGTGCTAGGAATCGCCGACCATTTGCACTTCGAGAGTGGGGATCACTTTGGCCTCGACAACGACTGGCTTTCCCAGCCGGAGCGTCTGGGAGACCGGGGACGAGAGCCCATCCGGCACATTGAACTGGGACGCGAATTGGAGGAGGGCCATTTCCGCGGAGCCATCGTTTGGGGCCACAATCCTGCCGTGGTTCTTCCGGAATCGGGCCGCGTACGAGCGGGCCTCTCTAGGGATGACCTGTTCCTAGTCGTCCACGAGCTCGTTCTCACGGAGACGGCGCGTCTGGCGGACGTGGTGCTCCCCGCCACGGCCTTGCCCGAGTACACCGACGTCTTCAAGAGCTACGGCCACCGTGTGATGCAGATCAGTCGTAAGGTCTGCGATGCGCCGGCTGAGCAGCGCAGCAATTTGCAGACCTTCGCCTCCATCGCACAGCGTCTGGGTCTGGATGAGGACCTCTGTCGGCTGGATGAAGAGGATCTCCTGGCCGGGTTCCTGAAGCACCACCGCGGTCGCTTCACCGATGGGGAGTTCGAGCGCCTGCAACGCGGCGAACCCGTAAAGCTCCAGCCCCGGTCCGGTTGGGCTCGAGGCACGCCTAGCGGGCGTATCGAGTTGGCCAGCGACCAGTGTGAGAGTGAGGGGCAGGGTCGGGTGGCGGCCTACGTTCCTGACGACGGGTGCGGCATGGCGGGCCGCTTCTGGCTTCACCCCACGCCCAGTGTGGCCACGCATAATTCAACCTACACACAATCGGGCCGCCATCAGCGACGCGCGGGCAGCCCTCGGGTTTGGGTGCATCCCGAAGACGCCCGGGAGCTCGGCCTCGCCGCCGGACAAGGCGTGCGTCTGCACAATGAGGTGGGTTCGCTGACACTGACGCTCGCTTTGAATGATGATGCTCCGCGCGGAATGGTGCGGGTTGAGGGTTTTCCCGACCCCGCGCAGATTCCAGAGAGGCTCTCGACCAATGCGCTGACGCGCTCCGCCACCAGCGATTTGGCCGCGGGCTTCTGTCAGTTCAGCGCACGGGTGGATCTGTCCCCGGCCTGAAGGGGCTAGGCGTCGCGAGCGGCCTGGTATCCAAGCAGAGTCGTTCGTGCGCATTCGGCCCAGGTGAGCTCGCGCGCACGGCGGGCCCCTCTCTCGATGTATTCCCGGCGCATGGCCTCGTCGGTCAACAGGCTGCGCGTGGCCTCAAAGATGCACTCCACGTCGGTGGGCTCCACCAGCAGGGCCGCGTCGCCACAGACTTCCGGGATGGAAGTCACGATCGAGCTCACCACCGCAGTACCGCAGGCCATGGCCTCCACCGGCGGTAACCCAAAGCCCTCATTGAGGCTGGGCCACAGTAGGAGGTCCGCCTGTGAGTACAGTCGCACAACTTCTGCATCGCCGACGTCCTTGCGCCACTCGACCCGGTCGGCAACAGATGACCTTGAGAGGGCGATCTCGAAATCCTCGGATCCATACCCGGCCGGTCCCACCACCAGCCAGCGGTGGGGAAACCCATCACTGACCAGGCGCTCAAAGGCCTGCAGCATGCGCAGGTGATTCTTGCGGCAGTCCACGCGGCTCACGGTCAGGATGAAAGGCGTCGACGGGGCTGGAAAACCGCCCGGGGGGAGGTGAGACAGGACGTGATCGCATCCCAGAGGTGTGACAAAGACGCGTTCGGGTGACACCCCCAAGGACATGACCACTTCCGCACCAACGTAACGGCAGGGAACCAGCACCAGTTGGGCGCGGGCCACCATGGCCTTGGCGGATGCCGTCATCCTCACGGCCGCCTCCGGATCCATGAAGCCCGGTCCTTCAGGGTTGTCTGCATCGAGCGACGGGATGCAGTCAAAAATCGTGACAACCTCCTTGGCCTCGCGTACGTGAAGCAGGTTGGGTTGAGTGTGGTGATAGACCTCACAGCCGCCGACCAGATCGTCGACGCCCTTGCGCATTTTCTTCAGCAACCAGGGCATGGCGCGTGAGGGGAGCCGCATGCGTAGGAATTCGGCGCGGCTTTGCTCCAGCCCCAACTCCCTCTTGGAGAACCGCGGGCCGCGCAGGGTGTAGCCGAAGAGCCCCAAGTTCGGATCGAAGTTCAATGCGTGCAGGGCGCGCACCAACTCGCGGGTATAGCGCCCGATTCCCTCGCGGTTCACGAGAGCGGGTCGGTAGTCGAGACCAATGCGCATGGGCCTTCAGTGTAGCGGCGCACGGGGTGGTCGACGCCCCCCCGGCATCCTCAACTATCCGCCCAGCACGGATCGGGCCCAGAGGCTCAGTCCATATCCGAGGGCGAAGCCCACTGGGCCGCCGAGCCAGAGCCAGGCTTGCCGAGGCGCTGTTGGTCTTGCACCCATGTTTACAAGGGTTGATGCGGCACCCACCACCACCCAGACCTCCGTGACGAGCGTAGCCAAGGCAGCCCCTTCGATTCCCATGCTGGGGACGAGCAGAGAGTTGCCCAGCAGGTTGATGACCAGTCCGATCGCTGCAATGCGCAACACGGCCGCAGAAGAGCCCGAGGCCACCACCGCCGTGAGCAAGGGGGCTCCCGCATACACGGCCAGGCCGCCGAGCATCAACCACCGCAGTGAGGGGGCTGCGCTTGTGAAGCTCGCTCCTTCGCCGAATAGACCCAGTATGGGTTCAGGAAGGCCCCATACCACGCCCGTTCCCAGCCCACCGATGAGGAACATGGGTGCGGCCAGTCGGGCCACCGCGGGCCCGAGCCTGCCTTCGCGATGCTCACGCGTCAGCCAGGGCAGGGCTGCCATGGCCGCATAGACGGCGGCCATGATGCCGAATGACATGAGGCGCACGGCCAGGTTGTAGCGGCCGAGCTCTTCCTGGCCGCAGATCGGCCGCACGAAGACGTTGTCGATCCAGAAGTAGGTTTGCTGGCAGAGCCCCGCAAGCCCGATGGGAAGGGCCTCGCGGAATAGTCGGCGTGCAGACTCAGGGGCGGAGCGGGGCGTGATGGGGGGCAGGTGGCTGCGGCTGACCAGGTGAAGGAGCAGGTTGCCCAGGGTGCTCCCACCCGCGACCGCTAGGAGGAACGGTGCGGGTGTGGAGACGCCGTTCGCCACCGCACATAGCACCAGGGTCAAAGAGATGGCCGCCGCGATGGACCGCACCATCACCACACGCGCCCAGGAGATGCGGTTCTTGAGGACGGTCGTTGTCAGTTCGAGCGAATGGGTGAGAGGGTAGAGGGCGGCGAGCAGAATCCAGACTCCACCCTCCTCTTCGAGAGTCCAGGTCAACAAGCCTACGGCGAGGAGGCCCAATGAGGCGGTTGTCAGTCGTACCCTCCGGGCAGCGCTGAGCACCGAACGCATTCGGCCAGGGTCGGGAGCGGTCCAGCGCACGGCGACCTGGCCGGTTCCCAGGTCCACGAAACTGTCGAGGATCAGGAAGAGGGCAAGGTAGAAGGTGAACCGTCCGAACTGGGCGGTGTCCAGGTGTCGCGAGAGGACGTAGAGCGTCGCGAGGGTGCATGCCGATCCCCACACCCGTCCGAGCACGAGCCACCCCGTGCTGTTCCAAACCTGGCGCGGGACGGCGTGAGGGGGCGAAGAGTCGGAACGGTCCACGGGCAGAGCCTACGGGCTCAGGCCACAAAGGTCGCCCGCACTCGGCGAATGACCTCAGGAGGTCGCGCCGGCGGACAGGGTGGTCGGGGCCTCTTGCGCCGCGCACATCCACCGCCGCAGGGTGTCCTCGAGATCCTGGGGCTTCACCGGCTTGGGCACGAAGTCATCCATGCCCACCTCGCTGCAGCGATCCCGGTCGGCCTGATTCCCGCCCGCAGTCATGGCGATGATTGGCACGTGATTGTCACCACCGGCCTCGTCCCTGCGGATGCGAAGCGTCGTTTCCCAACCGTCCAGTACCGGCATGCGGCAATCCATGAGGATTGCAGCGATCTGCTGCTTGGCGAGGACGGCAAGAGCTTGCTCACCATGGTCGGCGACTTCACAGTGAAAGCCCAAGCGCTCAAGCAGTGCAACGGTCACCCGTTGATTGAGGGCATCGTCCTCCACAATCAGGACGGTCCCCTGGGGGGCCGCATCCGGATCTTCTGTTAGGGCTGCCTTGGATAGGGGCTCAGGGGAAAGAGCGAACGGGTGCTCGACCCCTTGTGTGTCGAGGGCACTTTCGTCCTGCAGCTTCCCCTCGGCTGGGGTGGCCTGTTGTGACCGTTTGTTGCGAATGTGCGACCAGGCAGCGGCCAAGGCCAGAATCGCAAGCGCGGCCAGGGCTAGGACTTCGGACGTGCTCGCACGCGCGGCCCAGACGTCCGATACGTCTCGGGCGATCCAGAGGCCTCCGCCTTCCAGGCCGTGAGCGTGGGTGAGGAAGTCGCCCGCGAGACCGGAGCGAGCCAGAGAGGCGCGCACCGGTACCCGTGCCGGGAGATGACCATCGCGGTCAAACGTGGCAAAGGGTGCACCGCTGGAGTCGAAGAACACTGCACTTCGAACACGCTCTTCGCGGTGGAGTGTAGACAGAATGCGCTCCGCTTCTGGGCGATCGCGCATGATGATCGAGTCACTCCCAATCTCACCGATGATGCGGGCCAGGCAGGCCAGCTCAGAGGAGTGGGCAGTCAACGCATTATCTTGGACGCGTACCACCTCCACGGTACCGATGGTCCCGAGGGCCACGATCAGGCCCACGGCAAGTAGCCACCCGCGGGAGCGGGGGCGGTCGGGTTTAAGTGAGGAACGATGCAATGGATGGGGGGCGGCAGAGGCTGCCGTTCTTGGGTGGACTCACGATGCCAATGGGCGGAGCCCTTTCCCCTAGTTCGTCCTCGATCGCAGGCGTTCTTGAGGTTCCGGGGGTTGCTTGGCGGGGTTGGATCCCCCTTCGGGACTGGGCGCACACGCCCCGTGCCCATTCGAGAGCCCCATTCCAAGACACCCCCCTCCTGGCTGGCCCGCTCCGGCCTGCTCGGGCTCTCCTACCCTCGTTTCATCCGTTCCGAGATTTCGGCGGTGAACTCGGTCGTGGAGAGTTCTCCCCCGATGTCCGCCGTGCAGATCCCGTCGGCGATGGCCCCCTTGATGGAGGTCTTCAGCGAGCGTCCCGCCTCCACTTCTCCCAGGTGACGCAACAGATTGGCGAGGGCCAAAAGCGCTGCCGTGGGGTTGGCTAGGTTCTGACCAGCGATGTCCGGAGCGGTTCCCCCAGAGGGGTCGAACATGGCGCAGGTCACGTCGCCAAGCGCATTGTAGGCGTAGGACGCGCTGTCCCCGAGCCCGACTGAACCGATCAGGCCGCAGGCAGAGTCGGACAGAAAATCACCGTACTCGTTGGGACAGACGATAACCCCGTACTCCTCGGGACGCATGATGATGCCGGCGAGAAGGGCGTCGAAGAGCTCGCGCCGATAGGGCGTGCCGGGATAGTCCTTGGCAATCCGTCCCACCGCCTCCTCGAACAGGCCATCTGTAGCCTGCTGGATCGTGTACTTGCTCGTGCTGGTGACGTTCGTGCCGCGTACCTGTGCCAGCTTGAATGCGAAGCGTGCGGCGAGCCTTGCGGGGCCGCGCTCGATCACCCTCAGCGATACCGCCGTGTCCGATCCGATGCGACGGCCTACGTCCTCGTAGGTCCCACCGGTAGCAATGCGCACCACGTCGAGGTCTATGCTGCGCTTGAAGTTGGTGGAGATACACGGGATCGTACAAACGGGTCGGTGGATCACGGCAAACTGCAGGCGCGAGCGCAGGATCCGATTGGGGCTCTCCTCGGTCGTGGCCGTGGGGTATTTGATCGCCACGCCCACGTCACGGATGGCCTTTTCCGTTCGATCGAAGAGCGTACCGCTGTCACGTCGGCGGTTGGCGTCGGAGAGGTCGATGGGTTGAAAATCGATCTGGAACGGCAGCGTGTCGGCGATTTGGTGAACGCTCGTGGAGAGTTCGCTACTGATTCCGTCGCCTAGGATCTCGATGAGGGGATAGGTCGTCATGGGGGAGCAAAGGGAGCGCGGAGCGTGAATGTCCAGCGTCAGGATACGCGTGCCGTCAGACCACGCCCGCCGCAGCGGGCTCCTATTGGGGGGTCTGTCGTGTTTGTCGAAACCAACCACCGTGCCCGAGCTAGTGCGGGGAGTGGGCCGGTCCCTGTTTGAGAGCGCCCCGGGCGTTACACTGACGCCGCCTGAACTCCGAGCATGATCCCTCTCCGCCAGCGAACCCTCCTGATTTTGCTCTTCGTGGCTCTCGCGACGGGCGGGGTTGTCATCCAGGCGGTACTACAGCCGGACCTTGCGCCCCAAGAGCCTGGGGATCTGAGGGGAGCCCAGAAACCAGACCCAGCCATCGCTGGCCCCTCCGAGCCCCTGTCCCCGCTCATGCAGGCACCCGAGGAGGTGCGTGATGTGGGCGCGCAGGGAACGACGGTGATCCATCCGCTCAAGGTGGAACTCACGCTGCTTAAGCAGGGCTCCATCGATGCCCTGGGTGGCATTCAGCCCGTGGGCAGCGGAGCCTCGGCGCGAATCAAGGGGAACCTCCTGGGCAGTCGGGGTGAGCCGGAGGTCGGGACCGTGACCTTTACCGCGGGAGCCAACCGTGGCCGTGTGCTTGAGACCGATTCCACCGGCCATTTCGGGGCCTCCGATCTGTATCAAGGGCTCTCAATTGTGCTCGTGGAGAGCGCTAGGGGGATTCGCTCGGAGCGCGAGGTGATGCTGAGGCAGCTCGCCACTTCGAGCCTGGTCGTCTCCTTGGGCCGAGGAGAAGCCTGTGTGGTGCGGGGCTTCGTGCGGGATCGGGCCGGGGAACCCATCGGCCAGGCCAAGGTACGGATGGATGCGCAGGAGGCCTTCAGCGATGACCTCGGAGAGTTCTTCTTCCCACGCATCTCGCCCGGAAAGATCCTGGTGGTGGTGACCAAGGAGGGACGAGCCAGCTATCGCGAGAAGCTCAACATCCCGCGCAATGGTGCGATCAAGCGCGACAAGCTGACCTTCACCCTGGATGAGGGCGTCTCGCTGACGCTTAGCGTGGAGGGTCTGGTGGGGTCGAACGCACCATCTCAGGCGTACCTGTTTCCCATTGGCGTGCAGCGCGTCAATGCCATCCGGGGGCAGCGTACCTATCCATGGCACCTGGTGAACCCGATCGAGATTCAACCAGGGAGGTCCGTTCAGGTGGATGGTCTGCCCCCAGGGCACGTGAGCCTGATGATCTTCCACCCTGGCGCGACAGGTTCGCCTGCTCTGGTGAACAAGAAACTGTTCGCGGGGCGCAGCAATCACCATGGGTTTGTGCTCAAGAAGGCGCCCTCGCTGCGCGGTCAGGTCACCATGTCCGACGGTTCACCCGCGGCGCGGGCCACTGTGGGGCTCGATGCGCCCGACGTGGGTTTGGCCACGACCAAGGTTATGCAACAGAAGTTCACTCACAACCTGAGCATGGTTCTGCCGCCTCTTCCCGCCGGTCGCCAGCGAATGGAGTGTGATGAGAATGGGCGCTTCACGTTGACGCTCCATCCCACAATCTCCAAGGGCTACTACCTGAGCGCCCTGAGCGCGGACGGTACCCAGGAGGCGAGGCGCAGCGTGCGTGCTGAGTCAGGCGAGGCGGACCTGGTCCTGAAGGAGATACGGCGTGCCTCGGGATCCCTGGAGATCGGCTTAGCCGGACGGTTCCAGGGATTGCCGGTGAAGGTCACGATCAAGGGCAAGCCCGGTGAGGTGACCATGCTGGACCCTGCGGATGCACTTGTGATCGACGGCCTGGAGCCGGGGGTTTGGCGCGCGGAGATCTGGTGGAATTACGACTGCTTGGAGCGGGCACGCCAAATCGAGGTGGAGCCCGATGGAAGGACCTCCTTGGGGGTCGTCTTGCCCATCGGAGCTTTGGAAGGTCAGAGCGCCGAAGAGCGGAGTCGGTCGGGATTGTCAGGCCCCGGTGGAGGTTCCACCCCGCCCGACGGCCGATAGTCCAAGGGAGGCGCACGGGGCGTAGGGGAACGCTACCATGGGCTGCCAAGCCCTCTCGCTCAGAACGCCCCAGCCATTGAAGACCCTTACCCTCGACGGAACCTCCCTGACCCTGGAAGACCTCGCGCCTCTGGTGCGAGGCGAGGATCTGCGTCTGCGCATTACCCGTGAAGCGCGTGCCGCCGTCCGTCACTCGCGCAAGTTCGTGGACGAAATCGTACGACGCGGGGAGGTGGTCTACGGTGTGAGTACGGGGTTTGGAAAGCTCAAGAGCCAAGCCATCGACCCCGGCGACCTGGCTGAGCTGCAGGCCAACCTGATCCTGAGCCACTGCGTGGGTGTGGGAGAGCCCATGCCCCTGGAAGAGGTCCGAATTGCCCAGGTCCTGCGACTGAACAGTCTTCTCCGGGGCTATTCGGGGGTGCGCCCCTCTCTAGTGGACGCGCTCATCCGCATCTTCAACGCGGGTTTCATTCCCGAGGTCCCCAGGCAGGGATCCGTGGGTGCCAGCGGAGACCTGGCCCCCCTGTCCCACATGGCGGCTGCCTACATGGGGTACGGTCATGCCTGGGTCAACGGCAAGCGCCGCAAGTCGCGCGCAGCCTTGAAGATCATCGGTGAGAAGCCCCTGGAATTCGCTGCCAAGGAAGGGCTGGCCCTGATCAACGGAACGGAGATCATGAAGGCCACTGGCGTGGTCACGGTGCTTGGCGCCCAGAACCTCTCACGGGCGGCCGATGCCGTCGCCTCGTTGACCCTCGAGGCGTTACTGGGCAGCGCCAATCCCTTTCAAGCCATCCTGGCGGACATCAAGGACAACGATGGTCAACGCCGGACCTCGGCCAACATCCGTCGCTGCCTGGCCAGCTCTCGCGTTCTCAAGTCCCACGTCTCGTGTGATCGCGTACAGGATCCATACTCGCTGCGTTGCATCCCACAGATTCACGGCGCCTTCAAGACGGCCCTCGAGCACGTGGCGTCGGTACTCAGCTCAGAGCTGAACGCGATCACAGACAATCCCATCATTGATCCCAAGAGCGGCGACGTCTTCAGCGCGGGCATGTTTCATGGCCAGCCCCTGTCCGTGATTCAGGACTACCTGGGCCTATCGCTCGCCACTATCGCCAACGTCTCCGAGAGACGTATCGAACAGCTTGTGAACCCGGACCTCTCGCACCTGCCGGCCTTCCTCGCCACCAAGCCGGGTCTGCACTCGGGTTTGATGATTGCCCAGTACACGGCGGCTGCCCTGGCCAGCGAGAACAAGGTGCTGGCTCATCCAGCTTCCGTCGACACCATTCCCACGAGCGCCAACCAGGAGGATCACGTCTCCATGGGCGTGACGGCCGTACGCAAGGCGCACTCGATCCTGACCAACTGTGAACAGGTCGTGGCCATCGAGTGGATCTGCGCAGCACAGGCCCGGGAGTTCAACTCCGAGGTCCGAGCAGGCAAGGGTGCCCAGGCGGCTCACGACTTCTTGCGCGAGCACGTACCGGCTCTGGATGGGGACCGCTATCTGCACCCCGACCTGATCACGGCCCGCGACCTGTTGAAGGATGGGCAGCTGGTGACCGCCGTCGTGCGCGCCGTCAAGAAGCTTGAGGCTTAGCTTTCGGGTCTGAGCACCAGAGCTCACAGAGGACTAGGAGCCCGATCAGGACCATGGCGCCTGCGTGGGCCAGACCGCCCAGCACGATAAGAAAGACGAAGCTGGCGGACTCACGGGCCAGCCACCAGGCGGCCAGGTCGAACAGCAGTCCGCCGCTTGCCGCGAGGGCGAGGCCTCCCTTCAGGCGCGGACTGAAGCGTGTGGCGAAGATCAGGCCCACAAGCAACAGGGTGATCGTTGCCAGACCCAGGGAGTGGGCATGGGTCGAGGCGATCAGGAGTTTGATGTCCGACGGGGATATCTCGCGGCTGAAGGCGACGGCCCGGATGTCGTCCAGGTACTCGAGATGGGGTTCGGCCCTCAGCTCCGCGTCCGCCGTTCTGGAGTGGCAGCCGACGCACGATGCGTCGAGTAGATCAGCGGGGACCTCGTCCCCCAGGTCCAGGTTGTCCCAGTTGGGAACGATCTTGTCGGCATCTCCCTCAAGCCACTGCAGAAGCGCCTTCTTGGCCCAGTCTTCCAGCGGCTCTTGTCCGTCCAGCTCGCCAGGGTGATCGGCGTTCAGGGCAAGAAGCAAGGGCGCCTCGCTGTTGACTCCGTGGTACGCCCCCTCGATGTCGGTCATGGACAGACCCTCCCGCCCGTCCCGATTCTGGTGGTGCTCGCTCATGTGCAAGCCGGAGACCAGGTAGCCGCCCAGGACGACGACGATCAGAAACGAGAGCGAGAGGCGCGCGGCCAGGGGTAGGTGGCGCAGACGCAGGGGGAGGTTCGACATGGGAGTTCGGCTACTCGAGACTGAAGTCCGTCTCAGGGATGGCTACTTCAGCGCCGGTGCGAATGGCTTCGGCGGCGCGGATGGCCACCGCAGCTGCGCGCAGGCCTTCCTCAGCAGAGCAACAGGGCTCGCCATCTTCACCAACCGCCACGAAGAAATTCTCCAGGGCGTAGTAGAGCGGCGGGTGGGGGAGCCCGATGCCCTCTTTCAGCTTGCCCTGCGCGGCGAGCTCGGTTGCCCCGGCGATGAGGATGATCCCCTCGTCCTGATGGAATTGTTGGCGCGTGGCGTAGACCTCCCACTCAAAGGTGGTGGCGTCAGCCTCCTTGAACATCCAGGCGTGGGTCCCGGCGAGCTTGACCGTGCCCATCGTGCCGGCCAGGAGGGAGTACTCGCCTTCGAATGACGTGCCGAGCGAGGCCTCCCACTGACTGCGGACACCGCCGGGGAACTGGAACTCACAGTGCACAGTATCCGCCACCTTCCGGCCGTCCTTCCAGATCAGGATCTCGCCCGAACCGCGAACGGAAGTTGGGTACTGGCTGGTGAACCAGTGCAGTACGTCAAAATGATGGGTACCCACCTCACCCACGAGGCCCAGGGAGATTTCCGGGTCAAGGCGCCAGTTGAGGAACTTGTCCCGCGCCGGGTCCGAGGTGGGTGTGCGCCAGGAGGTCTTCTTCTTGAACTGGCTCCGCAGACTCAGCGTGTCCCGGATGGCACCCGTGCGGACGAACGAGCGTGCCAGGCTGTAGACCGGATTGGCTCGGCCCGCCATGCCCGTCTGGAATTTGCCGCTGGCAGCCCGGGCTGCGCGAGCGATGGCCTTGGCGTCTTCCAGCGTGTGTGCCAGGGGGGCCTCGCAGTACACGTGCTTGCCCGCATCGAGGGCGTCCTCGCAGAGGCTGCGGTGCTGGTGCGTCGGCGTCGCGATGATGACCGCATCGAGCTGGGCCTCCGACTCCAGCATGGCCTTGTGATCGGAGTAGAGCGTGGCCTCTGGTGCGCGCCTCTTGGCGCCGGACAGGCGCCGGCCGTCACTGTCGCAGACCGCGCCGAGGGTGACGTCATCGAACTTGCCCAACTCGCCCATGATCGCCCGACCCTGGCGTCCTGCACCAATCAGGCCCACGCGCAGCGGGGCGTTCAATGGGCGAGGGGTGGCGGAGAGGTCGGGTTGAAAGGCGAATGCTGCCGCAGCGCCAGCGGCGCCCTTGAGGAATGATCGTCGGTCGGGAGTGGTCATACGGTTTGGAGAGGTGTCGCCTGGCGGGATTGGGGGATGTCACAGAACCCACTGGGGCTCGTGCGCGTGATACGAGGTCTGTGGTGCCAGTGGGTCGGAACGCGTTCGCCCTCCGCTTCGGTCATGCCGATGAGGGACTCCATGTGGGGGGGCAGTCCCTTCGGGTCGGGGTTCACCAACAGAGCGGTGGACCAGGCATCCGCCTCGGCTGCGCACCGGGAGAGGGTGGCGGCGACCAGCGCTCCCTGGACGGGCAGGCCCTGGCGCGGATCGAGAACGTGGTCTACTCGCCGCCCTTCGTGCTGCACCGAGCGGGCGCCCGGGGCGGACACGGCCAGGCAGTCATCGCGAAGGAGCACCCGCGGAGCATTGGGGCCCGAGCCCAGGGCTATGGGCCAGCCCTCGCGTCCTCGGGGTTGGCCGATGGCGGCGATCGTGCTCGTCCCACCGTGCAGTAGGGCACGAGTGATGCCCGCGTCGCGCAGGACTTCGATGGCAAGGTCGAGGGCATATCCCTTGGCGATGCCTCCCAGGTCGAGTGCCGTACCGGGGGCCGTGAAGGCGACGCGGCAAGGATCGGCCAGGAGTTCCACGCGCCCTTTCCAGCCCACCTGCTCTCGTGCTTCTTCGAGAGTGACAAGAGGGGTCGTGGCCTTGTCATCGTGGAGCTTGTAGGCCCGCATCAGCGGCGCCACCGTGGGATCGAAGGAGCCACCCGTGGCCTCGCAGACTTGTGCGCACAACTCGAATAGGGCGAAGGTGTCCGGGTCCACTCTTACGGGCTGGTCAGCTGCATTGCGTTGGATGTGGGACAGCAGGCTGTCGCGCCTGAAGAGGGAGAGCTTGGCGTCGACCAGCTCCACCTCGGCCAGGGCCACCTCCCCTGCTGCGCGCAGATGGGCTTCGGCACCGGGTCCATCATCATCGCCTTCGAGAACGAGCTCAAAGCGCGTCCCCATGGCGTGCAATGCTAATCGCACGAGCATGCTCACTTGGTGGCCCTACTCGCGCGCGTATTCGCGGGTCTGCGGGTCGTACGTCCACGTGCCGCCTTCCCACATGGCCTTGGTGGAGAGGTCCACCGCAACCATGACCTTGGCCGCCAGATCTACCTGGCTGATGTTCTGCTCGCGGGTGCGGATGCAGTTGATCCAGTCCAAGCGCAGAGTCGGCTGGTCCTGTACCTCTTTGCATTGGATCGTGCGTGGCTCGATATCCTCGGCGTAGGGGTGCTCGGGGCGTATCTCGCAGTTGTTGCTGCCCAGCAGGATATTGGCACGGTTGCCGCGGATCAGCACGGGCAGGCCCGTGGCGTTAATCGTGGATCCGGCCACGATCATGGTGTGGTCCTTCTCCATACCCACGTTCAAGAAGACCTGATCGTGGTTCTCCATGTCGTGGTCAATGAAGTGACCCCCGATGGCGGCCACGCGCGTGGGCCAGCCACGGTCCAGGGCGTACATCATGGGCGTGATCATGTGCACTAAGAGGTCGCCGATGATGCCCGTGGAGAAATCCTTGTAGCGGCGCCAGCGGTGGTAGAGCTTGGGGTCCCACTCGCGTAAGCCGCGCGATCCACACCAGGCTTCCCAATCGAGGGTCTCACCCGGCTTCACTCGCTCGTCGATCTTGTAGTAGTTCCACTCGCCCGCGGGCGTGTTGCGGCAGTAGCTCGTCTGGGAGAGGGTCGGGTGCCCGATCTCGCCCGCGGCGATGAGCTCCTTGGCCTTCTTGTACTTCTCCAGCACCATCTTCTGTGTTCCCACCTGAAGCCGCATGTGCGGGTTGGCCTCCATGGTGTCCATCATCCAGACGGCTTCCTCGATGGAGGTCGTCATGGGCTTCTCACAGTAGACGTCCTTGCCGGCTGCGATGGCATCCATGGACATCTGCGCGTGCCAGTGCTCCGGCGCGGCGATCAGCACTCCATCGATGTCCTCGCGAGCCAGGAGTTCTCTGTAGTCGGCGTAGGTGTCGACCTGTACACCGCTCTGGTTCGAGCGGGCGGTGTTGGCCTTGTCCTCCAGCCAAGCGGAGTTCACATCGGCGAGGGCGACCACCTCGAAGTGGGCATGCTTGTTCTTGATCTGGCTCATCATGGAGCCCAGGTGTCCCCCGCCCATGCCCCCGGTGCCGATCAGGCCGATGCGCACGGGCGTGCCTTCGGGTATGGGGCTCTTGTCAGGAGCCTTGACGATGTCGCGCTTCCCTCCTCCTCCGGGTCCAGCGCAGGCACCCAGGGAGAAGGCTCCAGCGGTAGCTGCGGACGTGGTCAGAAATTCGCGACGGGTGGAGTTGCGGTGGGTGCGGGTCATGGGGGGGAGAGGGGAGAGGGCCTGTGTGCGGGAACCGAGGTGAGATCCTACCCCCCGGACTTCGATCTGCGGGTGGCGAATCTCGGATGGTCTGCGTAGCCTCGGGATCCTTCGCGCCAACCTGGACCCTATCGCCGAGCCCAACAATGACCGCACCGATTCTCCTCACTTGCCTTCTCGCTGCAACATCCTTGTCTCAGGCCTCCGATGGATGGAAGACGGTTTTTGACGGCGAGAGCCTAGAGGGTTGGACGGCCGTAGGTGGTCGTTATGACGGCAAGGCCGTTTGGACGGTGGAGGAGGGCGCGCTCGTGGGTCGCGAGGGCGCAGGCCACGCCGGCGGGCTGATCTACACCGAGCGCGACTACATGGACTTCGTCATCGAGCTCGACGCCTGGATCACCTACCCCTTCGATTCGGGGGTGTTCGTGCGCATGCGACCCGACGGCAAGAAGGGGGCGCAGCTGACCCTGGACTACCGACCGAACGGCGAGGTGGGGGGCATCTACGCCGACGGCTACTACTACCACAACCCGGCACCCAAGGAAGACTGGATCCGCGATGGTTGGAACAAGGTCAAGGTGCGCTGCGCGG
This sequence comes from Planctomycetota bacterium, assembly GCA_012959525.1. GTDB lineage: Bacteria > Planctomycetota > UBA1135 > UBA1135. Next base: position 28,640 of record DUDB01000019.1, read on the forward strand.
GCCAACCCATGCATCTCTCCATGTGGTTGAACGGCGTGCTTGTCACCGACTACCTGTTGCCCGAGGACGATGGCAACTGGGCGCGCACGGGCAAGATCGGCTTGCAGGTCCACGGTGGGAGCAGTGCGCCGCCCACGAGCAAGGTCATGTTCCGCAATGTGCGTGTGCGCGAACTGCCACCCAATGCGGGTAAGTACTGGGAGCAGGATTCGGCCGGGCGAAAGAGCTTGACCGCCGCGGGCGAGGCCATGGGCTGGCGCGCCCTTTTCAACGGTGAGGACCTGACCGGCTGGGATGCGGCTGGAGATGGGAGCGGCTACCGAGTCCAGGATGGGAATCTCGAGTTCCTTACCGCAGGCAGTTCACCTCATCTGGCGACGGAGAAGGACTACACCGATTTTCAGCTGCGCATGGACTTCCAGACTTCCGCCATGGCGAACTCGGGCCTGTTTCTGCGGGCCGCGCGCGCGGGGGGCAATCCCGCGTTCTCGGGCTGTGAAATCCAGATTCTCGATGACTTCAACTGGGAGAAGGAGACCGGATCGAAGCTGAAGCCCTACCAGTTCAGCGGCGGTCTCTATGGATCGGTGGCCCCGGCGGTGACCAATGCGCTCAAGCCGCTGGGCGAGTGGAACACCTACGTGGTGACCTACAAGGGCAGTCGGATCCTCACGGTCCTGAACGGGCGCATCCTCTACGACGTGGACACTCTCGAATTGAAGCCGGAACAGGGTGCCGCTTGGAAGGACCGCGCGGCGACGGGTTTCATCGGTCTGCAGCGTCACGCGCCCGGGGGGGCGGTGGAAGGCGATGCCTATGCACGCTTCAGGAACATCTACATCAGGGAGTTCTAGGCCTGGGCTTTCCTATTGGCAGAACAGCACCTGCAGGCCGTCCGAGAAGTTGTAGCCCCCACCGGCCGAGGGCTTCTCGCGGTACCAGAACTGGAAGTTCCAGGTCTCGCCATTGGCGATGGGCCCGCCGCTTGGGAGGTTTGTGAAGTCCAGGCCATAGGCGGCCTGACCAAGAGGGTCCGTCTGGAGGGCTGGAAGTCGATTGATGTTCCCGCCCAGACAGAGGAATCCGTTCCCCAGGGGCTTTTGCTGCTGAGCGTCACCGTAGAAAAACAGTCCGAACTGGTTGGGGACGACACCGGTGCAGATCAAGGTCATGGAGTTCTGCAGCACGTCCGTGGAACCCATCCAGGACATGACTGCCCCCGGTCCCGCTGAGTTGGGGGCACCGACGCAGAAGTTGATCGGATCGGTGCACGCGTTGGGGTCGATGTAGGTGACGATCACGTCATCCACTGCTGCCTCCACGATGGAACCGCTCCCAAGATCAGAGGCGACAAAGCGCAGCCGCATCTGGGCCGTCACGGGCAGGAGCGACTCCAGATCCAGCTCCGCCGCGATCCAACCTCCAACCGTGTCGGCGCCCGTGGGGCCCAGCAGTTCGGCGGAAACCCAAGAGCTACCACCGTCATTGGAGACGTCCACGGCGAAAGTGTCCGCGCCCGGAGCGCTGCCTTGGTTGTTGGAGTACCAGCGCCAGTAGCGCACGCGCGCGGCGACGGAGTTGGACAGATCGAAGGTGGGGGAGAGCAGCGTCGTACTGCCGCCATCCACGTCATTCTCACCGACCGATCCGCCAGCCGAACCCTGGCCCGTGACCCAGCACTTGAGATTGGTGGCTCCGCTCGTGTGGTCGTCTTCGGTTTGGGCGGCCGTGCCGCGCGGGTCCACCCGGGTCCAGAGGCCTGTGCTCGCGTTGTTCGGGCTGCCAAGTCCCCAGCCCTCGTCGCTCCCCGCTTCGAAGTCGAAGGCGGCGAGAGTGGTCTCCGTCCCGACCAGCAGCTCGCTCGTGAACGACTGGGAGAACCCGTCATGGGTCAGGGTGATCGTGTAGGGGATGGTCGTACCACTGGGAGTGCCGGACGCGATGTCCAGGCGCAGGGGCGTGGCGTTCTGCCCGCTCGTGAAACCGGCCAGGGATCCAATGGACGCCGTGGGCGTGGTGAGGCTGACGAAGGAGCTTGTGCTGGTCAGGAGCAGATCCACGGAGCTCGCCGTGCCTGCACCGCTGTTGCGCCCTCCAACCGTGAACTCGACGCCTTCGCCGGCTTCGAAGGAGCCATTGCCATTGCCCGCATCCACGCTGGACTGGCTCTCGAGGCGCACCCAGGCTCCAGCGGCCAGGGCCGTGCGCTGCATAGCCAATAGGTTGTCATTGGCCAGGGGGATGATGCGGCTCGTGGGCGGCCAGAAGCCATCGTTGGAGCTGCCGACCTCGGGAGTCCAGGCGTAGGTGCCGAACATGCCGTAGTCGTAGTCGAAAGTGACGCCATTCGCCTCGTAGAGAATGATCGAAGCCGGGCCGTGGGTGTAGCCGTTGATCTCGGTCGCCAGGGTCCCGATCTCCAGGAACTCACTCCAGTTGGCGGGGTAGAGCGTGTCGTATCCCCAGGGGGCGAGCCAGAGATTGGAATAGGTATGCATCGACAGGGCCGTGGTGAACTGGCGCGCATTGATGAAGTTCACCATGGCAGCCACGGAAGGCTCACTGGCGGGTCCCGTCCCGCGATAGGTTTCCGAGGAGGGGTTGTTGCTCGACCCGGAGCTGTCGTAGCCCCACTTGTAGGGGTAGTTGCGATTCAGGTCGACGCCGTAGACGCCGCCCCCATTGTTACGCCGGTTCTTGCGCCACATGCCCCCGCCCCCGGGGTTGGTCTGGCGGTTGTACTCATACCCATCGGGGTTCACGCAGGGCACGAAGTAGATCTCGCGCTCGTTCACGAGGAAGTCGGCCAGGGGATCGTTGCCGTACTCCTCCAGCAGGAACAGCATGAACCACAGGGTGCACTGCATGCCCTGGGGCTCGCGCGCGTGGTGCAGCGCGTCCACCCGCATCTCCGGCTCGGCCTCGTCGCTGCCGGGGTTGTCGGAGATCTTGACCATGTTCAGGGAGCGGCCCTGGATGCTCGTCCCGATGCTCTGCTTGGCGGTGATCAAGCTGGGATAGGCGGCTCGCATCTGGTCGAGCACCGAATCCAACTCTGCCAAGGTGTAGTACCCGCCCATTCCGCCCTGGCCGAACGGAGGGGACAGCCAGGTCCCGTAGGGGCCACCGGGTGCGTTGGTGTCCTCCGTCAAGCGTTGAGCGTAGTACTCGGAGATGTTCTCGATGCGGATCCGGTACGGAAGTCCCGTGTCCTTCAGGAGCTGGAGCTCGGCGGGGGTGACGACCACCTCGGCTCGGCCTCCCACCAGATCCACTCGCGCCAGGTCCAGGTCCAGCCGGCGCAGGCGCCCCATCTCGCGAGCGTTGACCTCCACGTCCACCATGTGCTGGACCTCCTGGGGTGGGTCCTGCACGGGGGGCAGGGATGCGGCGAGGGCGAGGAGAGTGATGCAGGTTGTGGTAGTCATTGGACGAAGGGCCCTAGAGGGGAGCGGGACTCCAGTTTCCGGGATCCTTAGGGTTCCCGCAATGATGCAACCAGAGGTACGCGGGGGGCCCCTCGGCTATACTCGGAGCCTGCACCTATGACGGCCTCAACACACTACCCGACATTCCCCAAGCAGTCTGAGCTGGCTGAGCCCAAGAAGCGGACCGCTCCCCTGTTCCGCGTTATCTGTCACGACGACCCGAGTACAACGATGGACTTTGTCGTGGGCGTCCTGTGTGCCGTGTTCCGCATGCCCGAGCCGCGGGCCGTGGAGCGCATGCTGTGTGTGCACCGCACGGGAGCCGCCCTGATCGGCTGCTATCCCAAGTCCCTGGCCGAGCGCCGGGTCCAGCGGGCCACCGCCATCGCCCGCGCCAACAGCTACCCCTTGACCTTCACCGTTGAAGAGGACGACTGATCCATCTCATGTCGAGCACCGACACCTCCACCGTGACATCACAGCACAGCACCCAAGGCGAGATTCCTATCGGTCCCCAGCGGGCACCCCGCGGACCTGAGAGGACGGCAAAGAGCTGGGCGGCCGAAGCGGCCAAGCGCATGCTCATGAACAACCTCGACCCCGAGGTGGCCGAGCTGCCCGAAGAGCTGGTCGTCTATGGCGGCACGGGCAAGGCGGCCCGTGACTGGAACTGCTTCCAGTCCATCATCGCCACCCTCGACCGCCTGGAGCCGGACGAGACCCTGCTGGTCCAGTCGGGCAAGCCCGTGGGCGTGTTCAAGACCACGACCTCCGCCCCGCGCGTGCTGATCGCCAACTCCAACCTCGTGGGGAACTGGGCCAACTGGGATCATTTCCGCAAGCTCGAAGAGGCGGGCAAGATGATGTACGGCCAGATGACCGCGGGCTCCTGGATCTACATCGGTACTCAGGGAATCCTGCAGGGCACCTACGAGACCTTCGCCGCCTCGGCCAAGGCCTTGTTCGGCGGCACCCTCAAGGGTCGCCTGGTCGTGACCGCTGGCTTGGGAGGGATGGGCGGTGCCCAGCCTCTGGCCGCCACTATGAACGACGGCACGTGCCTCGTTGCAGAAGTGGACGAGGCGCGCATCGACGCCCGACTGCGCACGCGCTACGTGGATGAGAAGATGACGGACGTGGACGCGGCCATCGACCGTGCCCTGGAGTGGAAGGCCGATGGGGACGCGCGCTCCATCGGCGTGCTGTGCAACGCCACGGACCTCTTGGGTCGCCTGATCGAGCGAGGGGTGACCCCCGACATACTCACGGACCAGACCAGCGCCCACGATCCCCTGGCCGGTTACGTGCCCAACGGCATGGACCTTGCCGAGGCCGAGGCCCTGCGTTCGTCGGACCCCAAGGGCTACCAACAGGAGTCCTTCCGCACCATGAAGGAGCACTGCCTGCAGATGATCGAGCTGCAGGAGCGGGGAGCCGACACCTTTGACTACGGCAACAACCTGCGCGGCCACGCCAAGGAGGCCGGGCTAGAGAACGCCTTTGATTTCGAGGGCTTCGTGCCCAAGTACATCCGGCCCCTGTTCTGCGAGGGCAAGGGTCCCTTCCGCTGGGTGGCCCTCTCCGGCGACCCCGCCGACATCGCCGTGACCGACCAGATCATTTTGGACCTCTTCCCCGAGGACGAAGCCCTAGCGCGTTGGATCCGTCTGGCGGGGGAGCGCGTCGCCTTTCAGGGCCTGCCTGCCCGCATATGTTGGCTGGGATACGGCGAGCGCGCCCGCGCCGGCAAGGCCTTCAACGACGCCGTGGCCAGCGGGAAGATCACCGCTCCCATCGTCATAGGCCGCGATCACTTGGACTGTGGCTCGGTGGCCTCACCGAACCGCGAGACCGAGGGCATGCTCGATGGCACGGATGCCGTGGCCGACTGGCCCCTGCTCAACTGCATGTTGAACGTGGCCGGCGGGGCCTCGTGGGTCTCGTTCCACCACGGCGGTGGCGTGGGTATGGGCTACAGCCTGCACTCTGGTCAGGTCACGGTCGCCGATGGCACCCCCGAAGCGGGACAGGCCCTCGAGCGCGTCTTGACCAACGACCCGGGCACCGGCGTCATGCGTCACGCGGATGCCGGCTACCCGGACGCAATCGACTGCGCCCGGGAGCGCGGAATCGATCTGCCGATGGCTGACTGAACCGGGACGGTCCGCCCGGTCAACCACGGAGCGGCGGCTCGAAGCGAAGCGGGCGAACTCTAGTCCAGGGCGTTCAGTGTGCCCAGGCACCACAGCGCCATGCCCGTGCCGTAGCAGCGCCCGATCTCGTGGCTGTCCATGAATGCGCCGTCGAACTCTGGCAGGCCCATCAGCTGCTCGTGCTGGCGTTTGGCAGAGCGCTTGCGCAGGGAGCCCTTGGGCAACTCGGCTATCGCTTCCGTGCGCGCGTGCAGATCGTAGTAGAAGAAGAATCCACCGTAGGCATAGCTGCTGGTGTGGTCGTCGTACTTCTGGGCGGGGAGCAGGTGCTCCTCGTGTTCGAAGGAAATGGCAATGGCCTTAGCGAGACCGTTGGCCTCCCGTGCAGACCAGAGCGTGAGCGCCAGTTCGCAGAGGGGCGTTCTACCCACGGAGCCCTCCACGGACGCGCGCGCCTTGCCACGGCGCGGCTGGTTGTAGCTGTAGGCGCCATCCTTCGTACGGCACAGGAGCAGGCTCGAGAGGCCTTGCTCAGCAACGGCGGGGAGCTTCTCGGGCTCGATGCCCAGTCGCTTGGCATAGGCGAGGGCGATCAGGGCGTCCGCCGTGACGAACGGGTTGGCGTACTCGTGGGACCAGGCGCCGCTACGGCCCTGTATGGCGACCAGATCATCGGTGGCCTTCTGAAGGGCGGGGCGTACACGTTCGGCGTTGTTCGGGCGCAACTCCAGCCAACGCGTGAAGCACCGCGAGCGGTAGGCGTGGGCCCAGAACTGCTCGTCCGTGTCCTCTCGGTTGATCTTGGACTCGTCGGTGACGTAGTCGAAGGCGCGCTCAAGGGCCTTCTCGATGGCCGGGTCCGGCTCCTCCAGCCGGGCCGAGTACTCCAGCAACCCGATCGTGCAGATCGCGGACACGGCTACGTACACGTTCGGCAGACCGTCGGTTCCACCGAAGTCATAGATCGAGTCCTCCCAGCCGCCGTTGGCCCGCTGGGAGGCGAGCAGGAACTTCGCGCTGCGCTCCCAGACGGCCGGCTCGTCGTAGACACCGGGCAGGCTCTGGGTGCCGTCGGGATTGGGCTCGAGGGCCGCGGCGGGAATCTCCGCATAGGTTTCGAAGGCGTGGACGAAGGGGCCATGGCCTTCCAGCTCCATGGCGGCCTTCCAGGCGAGGGGATGGTCGGCATGCTCCTCGGTGAGGGTGCGCCAGTGGGCGCGGGCCTGATCGTCGCCGCTGCTCTCCCAAGCCTTGACTCCTGCCATCCACAGGCTCACGGCCGGATCATCCAGGGCACCGGGGAGTCCGTCTGCGGCGGGGTTGTCCTCCTCAGTAAGGCGTGCAAGGGGCGCGAGAAAACGAGCGGGGTGGAAGGTCGTGATCTGGTGCTCGCGCGCGACCTCCTTGCCCTTGCGATCAAGGACGATCCAACCCGGCTCGACAAAGGTGAACTGCTCGAGTCCGTGGTCCTTGCACTCCTCCGGGCCGGCGGCCATGCGCACGGGAATGAAGTGCTCATTGATGAACGCCGTCACCCGGGGCCAGGAGAATGGACCGGCCAGCATGTAGCGGTCGATCTCGGACTGACGGTCCATGGGGGAACGGTGGATCGCCGGCACGTACCAGAAGATGGGTCTCTTTGTCTTCTTGGCCTCCGCGCGTGCGGCCTCCAGATCCGCTCGCCATTCAATGGCAGTCCCCGCCCGGGCGGCGAGGGCGGACGGTGTCGTCCGGATCTTGCGGTTCGAGTCCTGGGGAGGAGCGAGGACGGCTAGGGCCGTTACGGCGGCAGCGAGGCAGAGAGTAGGCACGCCGCAGATGATACGCGCCGCCCACCTACACCGCGAGGGTGGGCGTTCTGCCTACGCCCCGTACTCGGCCCGGTAGGCCTCGATACGTTCAAGGATGTCGGGAGTCAGGATCAGCGCCCCGTTCACTTCGCGGCCCGTCAGGTGCTCGACGATGTCGTCAAGGGTGACGATGGAGAGGGTGGGCATGCCGAACTCGGCGCCGACTTCGGCGAGGGCCGATCCTCCACCCGGGCCGCGTTCCTGACGGTCCACCGAGACGATCAGTCCTGCAAGTTGCACCTCCGCCTGGCTGCGTAGAATCGGGACGGTCTCGCGGATGGAAGTTCCTGCGGTGGTGACGTCCTCCACGATCAGGACGCGTTCGCCATCTTGCGGCAAGTGCCCCACCAGGCTGCCACCTTCCCCGTGGTCCTTGGCCTCCTTCCGGTTGAAACAGAATGAGAGGTCGCGGCTGTGCGCGTTCTGTAGCGCGATGGCCGTCGTCACCACAAGGGGGATGCCCTTGTAGGCGGGACCGAAGAGCACGTCGACCGCGTCGTCCGGCAAGGAGGCTTGGATGGCGGAGGCGTAGAAGCGACCTAGAGCCTCGACCTGGGCGCCGGTGCGGTAGCGCCCGGTGTTGACGAAGTAGGGTGTCTTGCGGCCGCTCTTGGTGACGAAGTCACCAAAGGTCAGTACCTCGGCGTCCACCATGAACTCGATGAACTCGCGCTTGTAGGCTTCCATGGGGCGGGGATTCTACACGGCCTTGGCCGCGGGCTCACCGATCTTGTAGCCAACTCGCGACGTGGTTGGGCAGGACGCGCTGCATGCGGTAGATGCGGCGCCGCTGGCCATCCACGATGCGTGGGCTCCAGAACTCCCACACCCGCTCCCCGGCGGCATCCAGCTCGAACACCCGGCCGCGCTCCGATTCGGTGACCAGGGTGTGCCCGTCGGCCAGGCGCTGGCAGGCTCCCCGGATTGGGCTGAAGAACGCCTCCGGGGGGGTAGCCTCCCAGGTCCAAGTGACCTTGTCCGTAGACGGATCGATCTCCACCAGTCGCGAATGCCCCCGCCCGCGACCGTTGTCGAAGACCAGGATCCGGCCCTCGGGTGTCAGGCCGGGGGAGTGGGGTTGGTCCAGCACGCCCGGACCAAAGGACCACAGGATCTTTGAATAATCGGGTGAGAGGAGCACCAGGAGATCCACGTTGCGCAGGCAGAGCAGCTTGCTGGCGGCTGGGAAGCCCGAGGCCTCCGTGGGTAATACCTCAACGGCGTTGAGGTGATAGAAGTCGTAGACGGTGTCAGTGGGGGCGTTGGCCGGAGAGTCCAGGGGGTGGGGGGCATGGTGTTTCGCCAAGGCCTCCCTGGCCCCATGTGAATCCCAGACACCGAGCACCTCTCCATCCTCATCCAGGTGCGTCAGCTCATCGAATCGCACCCGGCGCCCCGCATGAAGGACTTCCCTGTGGGTGGGGACGATCACGGCGCCCCCAGCCAGCACAGCCAGATCGTGGTGGGCGGCCAGATCCGCGCGCCAGATCACTTGCGAATCGCGGTCCAGACGGCTGACGCCCTGATCGACGGAGAGCACCAGGATCCCTCCGTCCGCGAGCAACTCGAAGCACTCGACCTGATTGTGATCCGGCACGGTCCAGCGGTGCAGTTCCCGGCCCTGCATGTCCAGGGCGAGGCAGGTGCGCTCCTGGTCGGTGTAGAGGTTGACTCCTGCCAGGGCTTCGTCTTCAGCGTGCAGAGTGACACCCGATAAGGGGGCGTCCTCTTCCGTGTCCTCCCAGTCCGCGTAGCCGAGTGCTCGAAAGTCCTCGGGGTCGGACGTGGATCCGTTGAAACGAGTCGGCGGATCGACCGGTGTACAGGAGGCCAGGATGCACAGGGCCCAGAATCGACGGGGGGTGCCCACGGGCCCTGGGTGAGCCCTAGAAGGACAAGTGCCAGCTCAGGCTGAGCGTGCGTTGGGTCGAGAATTGGGGGCCGTCGAGCCACTCGTCAATGGGCAGCGCACCGTCCAAAGAGATGCGACCCACCGGCCCCAGATCCAATGCCAGTCCCATCCCCGCGTCCGTGCGCGTGCCTCCTTGGCGGTGAATTTCCGAGAGCGGATTGTCGTCGGGGTTGCTGCCGGTTGGCGCCGTGCCGTAGTAGTCGCCCCAGGAGGAGTTGTGCAAGCGCAGGTTGAAGTCCAGGAAACTGAAGATCGGCCGCGCGACCCAGAAATCGAAGTCGAACGAGTCCCCATGCGCCCAGCCCTCGTCGTTTTCACCGAAGTGGATGCGCATGCGCCCGTGCATGCCCACGGTCCACACGTCCAAACGGTTGACCCAGGTGGCGCCGTTATGGACGTCGTACGTGCCACCGCCCAACTGCATGGGGAAGGGCAGGCGCTCGCTCGTGCCGTCCGCACCCAGATCACTCGCGGTGATCTCGCCGGTGGGGAGGCCCACGCCCAGGTGCACGTGGAGTTTGGAGTTGGGCTTGTCCCTGTAGGCGTAGACGATTCCCGTCACGACGTCTCCGATGCCCGAACTGGTCTGGTCGAGAGGTCCGAAGCCCACCACCTGGCTCGTGATGGTCCGCTCGTGAATGGGTACGCTCGCAAAGAGGGTCACGTTGTGGGATGCGCCGTAGAACAGACCGATGGAGCGCGTCGTGTGCACCATGGACTCGCCCCCCACGCTGTAGCCTCCGGACACAATGTCACTGGAGTCCAGATCGCTGCGGCCCTTGCGGAGTCCCTCATAGGTATGGCGCTCAAGCCGTGTCTCCAAGCGCAAATCACCTTTGGGTACGCGAGCGGTGTAGCGGGTCACGGCGGGCGGCTCGACCACTGCCGGCTGACGTCTCTGTCGGGGGGAGTCCTTGCCCGGGGCTTCTCTCATCCGAAGCAGAGGCAGCCCCTCGCTGTCCGGATCCAAGTCCATGGGAACACGGGGGCCCTGTGCATGCACGGAACCCGCCATCAAGATCAGGGCAAGGAGCTTCATCATCAGTTCGGGGAGCAGGATCCAGGGCCCTCCGGAGCACCACAAGAGCCACAGGGGCCCGGTCCCGGCGCGGGACCCAAGGCCGGGGGGCTGCCTCCGGGTTGGGAGTGGCCCACGCCAAAGGTCGAGACACGCTTATCGAGCTTCTCGCCCTCGCACTGGGGGCAGCTGGGGAGGTTCGATCCAAACACGAGCTCTTCAAACTCGTGCTGGCAACTCTTGCAGACGTACTCGTAGACAGGCATGGAGCGGCACGGATTCTATGCCATGGCACCCTGCCACAAAAAGGGTGCAGGACACCGCCCGCCAACTTCCGAGCTCGGTACCCCTCCGGGCCCCTCAAGAGTGCTCACTGAGCGGCTCCGGGGTTGTGTCACGGGTATGCCCGAGGGGATCACGACCGCCTTTGTTGACCGGCGCCATGATCCCCAGGGGTCCTACTTCAACTCATAGACAAAAGGTGCCAAGATTGCTTCCTCGCTCTCGGCGGCCCTCACGCCAAGAAAGGCCAGAGGGAGCAACAGGGCAGCGGGGGATGCAGTGAGCCATCCCGCCATGGAGGTCATGTTGACGAGGATGGAGCTGTCCGCCCATTGCTCTGTCACCAGGTCGTTTCCGTCCATGTACGTTGCGGTGACCGAGGCCTTGGCTCCCCGAGCCAGCTCGGGGAAGGTCGGCATGATCATGCCAGCATCGCGGGAGTCATCAAAACGAGAGCGCGTTCCGTTCACCAGGGCCGAGCAGAACAGACTTGTGATGCCGTATCCATGGCGCAGCATCCGTGGGCTGTCTACGAAGCTGATCGACTGGGAGTCGGCAATCGCGTGGGGCAGGTTTCCGGCGAAACGCGGGTTTTCGTTCAGTCCTCCGGCCTGCTGGGCCGATTGCACGGCGCCCACGGTGGCGCCCGGGCTCATGCCGATGAACAGGTGGTTGCCGGACACGCTCAAGGTCGGTTCAGCAGGAACCGGAAGACCGGGGAAGGTGAGGGACAGATACTCGTTTCCGCCGTGCTGCCAATTGCGCGTGCGCACGTAGCCCTGGGCCGCCGAGGCACCCAGTCCATTGATGAGGTCCTCCAAGCGCTCGATGGTGCTGAGCATTCCCTCGGGGTTACTCAACTCCATGAAGGCCACGAGAGACAGGAATCCACCGCCACCGGTCGCGTCGGAGGTATAGACGCCCACAGCGTCGCCGAGGTGGTCAATCAGATCCTCTTCCAGGTGAAAGCCGGTGAGAGCGGCCACCATTGCCACGGGGTCGGCAATGCCCTCTTTGGCCAATTCCGGTTCGAGAAGCTCGAGGAGGTAGTCCAGGGTGCCCTGGAAGTTGGTCGTGGAGACCACGCCGAACATGGCGCTCTGGGGGATGACGTTCACGTCGGCCAGAGTCAGGTTTCGTCGGGGCATCATTCCCGTTCCTTTAGCCCAACTGCCGTGTCCTGGCATGCGGGTCACGGTGTAGGACCTCTCGTTGTCCGATCCACTGGCCACGCGGATCGCCATCTGGTCGAGGCCCACCTGTGCCAGGGGGTTCACGAAGTCCTCCCCTTCTCCGGCCATTTCGGACAGGCTCATCCACTCCCCGAGGAGGTTCATGATCCCGCCCACGTCCATTTGCATGAGAAAATTGGGGGCAACTCCCGCGGGAAGCCCGGTGGTGCTGAGATCCACACCGTGATCAATGGACTTGCCAGCAGACAGGATCACGCTGGATCCCTTTGCGCCGAATTGGACGTCCACCGGGTCGGTGCCTACGAGAGGCACCAGGCCGTCTTCGCCTTTCTGGCCGAACGGCACGCCAGCCATGAGGCCCAGGTTGTAGAGGGTCGTGGCCAGGCGTTGAGCGGCCGCTTCATCCCCTTCAATGACATCCAATTGTCCATAGACGGGGAATGGCATGCCGGGGTCGTCGGTGGTGCCAATGCGCAGGCTCTTCTCGCCCGTAAGCAGGCCGGTGACGAGCGAGACCATTTCAGGTGGAAGCTGAGGGAAGTCAGGGATCTCACCGGGAAGTTCCCCCATGCGTGCTTCGATCATCTTGAAAGCACTCAAGAGACCGGCATCTTTCTCGTTGGCAAAGAAAGTGTCGGTGTCAGCAACGTAGAGCGTGAATAGATCTTTGTCCTGGGCGGGGGCTGCGGGCAGGGCGCCGAGGAGAAGAGAGCAGAGAATCGTCATGGGAAGTGGTTGGGTAGGAGGGCGTGATGGCCGGGATTGGGGGGCACCCCGAACATGGTCGGATCGGCGGGCTATTGGATTGTTTCGCTCAGGCCAATGGGCAAGAGGAATCGGAGCGTTGTTACGGCACAGAGCCGATGCTATTCGACTTAAGCGGCCTGAAATTCTGCGCTGCGGCCTTATTCCCCAAGAGAATACGGCCAATTGACTCGCGTGGGCAGGGGGGCCGGACTCTGAGGCGCTTTGTACTCGCTTCTTTCATGCCCATGCAAAGGGGTATCTTGTGTCAATGGCCTTCAGCTCCCTCGCCCCTCGCCTTGGCCTCGCGCTGCTTTCAACCTTCATCGCTGTGAGTGGCGGCTGGTTCCTTCTCAGGGCACTCACAGGGGAAGGGCCCACCGTGGAGTTCATCCAGGACGCGGACACCTTTCGCGCCGAGCTCGCGCGGCGCGCGGAGAGAGGAGAGCAATCTGTTATGGAGGGGGCCGCGGAACTGGGCGAGGATTTTGGTCGGCGCCTACGAGAAGATCTGACCGAGGCCGATCTGCGCATGCTCTTCCCCCAACTCGGAAGACCAAGCAACCGGTATGTACCTGGTGTGCATTTTGGGATGCTCCCCAACAAGAGCTGGAGGCGAGACTTCAGCGAGCATTCCGCCAAGCGCTTTGTTCGCAGGACCAATTCAATGGGCTGGCGGGAGGATACGGATCCGGGCGATGCTCCAACCGATCTGTGCATCCTTGTTATGGGGGACTCTCACACCGAGGGCGTCTGTGCGAATTCGGAGTCCCTGGCTAATCGCTTTGAGCATCGACTTCGTGAGGAGCGCCCAAACGAGGTGGTCGAAGTATGGAACGTTGCGACGGGAGGGTTCACGCCAACGAACTACATGGGCACCCTGACGGCCTACGGGGAAATGAAGCCCCACGCGCTTGTTCTGGTTTTCTATGGCGGAAATGACTTTCGCGAGTCCCTCAGTCCCTGGCGTTATCTCTACCGTCGCCCCCCCGGAATTGCCCCAGAAATAGACGTTGCGCCTTTGATTGAAGGTGGCAATCAAGGTGTTGCCCTATTGGGGCAAGAGCTCTACCAGGTATTGGGGTTCTCGGCGGATCCCGCCTCGGCCAATGATGCGCTGCGTCTGGCTCAGGCTTGCGGGATGGAGCTCGACCGCCAATGCCGAGAGCGTGGAATGCAGTTTCTCTTCGTCTACTTGCCTCCACCCTCCGCTGCACAGCCCGACCGTTTTCGTGAGCGCGTGGTCGCAGGCTTGGTCTCAGTGGGGGGCGACCCCGATGGTTTGAAATTCAGCGATATCCTCGCGGACTCCACCTTGCAAGGCCTCGAAGAGGCGGGTGTTGCCACGTTGGATCTACGGCCGGCCTTCGCCAGCGCCCCCGTGTCTCTCTATTGGGATGCGGACCTGCACCTGAACGTGGAAGGGCACGAATTGACGGGTCAGTTGATTTATCAGGCGTTCCAGAACTTGCCCTTGCGTTGACCTCTGCTTAGTTCGCGCGCAGAGTTTGCTCCATCCTTGCCCAGTCTTCGGGCAGGGGGCGCCCACGAAGCCGCTCGGGTTGTTGGGCCAATCGGGAGTGCAATTTTTCATACTGCCGTCCGATGCGGTCCAACAAGTCCGCAGGCGTGGAACCTCCTTGGCTTTGACACGAGGTGCTGTAGTCCTTCAGGAACTCCCTGCGTTCTTCTGGCGCCAGAAGTTCTGCGCTCTCCAGCAAGAACCCGCCCAGGTCATAGGCCGGGGAACGGAAATGCACACAGTCGCCGCCGGCCCACAGGTCCAAGAACACAATACGCCGAGGCCAATCCGCTGGAGCGACCAAGATGTTGCGTGGGAAGAGGTCGTGATGCACGAAGGAGAGGGCGTGCATGCGTCCAACCTCCTGGGCCAACTCTCGCAGAAGCTCCCGGCGTCCGGGCTGCGATTCGCTCTCCAGGGCTGCTTCCAGGGTTACGCTGCCAAGAACCTGCCTGGTGATTAGGAACTGGTAGGCCGGAAGACCGTGCCGTCGAACGACTCCGCCCACCAGAGGCAGCGGCACCTGGAAGTGACGGTTGTGGAGCCAGCACATGTTGAAGTACTCCTGCACGCAAGGAGCATGGCCCAGTCGCAACCAACCGCGTAGTGCGTGACGCCATTGGGACTTACCCCTCAGCTTTCCGGCCTTGCAGTAGCAGGATGCGCCAGCAAAGGTCAGAAACTCTCCCACGGGGGTCGGACGCTTCACTAGCTCCTGGACCAACTCGTGGGCCTCGTCCAAAGATCCTGCAACCCAACCGTGGATCTGGGTTTGGCCCATGGCGCTCTTGTAGACCCTGGCCGCTATGTCGACGTTGCCCGCGTGCAGTTCGCTGGCCGCCTCAAGTGGTGCGGGGTCATAGGCGGACCGTCCCCCATGGTCGGGGCCTGTCGCTGTGCCTGGTCGAGGGATGGGGAATTGGCTCGGCATGTCAGTCCTGGCAGCTTGCTTTGGCCCTGAAGATGAGAATCGTCTGTTGGGAAACGAAGCGTAGGCTGGAAAAGTACTCTAAGGGCTCTGCACCGGCCGCTCGTACGAGTCGTTCCAGCTCACCCCGATGCAGGGCTGTTCGTGAGTCGGCGTGGCGTGCCCGACGCACACCCTTGCGTCTGCGCCAAGCGTGCCAGGAGGCCGAGTCCCAAAAGGAAAGGACCACCGGGCCCGTACTGACTCGCAGAAGCTCCCCGATGAGAGCGGCGCGCGAGCCCTCATCGGGCACGTGATGCAATAGGCGACAACAGACCACCGCACCGAACGTGCGCGATGGGAAGGGCAGTGCCCAGGCGGATCCCTGGACGAATCCGCCTCCCGATCCTTCTGCCAGCATGGAGGGTGACGCGTCGAGCCCGACGTAGCGGGCCCCCCTTTCCTCAATGGCCTCCCTCAATCGCCCCACGCCCGAAGGGGCATCCAGCACCAGTTGACCGCCGAGGTTCGGAGCGTGATGCGCAAGGGCCCGTGCCACGCGGCTGGGGTCACGGCCGGCCGCTCGGGCATTGCGCCACCGACCGCCCGCATAGTGGGCGCCAGACCGGGCCTCATGCCAATGGCTGCGGATGTGCCGGGGATCGGGATTGGGCGTGGGCATGGGAGGGATCCGGGGCGAGTTGTACCTTTTCTGGACCTCCCGTGGATCGCGCAAGTGGGGGGGCCACAGATGGGCGCCAGTCCCTACTCTCCTACCCATGCTGAAAGAGTTCTACCCCTACTGGCTCGCAGGTCGGACGACCTCTGGCGAGGACGAACTTGTCGTCCTGAACAAGTTCAATGGTGAGACCGTGACGCGGGTGGCGCGGGCCGATCGGGGCACCGTGCTCGACGCCATCGCCGCCGCCCAGGCCGCGGCTGAGCCCATGGCGCACATGGCCGCCTACGAGAGAGCGGCCGGGCTGCGTCACTGCGCTCAGCGTTTTGAGGATCGCGCCGAGGAGTTGGCCCAGGTTCTGTGCCTTGAAGCAGGCAAGCCCATCCGCGATGCGCGCGGCGAAGTCGGGCGGTTGGTGGATACCTTCCGGGTCGCTTCCGAAGAGGCCACCCGCTTGGGCGGAGAAGTACTCCCATTGGACGTGACTGAGCGCGCTCGCGCTTACCGCGGCATGTGGAAGCGCGTCCCCATCGGCCCTTGCGGCTTCATCACACCCTGGAACTTTCCTCTGAACCTGGTAGCGCACAAGGTCGCGCCCGCCTTGGCGGTGGGCAATCCTTTCGTCCTCAAACCCGCCAGCACAACGCCCCTTGGCGCTCTCCTGATCGGCGAGGTCCTGGCCGAACTGGACCTGCCCGCGGGCGCCTTCTCGATTCTGCCCTGCAGCGTGGAGGATGCCGCTCCCCTCGTGGAGGACGAGCGATTGAAGCTGCTCTCCTTCACGGGCTCTCATCAGGTGGGTTGGGAGCTCAAGGCTCGGGCGGGCAAGAAACACGTGCAGTTGGAGTTGGGCGGGAACGCCGCTTGCATCGTCGATGAGGACGCCAATATCGAGGAAGCCGTATCCAGGCTTGTGGTGGGGGCCTTTTATCAGTCGGGGCAGAGTTGCATCAGCGTCCAGCGAATCCTCGTCCATGAGTCCATCTACCTCGAACTGAAGAAGCAACTCGTCGATGCCACGGCGGCTCTCGTCTCAGGGGACCCTGCCCGGGAGGACACCTTCATCGGGCCCATGATCTCCGAGGCCGAGGCCGAGCGCCTGCAGGGTTGGATCGAGGAGGCGATCGAAGCTGGAGCCAACCTCTTGGTGGGGGGCGGGCGTGAGGGTTCGCTGTTGGAGGCGAGCTTGCTCGAGAGCGTGCCGCCGAGCTTGTCCCTGTGCCGTGAAGAGGCCTTTGGTCCCGTGGCCGTCCTGTCCACCTTTGCCGATTTCGACGCGGCGCTGAAGGAGGTCAACGACTCTAGTTACGGGCTGCAGGCAGGCCTGTTCACCCGGGACATCCACAAGGCGAACCGGGCCTGGGATGAGCTGGAGGTCGGGGCGGTGGTCGTGGGGGACGTCCCCTCATGGCGCGTGGATCACATGCCCTATGGAGGCGTAAAAGACTCGGGTCTGGGCCGCGAAGGAGTGCGTTTCGCCATGCAGGAGCAGACCGAGATGCGGCTGCTTGTGATCCGGGATCCCCAGACTTGATCAAGGTCGGGCCGATCCCGGCGCCGAGGTCGCTACAATGGACCCGTGCAGAATGCCATTCACACAGGGGAGCAGGAGCGCGAGGACCCATTCGGCGGGCCTCCCATGGATGCTCCCTGGCTCGGCCTTGAGAGCGGAAGCCCTGGCATCACCCTGACCTCAGGAGCGTCAGGGGCTGCCGCATCCCCCAAATCCCAGATCGATCTTCTCAAGGGCCTGAACCCCGGGCAGGCCGAGGCCTGCCTGCACGATCTCGGGCCCCTTCTGATCCTGGCCGGACCCGGTTCGGGCAAGACGCGCGTGATCACGCGACGCATCGCGCACCTGATATGCGAGCGCGGCGTTCAGCCCTGGGAGGTCCTGGCCCTCACCTTTACCAACAAGGCTGCCAAGGAGATGCGTGAGCGTGTGGAGGCCATGATGCCTGGAATCTCAGGGCTGTGGGTCAGCACATTCCACTCCATGTGCGCGCGTATTCTTCGTCGGGAAATCGAGGCTCTCGAGGGCTACACCCGTGACTTCTCGATCTACGACACCTCCGATCGCAACGCCCTGCTGAAGAAGCTGATCAAAGAATTGAACTACGACATCCAGCAGTTCCGCCCGGTGGTGTTGGGCGGCTGGATTTCGAACATCAAGAACGGCATGGCTGCGGAGCCCGGAGAATTCTCGCTTGAAGTGGGCGAGGGAATGGAGGACGAGGTCTTCCGCAAGGTCTGGAAGCGCTATGAGCAGGCCATGCGCGACAACAACGCCCTGGACTTTGATGACCTTCTGGTAAAGACCCTGGAGTTGTTCGACCAGCATCCGGGCATCCGCGATGCCTACTCCAGGCGGTTTCGCTACGTGATGGTGGATGAGTACCAGGACACCAACCGTGTGCAGTACCTGCTTACGCGGCACCTCTCGGGGCATCACAAGAATCTGGCCGTGTGTGGGGATCCCGACCAGTCCATCTACCGCTGGCGCGGGGCGGACGTGCGGAACATCATGGACTTTGAGGCCGATCACGTGGGCAGCAAGACCGTGCGCCTTGAGCAGAACTATCGCTCCACGGCCACCATCTTGAAGGTGGCCAGCGCGGTCATCGGGAACAACCAGGAGCGCAAGCAGATGGACCTGTTCACTGAGGGTGAAGAGGGCGACCCGGTCGTGGTGCTTGAGTGCGCCGATGAGAACGAAGAGGCCACGGAGATCGCCGCCCAGTGCCTGGGATTGAAGGCCCAGGGCATGAGCTATTCGGATTGCGCCGTTTTCTATCGCATGAACTTCATGCAGCGGGCCTTGGAGGCCGGCCTGCGTCGCGCGGGGGTGCCCTACCAGGTCGTGGCGGGGCTGGAGTTCTACGCGCGCCGTGAGATACGCGACCTGATCGCCTACCTGCGCCTGATCGTGAACCCCGCTGACGACGTGGCCTTTGGCCGTGTGGTGAACGCGCCCCTGCGTGGCGTCGGTTCAACGAGCGTCGAGCGTCTGACCGCCTGGGCTGCGGATCGCCGGGTGCCCCTCAGTCAGGCGTGCCGTTCGGAAGAGGCCCTGGCTGGGATTCGGGGGCGCGGCAAGAAGGGGCTGGCCCTGTTTGGTGGTGTGCTCGAT
Organism: Planctomycetota bacterium; assembly: GCA_012959525.1. Lineage (GTDB taxonomy): Bacteria > Planctomycetota > UBA1135 > UBA1135. The sequence goes on from DUDB01000019.1 coordinate 47,458, forward strand.
GGCCTGGAGGCCGCACGCGGAGCCAGCGCTGCAGATGCTCTTGCCATGGTGCTCGCGGAGATCGACGTGGGGCGTTGGATCGCGGAGATGGACGACGGCAATAACCTCGTAGACCGCGAGGCCAACGTGGACGAACTGTGTGCCTCAGCCGAGGAGTTCGACCGCAACCACCCCAATGCGGGTTTGGCTGGTTTCCTGGAAAACGTGGCGCTGGTGAGTGACTCGGATGCGGCGGCGGTCGACGGGGAGTCCGTCAAGCTGATGACCCTGCATGCGTGCAAGGGTCTGGAGTACACTGCTGTGTTCATCACCGGCCTCGAGGAAGAGCTGTTGCCCCACTCACGGGCCCTGGAGGAGGATCCCCATGGGGGGGAGGAGGAAGAGCGGCGTCTGTTCTATGTGGGGATGACCCGCGCCAAGGAGCGCTTGACCCTGACCCACGCCACGGTGCGCAACTACTTCGGGTCGGAGCGCTGGCAGGGCGGCTCGCGCTTCCTGGACGAGCTGCCCGCCGATTTAGTCGAGGGGCTGGATGAGGAGGGGACCGATTCGGATTCCACCGGCGGGGGCCTGGGTGCCTACGAGCCCGCGGAGGGCAGTATTGAACTCCAGGTGGGAGATCGCGTGGAGCACGACCACTTCGGCGTCGGCAGGATCGAGAACGTCCGCGGCGCCGGGATCAACGGCCGTGCGACCGTCGCCTTCATACACTCGGGCACCAAGGAGTTGCTGCTCGCCTACGCCAACCTGAAGAAGGTCAACTGATGTCCCCCGACGATCCTTCCCAAGAGCTGCGCGCCCGGCTCGAGGCTCTCCTGAGCGATGCCCGTGCGGCGGGGCTTGCCCAGACTGCTGACGACCTTCTCGATCTTCTGGAGGACGCGGCGCCCGACCCGCACCCCGTTCCGGACGGCGAGGTGCCCATGCGCTTCGGAATGGTGGGCGCCAGCCCACCCATGCAGGAGGTGTTCTCGCTCTTGGAGCGCCTGGCTCCGGTCTCGGTCAGCGTTCTCATTGAAGGGGAGACCGGCACCGGGAAGGAGCTCGTGGCGCGCGCTCTTCACGAGCATGGTCCTCGGAAGGACGCGATGTTCCTCGCCGAAAATTGCGCGGCTGTTCCCGCGAACCTGTTGGAGAGCGAGCTCTTTGGTCACGCCAAGGGGGCTTTCACCGGAGCCGTGGGATCGAGGGATGGGCACTTTGTGGCCGCCCACGGCGGCACCTTGTTCCTGGATGAGATCGGCGACATGCCCCTGGAAATGCAGGCCAAGCTCTTGCGGGTGCTGGAGAGTGGGGAGGTACGTCCGGTGGGATCCAACCAGACGAGAACCGTGGACGTGCGCGTGGTCGCGGCGACGAACAAGGATCTGGCGGCGATGTGCAAGGAGCGGACCTTTCGGGAGGACCTGTACTTCCGCCTGAACGTGGTGCGGGTCAACCTGCCGCCCTTGCGCGAGCGATTCGGCGACTTGCCCCACCTTGTGCGTTACTTTGCCGAAATCATCGGTAGGGAACTTGAGCGGAGCGTTGTGTTCACTCCTCCCGCCGTCGAGGCCTTGGGCGCCTGGCACTGGCCCGGCAACGTTCGCGAGTTGGAGAACGAGCTGCGCAGGGCAGCGGCGCTGACCGACCGGCCCATACGCTCCAGGGACCTGTCTCCACACATCCGCTCCTGAGTCCCTCCTCCTATACTGCGCCTCCCCCCACTCCCCTCCTCACCATGGCTAAACTGATCGTAGAAGAAGGCGGCAAGCGACGCCGTTTCCGTCTCAACCCCGGCAAGCTGACCATCGGCAGCGGAGAGGAGGCGACCCTGCGACTGACGTCGGAAGGCGTGGCGCGCATCCATGCGGTGCTGATCTTCAAGGATGGGGTCGTGACCCTCGAGCCCGAGGCGGGCGTGGCACCCATCATGGTGGGGGGCAAGTCCCACTCGGCGGGGTTCAAGCTCGCCGTGGGCAAGTCCGCAGCCATCGGTGGAGCACGCATCAGCATTGAGGCCGAGGAAGGGGAGGTGAAGGCCGTGGCTCCACGCCCCACACCCAGGTCCGGCCACGCCACACGGGCGGGCCAGGCAGGAGGCCCGCGTACTTCGCGCAACCGTGCCAGTGAGGGCGATGAGGCGCCGGCGCGAGGTCGGCACCGCAAGTCCAAGCCCAGCGTCCCTGCCGGACTCGTGGTGGGGCTTGGGCTGGCCGGGGCCCTCATCGTCATCAAGATCGTGTCCGGATGGGCAGATAGTTTGGACCGGCCCTTCGAGCCCATGGGCAGCAAGGTGAAGATCGAGGGGAAGCTCGGTTTTGGGGACTACAAGGGCATCCTCGCCGAGCTTGATTGGGTGGATGAGAACCGCGCCGAACTGAGTGTGGAGTGGCATAGCTATTTTGATAGCAAGAGAGAAGAGGCGGAGGCCATGCGGGGTGAGGCCCAGCTCTACGCGCGCAATACCACCGGGACCAAGTGGTTCACGACCCAGTTGGAGAAGTTCCAAACCAGCTATCTGAAGCGCAACACGCGTCCCGAAGCACGGGTCTTCCTCAAGCGCATCGCCCAGTTCCGTTCCGACTATCCACGTCACCCCAAAGTCACTGACGGTTGGTGTGACCGCTTCGCCGAGCGCTATGCCGAGGTAGCCAAGCTGAACGAGCCTCCCACCATGGAAGACCTCACTTTCGAGGTGAAGACTCTCACCTGGGCCCGCCCGCATGACTACAAGAAGTCCTTTGAACTGCTGGAGGCATTCCTGCTCACGGCCAGGGGCAGCGACGAGATGGCGGCCAAGGCCCTGGTTCAGGAAAAGATCACCAAGCGCAAGGAGTACTTCGACGAACGCATCCTGTACGCGAGGAAGTACTGGGATGACAATGAGCCCAACAGGGCGGTGGCTGAGTTGGCCCAGTTGGTGGCCAAGGTCGGGGATCCGGCCATGGAAGATCAGGCCGCGGACTTCCTTCTCAAGTTCCCCGGCCTGGACGGCTACCTGCGCTCCTACAAGCGCGACCGTGTCAGCACTTTCGAAGCACTGATGAGGAACGAGAGCCTGCGGGCCTACGCAGCGAGCAACAACGTCCTGTAATCGGCGTTTGTCGCATAGGAGTGGGTCCCTCGCCCGAGGCCGCCATGCGGATCTATCGGCGCGCGAGGATCGCGGTGGCGGCGAAAGTCCAGCGGCGGATCTGAGAACAGCGTTCGGCAAGGGGTTGCTCACGGATCTCGGATTTAGCGAGAAAGCGCCCCAGGTACGGTCAGATTCCCCGCTGCACCCCTGACAGTGCTCTCCCAACTCCCCGAGGGCGAGTGCGCGAAAATTCCGCCAGATCGTTGTCCGCCAGCTTCGTGGCGGATCACTCGGGTGGTGACCCCGCACCCTTTCTCCCCCTCACTCCCATTGGATTTCCACATGCGATCTCCCCTCTATGTGACCGCCCTCGCTTCCCTCACCCTCTCCACCGCAACAGGTCAGGACTTTGGACCACGACAGATCCTCTCGGGCAACTCCGGCGGTGCCCGGAGCGTCTATGCCGTTGATCTGGATGGCGACGGGGATGCGGACGTGCTGTCGGCAGGCTTCAATGGCAAGATTGCCTGGTTCGAGAACCAGGGTGGGGGGGTATTTGGCTCCCTGCGGATTATCACGCAATCAGCGGATGGTGCCCTGTCCGTCTTTGCCGTTGATCTGGATGGCGACGGGGATGCGGACGTGTTGTCGGCTTCCTGGAACGATGACAAGATAGCCTGGTACGAGAACCAGGGAGGCGGGTCGTTTGGTCCTCAGCGGGTGATCACCACCAAGACCAACGGCCCCCGCGACGTCTTTGCCATCGACCTCGATGGGGATGGAGATGCTGACGTATTGTCAGCATCCTACTACGACAGCAAGATCGCCTGGTTTGAGAACTTGGGCGGTGGCGCATTCGGCCCTCAGCAGGTAATCACGGAATCCGCGGCTTACGCCGTATCCACATTTGCCATTGACCTCGATGGGGACGGTGATGCGGACGTGCTGTCGGCTTCCGGCGGGGGCACAGATAAGATCGCCTGGTACGAGAATCAGGGCGGCGGGGTATTCGGTACTCAGCAGGTGATCACGACTTCAGTGGATGGCGCCGAGGACGTCTTTGCCATCGACCTCGATGGTGACGGGGATGCGGACGTGCTGTCGGCTTCCCGTTGGGATCACAAGATCGCCTGGCACGAGAACCAGGGTGGGGGGGTATTTGGCCCCCAGCAGATGATCACAACGGACGCCCGACTCGCGGGAGCAGTCTTCGCCATCGACCTCGATGGGGATGGGGATGCGGATGTACTGTCGACTTCCCGCATGGACGACACGATCGACTGGTACGAGAACCAGGGTGGTGGCGTATTCGGCCCTCAGCGGTTGATCACGGACAAGACGGATGAACCCATGTCCATTTTTGCCACCGACCTCGATGGGGACGGTGATGCGGACGTGCTGGCGGCTTCCTTCGACGACAACAAGATCGCCTGGTGTGAGAACCTCATGGGTTCCCCTGCATGCAACATCGTCTTCTGCGATTCAGATCCCGACAACCGGGGCGACGTGACGCTGAGCACCTGCGACTGTTCAGCAGGTTCAATCTTTCTCAGCCTCAGTTCGTCCTTCTCAAACCAGTTCACCTACCCGCTCGTCGGCTTGGGAACGGCTGCGGTGAGCCCTACGGGAGTGTCACAACTGTGTCTCTCGGGCTCGACCATCGGGCGCTACAGCCAGGACGCGGGGGTCATCAGTGGCTGGGGCACATTCAGTATCGATCTGCTGAACGCAGCCTCCGCCCCCGGGGGCGGCGTGCCCACCATCGGGGGTGCCCTGTGCAACGGCAACACTTGGCGGTTCCAGTACTGGCATCGGGATGGCATGGACCCTTCCCGCTTTTCCAAGGGCATCCAGGGGATGATCAACTGACCCTGGATCGGAACCTGATCGAGCCCGCAGGTCGGCAGGGATAGCGTGGCGGCAACGGCTGGAACGGCCGTTGCCGCCACGGTGCATTGTAGCGACAGGTGGGACCGGGGTCCTCGCGCGGGTGAGTCCTAGGCTTCCCCGTTAGAGGATTCCTGCCACTTTCGTCCGCAGAAGAAGGCGAGGAAGGAGAGTGAAACCCCCAGAACGAGAGTCGACTGCAACCAAGATCCCGGTGACCCGATGTCCCTCCAGGGGGCGGCGACCTCCAGCTGGAGTTCCACGGGAGCGGAAGTCTCAGACTCGAAGGTTAGCGTTCCTTTCCAGCGACGCATGGGGGCCAGCTCCAGCTGAAAGGTCTCGCCCGCAGCGTTCATGTCAATGTTGGCCCAGACACCGCGCTGAAACCCCTCGGGCACGCGGCGGTTCTCAAAGGTCACACCCTGCGTCAGGTGCGTCCCGGTGTGCTTCCAAGGTGCCCCCTGTTTGGGGAGGTCGATCATCGGACTGCCTGACCAAACCAACTCGTAAGGGTGATTCCCGGTGATCCAGCGCTCCTCAAAATGGCCTCCCGGAAAGACCCTTGAGATCGCACGATACAAGGGCAATGTGGGCGGTTGGCTGAACCAGGCCAAGGCCAAGATACCAACGGTGAAGACCACGATCGTGAGTAGTCTGTTGTGTCTTGTGCGGTTGGAACTCATGTGGGGAGTTTACCCCCACCCCCGCGAATTGCCCTAAACCCTATCACCGTCCGTGATTAGTTCCTCCAGGAAGGCCTCCCAGCCATTCTGCTCGGCGAGACGCTTGCGGGCTCTCGCACGCGCGCTCTTGCCCAACTTGCGGGCCCAGTCGCTGTCACTCAGCAGGTCGGAGAGCAAGCCCGTCAGCGCATCCGGTTCGTTGCGAGGGACCAGCAGGGCGTCCTCGTGGTCTTCAACTAAACCGAAGGCTCCCTGCACTTCCGTGATGACGCATGGAAGGCCCATGGCCAACGCCTCATGGGTGAGCCACCCCGGCGAACCTGCAGTACGCGGGTCGACGAACACATCGAGGGTGGAGAGGATCTCGGCTGTGGACGGAGCGGCGGGGGCGGCGAAGATGACACGATCCATCAGCCCCAGGTCAAGGGCGCAGCGCCGCGCTTTGGATTCTGCTGGCCCCTGACCCAACACGATAAAGTGCGCCTTCTCTCCTCGTTGGATCAGCTTGCGGGCGGCCTGCAGGAAGACCTCGACGCCGGAGGTGTCCAGCAGCGCTCCTGCGTAGCCCACCCGGCGCTCGCCCTTGCGTTTGAACGCGGGGACCAGGCGTGTGGGGTACGCCGGTTGGTGGGGGATCGTGCGCATGCGATCACGCGGTAGACCGCCGCGGTTGACGGCCCCTTCCTCCAAGGTCCTGCACGGATGAACCACGGTCTGCAGATGCCCGGGATTATGGTCAATGGGAGAGCTGACGGGTCCCGTCAGTTCGAGCGCATATGGGCTTGCGAGACGCGCACCGAGGGGCGCGAGTCCGGCTCCCAGCACGTAGATCAGGTCCGCTTCAACTGCGCGTGCCAGCTTCTGCATGCGACGCGCCACGAAAGGCACCTGCCAGGGGCTGAGCTCACCTCGCCAGTGGACGATCTCCACCTCCAACTCAGCGAACTCATCCCGGCGGCAGCCCCCGGGAGTGGCCAGCGTGACCCGCGTTCCGGATTGGGCAAGCGAGTCCAGGCAGCAGCGCAGGCGTTCGGTGGAACCACTGAGGCCCAGATGGGAAGCGATGAAGAGGACGCTGGGAGAGGAGGGCATGGCAGGAAGGTGTGCGAGATTCTACGCCTTTGGCGTGCCGGGCAGCGCGGGTGCGAGGCCGCGTGAGGCCAAGGGCGCAGTGGGCCCTTCCCCGGGGGGCGTGCGCCAGCGGTGCTGGTGCCAGGCCCATTGATCGGGATCCTGCCGGATCCAATTCTCAAAAACGCGGTTCATGCGCTGCAAGAGGTCCATCGTGGCCTCCGAACGCGGGGCGTCAGGATCGAGAGCTAGGGGTTCCTCGAAGAGGAGGGCATAACCCCTCCCGCGAGCCACGCACCGCATGGGAATGAGAGGTGTCTTGTGGGCCCGGGCCAGGGCGGCGGGGGCAGTCATGGTCAGGGCCGGTCGGTCGAAGAAGGGGACGTGCAGGCCGGCTAGGCGGCGTACTTCTAGGTCGCAAACGAGGCCGAGAATCTCTCCGCGCTGCAGCACTTCCAGTAGCCGACGGGGGTGAGAGTCCTGGGCCAGGGACTCAAGGCCGTAGCTGCGACGCATGCCCGTGATCCACTTCGAAGAGGAGTCCCGCTTGCGCTCCAGGCCGACGGCCTGTCCCTGAAGACCCAGGCGACGCAATCGAGCTGGACCCAGCTCCCAGTTTCCCAGATGGGCGCTGACGAGGATAGCGCCACGCCCCTCGCTCATGACGCGTTCCAGATGCTCAATGGACTCGTCGACGGCCACCGTACGCTCGATCCACAGCCCCTTGTGGCTGTGCGGTCCCGAGGGGGGGGCACCGCGTGCCAGATGCATCCACTCCTGGAACACCCTGGCCGAGTGCGAAAAGCTCGCTCGTAAGATGGCCTCCCGCTTCTCGTGGGAGAACTCCTGCCCGAAGGCAATCTTCAGGTTCTCCCGGGCGCGTGTGCCCAGCGAGCCGCGCCGAACGAGGGCCGCCGCGGTTCCAAGGCCCAGGCCGAGAAGGGGCGGGGGCACGATCCCACTCAGGCGGGTCAGGGCACTCAGGGAGTGGGAGCGCAGAGTGCGTCGAAGGGGCTCAGCCACGGCGCGTCATCTGGGCGTCGAGTTGGGCACGGACTCTCATGCGCTCGGCTCGGGTGGCGCGCTGAGCGGCAGCGAACCCTTGGACCCAGGCTTCTGCCTCAGCAGGAGTGGACCCCGGAGTGGATTCCGTCCACCGCTGCAGGGTGCGGGCCGGTTGGGGTTCGGACGGCTCGACCAGGCGGGGGGATTCCAGGAGGAGTTGGGTGGGGGAGGCGGCCACTAGTGCGGGGGATCCGTGGCCATCCACCATCAGCCCCCGGTCCTGGAGTGTACCCATGAGAGTGCCTACCGCTGCTGCGGCGAGGATGCGCTCTGAGGGGGACCAGGTTGTCCAGCATTCGCCAAATGGGAGGCCGCCCCGGGGTCTATCGAACACCACCCGCGGATCCTCGGTGTGGATCCAGGCCGACGGGCGCTCGGTCGGAATTCCGTGGGACTCCAAACGGGCAGCTGTGTTCCAACGCTGCAACAGAGTTCCTTCCAAGGGTCCTGCTACGACCTGCACCTCGCGTGTCGGGTCCCATGCCGCCTCACAAAACCCCTCACCCGGATCAAGCGCAGTCAGAAGAGCGTGATCCGCGGTCAGACCCCGATGCACGAATCCGCGCGCACTTCCCTCGTGCAGCGGCGCCATGGCGCCGCTGAGCCGCCTGTACCGCACGAGCCTCTTGCAAACGTCCTTCCGTCTCTGCGCGCGGACCTGTTGCTCAAAAGTGTCGCTTCCGAGCAGGGAGCGGGAGTCCTTGCAGGACTTGGTGAAAGACTTCAGGACACGAGCGCGGAAGACCTCGTCCGCCCACTCGCGGGCGCCGGCAGCCAAGGGCAGCAGGAATTCGGAGACGTTGCGCGTCCAGCGCGTGCGTACCCGGGCCAGATCGATCAGGTGGACCTCTCCCCCCGGGCCCACCAGTACGTTGCCCATGTGCAGGTCGGGGTGCCAGATACGAGCGGCCCACAGATCGGCGAGGAGCTCACCTAGGGCCCGGGCTACCCTCTGGCGAGTCGTGGGCCAGGGCCTGGCCCCGGAGAGCAGCTGGGTCAGGGGGACGCATTGGGCCAACTCCTCCTGGACCAACTCCCAGGATCCGGAGCGACGGCGCACGCCCAATGGGCGTGGTACCGGCAATCCCCGCCGTCGCAGCCGGCGCAGGGCCCGGTATTCACGCCAGGCGCGTAGACCGTCCTTGAGCCCATCCACCGCCCCCGGGGAGTGGAAGCGCTTGACCACCCTACGCGGGCTGGAGGTGCCCTCCAGGAGGATGGTGCGCTTGGGGCCCTGCTTAAGGGGAGAGTCCATGGGGCAGATGATACCGGGCCGCAGGCCACGCTTCGGAAGTTGTTGCCCTGTCTCTTCGGGCAATTGGCTCCAGACCGCTATCTTGCCTGGGTCGAAGGACCCATGAAGCTCCAACTCTACATCTTGCGCCAGCTTGTCTCGGCCTGCGCGTTCTCCGTGGGCGGCCTGATGGTTGTGGCTCTACCTGGTATCGCAGTCACCACGGTCCACAAGATGCCCCATGCGGACATCATGGTGCTGCTCAAGCTCCTGCCCCTGACCTTGCAGACCCTTGTGCCCTACGTGCTGCCCATGTGTTTCCTGCTGGCATGCGTCGCGACCTACGGACGGCTGGCTGCAGACCGGGAGTGGACGGCGATCCAGATGAGCGGGACCCGCCCCCTGAACATGCTCCTGCCCGCGGCGGCGGTGGCCAGCGTCATGGCCCTGGGTACTTTCTGGATGGTCTCGACGCAGTCGCCGCAAATGAAGGAGCGCTTGCGCGAACTGAGGGTTCAGGCCGTGGCCTCTTCCATCGGAAACCTGGGACCGGGCCGCACCCACATGAAGTTGGGAGAGGTTCTGGTCGAGGCTCTCTGGCACGACCCGGACACGGGCCTTCTTCATGACGTGTACGTGCGCGAGCCAGAGCATCAAGGTCGGCCCAAGCGCGACTACCACGCGCAGACTGCGAGTATGCGGGTGAACAACGGCTTACTGACTGTGGAAATGACGGACCTACTGTCTGTCGATCCAGAGGATGGGAGCACGGTGATGTTCGAGTGGATTGGATTCGACTACCAGCTCAAGGACCAGGGGTACGTGCCGTCCATCAGGCCGAAGTTCCTCAAGTCGGGTGAAATTCGAAGGCTCCTCGACGCTGGTGAGGTTCCCAGCGGGATGCGTGATCGCTACCGCTTTGAAATCCACTACCGCTATGTGCTATCGGCGACCTATTTCGTGTTCATGTTGCTGGGGGTGGCCACCGGGCTAATCCTGCGCAAGGGGACACAGTTGGGTGCCCTCGCCGTATCCTCAGGATACGGTCTATTGCACTACATGCTGAACATGCGCCTGGCCAAGGACCTGGGTATTGATGGGATCTTGTCGCCGGTAGTGGGCGCCTGGACCCCGACCATGCTCGGGTTATTGATTGCAGTTCCCTTCGTGCATCGAGCTCTCAAGCGATGACCGGTCAACGCAAGCTCTCCATTGGTTCGCGTTTGGACCGCTATGTGGGTGCGCACTTCTTTGGCAGCTACTGCGCAGCGCTAGGCCTCATGGTCGGGATGATCGTGATCTTGGATCTGGCCGGAAAGGTAGAACGCTACTTCGAGCCGTGGAAAGACGGAACCCAGGTGCCATTCAACACAGTATTGCGTTACGTGATGTTGAACATCCCCTACCAGTTCCTCCAGATTGCGCCTTTCGTGACCCTCGCGGCTGGCTTGTTTACCGTCAATCGTTTGCTGCGCAAGAACGAGGTGGTGGCCATGCTATCGGCGGGGGTGTCTGTTCACCGCCTGCTTCTCTCGGTCTACATCGGAGGTGTAGCCATGGCGCTTGGCATGTTTGCCTTGCGCGAGGGCGTACGGTTTGGAATCGCTGAGGAGCGAGATGCTCTTAGAGATATGCTCGGCGAGCAGCGACACGAGCGTGTTATCGGAAATCTTGTTGTGCGCGATGTGTCAGGAAGCATCGTCGTGTTGGATCGCTTCTACCCCGGGTCTCCAGGCGCACCGGAACCCAGAGTCGAGGGCCTCCATGTACGCCAGAGACAGGGGGATACCTATTCGAGCATTCGAGCGTCAGGGGCCACGTGGGTCGGGAGCGATCTGATGCTGGAAGATGGTTGGCGGCAGGTAGTATCCGATGAGGAGAGCGAAGTAGAGCAGGTGCACAGACTTGTGGGCGTGGACGTGACCCCAAGCATTGCCCTTACCTACAACAGGGCACAGTCCGAGCCTCTAGAGTTGGCGTTTAGCGAAGTGGAGGAGTTGGTCCGGCGAGAGCCGGACAATCCAGCCTGGCAGACACTCTGGCACTACCACCTGACCTTTGCGCTGGCGAATCTGGTGCTCCTACTCGTGGGCTTGCCCCTCATGTTCGATTTTGAGCGGGGGGGCGGAAGCGAGCGTATGGCGCTTGGAGGCCTGCTGTGTGTGTTCTACTTCTGCATTGACTTCGTCTTGCGGGGCTATGGGTTGTCGGGCGGGCTGTCTCCCATCCTGGCGTCCTGGCTGCCCGTCCTGTTTTTTGGCAGCTTGGGGGCTGCCCTCGTCGATTCGGTGCGCACCTGACCCTGCCCGGGCCCCGCGAATCCAGGGAAGAAGCACTCCTCAGCGGCGTCTGAACCCGGGCGCACCCCACTCAACTCCTCCCATGCCCATCCCGACCTGTCTCAGACCTCTGCCCAGCCTTCTGATCCTGGCCTGGCCTGGCCTTTTGGCCTGCCAGTCCATGACCCCCGAGGATAACGAAACCGATGAGGTCCACCTTCTGGTGGCATCGGGGGAGTACACGGCCGCCGTAGAGGCCGCTCAAGTCCGAGTCAGCGCGGAACCCAACAGCGCGAGGGCTCGCAATGAGCACCGGCTGGCATCGGTCGCGATGCTCCTCGACTGGGGGCGGCAGCTGAGCTTCCTCGGATACGACGAAGAAGCTCTGGAGGCATTCCGCCAGGCCCGCTCCCTTGCGTTGTCCCCCGAGTTTGAAGCGGACACGAGCGCGGGTGGATCCGGCTTGGGCCACATTCCCGACCAGCCCCAGCAGTGGATCGACAAGACGAGCGCGAAGATAGCCTCGGGGTGGATGAGGAAAGGGGAGAGCTTGTTGGCCGATGGTGATCTTGCCCAGGCAAGTGAAGCCTTCGCCCAGGCCGCTGAGTATGACCCTTCCTTGCTTGGTCTGGAGGCCGCAGTCGAGAGCATCGGGAGGCGACTTGAATTCCATACAGAGCTGGCAGAGGAGTACTACAACGAGGGCATCAGCCAACTCCGGAACGGTGACCTTGAGATTGCGGGTAGCCGTTTCAGTTACTCCGACAAGTACTCCCATGGAGGGGGGCGCGCGAAGCAACGCCTGATTGAGGTCAAGGGAGAGCTTGCTCGGCGCCATGTGGCTCTGGCAGAGACCTTGGAGTCGACGGGCTTCTTTTCAGCCGCCCGGGTGGAATACCTGACGGCAGCGGATCGCGATCCCGGATGCGCTGAAGCCATTGAAGGGCTGGAGCGTATGAACGGTGAGGCACAGGCCTTCGAGACCCTCAAGCGTGGCGAGATGTGGGTCTTGCGCAAGGATTGGGAGCGGGCCAAGGAGGTTCTGTTGGCAGGTCGCGATCAGACGCAAATGCAGAAGGGAGCATTTGATCAGGCGTTAACCCAGCTCGAGGATGCACGCTCGGCTGAGGACTATGAGCTAGCGCTAAACCTCGAACACGACTTTCGCTTTGACCAGGCCATTGCCCAGTACGCGGAGATCTTGGAGGGTCGGGACTTCTTCCTGGATGCGAGGGCGCGCCTCGACACCCTGCGCGAAAAGGTCGAGCGCGTTGAGGCCTTCTACAAGGCTCAAGGCGCAGAGCAGGACATGCAGGAGCGGCGCCGGCTCCTGCGAGAGATTGAGTCCATCTGGCCCGACTACAAGGACATCCAAGACCTCTTGGGGTCCAGCGGTTCCTGACCTCCGCCTAGGAGTCTCGCGCTTCTTCCTGAAGCACGGATGCCAGGGCTGTGCGTGCCAGGCCCCAGACCAGGAAGCCGGCGATACTGAATTCGAGCCAGGGGTGTATCGATACCTGGGAGAAGTCTCCACGCCAGACGACCAGTCCCCAGTAGAGGTAGGGTAGCCACGCTCCCAGGCAGACGGCCATGGCGGCTCGAGACTTGGCCCGCGGGTCGGGTTCGTCGTCGGCCGGTGGTTCGCCCTTGGCTATCAGTTCGAGATCAATCTCATCCAAGGCGGCGGCCACCCGATCCACAAGTCCTTGATTGGCGAGGACGGCCTGGGTTTCCACCAAGATGGCGAAGAAGTTCACGCACAGAGCTATGACGCCCGCCAACATGTGGGTCATGGGGGGGAGGCCCAGGGCTGACTGGGCTGTGCCTAGTACACCCGCCGCAACGATGGAGACCGCACCGAGAAGGGCTGCTGGGTAGGCCTTCTTGCGACGGAAGAACTCATTCAATTCGGCGAGGAATTCATCGGGGAGATCACGGTGCAGTATGGCTTCGCGGATGATGCGTCCGGTGATGATCATGAACAGGATCAACAGCGAGTGGGTACCGATGGTGAGAATGGCCGTCACCAGCGCCACACGGAAGTGCACCTCTAGTTGCCCCGAGATTCCGAGCCAAGCCGACGCCAGGAGCGAGATGATCGTCAGAATCGCGGCCGCCCCGAAGTAGTGGATCATGCGCATCGCGGCCCATTGTGGTCCGCTGTCGTGCCGTGCGCTAGTCCACCCGGTCCGGGTTGTCCGGGACTCAGAGAAGCTCCAACACGCTCTCGACACTCAAGCCGGTCATGGGTCCCAGGCCTTCGGGAGTGGCGCGGATGACCCGGTTGCCTGACCCAGGCGCCCCCTCCAACGGCCAGGGGCCCGTGAGGAGTGGATCCTGGGGGCCCGAGAGGAACCGCAAGCGCATTCCGCAGGCGGCGGCCAAGTGGCTCGGGCCCGAATCGCTGGCCACGAATCCCACGCCTTGGGCGGCAGCCGCGGATAGAAAGCCCGAGAGCTGGCGCAGGTCCCCCTGGCCTACCCAGTGGGTCACACGCTCCTCGTCCTGGAGTTCCTGGGCCAACCGCTGGCCGGTGCCCGCTTCTGCGGGTCCCGAGAGAATCAAGGCCCGGTCGCCGCGACAGGCGAGCCCCCTTGCCAGACGGACGAAATACTCAGAGGGCCAGGTGCGCGGGTCACCATCCCGGCCGAGATGGAGAACCCAGCGTTGCCCGGATCCGGCATCAAATTTCTCGGCGAGTAGCGTCTTACCATCGTCTAGATCTGCTGCCGACAGGCCGAGGTCGAAGGAGAGTGGGTTCTGGTCTCCGATGGCTTCAATCAAGGACGCCGCCTTGTGAATGGCATGCAGCCCCTCTGACGGAGGAGCAAACTCTGTCATGAACCGCGCACCCAGCGGTTCCTGCCAGTGGACGGGTGCAAGCGCGAGTCGGCGCGGAGCTGTGGAGAGACGCGAGAGCAGTGCACTCTTCAAGTTGCCCTGAGCATCCACCGTGAGGTCAGGGCCGAATGCAGCCATCTCGCGGCGCGCTCGCCATAGGCCGCTCAGACCGCCACGGCGGTCGAACAGCAGGCACTGGTCGAGACCGGGCAGGCTTGTGAGCAGGGGAGCGAACTCCCTCTGGCAGATCCAGGCGAGCTTGGCTGCGGGCCAACGGTGGCGGAGGGCGTGAAAGACGGGCAGGGCATGTACGACGTCCCCGAGGTGGGACAGGCGTACTAGAAGGATCCGACCGGGTGCGGGGGGATTCACGGGCCCATCCTCTGCGGCTTTCCCCCGCTGGGGAAAAGTGATCGATGAATGAGGAGATCCGGGTGCGCGTTCATGTGGGGAGAGAGGTAGAGTGAGCCGGAGATGATACGGCGCATCTCCACGAAGTGGCTGTTGGCGGTTCTAGCGGCCGTCGTGTTCCCCTTTTCAGTATTCGCCTACTTCGTCAACACCAAGGTCACCGAACGGCTCGGTGAGGACGTCGTGCGCTTCCACCTGCTCTCCATGGCCGGTGACTTAGGCGATCGTATCGATGAAGAGGTGGAGGAGCGTCGCAACGACGTCGAGCTCGTCTCAGCGATTCCGGAAGTCAACTGGTTCGTGGATGGTCTGGACGACGACCGAGGCACCTTTCAAGCCAATGTAGAGCTCATACTCGACCGACTCGTACATGGGCGTCAAGTCTATGACTACGTCCTGGCACTGGATAAGTCCGGCAGGGTCGTCGGAATGAACACCATCGGCCCCTCAGGAGAGAAGGTTAGCACCCACGCCGAGAACTACTTTTTCACGACCGAGTTTGCGGGCGAGCCCTGGTTCCAGGAGGCCATGGCAGAGGGAGCGTCACAGAAGGACTTTCACGCCCTGAGTTTTGGGACTGTTCCTCCCGGGGAGCCTCCTCCCGCTGGGGGGCATGCGGTTGAACACTACGTGAGTTTCGTGCAGCGCATCGAGCCGTTAGCCAACCAGGATGGGCCCGTCGGGGTGCTCGTGGCTCTGATGAACTGGAAGCACATCCAAGAGGCGGTTGGACGGTTCGGCGTTCGGCGATTGGGAGATGGGGCCTCCGAGCTTCACCCAGAGGACATCTACGCCTCCTCCTACGCTTGGATCTGGATGGCGGATGCAAACACCATCATCGCTCACCCCAACAGAGATCTCTACGGGCAGAGGGTGGAGGAGCTCGAGGGTGGCCAGTTGGCCAGCTTGGTCCACGCGGCACGCGAGGCGCGCTGGGGCATGTTTCCCGACTACGCCTTCCGTGGTATTAAGAAGAAGGCCGCATTCAAGCACTGCCGTGGTCCCGAACAAGAGGGCTTCGGGTGGGTCGTGGGTGTGGGCGTGAACAACGCCGACATCTTTGCAACGGCGAATCAACTGTCGAACTGGCTGATCACACTGTCTGTGTCCATCCTGATTCTGACAGTGGTCCTGACGGCTTACATCGCGCACCGCACGACCCGCCCCATCAGAGAGTTGGAGCAGCACTTCGATCGCGTGGGCCATGGGGACTTGGACGCACACATCGAGGTGCGTTCTGGCGATGAGCTAGGCCAGTTGGCTCGGTCCTTTAATCGCATGACGGCCGAATTGAAGGCGAATAGGGCTCAGCTCGTGCAAGCAGAGAAGGAGGCTGCCTGGCGAGGAATGGCCCGGCAGGTGGCCCACGAAATCAAGAACCCTCTGACGCCGATCAGCCTGACCCTGGGTCTGCTCAAGCGCAGTCGCGATGAAGATAGCCCGGACTTTGATTCAATCCTCAAGCGGACGATCGATGTGATCCAGCGTCAGGTGGAGACCATGCGTAAGGTGGTGGGGGACTTCACGGCTCTTGCGGGTGTCCCGCGGGCGTTGGCGCGTGTCAACGTGCACTCCGTGCTCGTGGATACCCTTGAGCTTCATCGGGCCGTGGCCGAGGACCGGGAGGTCGATCTGCGCATACCCGAGCTGAACGGTTCCCTTCCGCCCCTGGCGCAAGCCGATCACTCAGAGCTTCAACGGGCCCTGGTCAATCTCGTCTCCAATGCGCTCGACGCCATGCCTGACGGCGGTGTGCTGCGGTCCCAGGTGACGGTCACCGAGAGTGAGGTCCAGGTTGAAATGGCTGACACGGGATCGGGTATTTCCGCCGAGGCGGCCGACCATCTGTTTGAGCCTCACTTCACCACGCGCTCTGCGGGCACGGGTCTGGGGCTGGCGATTGCTCGTCGGGTCATAGAGGACGCGAAGGGGAGGATCTCCTTGGAGAATGCCAAGGATGGTTCCGGAGCCATTGCGCGCGTGACCCTGCCCCGCACCGGGAGCGGAGACGGTGGGGACGAACCGGCCGGCCCGGTGGACGGTCCGAGTTCATGAGCGCTCCAGCCCAGGTGCTGGTAACTGGGGCTTGTGGGTTCTTGGGCCGGGCGATCTGTCGAGAGCTGGACGCTCAGGGCTATCAGGTGCACGCCCTCGTCCGCCCACACTCTGATCGAAGCGCATTGGAGGGAGTCCGTTTCAGCCACGTGTTCGGGGATCTGACGGATCCGGACAGTCTGGAGCGGGCCGCCCAACAAGTGGCTGAGGCGAGCACGAGCACCTCCCCCCCGTGGCTTGTTCACAACGCTGCGGCGCTGGGCTACCGGCGTCGAGACGCCCAGCTTCAACAAGCCGTCAACGTGGAGGGCACGGCAAACGCCTTCTTGGCGGCCCGTAAAGCCAGCTTCACTCGCGCACTCTACGTGAGCTCCGTGGTGGCCGTGGGATATGCAGAGGGAGGGGCGAGTGTCACCGAACAGACGGGCTGGAATGCCGGGAATTTTCCCGTGGAGTACGTCCAAACCAAGCGGGAGGCCGAGGAAAAGGCCTTGGCCTACTGCAGCGAGTTGGACGTGCGTGTCGTGAACCCCGGCGCGATTTTTGGCCCCGGTGGAGAGAAGGGAAACACCTCGAAGCTCTTGCTGGCGCTAGCTCAAGGGAAGCTAGGCCCGGTTGTCCCCCCCGGCGGCATGAGTGTCGTGGGGGTTCAGGACACAGCCCGCGGGGTACGGTTGGCCTTGGAGCGCGGCCGGCGAGGGGCCCGGTACATCCTGACGGACGAGTTCTTGTGCACTCGGGACCTGTGCGAACGTGCCGTCGCCCGCATGCGCTCGCGCGGGATCGCCGCCGAGGCACCACGGCTGAGTGTGCCGCGATTCTTGTGGCCCGTGGCCATAGCAGCCGTTCGGGCGCTGGAGCGGTTTCATGAACCACGACTGACTACGTCCCGGGCCCTTCGCATGGTGGGCATCGACTGGCGCGCCTCATCCGAGCGAGCGCGCGAAGAGCTCGGCTGGCGGCCTACACCTTTCGACCGGGTCCTAGGGGAGACTCTGGATGATCTGGAGGCCCGGGGTCTGCTCGTCCTGAGCTAGAGCCCGTCTCCACCATCGAATCCCCAGCGGCCTGCAATGCGTGCTCGGCGTACGGAGAGGATGTCGAGGACCCAGTTCCACCAACCAAGATCCGGTATCACCTCAACCTCCTCGATTTGCATGTTGGCCAGATTGGCGTCGGCTAGGTTCTCCCGGGTGATCTGCAGGGCCGACTTAGGCACGTCGATCTTGAGTACTGTGATCGCGACGCCCGTCGCTTCAAAGGTACCTGAGGTCTGGGTCGTGCGCTCAAAACTGAGGGATGCGCAAGAGGCGAGGGCTCCCAAGAGGAGCACGAGCAGAGTTCTTGCCCTTCGAGATTTGGGGGTCATGCGCGGAGATGATTCGGGTGCGGTGCTGATCATGGTGGCCCAGTCTAGCACCGCAATCTGTGGCTCCAACCAACCCAATCAGCGGGAACTCCATGGCCTAGGCACGCGATCCCCTGGGTTGGTGCCATTCCGCCCTCTTCCCCGCTATCCTCGCTCCTAGATGGCACACCCCAGAACGCATTCCGATTCTCCCGCTCGGCTCGAGCAAATGGCCGCGCACGCGGCCCAGTTCGTGGATTGCCATGGCCCCGGGCCAGACCCGCGGCTCTTCTTCTCCCCCGGGCGCGTCAATCTGTTCGGCGGTCACCTCGACTACAACGGTGGCCCAGTGATGCCCACAGCCATCGACCGCGGTACCTTCATTGCCGCCCGATCTCGCTCCGATCGATTGCTGCGCATGGCCTCCGCCTACGACCCTCAGGTTGTGGAGGTCGACTTGGATCAACTGCCAGCTACACGCGTGAGCAAGTGGGTGGACTACCCGTTGGGCGTGATTGTCGAGCTCGCCGCCCAGGTGGCAGGCCCTGGCTCAGCGCTTCCCGGCGGCTTGGACATTCTCTATGGAGGCGACTTGCCCATAGGTTCTGGCCTCTCCTCTTCGGCCTCGATCTGTGTGGGTACAGCTTTGATGCTGGACTCCCTCTGGGGCTTGGAACTCAGCAACTTGGATCGTGTCCGCGTTGCCCTGCGTGCGGAGCGCCACTTTGTGGGAGTGCAATGCGGAATCATGGACCCCTACGCAATCGGATGCGCTCGCGAGGGGCACCTTCTTTGGCTGGATTGCAAGGATGAGAGCATCGAGTACCTGCCCATCGATGGCACTCAACTCTCGATCCTCGTCACGAATACGGGTGTGCAGCGAGCCCTTGCGGCTAGTGAATTCAATCGTCGGGTGGATCAGTGCGCACAGGCTTTTGACACTCTGCGCTCGTCCTCTCCCGAGGCCACATGCCTACGGGACATTCCCTTGGATGTATTCGAATCCATGCGGGGCTCGATGGACCCGGTCCTAGCCGATCGAGCGGAGCACGTGATCCACGAAGTTAGGCGCACCTTCGAGGCCAGGGAGCATCTGTTGGCTGGGAACCCGGGGGGTATGGGGGAGTGCATGACCCAGACTCATGAGTCCCTGCGCAGCCTCTACCAAGTGTCATGTCCCGAACTGGACCTGCTGGTGGAAACCGCAGCCGGCTGTCCAGGCGCTTTCGGGGCACGCCTGACAGGTGCGGGTTTCGGCGGATGCACGGTAACCCTCGTGCGCCGTGGGGAAGAGCGCGACGTTCAGGCGAGCCTTGAAGCGCGATTCGAAGGGGAGTTCGGGCGGCGCCCCCAGGTCGAGGTGTTCGAGGGTGACCCCGGTCCGCGAGAAATCACTTCGGCTTGAGCTCCCTCGATTCCGCGGGTTCTATCTTGCCCGCACCCCTCCGGCCTCGGGAGGAGCACGGGCAGGGCGAGCTTGTCTCAGCCTCCTTGGGTTGAAGCCCCGTACTGCATGCGCTTCGCTGCTTCCAACAGGGCGGCTCCAGCGGGCTCGGCCAAGATCTCACGGCTGAAGGCGTTCTCCAGCAGATCCACGGACGCAGCGGGTCGACCACCGAAGAGGTAGTTCGAAGCCAGGACTAGGCGCGCATCGTCGTCGAGGAAGTGATCTTGGATGTAGAGCTCCAAGGTGGCGATCTGGCGATCGAACTCGAGGGGATCCGCATAGAAACTGTGCTTGTCCACCACACTCATTGCGAGCTTCGAGTCCAACTCAAAGGCGCGACGCAGAGCGTAGGCGGCGTAGTGGTAGTCTCCCGTGGCGAACAGCGCATCGGCGAGGATGAGGTACAAGATCCCGTCTTGGGGTGAGTACTCCACAGCCTTGGCATAGAAGTGAACGGCGTCACCGAAGCGACTCTCCTTGAAGGCCTGATCGCCCAGAGTTAGGTAGTGATCTGCGGCGCGGTTGAGGTTTCCGCCCGCTGCTGGTACTGGCGTTCCACCGGCCCAGTCTTCGGACACGACCACTTCGCCCTCGGCGATGGATTCCCCGGCGTAAACTCCTTCCTGGGGTTCTTCATAGACGTAGACCACGTCGGCCTGTGGGTCACTCTCGACGGTCTGGTAGATGATCGAGGTGTAGGACGGGTAGAAGGGGCCATACCAGTAGTAGCTCGGGCAGTAACCGGGTGACCAATACCCTCCGCTGTACCAGTAGTAGTTCCACCATGAGCCCCAGCAGTAGGACGACCAGCCCCAGAGCCAGCCTCCCCATCCGTAACAGGAGTTGCCCCAGCCTCCACCACCCCAGCAGCAGTTGCTGTAGTTGCCTTCCTGGTAGCAGTAGCTGGAGCCGCTACCGTTGCCATAGGCCCCAGAGCCCGCCCGGACGGCGCTCGCTGCGACGGATTGCTGATAGTTGGAACGGGCAATCGAGATCCGCTCCGCGTTCTTGGCTGCAAAGGCTGCACGCGCCTTCTGCGACCGCTGTGCGTCCCGCTCGGTCAGGCCGGCGCGAGCCTTGTCAGCTCGGCCTTGATCGCGGACCGCGATGGACTCGCGCGTCTTCGCAGCCCGCTCCGCATTGGTCAGGCCATTGTGCCGGTCATGGGAGGGGCCAGACGCTTCGGGAAGGTCACTTGTGTCACGCAGGCGCTGGCGTGCGACGTCCCTTGCTGTGGGGCGATAGCGTTCGAGGATGTCCGCCCGCGAGATTGTGCGTGCCCGATATCCGTCGGGTACGACCGGGTCCGGGCGACTTGTGGAGTTCACGTCGGCCCCCGATCTGGTGCGCAAGCTCTGGGTCAGGTTACTGGGCGTGGATTGTGCGCCCCGGTAGCGATCGCGGGACGACGTCGAGGTGGTGGATGGAGACAGGAATCCGGTGGACGGCTGTGGAAAGCGCACTCGCTGCGGAACCCCAGCGCTGCTGAGGTCGATGACGTTTGAGCCGGACGCAGGGCGTGACAGATCAGTCGTTCCAGTGCTGCTTCGGGCGCGCCAGCTGAGGTCTACGGAACCGGTGGTGGGGCGCACCGTGGGTGTACTGGACGTGGGGCTCGCGGTTGTCCGCGAAGAACCTGACCGGCCCGAGTACGAAGAACTCGACCGCGTGGGGGTCGTCACCGTGCGCGTGGGCGTTGAACGGGTGGGTGTGGTCACCGTGCGGGTGGGCGCTGAGCGGGTGGGCGCTGAGCGGGTGGGCGCTGAGCGGGTGGGCGTTTGCGTCGAGCGCGTGGGGGTTGACCTCACAGGAGTGGATCGCACCGGTGTGGACCGGACAGGCGTCGAGCGCACGGGGGTGGATCGGACTGGGTTCTGGCGACTGGACGAACCGGCACGCACCGGCTTGCTCTGGCTACGGTTGCGTTGGGCGTTGGCGTTGTCGGCAGCGAATACGAGAGAGAACGCAAGGGCCAGAAGGAGGAGGGGTCGTTGGCTCAACATGATGGCTTTCTTCCTGGGGGGTCCGTGGGGGCGGACAGTGGAGAGGGTGCCGCGGAGGGTCCGCGTGAGATCGGACCCTGCAGTTCGCAAGATTGGTGCCGAGCTGGCACGAGAGGGCTGAATCTGCTCCAAACAAGGCCTGGGGACCCAGGAAGAGGGTAAAAGGGCTCACCGATTCCGTTCAGCGGGGGCCTCGCTCTTGGGGCTGGTGCCCTCTCCCGGGTACACGCTCCTCTCTGAGAGGCCGGAATGTGGGGCTAGTGCTCCCTGCTGGGGAGCTCGGCGACCCAGACCAGTTCGGCCCTGCGAGGGGTCGTGTGACTGGGCTGGGCTCTGAGGAACAGGGCACGGGGAGCCCCCACCGCTGCGGCCCTCATCTCCCTCAGATCCAGTGGAGTGATGGCGGGTTCGGGCAGGAACCGGCTGATGGCAGGTCCCCCATCCAGACCAATCCAGTCCGGGGAAGTGCGGCCGGTGCCGTCCTTCAGCACCAACCAAATGGCCTTGGGCACACCCGCCGAGGTCAGCTCCACGTGAGGGGAAGGCGAGAGCGTCTCGCCAGAGCGGGCCATCTGGCGCTCTGCCTCGGTGATGGCCTCGGTCAAACTCGTGTTGGGGGGTAGGGCCTGGCGTTGGAATGCGAGGCGACCGAGCTGAAAGGGGACACAGCTCTTGACCGCCTGGCCTGCAGTGTTCTCCCGCTGATCTGCGGGGATGAAAAAGGCGTCCAGGTAGCGTGATGCCAGGTCGACTTCCAGCACTTCTTCCTCCCAGACCAATCCTCCGCGGAGGTACACGTCGAACGCTGCTGGTCTTGCACGCCCCGCCTCTTCGATCCAACTTACTGATCTGAAGGACTCCCGCTCCTGATCCTCTGCGTCGAAGGCGTCTATCTGGATGGGCAGGTGAGGGTTTTCTCCTGCCACTACGGCTTCCAGGTGTCCAAAGCCAACGACCTCCGCTCGCAAGTGGTCTCCTTCAGTCGGGGTCCACTCAAACCCGAGTGGCCACAGGAAGAGCGCGCGCCGAAGTTCGAACTCCAGCACGGCTTCGGTTGCGTGCACCCCAGAGAGTTCGTGGCTTTCCTTCTGTCCCGGCTGGATGGACCACAGTTGGTCACCGAAGCGATAGTTGAGGGCTCGTTGGGCTGAACGGGCGCCATCCGGGCGCAGGAGGGAGCGTGCGCGATCAGGGAAGGCGAAGCTGAGCTCGAGCTGATGGGGTCGATCTGGATAAGAGATGAAAGTGATCCGCGAGCGGTGACCCAGTCCCTGCAGGTTTCCGATCTTCTGGCGTTTCTGCCCCTCTTCGTCCGAATTGGAGAGGGGTTGGGGCAGGGGCTGAGGCTCCGGATCTTCCTTAGGGGGAGCACAAGCCACGAAGGCCATGAGCATCGCCGTTAAGGTAGCGCGAGAGGGGGCGGACATCTGCCCTAGCCTACACCAAGGGTTTTTGCCCGCGCTTCGATCACCTTCGGTAGGCCTTCATCAGGCCTTCATCAGGCCTTCATCAGGGCAGACGATGGGCCCATAGGACCCACTCCGCGTGGGAAGGATAATTGCGTCCCGAGAGGCGTTGTAGGTCCCGTAGCACGGCACCGGTCACGGCGTCGTTCACCTTGCCGAGGGAGGCCGTCAAGGCACGGGCGCAGGCGCCCTGGGAGTGGATTTCGTGCTTGCCGAGGTACGCGATCGCTCGGCTGGCAGCCATGGCAGCCGAGTCCAGATCGTCATCGTAGAGTTGAAGAGCCAGATCACCGATGGATTCCACGTCCCGCTCAAAGGCGAGGATCAGGGCGGACTTGGTGCGTACGTAGTCCGCGTCGTCCCGCAGCCCGCTGCGTGCGGCATCCACGACTTCAGGGATTGTGGGAGAGCCTGCTTGCAAGCACTCGAGCAAGGCCAGGGATGCGTTGCCACGAATCTGCTCACTGGATCCGAATTGCATCTGGTGCAGGATGCCCTGGAGAGGTGTCGTCGGATTGCCGAGAACCGACAGGCCCACGAGGGTGTTGTTGACCACCTCCTGATCGGGGTCGGAGAGGGCATTGAGAAGTGGGATGAGGGCACGATCGGAACTTGTGAATCCCAATGCCGTTGCGGCAACCCGACGGTTGTAGGGAGGGCCGGACTCCAGCTGCTCGACGAGCAGATCGAACAGCTTGATTGAGCGGCTGCGAATGGCATCCTCGAGCCGGTTCAACGTGCGTCGGTCCCGCTCCTGGCTGCCCGTAAGGAAGCTGTGGTTCCACTGCTGAATGGAGCGGTCAAGGGTCGTGATGTACGTCCCGACCGAAGACTGCTCACGGATGGCCCCGGGGTTGTAGACCGACACCTTCAGGCGCTCACGCTCGGCCGCCAGCCCCTTGCTCTCCTTGGGTGCTGCACAGGACGTAGCGATGGACAGAGCGAGGAGGAGGATCAGTGAAGTTCGGTGCATGGGAGGCTGCATGGGATCTCTTGGACGAATGGCCCGGAAGGGTCTTCCCTGGAAGGGGAGGAATGTGGGCCGCCTCGGCGGTTAGGATGGGGCTCTGAGGCCGTTTGCCCAGCACCACTGTCCATGACCCTACCCATTCTTGATGCGATGGCCCAAGAGGGCTTCGAGAAGGTGCTGGCTGTACACGACCGCCATTCCGGCCTCAAGGCGTTCTTGGCCATCCACAACACCGCCAGGGGCCCGGCCTTTGGAGGCGTGCGGCGTTTTGCCTATCGGGACGAGCATGACGCCCTGATGGATTGCATGCGCCTTGCCCGTGCCATGACGTACAAGTGTGCCCTGGCGGATCTGCCTGCTGGCGGCGGCAAGGTTGTGGTTTTGGAATCAGGTGACGAAGACTGGGAGGGGGCCTACCGCCATTTGGGAGGCGTGGTCGAACAGCTCGGTGGGACTTTTTACACGGGCCCGGACGTCGGCACCGGCGAGCAGGAGTTGCGCTGGATGACCGGGCAGACCTCCTACGTGACTGATCCTGGCGAGGGCGGGCCGGGGCTCCTGCCTGAGTGCACGGCACAGGGCGTCTTCTTTGGCATCGGAGCAGCTCTGCGTCATCTCGATGGTAAGGAGGACTGGCCCGCTCGAAAGATTGTCGTGCAGGGACTCGGATCTGTGGGCATGGTGCTCGCCAGACTGCTTCTCGCCGAGGGGGCTCATGTCTTGGGTGCAGACCTCGATGAGGAGCGCGGCCAGTCGGTGGCGGCCGAGCTGGGTCTCGAACATCTCGATGCCTCCACTGTTCTCGACCAGGAGTGCGACGTCTTGGCACCCTGTGCCATGGGCGGCCTTGTACACGACCTGACCTTGGATCGATTGGGTTGCCGAATCGTGGCGGGGGCCGCAAACAACGTGCTTGCGCGCTCTCTGCATGGGGATGAGTTGCACGATCGGGGGATTTTGCTCGTCCCTGACTTCGTGTTGAATTCTGGGGCGCTCATCCGCGGAGCGCACTTCCACTTGGATGACCGTCGGGTGGATCCCGAAGAAATCGGCCGAGGTGTGGGACAAACCGTACAGGGAATACTGGAGCGGGCGAGCGAGCAGGAAGCTCCGCCCACCCGGGTTGCCGTCGCGATCGCGGAAGAGCGAGTTGCGTCCTGGGATCTGACCCAACCGGCTCCAACCCCTTGAACCTCTTGTGCTAGCACACTATTCCCTTTGATCGGGCTAGCGACCATGTGCACTCCTTCCATCCTCCAATCCTTGACGGCCGCCGGATTGCTGGTTGCAGGAGCTGTCGTCGGCCTCGCTTCCACGGGGGACCGGGATTCGGATGGAAGCTTGCTTGTGGAGCGGGCAGGGGGCCTGGCCTTCACGATTCCCGAAGCGGAGGCCCTGTCCTTCGAGGTCATCGTGGACATCCCGCTTGTGGGTGCGACCAGTCTGGGTGCATTTGAGTTGGTTTCCGGCACGGAGTCCCACCAGGCGTCGGTATTCGAACCCGCTGGGAGCGGAGGAGGGCAGGCTCCACGCGCGGGTTGGATCCGGGGCGACGCGGCCGGTACCTGCTTGAACTACGTTCTCAAGCACGAGATCCGTCTGCGTGTACTTCCGCAGGAATGGCCACGAGTGATCTACCGTGATACCCAGAGCGGCACGGAAAATCGACGGCGCGAACTAATGTACGGGATGCGGAACGGGAAGCCGACTTCGCTCTATCGACGGGACTCGCACTGCGTAAGCGCGACTTGCGAGCGTCCCGAGCACCGGGTTGAGAAAACCTGGCTGAGCAAGGAGCACCACTGCAACAAGTGCAAGCGCGGGGCTCACCGCGACTGGCGCAAGCCCACGGTGCAGGAGATCCCAGCGGACGGTGTTGACATGCTGAGTGCCGTCTTCATTGCGCGCAGCATGGTGCAGAACGGGCTGGGGGAAGTGAAATTCCCGATGTTGGACAAGGACCGTTGGTGGGACGTCACCTTGACCCTCGGGGGAAGTCGGCGCATCGTCACCAAGGCCGGCACCTTCGAGTGTCGCGCTGTCAAGATGACCCCCGTTCTGCCCTCGGGCAAGCGCGAGAAGTTCAAGGGGCTGTTCGGCATTCACGGCTCCCTCGCCATCTGGCTGGAGAAAGAGACGGGGGTGCCCGTCTCCATCGAGGGCGTCCTGCCCGCCGGCCCCTTGGACGTGGGCATCAACCTGCGCCTGAAGGGCTTCCGGGGTACGCCTGAAGGATTCGCTTCCGAGAGCCGCTAGGGGAAGTGCCGTCGATCCTAGGTCCGGACCGGCTCGGGCACGATGGTGGCCGTTCCCGGCCCGTCGTCGAGGCGGAAGACGGTTCCCTCCTCCTGGTGCTTGCGTTTCACGTAGGCCAGCACGAGACCGCAGTCGAGGGCGAAGGAATAGGCCCATGAGGTGCTCACCCCTAGGTCCCGCCACTCGCCATCCGCCTCGCGCCACAAGCGCGTCCCTGCCGCGACGGGATCGTCATGATCCACACGCAAAGCCATCAGGCGCTTGTTCAGCCCGCCGTAGGTGTCGATCTTGGCAACCACCTCTTGGCCGATGTAGCAGCCCTTGGTGAGTGAGAACGCCGCCTCGAGGCGTGCCTCTTGCGGGTAGATCGAAGCGTCGACGTCCACGCCCCACAGTGGGTCGATGGCCTCCACCCTGAGGCTGTCACGGGCGACCAGGCCTCCTGGGACCGCGCCGCTGCTGGCCAGTATCTCCCAGACCTCGAGCATCTGTTCGGGGCGACCGTCCAAGCGCCAACCCGGCGCGCCGAGTATGGGCAGGTTCGTGATTCTCAAGGGGCCCCAGTCGGACTCCACGGTTTCGAAGTGGTGCAGGAGGGCTTCGGGGACTTCACCCATCACCGAACCCAGAACGCTGCCGGCGTGGGAGCCCACCATGTCGATGGGCGCATGGCCTTGTGATTCATCCGACAGCTTCACGTCTTCAGTGAAGATGTAGGTGTCGAGGGCCGTGATGAGTTCACCCGCCTGACCCGGTGGCGTTGAGAGTTCGAAGCGGTCCTCGGCGCTGCGCGCCAGATCAAACATCTGGACCACCTTGCCCTTGCTGTCGAGCAAGAGGCCGGCGTTGCCTTGCCCCGATCGCAGCGCGTGAACGTCGCAAGAGGTGATGCGGTGGAGAAACTCCAGGGCATCCGTGCCGCTCACGTGGACCATTCCCCGGTCGGTGCAATCGAGCAGGATGGCATCGTCGAGACCCGCACGGTATTCGGCGGGAACGTCGCCGTAGGTCAGCAGGGTGCTGCCTGCCGTGCCGAGCATCCGTGCACCGTTGCGCTCGTGATAGGAAAGGATAGGGGAGTCTGTCATGGGGGGGGGTCGCGGCTCGGTTCCGGGGGGGGAAGGGTAACCTGCGCGAAGCAGAGAGGAACCCTCCAGTCCGCGGCGAACCGGCTCCGTGGTCGCTCTTGACGCTCACGCTCCAATGGGGACACTAGGCGCCTTAATGCTGCCGCCGGGCCTGCTTCGCGCGGGGATGGGCTGGCTTCACATTGCCTTCACGATGCACCATCAAAGCCTCCTCGCCTACTTGGTCAGCATCGCCCTCACTTCATCCTGTGGGTTTGACCCGGCCGTCGGGGCGGATTCCATGGGGCTTTCGGCCGAGTCCTTGGAGTTGTTGCAGGAACAAGGTGCGCCCGCTGAGATTGAGGCCTGGCTGCGTGGCGCCCTCAACCAGCAATTCGGCTCGATCCTATCTCCCCGATTTCCTGGAGAGTTAGCCGTAGGAGGCTCCGTGGCGGGTTCCGAGCTGGAGGCTGCTGCGCGGCTCTATCGGGGCCAGTGCCTGCACTGTCACGGGGTCGAAGGGGGCGGAGATGGTCGCAGTGCCTACTTTCTCACTCCCCCGCCCACGGATTTTCGGCATGGCACCTTCAAGTGGACGGCATCGGAGCGCAATCACCCCCCGCGCATTGAAGACCTCGAACAGACGCTGAAGCGTGGCGTCCCCTTTACCTCCATGCCCTCGTTTTCACGCCTCACGGACCTGCAGATCACAGGCTTGGCGCAGGTTGTGAGTTGGCTTGCCGTGCGCGGCCAGGTTGAGCGCTGGCTGGTGGCTGAGTGGGTCCAAGGGGGTGGGGATGAGCTGGTGGATTCCGCAGTTGAAGCTGCGGTTGTCGCGGTGGCGGAGGATTGGAACGGGTCCGACCAGCACCTGGTGCTGCCCATTGAGGAACCGTCTCCAGAGGAGATGAGCGCTGAGCGCGTGGCACGCGGTCGCGGCCTCTACTTTGGTGAGCTGGCCCGATGTTCGGCCTGCCACGGGCAGGACCTGGAAGGAGATGGGCCAGCCGTCTTCCTCACGATGACCGACCAGGATGGTGTATCCAGTAAGGAGCGCGCGCTCGATGAGTGGGGCATTCCCAGTCGCCCGCGCGACCTTCGACAGGCAGGGTTTCGTGGTGGCTCTTCGCCCTTGGATCTGTACCGTCGAATTCGCGTCGGGATAAGCGGCTCGATCATGCCGGGTGCAAGTGAAACCCTGGACGACGATGCCGTTTGGGATCTGGTGTACTTTGTGTTGAGCGAGGCGGGCCTACACTCGCCTGGGGAGGACCGATGAGCTCTCCGGGTCAGAGCCTCCAATGGACCCGTCGTGTGGCTGGCCTCCTGGCCGGGACCACCTTCCTGTTGCTTCTCGCTGGGGGCTTGGTCACCACCTACCGGGTGGGCATGGCCGTCAACGATTGGCCGACGACCTTCGGCTATTCCATGCTCAGCTATCCCCTCGACGAAATGCTGGAGAACACGGGTGTCACCCAAGAGCACAGCCACCGCTTGCTGGGAACCCTGGTGGGGATCCTGACCCTTGTTGCCATGGGCGTCAGCGCCTCCGCGGGTGGGCGCCTGGCCCGCACCTGGATGTTTGTTGCCCTTGGCCTTGAGGTGGCTCTGGTCGTCTGCATCGTGATGACCAAGGCGGTGTTTGGTCCCATCCAGGCGATCTTGTTCGCCAGCGTGCTCATCGCCTTGGCCCTCTCCTACAGGCCACCCGCCGAGCGGGCTGTCCGTGGTGCGGCCATCGGCGCCCACCTGGCCGTTGTCTTTCAGGGTCTGCTCGGTGGGACTCGCGTACTGGAGAACAGCCAGCAGTTGGCCTTCCTGCACGGGACCTGCGCCCAGCTTGTTTTTGTAGTGGTGGTCATCCTGTTTGTGGTGAGCGGGGATGCCTGGCGTGAGGCGCGGCCCGTGGCCTCCCCTGAAGGAGCGAATCTGTCCCTCTTCGCCTGGTCTGCGATCCTGGCCACCTTCGTCCAGGTTGTGCTGGGCGCCTGGTTGAGGCACACCGGTGGCACGCTGCCACTGTTCTTGCACGTCGTCTGCGCCTTGTTCGTGACGATGGCCATCGCCGTGCTGTGGTTGCGCCTGGGTAAGGTGCTCGTCGCCAGACCTGAAGTGGTGCCGCTGGTCGGAGTTCGGCGCTGGCTGATCGGCTCGCTGATCCTGCAGTGGCTGTTGGGAGTCTCGTCGCTGGCGGCCATCCTCATGCTGTCCGGAGGCTTCGAGGGTCCCGTAACGGCTGTGGAGGGTGTCACCGCCACCGCCCACGTGGGAATTGGCGCCCTGCTACTGAGCGGGACAGTCGCCTCCCTGTTATGGTCTCGGCGCTTGATCATGGACTTGCCGGGTCCAGAGCAACCTCCCGTGCCGGCTTCCTCATGACCCAGGTAGACTCCTCGATCCAAAGCGCTGCGCGCGCCGAGACCTCGCTTCTGCGTGCCTGGCTCGTGCTGTTGCGCGTGCGCATCGCTTGGATGGTGTTCACCGTCACTCTCTGTGGAGCCTTGCTCGCGGTTGAATGGGGCGCGGGGTTAGCCTCAGGCCTAGAGGTTGCCTTCTACGTCACGCTCGTCACCGGCTGCGCTAGCATTCTCAACCAGGTGCTTGAGCGGGACACGGACGCCCTGATGGTGCGTACTGCCGGACGGCCACTGGTCACCGGGCAGGTTGAAGTTTCCCACGCCATTGCGGTGGCTGTGGTCCTTGGCTCTCTGGGCACCTATGGGCTAATCACGTCTTTTGGGACGCTCCCGGCATCCATGTCCCTGGCGACCTTGGTGGCCTACGTCGCGGTGTACACACCCCTCAAGCGGGTGAGCACCCTGAACACGGCGGTCGGAGCCATCCCCGGCGCGGCGCCGCCCCTGATTGGTTACGTGGCTCTTGCGGGAGAGGCCGGACCCTGGGCCTGGTGCCTGTTCGCGATTCTGTTCGTCTGGCAGTTTCCTCATTTCATGGCCATCGCCTGGATGTACCGAGAGGATTACGCCCGCGCCGGCCTGCGGATGGTGGGTTCGGGGCCCGATTCGGATGGGGACGCGGGGCGTCAGGCAATGGTGTACGCATTGTTCTTGATGCCTATCGCGTTGCTGCCGGCCATGACGGGCTATGCCAGCGTGGTCTATGCGGCCGGCACCTCCATCCTGTGCGCCGGGTATCTGGGGGCTTCCATCGCGTTCATGTTCCTTGAGGATCGCAAGCGTGCACGGATCCTATTGATCGTTTCCTTGATCTACCTGCCTTTGCAATTCGCTCTGGTGTTCCTGGATCCCAGTGTGCGTCAGATGCTGGAGAGCATCTGACGGGAGGCGCGGCGCATGGTGTGGGCCCAGCTTGCAGGCTCTATAGGGTGCTTGAGGACGTTGCTCCTCTTCCTCCTCGCCTTCTTTTTCCAGCAAGGCGCGGAAGCAGCGCAGCTATCTCCCAGCGGAGATTCTCCCCAGCGCTTTGGCCAAATCGAGCCGTTCGAATTCACCGATGCCCACGGTAGACCGGTTACTAATCAGGATCTGCTGGGCTCTCCATGGGTGGCGATCCCTTTCTTCGTGCGCTGCACCGGACCCTGTCCGAGCCTGACCACCGATCTGCGCTCGCGCATCTACGAAGAGCTGCAGGGCACGGGTGCCCGGCTTGTGTCCTTCTCCGTGGACCCGAACTACGACACGCCTGAGGCCCTGGCCGAGTATGCCGCGCGCTTTGACATCGACACGGAGAGCTGGCTCTTCCTGACGGGTAGCGAAGAGGCCATGGGGCGATTCATCAGGAACGGGCTGAAGGTACCTCTTGACCGCGGCCCCAAGGCAGAGAACGCCATCCAGGAGCCCGACATCACCCACGGCACGCGGCTGCCCGTGGTGGATGCTGAAGGCCAGATTGCCGGCTGGTACCAGGCCGCCCGAGCCACCCTTGGTACCGATCCGGCCGTGGTGGACGCAGGCTTCGATCTGCTGTTGGACCGCGTACTACATCTGGCGGGGAAACCTCGGGCGGCGGCGGAGACCTCGTCAATGCCCCTGCTCAACGCGGTCCTGAATGGCACCGCCTTTCTGCTCTTGCTGGCTGGATGGCAAGCCATCCGTGCGGGCCACAAGAAGCGCCACATCTTCCTGATGCGGTCTGCGTTCATGGTGAGTGCGGCCTTTCTCGCCAGCTACCTGATCTACCACCTGGGCGTACAGCGCGATCAGGGACCGCGGCCCTTCAATGGTGAGGGGTGGGCAAAGACGGCCTATCTCGTGCTGCTCACCAGCCACATCCTGCTGGCGATCGTGAACCTGCCCATGGTCTTGCGCGTGCTTGTCCTTGCCAGGCGCGAGGACTGGGAAGCGCACAAGCGCCTGGCCCGCAAGACCCTTCCGATCTGGCTCTACGTCTCGATAACCGGAGTCGTAGTCTACCTGCTGCTGTATCCTCTCAATCCCGTGCCTGCCTGATGGCCCGTCGGTCGAGGCAAGAGCGGAGCCTGTGGGCTTCTTGGTTGGAGACGGAGTTTGGGAGCATCCTGGTAGCCACTAGCGAAGTCGGGATCTGCTTTGTGCATCTGGTCCAAGCCACGGCGTGGGCGGATTTGGATCGGTTCTGTGAACGCCATCGTCTGAATCCTGCGATGGAGTTGGAGCCTGGACGCAATCGTGTGGACCTCCGGCAGCTGCCCGAGTACCTGGCGGGCCGACGGACCTCGTTTGATCTGCCCCTCGATCTCATGGGCACGCCCTTTCAGCGCCGCTGCTGGCAGGCTCTGCTTGAGATTCCCTTCGGCGAGACTTGCACCTACGCTGAGCTGGCCCGTGCCATTGGCATGGCTGCCGGTGCGGCGCGGGCAGTGGGGCAGGCCAACGGGGCCAATCCCGTGCCCGTGATCGTGCCATGCCATCGGGTCGTGGCGAGTGCGGGCTTGGGAGGCTACGCGGGGGGATTGGAACTGAAGAGCCGCCTCTTGGGGCTAGAGGGGGTCTCCGTACACAGTCTGTGACACCGGCGCGGGGGCGCCATCGTCAGAGGCTGCGTGCGAGCATTTTGTATTGGTATGGGTTTGGCCCTTCTGGGCCTGGGCCATCACTCACCCACGCCCATCACCCATGCCCTCTCCTCCATTTTGGGACGCGGGCGAGACGAGCCTGTGCACTGGTGGGTTGCGGACCGCGCTGGTGGCCGGATCGTGGGGCTCGACGGGGAGCTCTTCGCCCAGTGGGTGGTGGCGGTACCTTGCCCCGTGGGTGTTGCACGGGCAGGGGATGGCCTGTGGATCGTGAGCGTGCCGGGTGGAGGGCGCCATGAAGGCTCGGTCTGGACACGGCTCGATGCCTGGTCGGGCCTTGGAGTACCTATCCGCCTGGGAGAGTATGCGGGTCTCGTCGGTCTGTCCGGCGGTGGCGCCTTGGGCTTGGTCGGGCCCGCACCCACACGCGAATGGATCCACCTGGCTAGGGGCGGAGAGGCGCTTCGCCGCGAGACCTTTCCGGGAGCCACCTGCCTTGCCCAGGTAGGCGGCCAGGTGCTGGTAGCTAACCTAGTGGGGGAGGTGTGGTCGTTTGGCTTGGACCAGGATATGAGTGATGCGTACCACGCCCAACTCGGTGGGACTCCGCGGGGGGTGGCGCCGGGCCCTAATGGAGGATGGTGGTGGCTTGATTCGAGCGGTGAGCTCCAGCTCCTGAAGGCGAACCTGTCCGTGCGCTGGAGGCGCTGGGCGGGAGATCGTGCCGCATGTCTCGCGGGAGATGAGGAGCGCGTTTGGGTTGTTCCGGACGATCGGAGCGACGCGATGTGTTGGGATGCGAGTGGTCGCCGCGGCGGTACATTCACGATGCCCCTCATGGGAACCAAGGCGGCGTGCTTGACTGAGTGCGGAGGTGTGATGATCGCCCTCCCCGGTGCGCTACTGGAGTTGGGACCGGGCGGAAACCTGCTGCGCGCCCAGGCCGGGTTCGATCACCTGGTGTCGATCAGCGAGCCAGGACCCTGAACGCCGCCAGCTGGGTCTTGGAATCGGCCGGGCTGAGGTCGAGGACTTCTTCGGGCCGCATCCAGAGCACCTCGAGCTCTTCGTCCTCGTCGCATGTCAGCCCGCCTCCGGGGACGACCTCCAGTCCCTGCGCGAGGAATACATGCACCACCTCGTCACAAAACCCGGGGGCGGGGACGAACTCAAAGAAGGGCTCCCAGCTTGATGCTCGGTACCCGGTCTCCTCTTCGAGCTCTCTCTGGGCGGCCAGCATTGGGGCTTCGCCCTCCTCGAGGCGACCTGCGGGAATCTCAACCGACCAGTTCCCCACGGGCAGTCGGTACTGGCGGACCATCAACATACGGCCCTGGTCATCGAGCGCGGCAATGGCTGAAGCTCCCGGGTGGGTGACGAACTGCCAGTCCTGCTGGAGTCCAGACGGAAGCGTTGCAGCCTGCCGGTACACATCAAAGAACCGCCCGGCGAAGAGTTGCTCCTCCTCTCTGAGAGCGATGTCCGGATGAACGGGCTTCGGTCGCGGCATTGTTAACGGGGGCGGCGGGCCTGATTGCGGAACCTCTTCAGGAGGCCGTTCGCAATCACTTGGGTTGCATGGAGCTGGGGACGGACTTGGCCTGATGCTCAAGGGTATGCAGGAACGCCATGACGGAGTTCACCATGTCCGTACGGCCATGGTTGGCACACACCTGTGAGAACTTGTTCAGGGCTGTCCGGACCTTCTTGATATCCTTCAAGACCGGGGCGTCCGAGCGCTGCTCTTGTTGCACCTTGCTCTTGAGTTTTTCAAGCTGAGTTTCCAGCTCGCTCAGCCGTTCTTCATCGGTACGACGATTGTATTCGCGCTTTGTCATGGGTCTTGTGGAGATTAAGGGAGTCGTGGCAATGTGCCTATCCTTGCTCCCAGTCTTGGTTTCGATTGGTGTGTCCACTTACATCAGAGGCAGACAATTGACGTTATCGCTTTGCCCTAGTTTCCATCGGGAAACGATTGCTTGGAGAGTGCTAAGGTCTCAGCACAGAGTTTCCTGCAAGTAATCGTGCTCCCAAGAAGGGTGCGACAGGCCGAGGTCGGAAAAGGGCAGTGAGGCCCTAAATGGGTTCCCCGCACCTGCATTAGCTAATCTAGCCCTTTCCATGTATTCGTCAAGGGGCGGCAGAACCCAAAAGGTCCAACCCGCATCGAAATAAGACCCATCAGCATTGGAACCGGGGGCGTGGACCCCCCCCAAACCCTCTGCCTTCTGTATACTCCTGCGCCCTACGGTGCTCCGAGCTCATTGGCGCACCGCCCCCTAGCATAAACCCGGCGCATTCTCAGCGCCCGAAGAGGCACCAGAGTGCACCAAGACATTGACCACGTCCTCTTCTCCGAAGAGGACATACTGGAAGGCATCGAAGCGGTGGCCGCCAAAGTGACGGATGCCTACCGCGGCCAGGAATGGACTGTCGTGTCCATTCTGAAGGGCTCCTGTATCTTTGCCTCCGATCTCGTTCGCCGTATTCCCATCCCTCTGCAGATGGCCTTCGTTGCTGCGCGCAGCTATGGGAAAGGGACGGAGTCCGGTGATCTGCACGTGGACTTTCTACCCAACGGGGACGAGATAGAGGGCTGCAACATCTTATTGGTGGATGACATTCTCGACACCGGGCGCACCATGCATGCCCTGAAGAATGAACTCCTTGCCCGGGGGGCTTCGCAGGTCAAGACCTGTGTGTTCCTCGACAAGCCTTCCCGCCGTGAGTTGCATCTCGAACCGGACTTCCGCGTGTTCGAAGTGCAGAACGAATTCGTTGTCGGCTATGGCTTGGACTTTGCTGGCCGCTATCGGAACCTGCCCTACGTCGGCGCATTGAAGTCCGCCGTCTTTGAGTGCCCTGATGGAGAGAAAGCGTGACCGAGTACCTAGAGGTGGCCGAGAAGCGTGTCGGCCTGGAGTTGGACGAGTTCCTGTGCCTTGCCTATCCCATGGCCAACAAGGGGTTCATCCGGCGCCAGATTCGAGCCGGTCGAGTACTGCTGGATGGGGCTCAGGCTCGCCCCTCGGATCGCATGCGCATGAGCAGCGTTGTCTGCGTGGAGTTTGACAAGGAGGACATGCCGGTCGCGCCCCATGCTCCCAGCCAGGCCATTCCCATCTTGCATGAAGATGAGGAGGTTTTGGTTGTCGACAAACCCTCGGGCCTTGCCGTGGAGCCAGAAAGGTGGCGCCGAGATGCGGCCTGCCTGTCTGGAGCTCTGTTGGCAGATGCGGTCCAGCGCCAGGAGGACGAGCAGGAGCAGAGCATGCCCGGATCGGTGGAGTTCCGACCGCGCCTGGTTCACCGCATTGATAAGGGCACTTCCGGCTGTGTGCTTGTGGCCAAGACCCTTGAGTGCGAGCGCAGTCTGCGCGGGGCCTTCGATGAGGGCCGCATCGGGAAGAGCTACCTGGCCCTGGTCGAAGGTGAGTATCCGGAGAGCGAGGGGTGGGACGTCATCGATCGTCCCCTCGCCCCAGACCTGCGACGGACGGGACGCATGCAGGTTAGCGAGAACGGCAAGCCCTCCCGCACTCGGGTCGAAGTGGCGGAGCGTTTCTCGGGCTTCACCTTGCTGCGCTGCGAGCCGGTGACAGGGCGAACGCATCAGATTCGGGTCCACCTCGCGAGCGAGGGGTTTCCCCTCGCCGTGGACCCCATGTACGGCCACCGAGACGCCATCCTGCTCTCGGAACTCAAGCGCGGCTACAGGCCCAAGCCCGGCGCCGTGGAGCGGCCCCTGATTGATCGCCTGACACTGCACGCCCACACCATCCGCTTCCCCGACCTCGGGGGAGATCCGAATAAATCCATCACCGTAGAGGCTCCTGTGCCCAAGGACTACTCGCGCGTGTGTACCCAATTGGCCAAGGTTCGGCCCGCAAAACCATGAGACTCAAGCAACAGCCCGGAGATTTTCGCGTCGACGAAGTCCTACGTGACGACTACCTACAGGCCAAAGGGCGGCATCGTGTCTACCGCGTGACCAAGCGCAAGCTGACCTCCATGGAGGCGGCACGCTTTCTGGGGGAGACGGCCGGTGTCTCTGGTAGTGACGTATCCATGGCGGGCTTGAAGGACAAGCAAGGGGTTACGACCCAGTACATGAGCATTCAGAAAGGTAAGCGCGTGCAGTACAAGGATCAGGAATTGGACATCGAGACTGTGGGATTTGGGAGGGATGCACTCAGTAGCCACGACAGTCATGGGAATGCCTTCCAGATCATCGCGCGGGACCTAGGAGCGAGCGAAGTGGTCAAGATCCGTTCGTCCTTGGACAGCGTGCGCGAGCACGGTCTGCCGAACTACTTCGACGAGCAGCGCTTTGGAAACCTGCGACACAATCAGGGCTGGATTGCCAAGGGGTTGATGCTCGGCCAAACAGATCAGGCGCTGAAGCGCCTCTTAACGGCCGTGTCCGATTACGACCCAGAACGCGAGAAGTCCATGAAGGTCGCTTTGGCTCGCAAGTGGGGGAATTGGCGCGCCTGCCGGGATGTTGCTGGCCGCTTCGGGCGGCACCACTCCGTGTTTGAACACTTGCGACGCGACGAAGACGACTTTGCAGGGGCCTTCCGCTTCGTGGCGTCGCGCATACGCCTGATTCACCTGTACGCCTGGCAGTCGCACATTTGGAACCGTGCGCTGGCGCGCCATTTTGATGGCTGCACCCCCACCAAGGAGAAGTTCGTCGTGCGCACGCCCGAGGGCCCGCAGGTCTTCCCCAAAGGTCTCGGGATGGTGCCCGCCGAGTGGGAGGGCTCCCTGCCGCTTCCCGGAAACAGGCTCGCCGGGGTGGACCACGCCGATCAGGCCGCTCTCTTCGAGGCCGTCCTGCAGCGCGAAGGCCTCACCCGCTTCCAATTCGCCATTGAGGGGGTCCCGGGCTTCGTCCTCAAGCCCGAACCGCGGGCCGCCCTAGTCGTGCCACAGAACCTTCGCATCCGCCCGGCTGAACGCGATCCTCGCAATCGGGGCCAGCGCATGGTGAAAATGTCGTTCCAACTTCCCCGCGGCTCCTATGCCACCCTTGCCGTGCGCCGCCTGCTGTCCACCTCACGTTAGCCCGACCCAACCTCCCCATGAGCCCCACACAGCAGCCCCCCATCAAGATCGGCGTCATCGGCGGCTCGGGTCTGTACGACCTCGAGGGGCTGACGGATCTGGAGGAGGTTCAGCTCTCCACTCCCTATGGGGAGCCCAGCGACGCGTTCCTCACCGGTCAACTCGACGGGATCGACGTGGTCTTTCTTCCCCGGCATGGTCGTGGCCACCGCGTCAACCCGAGTGAGATCAACTTCCGGGCCAACATCTGGGGTCTCAAGAGCCTTGGCGTGACCCACGTGCTGTCCGTCTCCGCAGTCGGCTCCCTGCGCGAGGAGATCGTCCCCGGACACTTCGTTGTGATCGACCAGTTCATCGACCGCACCCGCCACCGCCCAGACACGTTCTTTGAGGACGGCATCGTGGCCCACGTAATGTTCGCCGACCCCGTCTGTAGTTCGCTGCGCACCGCACTCCTTGAGGCTTGTGCCGAGGTGGACCTGATCGTTCATGATGGGGGCACCTACGTGAACATGGAGGGGCCCCAGTTCTCCACCCGCGCCGAGTCCAATTTGTACCGCTCATGGGGGGCGGACGTTATTGGCATGACCAACCTTCAGGAAGCCAAACTCGCGCGCGAGGCCGAACTGCACTACGCCACGGTGGCCATGTCTACCGACTACGACTGCTGGCACACCGGTCACGATGACGTCACGGTGGACGCGGTGATCGCCACGATGAAGGAAAACGTTGGCCACGCCCGCGAGTTGATCGAGCGCACCATCCGCCTCATCCCCGGAGCCACCTTCGGCTGCGGCTGCGACACTGCTCTGGCCCCGGCTATCATGACGGCGCGGGAGTGCATCACTCCCGAAGCCCGCTTGCGGTTGGGGCCGCTGGTGGACAAGTACCTGGGCGCCTGAACCATGGAACGCACCGCTCTCGGCCTGTGCCTAGCTGTGGCGGCCTGCTCCTCCCCGCCCGGGGGACCGGCGATAGAGGGTTGGGGTGGGTACTCGGCGGGCTACCACAACGGGCCGCAAGTGATGTTGGGAGAGGGCGGGACAGCACGCTTCCTGGCTCCCCTGCTAGAGGGATTCGACGAGGAGGCTGCCATGGCGATGGTGGCAGAACTCGATCCGTGGTTCCGGGAACCGGGCAACGATGGATTCGAGTTCGCCATGGACGAGCTGGAGGCGAAGCTGCGGGCTGTTGGGTTCGGGTCCCGTGAGGGCTACGAACTGCGTGAGATCCAAACGCCCATGGACACTCCGGCCTGGACCCCTCTCTCGGCCTCCTTGACTCTGCACCTGCTGGGCGAGCCCATCCAAGATCTCCATCAGTTCCACAGCGCGGATGATTTCGAACGCACCATGCTGCCCGTTCATGCTCCCGCCTGTGACGTGCGCGGCAAACTGGAGCAGGACCTCGCCGAGCTGGACCCCGGTGAGATCCTCCTGACCGACCTCGAGCTGGACGAGGTACTTGAACAGGCCCAGGAACGAGGGGCGGCTGCCGTCCTCTCTTCCTACCTCTTTGAATTCAACGTGGATCCTCTCGGGTCCACCCGCCACCTGGATGCGATCCACTATGGCGCCGTCCCTGCCGGGACGACTCTTCCCGTGGCGCACGTCTCACCTCGCATCCATGCCCTTCTGGCTGACTTGGAAGACTGGTCGGTTGCCGAAGTGCGCCTGCAAGCCAGCGTGCGTCTCGACGAGCGTCCGTTGCGCACTCTGGTGGCCACCGTTGTGGGTTTGGAGCGACCGGAGGAGGTTGTGTCCCTGGTGGCGCACGTGCAGGAGCCGGGCACCAACGACAACGCCAGCGGCGTCTCGGGCCTCCTTGAAGGGGCGCTGACTCTCATGCGAGCCGTGGACGAGATGGCTCTTCGTCGACCCCTACGCTCCATCAGCTTCATCTGGGGGGACGAGTACACTGCAAGCAGAGTCTTCCTCGATCACACGCAACGCCGCGTCGTCGCTGCCATCGCAGCAGACATGATGGGCAACTCCCCGGCGGAAACGGGTGCCGTGTGCCTGCTGGAGAGAGGGCCCGATCCTGG
Organism: Planctomycetota bacterium; assembly: GCA_012959525.1. Lineage (GTDB taxonomy): Bacteria > Planctomycetota > UBA1135 > UBA1135. The sequence continues at coordinate 86,688 of DUDB01000019.1, forward strand.
GGCTCTCTGGGTGCTGCCCCCCGACGAGCACACGGCCTGGGGGGTGGGAGAATTGGACCCCGACTGGATCGTGCCCAGTGGTCTCGCCGTTATCGTGCGGTCGGCTCTGGTGGACGTGGGCTTGGCGGTCGGGGGGTGGCAATCAGCCGAACACCCCTGGAAGGGGGGCAGTGACCACGACGAGTTCCTGGGACGTGGCATTCCCGCCGCCCTGCTCTGGCACTTCCCGGATTTCGCCTATCACACCAACCTCGACCGCCTCGCCTTCGTGGACTCACGCGAGCTCCATCTGAGTTCGGTGGCCCTCTTGTGCGCGGGATGTGGAGTGGCGGATGCCCGCCCCAAGGATCTGAAGCGTTACATCGAGAGCCTCCTGCACGAACGCTACGAGCGCCAAGGCGTCGTGGTGCAGGAGGAGGCGCCGGAGGAGGCGGCCCATAGCTGGGGTGAGTGGTCGACGGCTGCCCGGCGCTGGCTGGCGGTATTGTGCAGCGGCCCGTCCGAGCGCTGAATTCAACGCACCACGTGGGTTCTTCTAGGCTTTAGGCTGTGGCCATGAAGAACCTCCCTGCCGATTCTGCCCTCGCCCGTCGTCACTTCCTGGCTGCCGGCGTGGGAGTCGCTCTGACTCCCGTTGCTCTGGCCCGGCACCGGGGGCCACGATCCGAGGAACCCGCCAAGGATCGCCCCACGATGATCGGGTCTGCCAACGCGTTGGCGGGCATGAAGAACGTGTGGGAGTCGTTCCGCGCTGGCGGCGACCCACTCGACGCCGTGATAGAGGTCGTCAAGATTCCCGAGGCCAACGCAGACGACCTCTCGGTGGGCTTGGGCGGGTTGCCCGACGAATCGGGGCACGTGACCCTGGATGCGGCGTGCATGCACGGACCGACACACAACTCGGGAGCAGTGGGCTGCCTGCAGAACATCATGCACGCAAGCGAGGTCGCACGGCTTGTGATGGAGCGCACGGACCACTGCCTGCTAGTTGGGGAAGGAGCCTACCGCTTCGCACGAGACCACGGACACCCGCATGCAGAGCTGCTCACGGATCGAGCACGGCGCATATGGACTGCATGGCGCGAGCGCATGAGTGAGGGGGACGACCGACTCGCTCCTGCCAAGAAGGATCAGAAGAGTGGCATGCTCTTCGACGTACATGGCGAACAGGTGACCCTGGAGGAGATCATTGGCGACAAGCGTCCGACGGGGACCATTCACTGCTCAGCCCTGTCGCTCACGGGTGAGTACTCGAGTGCCACGACCACTTCAGGGCTTGCCTACAAGGTTCCGGGACGGGTGGGGGATTCACCCATAGTGGGGGCGGGCCTGTACTGCGATCAGGAGGCCGGCGCGGCCGGTGCGACGGGCCGAGGTGAATCAGCGATCCTCTCGAACTCCAGCTTCGCCATGGTGGAGTTGATGCGGCAGGGTGCGAGTCCCGAGGAGGCTGGCCTGGAAGTACTGCGGCGCGTGACGCGACAGGCGCAGAGGGCGGCCGCCTGGCAGCCCGAAATGGTGGACGATCAAGGCCGACCGAGCTTCGGCTTGCACCTTTACGCAATGGGTCTGGATGGGGCCACAGCGGGGGTCAGCCTACGGGGCGGAGGGCGCTACGCGGTGGCGGATCTGGAGAAGGGGCCGCGGCACGAGGAGCTCGTCGCTCTGCACCCCTAGGGCTGCCTGCGGCAGAGCGCTACTTGTCGATGCCGCCGAGCGCGCGGTGGAACTCTTCCGGGCTCAGCTTGAAGTCGCCATTCCCATCCAAGGTGTTGATCACCGTGTGTGGGCGGACAGACACTCGCATGGGGCGCAAGAGTTGCTCCAGGTCATCGACTGTGATGAATCCATCGTTGTCTAGGTCCAGGCGCCGGAACAGGGGCACGGGGCCGATGATCAGGGGGGGCAAGGGAGCCGCAGTAGAATGGGCAGAGTCTGAGTCGACGAATCGATCTAACGGGGTCCCAAAGAGCTCAAGCAAGGACTTGGGAGCACCGGGCGTGGTGGGCGCCGTGCGACCATTACCCAAGTCCACAGGGTGTAGGACGCTGGGCAGCACTGTCATTTCAGTTGGACTCAACATCCCTTCCCCCGATTCGTCGAGGCTCAGGATAATGGCTTCCGCACTGGAACTCTCGATCCCGTAGTCCACCAATAGGTTGGAGAGTTCGCTGCTTGAAAGCACCCGGTCTAGGTCCGTGTCGTAGGCGTTACGCAATTGAATCGCGCTGCGATGGGGTGGCTTGGGCTTGCGCGCGACCGGAGCGGGGGGGGTGAACGCACGGCCATCCAGAATGGAGTAGCGGTAGAACTCCTCGAATTCACTATGAGCGAAGCGTCCGTCACGATCGCTATCGAAGGCCTGGAAACGCTTGCGCGAGAAGTGCAGCGAGATAGAGGTCTCCGAGAACGAGAGCCACGAGTTTGAGTTGTGGTCGCAGATCGTGAACCACTCCAGGATCTGGTCAGCGTCGACAAACGTGGTCTGTCCCGTGACGTTGCGTTCCCCGCGAGCTTGAATCTCGGCCTTCAAGTCGATGATCCTCTTATTGAGAGGATCTTGTGCGGTCGCGCGCTTGGGGTCGCGCGGGTTTGAACGGCCCCGAACGGGGTTCTGAGAGAATTCTCCGGAGCTCGCTGCGGGCACGGTGCTCAGCGCAGGGAGGGCCAACCAGCAGAGCGGCAGGAGGGCTAGAGCGGTGGAGGTGGAAGAGTTCATGGCCAAGGTGGGACCCTTACATATCGGCCAGGAGCCCCATGGGAGAATGACCATGGATCGTTTTTTTTGCCAATTCTTACTCTTGGCCTCGCCCTGTGCTTTCTCGGGCCTTTTCAGGTTGCCGCGCCCACCTCGGACTTGCCGTCGGGCCACAGGCGAGGCCTATCCCGGCGCTTGCGTTTGCACATCTGCCTCACCTATTTGGAGCCTTTCTAGCCCCTAAGTAGAGCCTTCGTTCGCTCTTCTCATCTCTGGGCATCGAACTTTGGCCGTGAGATATGGGGCCCTCCTCGCTACGTTCTCAGTCTGGCTCACCCATCGTCAAGCCTCTAATCCCCTAGCTTCCCATGCGCCGACGGATCCCTCTCGTCTCTCTCCTACTTGCCAGCCTGTGCTCTCTTGCACCGTCTGCCCTAGCAAGTCCCCTACAGTCCGACGCTCCAGATACGGCGGTAACGCCGGAATTGGTCGCAGAAGTCACGCCCCCAATCGAAGCAGATGGCGGCTGGTGGAAGTCCTTCAACGACGGCGCCAACAGTACTTTTGGAACGGTCAACGGCTTCCTCGCGGGTTACATCTTCTACGACCTCTTCCACACCACAGACTCCGCCGAGCTCCAGTCAAGAGCGGTTCCCCCGAGCGAGGTCATGGCGTCTCTTGTCGACGTCCTGGCAGCCAACGGAAAGCTCGACCCTCTGGAGTGCAATCTCACCCTAAAGTTCCCCGAGGGCGTCCTAGACGAGGCGGGTATCGAGGCCTTGAATGCGAGTCTTCTGGCGACCTACGGGCAGGGCTCCCGGAGCTTTGCGGTCACCGTGCCCGAGGGCGCCGATGCGGTCACAACCGTGACCCTCGACGCCTACAGCCCGGGCGTACCCTTCGCTGTGTTGTGGCTCGTGCTCGGCGCGATCTTCTTCACCTTGCGCATGGGGTTCATCAACGTCCGCGGCTTCAAGCACGCCATCGGCGTAACGCGCGGCCTTTACGACAACCCCGATGACGAAGGCGAAGTCAGCCACTTCCAAGCGCTAGCGTCTGCGCTCTCCGCAACCATTGGCCTAGGCAACATCGCCGGTGTGGCCATCGCGATCTCGATCGGTGGTCCTGGTGCAACGTTCTGGATGATCTGCGCTGGCTTCCTTGGTATGACCAGCAAGTTCGTCGAATGCAGCTTGGCCCAAATGTACCGCGTCAAGCGTCCCGACGGCCGCATGATGGGTGGCCCCATGGTCTATCTCTCTGAAGGTCTCAAGGACCTCTCGCCGTCCCTTGCAACGCCGGGGAAAATACTCGCCTACTTCTTCGCCTTCCTATGCATCGGTGGTTCCCTAGCGGGCGGAAATGCATTCCAGGTGAACCAATCAGTGAAATTGATGTCTTCTCAGTTCTCCTGGCTACAAGGGAACGAGTGGATTTACGGGCTGCTCATGACCGTCTTGGTCGGTGTCGTAATCATCGGCGGCATCAAGCGAATCGCTGCAACGGCTGAGAAAATCGTGCCGCTCATGTGCGGTGTCTATGTCCTTGCCTGCGTCTTCATTTTACTCAAGATGGCCGGTGAGATTCCCGCCGCCTTCGGCACGATCCTCAGCGGTGCCTTTACACCCGCCGCTGGCTTCGGTGGTTTGGTTGGTGTGCTTGTTCAAGGCTTCAAGCGCGCGGCATTCTCGAACGAAGCCGGCACCGGATCTGCTGCCATTGCACACTCGGCCGCCAAGACGGACTTTCCGATTCGCGAAGGCACCGTCGCCATGCTCGGCCCCTTCATCGACACTGTTGTTATCTGCACGATGACCGCACTCGTGATCGTCATCACCGGCGCATACGACGCGGTGGGTGGAACCGACGCTGCGATGCAAGGTGCGATCGCGACTAAGGAAGGGGCGGTCCTCACCTCGCTGGCCATGGGCGGCGTGATCTCTTGGTTCCCGAAACTCTTGGCCGTCGCCGTGTTCTTCTTCGCCTACTCCACGATCATCTCGTGGAGCTACTACGGAGAGCGCTGCTGGGTCTGGATGTTCGGCGACTCGTCGAGCTTGGCCTACAAGTACCTATTCTTGTCATTCGTTTTCCTTGGCTCGATCGTCTCGGCCGTCAACGTGCTCGAGTTCGGCGACCTAATGATCCTAGGCATGGCATTGCCCAACATCCTGGGCGTGGTGTTCTTGACCGGCAAAGTCCGCGTCAAGCTGGACGAGTACTGGGAGAAGTACAAGGTCGGCGAGTTCAAGACCTACCCGTAGCGCAGGCACCTGCCTGATTAAGGTCTACAACTAGCTCACCGCGTCAGCCGGTTTGGATTGGCTAGCCGAAAGCCGTATCCGTTCGCCGACGACTTACGGGGATTCCTCCTGCCACCGTACCCGAGAAGAGAAACGTTCCCTCGATACGCCAACCGGGCCGCGGGGCTGGTTGGTCGTGCTCTTCCAACTGCCATGGATTCACGAATAGCAGGAGGGGCCTCTCGGGAGCGTCGGCCACCAGAAGGTCGACCGCTTGCCCGGTGATGGGGTTTCGCAAGTGCTGGATGGACTGAACGCGCAGAGATACTTCAGAGCACCCGCCCGGTGCATCGGGAGCGCCCAGGGGCGCCACAGCTGCACCTCGACGCTGTTCCAGGATGCTCGGATCGCGGACACCCTCATTGGGTCCTACGTAATCCACGTGCAGAGCGAAGCCTGCGATACTCACGGCGAGCACGTGGTTGGTCGGCATCCGTGAAGGGAGGCGCTGGGCATCGATCAGCCAAGTTGCCAAGCGATAGGCGCCGGGTTCACCGGGTTCGAGCAGCGGGCTGGGTTCACGCGGGTTGGGCGGGCAGGCCCACCCCGTAAGCAGGGCATCGAAGGGCGAGTCGGGTACATGGTTCAGGGTCTCGATCCCCACGCGCAGTCGATGGGGAGAGCGATAGTGGGGGAGGAGAGTCCAAAAATCCTTGCCTACTTCCCTGTCAAGGCGGACCTCGAGGCCTGCACCCAGGGCTAGGGTTCGATGCTCCTTGGAATCACCACGCCAAGGGGCAGGGTCTCCCTCCTGCACGACCTGCTCCACGAGGGCCTCCTGATCCAGATCCGGGGGAAAACCGATGCATTCCAGTAGAAAGTCCATGGGGAGGGGCTCCAGCGGGAGCCAGGCGACAGGATAGGCTCTTCCCGGGAGTCTGTCTTGGCCTGCTCTCCTTGTAGCCTGCCCCGCTCCGGGTGCCGCGTCTCCGCCGCCCATGGGCTACCATCTGTCCATGTCCTGGATACGTACTGTTTCCTTGGAGGAGGCCACCGGGCGCCTGAAGCGTTCCTACGACGCTGCCGTTCAGCGCGCTGGAGGCGTGGCGGGCATCGTGCGCGCCATGAGCCTGTCGCCTTCAGTGCTGGATGCATCCATGGGGCTCTATCAGCGGATCATGTTTGCGCCGGAGGGCCTGAGTCGGGTGCAGCGCGAGCTCTTGGCCACGGTGGTCAGCCAGACCAACGACTGCCACTACTGAGTGCACTCCCACGCTGGGGATCTCCGTGCAGAGCTCCTACAAACTGATGCCGAGCCCGAATCCGTCCAGAGCCTGGTGGACGCCGTTCTCACCGGCTGGAGCTCTGCGGACCTCTCTGCCGCGGACAAGGCACTGTGCGTGTATGCGGAAAAGCTGACGAGGGACCCGGGGGCCATGAGCCAGGAGGACGTGGAGGTCCTGCGTACGGCGGGGTTCGACGATGAGGCTATGCACGACGCTGTGCAGGTCATCAGCTACTTCAACTACATCAACCGCGTGGCTGATGCGACGCACGTGGACCTGGATCCGGGCATGCCGCCCTACCCCGAAGGCTAGTGCGCCTCACGGACCGTACGCCAACCGTCTACCTCCAGCTCCAGCTTCGAGGTTGCCCCCGAGGGCCAGCGGATCTCGGCTTGAATCCGATCCGGTACCGCCCCCAGCCCAAAGTGTAGCTCGGGGGGATTGCCCGCAAGGTAGCTCGTACCCGCCCTCAGGCTCCTGCGCCAGGATCGGGTACCGCTGCGCAGAGTGACCTCAGCACCAATGGCAGGCGAGCCGGTATCACCGTTCAGTAGGCGTAACCCCAGCCAGCGGCCCGCACGCGGCGCGTCGTTGCGCAGGAGCTGCAGGACAGAATTGTTGGCGGTCACGGCCAGGTCCAGATCGCCATCTCTGTCGAAGTCACAGGCCGCGGCCGCTCGAGAGGGGAGCGCGCGCGAGAGTGCGCTGCCGGCAGACGCGCTCACGTCCGTGAAGTGTCCGCTCCCATCATTGGTCAGCAGATGGTTGGGCTGGCCCACGCAGATGCCCGTACTCTCGTAGTCGGGGCTCGTATAGCCATTGGCCACGAACAGATCCAGGTCGCCATCGCATTCCACGTCGAAGAGCACCGCTCCCCAGGAGGTATAGCCGATGCTGTCCACCAAGCCCGCGGCCACGGTGCCATCGTGGAAGCTCGCGCGTCGGTGCTTGGCCTCGTAGGGCGAGTAGAGGTTCGAGAGGTACAGCGCGTTGGCTTCCAGCTGCCAGTTTGTCAGGAACAGGTCCTCGTCTAGGTCCCCGTCCACATCCCCGATGGCGAGTCCCATACCTCCTCGAGGGTCGTCCACCCCGGTTCGGTAGGAGATGTCTTGGAAGGTGCCATCACCCTCATTGCGGTAGAGCACGTTGAAGCTCACGTCATTGGCCACGTACAGGTCCAGGTCGGCATCTCGGTCAAAATCCCAGAAGATCGGTTGCATGCCACGGCCGTTGGCGTCCGCTAGGCCCAACTCTTCGGTGACGTCCTCAAAAACCAGACCGCCTTCGTTACGCAGGAACACGTTCTCCCCCGCCGGGAACGCGAAGGGCAGCATGGGCAGCGGGTCCTCGCGTTGGTAGGACTGCATGTCCGGGCCGCGCTCCATCTTGGTTAAGTCGAAGTCCAGGTAGCGCGTGACATAGAGGTCCAGATCGCCGTCCTTGTCGTAGTCAGCGGCGGCGATGCCTGCACTCCACTGGTCTGAAGTGAGAGCCGCAGGCAGCGGGACGGGGCTGAAGTGTCCTCTCCCATCCCCTTCAAGCAAGACGTCCGGGCCACGATTGGCCACGTACAGGTCGAGGTCGCCATCTCCATCGGCGTCGAAGAAAAGGGCACCCATGCCTGCGCCGGTCGCCTCTGCTCCCGAGCCCAGGGTGATGTCCTCGAAGCGCTGTCCCTCGACGTTCCGCAATAGACGGTTGGGCAGAGGGCCGGTCTCCGGGCGGCCCGAACCCTGTACCAGGTACAGGTCGACCCACCCATCCCCATCCACGTCGCCCCAGGCAAGGCCCGGACCCATCGTGGGGGCGATGGTGAGCTGTTCGGCGGGCCCCTCTAGGTGCAAATTCTCAAGGCCCAGCTGTGAGGTTACGTCACAAAACCAACCGGTGGATGGCGCGGATTCTCTACGCGGCGCTCCCCGCGTTTCGATTCCTGCACACTCAATCTCCACCAGCACGGTCCAGGTGCGACCCGGCTGCGCGCGATGGGGAGGATCGAACCACAGATCCAGGGTCTCGTGCGCGGCCAGAGGTGTCACCCAAGGATCTGGCTGGGTGCTCTCCTGGGTTTTCGTGTCGCCGTTGCGCTCCCAGTTGCGGAGGAGCAGAGGCACACCCGCTGTGGCCTGCACCTCTTCGACCCGCGCGAAGAACGCCTGATCGAGGTGGGCCCCACCCGGCTCGACGCGCACGTTCTGATTGGCATGGGCGGGGAGGACGAGGGCTTCTCGCCGGCCGCCGCCCAGCGTGTGCGGGACTCCGTCGACCGTCACAGCGTGTGACGTGCCTGCGCCATCTCCGGCGATCAGGACCAGACTGTGGGGAAGGATGCCCCAGTCGGGTGGGACAAGGGTGACCGCCGCCGTGGAAAGGTGCTGGCCATCCTGGCGTGCAAGCCAGGGGAGATGACTCACACTGGGCAGAGTCTCACGGGGCAATTGGCTAGGGCCCACCACCAGGGCACCTTCGGATCCGATGAGGACCTGATGGTCCACCGGGTGCTGGATGGCCCGCAGAGCAAGGTCCACGATCTGCCATCGGTCTGACCCTTCAAGGCGCAGTCCCAGGCCCCTACGGGTGCGCTCAGCCCGGACGACCCCCTCTGAGCGGCTCACCAAGGGTGCCAGGAGCAGCTGGCGACCCTCTCTCAGGGGGCCCAAGAGCTCGGCATCAGGGCTGTTGAGCACCCACAGACCGTGGTTGGGGCTGCCTGCTTCCAGGTGCTTACGTGGAGAGCAGCTGGCGCCCACGGCCAGGGCGAGGAGGGTGATCAGGAGGTCGCGCAAGGGTCTTTGGTCTTCAGTCAACCCAACGCGCTGCACCAAAGAAGGCAGAGCGCGTGTGCCCACGAGAACACCCCGCATGGCTTGGGCTCGCCCGGTGATTGGCAAGCGTCGGTGGGCGGCTGGGGCCTAGAACTTGAGGTCGCGGATGTCCTTGACGTCGAAGTTGATGGAAGCCTCTTTCACGGGATCGATGACTCTTCCCGTTCCCTTGAAGGGGTTGAAGATCAAGGCCCCGGTAACCACGCGACCATCCTTGAAGGTGATCGTTGCCGTGTCTGCCGTCTGAGCGGCGAGCAGGGCGTCATAAATTCTCTCAGGTGCCATCTGCTTTGTTTCTTTCTGGGATCTGCGGGGTGATCCTTCTCGATTCTTCGCCTGTTGAGTCGGGTTGGTCAATGACATGCGGTGAGAACCTCGCCTTCAGAGTTGTGGCCATGGTGGCCGGTAGTATTGGCAGGGATGGAGACCAGGTGGTCCAACTCTGTGAGCAACAGGCTGGACCAAGTTTCGAAGTTGGCTCCGGTGGAGTCGAGCCTTCGCAGCTCGGCCACCGAAACAAAACTACCTTCGAGTTGGTCCACTTCGCGAATCGCTACCGGTCCGTTGACCGCGATCACTTGGACCAATCCGACATGGACAGCTCCGACAGGATTGGAGTCGTCGTTGAGTAACCCCACACGGTGGACCGTGTACGGTCCCTCGATGGAGAGTTCTTCCTCAGCCACCTCCCGTCGGGTGGCTGCAGCTATGGGGTCGGAGCCATCCCGCTCCTGTGAATGCCCCTGAGTTGGCGAATCTGAATCGGGTCCGGCGGTGGCAACTTGCATGTCCACCGGGTTGATATGACCTCCCACTCCGATGGAGAGCTTGTCGTGCAGGCGGGCCTCCCCCCCGGCCTTGGTGCGCCGCAGGCAGAGTACTTCCGGGCTTCCAGCGGCCCCCTGGCGGACCACCAGCGAGTAGGGGATGACCTGTTTCAGCGCAGGGGTGCGCTCTGCGTACTCGCGTTCCACGAAGAACCCGTGCTCGCGTACGCATGCAGCGAAGGCCTCCGCGGTCGTTTCCGTTTCGACCTTGTCGTCTGAACTTCCCGCGTCGAAGAACCGAAACCCGTGGGGGTAACTCTCTGGGAAGAGACTGGGTCGCGGGATGACGAAGACGAATTCCATGAAGGAGTAGCGCGGAGTTGCGGTGTGCTACTTGAGGCCGAGTGCGGTCGGCGGAGCAGTGGACCCTCACGTCGCAAGCGGATTGGCAGGTGAGCCCTTGGCTTCCGAGGCGGCGAAGAATCCGATGAAAGGAGAAGGATCAACCCGGTCGAGCCGGAGAGTGCGCGGGCGACTTGCGTCCGCATCACGAAGACACACCCTAAACCACTCTTCACGTTTCGTCAACGGGGTACGGAAGTGAGCGACCGAGCATGCAACTTGTCCTCAGATGCAGAATTTCTTTCCGGCTTGGATTGGGCAGGTCCTCTGCCCAATTTGCCGCCGAGAGAATCCCCAGTTGCGCCAACTCTTGCGGTGCAAGGAACTTGGAAAGTGAAGGTGGAAGTGAGAGGTCCGATAAGCCGGGTTCTGTTCCTCCCCGTGAGGGGAGGTGACGACCATTTCTCTGGGACCGGAGTTGCCTCCGGCCTCGAACGACCTACCCGGAAGGTGTGAGCGCGGGTCATCGCCCGTTGACCTTCCCTATTTGGTCTTTCTCCGCGTGGGGTTTACCTTGCCAGTCCTGTCACCAGGAACTGCGGTGCGCTCTTACCGCACCCTTTCAGCCTTGCCGCCCGCACCGAAGCGCGGGGTTGGCGGTCTACTCTCTGTTGCACTTTCCCTGGCCTCACGGCCGGTTGCCGTTAGCAACCACACTGACCCGAGGAGCCCGGACTTTCCTCCCTCCGATCTCGCTCGGCTCAGTTGCCTGTGCCTCGCGGTCCTGGAGAGCGGCCGCCTAGACCTCTCACTTCCGGGCGGATTGTAGCCGGGTCACGGGAGTGTGGGGTACCCGACCTGCAGCGTCTGTCCGGGACGGTGGTAGGATGGCGTGCTCCCATGGCCATGACCCCCGCTGTCCCCCTGTTCTGGCTCCTGGCCACCTTTCTTGGGGGTGAGAGCCACCCAGCCCCTCCGATCATGGAGGACGACCTGGAGCAGTGTGTGCGGACCTTTCGGCGGGCCGCTGCAAAGCGTTCAAACCCCAACAGTCAGAGCGAGGCTCAGGCTGCGCTGGACGCGCTGGTGGCCTTGGGAGACCCTGAGGCCTGCGAGGTCATCGGCTTGGAGTTTGCCCAGTGCGTCCAGCACCTGGGAGAGGTGGAGTCCGAGCAGCGGCGCGTCCGCGCTCAACTGGCCCAGGGCCAGCGCGTCGTCGATGGGTTGACCCTGCGTGCCGTGAAGGATGAGAGCCTGGCAGAGGTGCTGAAGGATCAGGTTCGAGCAGCCGAAGGGCTCGCACGCCGTCTAGCCGAGCTGGAGGAAAAGAGCGCTGCGCTGCGGCCCTGGAAGAGTGCTGTGGCCGGTGGGGCGGGCCGCCTGTTGACGCAGCTGAGCGACTCTCGCAAGCGGAGCGCTCTGAAGGAGATCTGGAAACAGGCTGAGAGGGAAGAATTCTGGAGCACGCGCCTGGCCGCCATTGGTTTTCTGGGTGAGGTCGGCGGGGAGGACACGACCAAGCGATTGCAGGCGGTGTTGGCCGATCTTGCCTCCGAGTGCGTGCGATTGGAGCGAGGCCTCCCCAGGAAGGAGGCAGAAGTGCGCAAGATGGAGGCGCGACTACAGAAGGAGAGTGACCAGAGTGGTGGGGGGCTGTCGGGTGCTAGCAGAGCTCAGTACGAGAAGATCAAACGCGAAGCGGCAGCTGATCGGAGGCAGATCACTCAGATGGGGCAGGTGTGTGATGAGTGCGCCCTCTCCGCAGGTCGGGCGCTGTCCCGAATGCAGCCCGATACCCAGGCCAAGACTCTGGCTGCCCTGCTCAAGGCTCAGAGTAGAGCCCCCACTGGAGCGCGCCTAAGGACCTTGCAGATCCTGAGTGCGGTGGAGTGCGAGCCTGCACAAGCGGCTCTCTTGGGGTTCCTCGACGGGGAGGATGAACCCCTGGCCATCGCCACCATTCTGCGTGAGCTGGCCCCCTACGGCTTGGAGGCCCTCCCCACGGAGGTCGCGATAGCTCACCTGGCCCACAAATCGTGGCTGGTGCAGCGTGCGGCCATCGAGGCCCTTGTCGTCCTTGGGCAACGGGAGGGGGTGGGCGCGATGATTGCTGCGCTCGAGGGGGCCAATGGCCGCCTTCGCACGGATCTGCGCGGGGGATTGGCGGCCCTCACCGGATTGGACTACCACACCAACCACACCCTCTGGCAAACCTGGTGGGAGGCGGAGGGGACGCAGTTCGAGATGCCCAAAACGGGCCGTACCCTGAGCGCGGCCCTGCCCGCGGAAGACTCGATCGGCATGAGCTTCTTCGGGATCAGCACCGAGAGCCAGCGTGTTCTGTTCTTGCTCGACCTGTCCGGCTCCATGGAGTTTTCCATGATCGCCCGGGACAATCCGACTGATGCCCCGGGAGCTCCAAAGGACTTGCCTCGTGGCAAGGAGCAGTCGCGCATTCAGGCGGCCAAGGTCGATCTGGTGAGAGCCTTGGGCGGGCTGCGTGAGGGGGCACTGTTCAACCTAGTGCTCTATGCCTCGGACGTGTGGACTTGGCAGGACGAGTTAGTGGTGATGGAAGGCAACCAGCGCGTTGAGGTGCAAGAGTACGTGGACGAGTTGAGCGCCTCTGGAGGCACGAACATATACGGTGCCCTCCGCACGGCCCTGGAGATTGCAGGGGTGAAGGGTGGGGAGGAGTGGGATTCTCCGCGCATCGATACCCTGTTTCTGCTCACCGACGGGCGCCCCTCAATGGGCTTGACCACTAATACCGACGAAATCCTCGCCTACGTGCGAGACAAGAACCGTTCGGCGGGAATTGTGATCCATACAATTGGACTCTCGGGGGCTCAGGATGCTTACCTGCTGAGCGAACTTGCCGCCCAAAACGGTGGCACCTACGCGGCACGCTAGAACCATGGAAGACTTCACCCTCACCAACCTTGAACTACGCGAGTCGACGGAGACAGGGGAAGAAGCCGCCGGGCTGTCCCATGCCTCCATGAAAGGCATGCTCCTTCTGACCGTCTTGGAGTTGGCCCCTCGCGGTGAGCCACGGGGCGCGGTGACGGTGGTTCACGATGCGGGCGACACGGGAGACCGCTATCGGGACTTGGCCGCCGTGCTTGCGGACCGTGGGTGGGCGATTGCCCTGCCCGACCTGCGTGGCCACGGTCGTACCGAGGGCGAGCGCGGGCACAGTGCCGGCCTGATCGAAATCGGGAGGGACCTGGACGAGATCCAAAACCATCTGGCCTATCGCATGCCCGATGAGCCCAAGGTCTTGGTGGGGCAAGGGCTGGGCGCCCTGCATGCCCTCTCTTATGCCATCTCAAAGCCCGGGACCCTGGCAGGTCTCGTGCTCGTGGCTCCCCTGCACGAACCCCGGTTTGAGCCTCCCGAGGCACCGAGTGGAATGTTGGGACGCCTGATGGGCAAGAAGTTGACGTCCACATCGCCGGGCTCCATCCCTTGGACGGGCGACCAGCTGGTGCTTGGTGCGGCGGCTACGGCCTGGGACAGCGATCCGCTCACTCACAACATCATCACCGCCCGCGCGCAGGAGCAGGCTCAGCGAGCGGCGAGCGAGTTCCTCCCACGCCTGAGCGAGGTAGGTGCTCCCGTGCTGATTCTCCATGGCGCGGACGATCCGCTGTCCGACGCCGAGTGCAGCCGCGCGCTGGCCGGGGAGGGAGTGCACGTGCAGGTCCTCGATGGCCTCCTACATCATCCCCTTCAGGGGGACGGCAGCGACGCGACTCATCAGGCTCTGGCCGATTGGCTCGATCAGAACGTGCCGACCAAGGACTGAATTACCCGCCCTAGCTCCCGCGGATCATCGACAGGAACTCCCGTCGAGTGGCGTCATTGCGCCGGAAGGCGCCGGTCATACGACTGGTGACCGTGACGGAACTGGGCTTCATCACCCCGCGTGTGGTCATGCATTGGTGTCGGGCTTCGATCACGACGGCTACGCCACGCGGCTCGAGCACCTTGTCTATGGTGTTGGCGATCTGGACGGTGAGCTTCTCCTGGATCTGCAGTCGGCGTGCGTAGACCTCCACCACCCGGGCCAGCTTGCTCAGGCCCACGATGCGGTTGTCGGGCAGGTAGGCGACGTGGGCCACCCCGATGAAGGGCACCATGTGATGCTCACAGTGTGAGTGCAGGCAGATGTCGCGCACGGTCACCATCTCGTCGTAGCCACCGACCTCCTCGAAGGTCTTGGAAAGGACAAGCTCGGGGTCTTCCTCGTAGCCACCGTAGAATTGATCGTAGGAGCGCACCACCCTGGCAGGCGTCTCCAGTAGACCTTCGCGCTGGGGGTCATCGCCCGTGTAGGCGATCAGCGTGCGTACCGCTTCCTCGGCGGCCTCCTTGGTGGGGCGGGTGTTCTGGGTGGACATCGGGGCAGTGGTGGTGAGGCGCGTCATGGGAGTCTCCGGCGGGATTCTAGCAGATTCTTCAAATGACCGAGACCTCGCCACCTGGGGCTTGTCGGCCTATTCTCGGCGGGGGGGAGGAGTCGGCACGGTGCGTTGCTATCCTCCACTCCAGTCTCCGAGCGGCTTCAAGCGAACCCATGACCATTCACCTGTACGACTCCGTCTCCCGCACCAAGCGGCCCCTAGACCCTCTGCAGCCCGGCAAGGTCGGCATGTATGTCTGCGGCCCGACGGTCTACGACGATTGCCACGTGGGGCACCTGATGGGGCCCGTGGTGTTCGACACCGTGGCGCGCTGGCTGATGGCGCGCGGGTACGAGGTGCGGTTCGTGAACAACATCACCGACATTGATGACAAGATCATCAACCGTGCGATAGAGAGTGGTGAGGACTGGTCGGCGATCGCCGAGCGCTACACGGCTCAGTACCTTGGCTTCTTGAAGGAGCTCTCGGTGGTCACCGTGACGGATCACCCCCGTTGCTCGGAGTACGTGCCGGCCATGGTGGAATTCATCGCGGACCTGGTCGCGGAGGACATGGCCTACCAGGCCTCCGACGGTGTGTACTTCGACGTCTCGCGGCATGAGGGCTACGGGAAGCTGTCCGGTCGCAAGCTGGACGACATGCTTGCTGGAGCCCGTATTCAGGCCAGCGAGGGTCTGCGTCATCCCGCGGATTTCGCCCTCTGGAAGAACGTCAAGCCCGGAGAGCCCAGCTGGGAGAGTCCCTGGGGTCCGGGCCGCCCGGGCTGGCACATCGAGTGTTCCGTCATGTCCTCCCAATTGCTGGGGGGCGCCTTCGACATCCACGGCGGCGGAGACGACCTGAAGTTCCCGCACCACGAGAATGAGATCGCGCAGTCCGAAGCCCACGGCGATGACTACGCACATCACTGGATGCATAACGGCTTGATCCAGTACGAGGGGCGCAAGATCTCCAAGAGCGATCCGCGCATGCAGGAGGAGTCCTTCTCCCAACAGTTCCAGGCGCGCTGGCTGTTGGACCGCTTCGGGCCTTCAGCCGTTCGGTTTTTTCTTCTGCGTACGCCTTACGGTCGGCCCGTGGATTTTGGTCCCCAGGTCTTGGACGGGGCTCAGAAAGGCCTGATCCGGGTCTTGAAGCTCCTCGCCCCGGTCTTGGGTCAGGAGTCTGACCGCGACTTGGAGGCCATCTGTGCCGTACCCCTGGACGAGAATCTCGACAAGGCACGCTCGTCCTTCCGCGAGGCCATGGACGATGACTTCAATACGGGTGAGGCCATTGCCCAGCTGTTCACCCTGGCCCGGGACCTGCGTGAGGTTCCTGAGGAGGCGCGTACACCCGGACTCGAAGTGCTCAGGGACCTGGGCCGCATCCTCGGCCTGTTCCAGCCCGGGGACACCGGGCTCGGGGAAGGGCTTGGCGAAGGAGGAGACCAGGTTCTCTTGGGCAAGGTGTTGGGCGCGCTGCTCAGCGTGCGCGAGACGGCCCGGAGTGCGGGCGAGTTCGCCACCGCTGACGGTGTTCGTGATCTGCTGGTGGCCCAAGGCGTGGAGGTGAACGACTCCGCTGATGGGGCGGGTTGGTCGGTGGGGCCGGGCGGAGCCCCCGATCTTGAGGGTCTGCTCAATGGCGCAATGGGTCTGCGGGAGACGGCGCGGGAGCGCGGCGACTACGCGACGGGTGACGGAATACGCGACAGGCTGGGTGCGGCAGGGGTGTCGGTCCAGGATGCGGCTGGCCGCTCGACTTGGACTCTCGCGTAGTCTCAGTGGGTTACAATTGCCTCCTCCGGAGCCACCACTCGCTCCATTTACACGGTCATTACATCCATGGAGACGTTGGGGTGCGTCCCCTGAGGGACGCGATTGCGGTCGTCCACATCTGCCGCAGTCTCCACCCTCCGACCTCAGACCGGCCTCGAACTTCATGCAACACCTATTCACCATGAGAACGCCTCTACTCGCCACCTTCCTTGGCTGCACCCTTCTGGCAGCGGCCTCCGCCCAAACTTCGGAGCCCCTCTCCTTTCCTGGTGTCCTGATCGGTCCGGGTGAAGTGCCTGAGGTACTGGAATTCGAAACGGATCTGGCGGTGGTTGATGCCCTGACCGACCTTGGCCGGGTCAGCCTACGAGGCGTCCCCATGCCCACGGGGCAGATCCTCAACCTGGACTTGGAGCGCGTTGAGTTCCAGTGGGGTTCCCTGGGTGTCTTCGTGGACGGTGTGCGGTCTGAGTACGACCCCGGTGATCTCACTTGCTGGAAGGGCGAGGTTGCCGGAGTGGAGGGCAGCGAGGTCTTCCTCTCCTTCTCCTCCCTGGGTAGCTACGGCTGGATTCACGACGGCGTGGACTACACCCACCTGAGCGCCATGCGCAATGCCGACGGTGAGTGGGAGGGCGCTCGTATGCGCCTCTACTCGGACAAGGCCCTGAACGCAGCCGGCCAAGGTCTCGGAGCTCGCGCAATGGGGACCTGTCTCAGTGATCAGCTGCAAGGCGGCCATCAGCCTCCTCCGGCTATCAATCCCGCCGATCTCTCGCCTCCCACCTACGGCGCGGCTCAGAAGCTCGAGTGCAAGATGGCGATAGAGACGGATCACCAGCTCTATCAGAAGTGGGGCAACCTATCCGCCTGCGAGAACTACGTCTTCGCCCTGCTGGGCGCGATCAGCGACCGCTATGACACGCAGATCGACACCATCCTGACCTTCCCCTATGTGCAGTTCTGGACGACCGCGAGCGATCCGTGGAATAGTCAGGATTCGGGCGGCAGCTCGTCCGATCTACTCACCGAGTTCCAGAACGCCTGGGCGGGTAACATCCCCAACGGTGCACACCTCGCGCACTTCGTCTCCGGTGCCAACCTGGGTGGGGGAGTGGCTTGGCTCGGCGTGCTCTGCAACACGAGCTTTGGATTTGCCGTGAGCGGCAACATCGACGGCGGCGTGACGTTCCCTGTCACCCAGGGCTCCAACACCTGGGACTTCATGGTGATTGCCCATGAGACCGGTCACAACTTCGGTACGCCCCACACCCACGATTACTGCCCGCCCCTGGACAAGTGCTACAACAACTGCACGGGCAGCACGCAGTGCACCAATCAGGGCACGGTCATGTCCTACTGCCACCTGTGCAGTGGTGGAATGAACAACATCACCACCTACTTCCACCCGAGCGTCGTGTCGACGATGCGTTCGGGGGCAGTCTCCAGTTGCATTCCGAACTGGAACTCGAACAGTTTTGCGACCGTGTTCTACGACGATTTCGAGGTGGGGGGATTGGCAGCCAACGGCTGGACCAAGGTCAACGCCCGCCGGAAATCGGACTCGGCCCACGAAGGCAACAAAGGAGCCAAGGTCCGCAAGTCCGGCAGCATCCTTCGCACGGTGGATACCTCGGGCTTTGGCGAAATCGTCGTGCGCTACTGGCGCAAGACCAAGAACTACGAACCAGGCGAGGAGCTGCGCCTGCGGTATTCCACGAACGGCGGATCCAGCTGGACGACTGCTGGATCCTCCGATGCCCTCTCCTGGGGCTTTGTTGAATACGCGATGCCGTCCTCCGCTGGCAACAACGCCAACTTCATGATCATGTTCAAGTCCTTCGGTGGTGACGAGCCCAAGGAGAATGGACGCGTGGATCAGGTGGAGGTCCTGGGCCGCTAGGTCGACAAGGGGCCTCCGAGGACCTTGATCCTTGGGGGCCCTAGAATCCCGAGTCGACCGTGACCGCTACTGGGTTTGCAACCAGTCTTCGAGCAGGACCATGGCCGACCAGGAATCGCGGCGGTCCTTCCGATCCTGCCCCGTATGACCGGCTTCCACCAGACGTGATTCCGCCTCCTTGGTGGACAGGCGCTCGTCCACCAGGGCGAGTTCGGGGCCGGGGAAACGCGCACACAGTCGCTCGCAGAACTCCGCGACGTTCTTGGCACGTGGGCCAGCGGTTCCATCCATGTTCAGGGGCTGGCCCACCACAATGACGCTCACCTGGCGGTCAGCCAGGAGGTCGTCGATGAAATCCAGTAGCTCGTCTCCGTCCCCCTCGCCGTGGAAGGTAGTCAGGGGCTCGGAGGTGATGCGCAGGGCGTCGGCCAAGGCGAAGCCCGTACGCCGGGTGCCGTGGTCGATGGCTAGAACCGCTCCAGGGACAGTCATGGGCCTAGGCGCGATCAGGCGCCTGCTCGCGTACCTGCTTGACCACGGCACGCACGTCTTGGGCGTGCTCCTTGGAACACACCAGACTGGCACCCTCGGTGTGCACCACCACCAGGCCTTCCACTCCGATTAAGGCCGTCACGTGGCCATCCGGCCCGTGCACCACGTTGTTTGAAGCATTGACCGCAATCAGCTTCCCTTCACCGCTACAGCGGTTACCGGCGCCAGCGTCGGGCAATACGTCATCGAGCGCGGGCCAGGAGCCTACGTCGCTCCAATGGAACTCCGCTCCCACGACCTTGCAGTCTTCCTCCTTTTCGAGGATCCCCACATCCACGGAGAGTGGGCTGAGGCCTTCCATGAACTCTTCAAGGCCTCCCTCGGCACAACCGAGGAGCCCGCGCCACAACTCAGGGGCATGTCGTTCGAGGGCCGCCTCGAAGGCCGAGGACGTCCACACGAAAATCCCACTGTTCCAGAAGAACTCACCACTGGCTAGGAGCTCTTGGGCCCTTGCCATGTCAGGCTTCTCAATGAACTGCCGTACGGTCCATATTTTTCCTTCGCCCACGCCCTCGATGGGCTCGCCCGTTTGAATGTAGCCGTACCCGGTGGCTGGAGAGGTCGCTGGGATACCCAACGTGACCAGGCCCCCTGATTGTGCAGCGTGGATGGCGGTACCCATGCTCTGCTGGAATGCATCCCGAGAGGAGATGATGTGATCGGCCGGTAGCACTATCTGTATCGCGTCGGGATCAATCTCGCGTACTGCGATCTGAGCCAAGGCCAAGCAGGGCAGAGTGTTGCGACCCACCGGCTCAAGGATCAGGTTGTTCTCACCCAACTCGGGGATGCTTTCACGTACGAGGTCTGCGTGACGTTGCCCGCAAACCACCAGGATATTCTCGGGATCCACCAGTCCTTCTAGCCGCGACCAGGTTCCGCGCAGGAGAGAGTGTCCACCTTCCACCTTCAGGAATTGCTTGGGCAGACTCTCCCGGCTTGCAGGCCAAAAGCGCGTGCCCGAGCCTCCCGCCATGATCACCGCGAAGATCGTTTTCGCCATGGGGGCATGCTACCCGCCCGGACCGCAAGTCAGAAGCGTCGTGGTCGCTTGCTGTAGGGGGGCAGGGGAAGTTTCTGTCCTTCCGCTGCTGGGGAGAAGAACTGGGAGAACAGGCCCTTGACCGCTACTTCGGGCCGGTCGAGGTTCCCGAGTACGTTGATGCGCAGAAGGCTGCTCTGGATGAAGTAGAGCACGCGCGTGATGGGGCCCAGGCGGTCCAGGAGGCTGTAGTTCACTTCTAAGCTGTGATCTAGGTTGCCTTTCATGTCCAGCGTACCTTTGCCCACCAGAGAGAGCAGGTCGCTCTTGAGCCGAATGTGGTTCATGTCGATCTTGCCCTGATTCACAGTGAAGCGCGCATCAAAGCGGGAGAAGATGGCGGCCGACTCGAATCCGAGCTGAGAGAACAGGACCTGAAATACGGGAATGGCCCAAAGTCCCGAGTCTGTGAGGCGGAATCGCCCCGCACCCCGGATGCCGTTCAAGTTCGAGAGGCGCCCGCGCAACTGTATGTCTGCGTTGATTTTCCCTCGGTTGGCAAAGTCGGAATTGAAGACCCCGCGCAATAGTTCGGAGACTTCCACGTCTTTCATCTCTCCCGCCAGAGAGAACGCATAGGGCTCGGCCAGATCCAATGAGAAGAAACCCGAGCGCGCCGATCCGGGGAGGGCTATGGAGCGTAGGCGTCCACCTTCAAAGCGCCCGTCCAAGGCCTCGATTGTCAGGCGTGGCTCGATGTACGTGACCTGCAAGTCCGTTTCGTTCAGCTTGCGTCCCGCCACTTCGCCGTCGAGGTCCCGCACCTGAGCCGCTGCCCGGACACGGCCGTTCTCGTAGAACAGGTCTAGAGCGATGTCCTCTGCACGGTGCAGAACCACGGGCAATCCGAGCCGCACGGTGACATCCCGCAGGGTCACGGGTCCCTTCAGGTGCATGCCAATCGTGGCGTCATCTTGGTGGGTAAGTTCGAGCTGCGTGTTGTCCAGCTGAATCTCGCCACTACAACCCAGTTCGCCCAGCAGGGATTCGAGGGTTTGCGCGTCCAAGAAGTGCTGCAGGTGCTGTTCGTCTATGGGCAGGGATTGTGCCGAGAGTTGTGCCTTAAGCCATGTGCCCACAGATCCGGGCTTCAGGAGGACCTTGCTCAATTCCACCGGGGATCCAGCCAGCTCCGCTGTCAGGTAGTCAAACGTCCAGACTTCGCCCTTGTACTCGCCTCCGCCTTCCACCCGTTCCAAGATGGGAGCGTCCGGGGGCCCGATGCGCTTCAGGTGAGTAGAGACGCTCAGCTGTAGAGTTGGTGCGGACGGGTCGGTGGCCTCGGGTCCTGAGGGGGGCGGCAGAGCGAGTCGTGCGGAGAAGTCCAGGGTCCCTGCCTGTTCCAGTTCGGCTAGGGCCGAAGGGGCAGTCCCTTCGGGGCTGGGGCCCATGAATAGAGCCAGATTCTCTCGTACCTGGGAAGCCTCCAGATCCAATCCCGCACCCGAAACGACGACCTGTGCCGGGAGTGCCGGGCGCCCACCGGCGGATACGTACAAGGGCACACGGCTGCTTGTCAGGGGCACTTGGCCGAAGGCTGCAACGCGCCAAGCCACCTGCGCGGACGCAAGCGCATCGCTCCCTGCCGGACCACCCACGGCTGGCCAGCGGAGGTCGAGTGACGCCCGACCGGCGACGGCCTCCACCACTCCGTGGAGATCCGGAGGTTCGGCACGCAGAGGTTCTTCTCCCGAGTGGATCTCCAACCACGCCCTTGTCTGTGAATCGGAGGCCTGTACGGAATGCAGTTCCAGGTCCACGTGGCCTACCAGCCCCAAGGCGTCCAGATCGTCTGGCGATTGTCGACCTAGGCTCTCTCTCAACAGAGGGCCATTCAGGTCGACTCCGGAGGCTGCGACTTTCCACCAGACCATCGAGTTTTCCGGTGCGTTCTGGGACCGCCCCAGCACCCGCACGCCGTCTTCGCAACCCGCCAAATCTCCATGCAAGTCGACCGAGACCACGCTGCCCCCGTCGCTCCGCCCGTCGATCAAGATGGCCAGGCTGCCCTGTGTTGCCTGCAGGCCGATGCCAATGACCTCGGGTGTGAGGTCGACTTCCTGCACGTCCACCAGGATGCCAGCCGAGAGCTTCTCCTGGCCTGTCTGTTTCAACAGCTCCAACTTGAGATCGAAGCGGCCGCCGTCCGGCTGAAATTCCTCGGCGAGTCGCTCGCACCCGTCGAGGCCCGAGAGTCCCCCGAGGGCGGCGCGAAGGTCGTCGTCGACGGCCAGGTCACTGGCGTGGATGCTCAAGTCAAACTGCCGTGGCTGATGCTCTCCCTCTTGGCTTGCC
This sequence comes from Planctomycetota bacterium, assembly GCA_012959525.1. Classification (GTDB taxonomy): domain Bacteria; phylum Planctomycetota; class UBA1135; order UBA1135. Next base: position 108,834 of record DUDB01000019.1, read on the forward strand.
GTGGCCATTCGCAGCGGCACCAGATGGCTCGAGCCATTGGCCCTCACCGGGCCCGAGGAGTGCCTACCCTTCAGGCCGACAAGTGAGAGGCGCTCAGGCAGGGCCAGGTGGGGACCAACCAGATGCGTCACCAGGCCCTCGACCCCCGTGATGGCCAGAGGGAATCCGTAGTTGCGCTCTCCGCTGCCATCTTCGTTGAGGCCTCCCACGTAGGCGCAAGAGGCGTTGCCATCAGCCACCAGGGCCACGGCCCGCTCCAGGGTCTCAGGCCGGGTGGGGTCCCAGTCGGTGGGGGTGCGAAGGCCCACATAGGCCTCCAGCTTCCCGCCCAGGGCCAGGCTCTCCCACAGGTCTTCGACCCACTCTGCGGACCCGAGCAACTCCACCAGGTCCTCATCCAGGTGAGCGTCTTCCACGTGGGCGAACAGCTCCGCTAGGGCATCGGTTGTGCTTGCCCCTGCGAACCGAACCTGACCATCAATCTGGGTGTCTTTCCAACGGGCGCTCAGGTCTGCTCGACCTCTCCAGGCATCACGGTTCCAGAGGGATGGCTCGCGGTCAGGGGCGAAGCTCGCAGAACACACCGCACCGAGATCCACGAGCGTATGCGCGGGTCGATTGGCTAGCCAGGGCAGTCGCACCTCCCCGTCGCGCAGGACGGCGCGGATGTCCAAGTGGGGCAGGGCCTCGCGGCCGAAAGCCCAGTGGCCGTCTGCGTCCAGATCGGCGCGACCCTGGGGGTACAGAGCGCGGACCCAATCGAAGGCGGGCAGTTCGGGCAGGAAGCCAGAGCCCAGAGGTAGGTCGCGGGCGGTGGAGCGAAAAACAAGGCGACCGTCAGTCTCCATCGAGCCTTCAAGGAGAAGTTCACCCTGATCACCTTCGAGTGCGGGGGCCATGCGTCCCACCAGATACGGGCGTCCCGAGGAGTCCTTTCGCAGTGAGGCGCGGACGACACCAAGTGGCATGTCACCCCATTCCGGTGTTTCGATCTCCAGCTTCAAATCCTCGATAGCCAGAGCCGGAATGAGGGTCAAGTCCAAGGGCGTCGGGGCAGTAGGGGCGTCACCGAGCGTGGCCTGTATGCCCCGGATCAGAGGTTCTGAGACGCGCATGTAGCCGTGGAGCGCCACGGCTTGCTCAAGAAATGGTCCCCTTGTCAGCGACCAACCCAACCGCAGTTCGAGATCCTGAAGCGCGAACTCCTCGCGTTGCGCGACGTACGCCACGCGCCCGATGGTCATCGAACGGGCCGTCCAGTCGAGGGTGATAGCGCTGACCTCTACGTTTCCATCCGCTGCCCCCAGTTGGCTCTGGAGCGTACGTTCAACGAAACGCTCCAATCGTCCGTTGCTTGGGAGCCACAGGGCCGACCCCATCAGGATCCAGGCGGTCCAGCCCAGTCCGATCAACGTGCGTAGCCACAGGGGCCTGCGCGCCCTCGGCTCAGCAGGCGGCCCGGGTGTCACTTGGGGTGGCGGTTGGGCGTCCATGGGATCAGGACGGAGAGGGAGTTTGGGCTCCTGATGCCGGAGCCAGGGAGCCAGGATGCACAGCCCCCTTGGTGTGCTCAAGGGGCGGATTCTGGGCCGGAAGGAAAGGCTCGGCTCCACCCACGAACACGCGCGGCAGGCGTCCCAGCGAGCAACTCAGCTCGTGGGGAATGGTGCCCAGGCTGTGGGCCAGATCCTCTAGGCGTAGCTCCTCCTCGCCGTCCTTGCCGAGCAGCGTGACCTCCTGTCCCACCCGAACGCCTTCGAGATGTCCCACATCCAGCGTGGTGTAGTCCATGGACAGGCGTCCGACCAGGGGTGCTCGACGCCCGGCGATGAGGGCGTCCCATCCATGCAAGTTGCGTGGCAGCCCATGCCCGTAGCCGATGGGGAGGGTGGCGATGCGCGTGGGGCGTGGTGCGTGCCAGAGGGAGCCATAGCCCACCGGCGTGTCTGCCGGAACGTCCTTCAGGAAGACGATCCTGGAGCGCAAGCTCATGATCTGGTTCAGGCCACTGGGGGGCATCAGGTGTCGGGGCAATGCGCCGTATGCAGCGATGCCCACGCGGACCATCTGCGACCCCGAACCTAGGCCATCGGAGACGCCGAGGTTCGTGAATAGGCCAGCGGAGTTCAGTGCATGAATCCATCCACATGGCAGGCCCTCTTTCCGGGCCTGTTCCACAAGGCCGCGGAAGAGAGCCATCTGTGCATGCGAGGATGGGCAGTGCCCACCCTCCGGAGCGGACAGGTGTGTCATCAGTCCTGCGAGCTGCAGGTGCGAGGCCTCGTGCACCTCCCGGAGCAGGTCGAGCGCCAAGGATGTGGAGATTCCCAGGCGGCCCATGCCCGTGTCCACATTCAGATGCACGTGGGCTTGTACTCCCATCATGCGGGCCAGCTCCTGCAGCGACCGACAGCGGTCCACCGCATGGACTCCCACGTGGATCTCGTGGCGCAGGCAGGCGGGCAACTCCTCTTCCACCACGGTCCCCAGAATCAGAATGGGTGCCTGGATCCCGGCCCCGCGGAGTTCAAGGGCCTCCTGGGAGCTCCCCACCCCCAAGGCGCCGATCCCGCACCGCAGTGCATGATGGGCAATGGCCACGGCACCGTGACCGTAGGCATCCTGTTTGACCACCAGCATGACCCGCACCCCGGGTCCGGCCCGTTGGCACACGGAACGCAGGTTCTGTGCCAGGGCATCGAGGTCGATTTCAGTCCATGCGCGAAAGCTGTCCATCGGTTGCAAGATAGCGACCGGAGCGGGGTGATCAAAGCAGCCTCCCAGTCTCGAAATTATCTCCGATCCAAAGCGGCCTCAACTCGCATCTGGGCGTTGACAATGCCCCCCAACGGGCGCATCCTCTGCGGCCCGATACGGACTTCACATTCCCGCCCCGACGCCGTCGGGGCACCACTGCCCACACTGGGCAAGGCAATCAACATCATGGCCAAGAAGGCACGCAAGAAAGCTAAGAAGAAGGCAACCCGCAAGAAGGCCGGCAAGAAGAAGAAGGGCGGTGATCTGATCATCAGCAAGGCGCGCACCAAAGCCGCCGCTAGCCTCAACGTATCCAGCGATTTCTATGTTGCCCTGGACGAGTGTGTCCGCGCATGCATCGCCGCTGCCGAAGGTCGCGCCAACGCCAACAAGCGCAAGACGCTTCGTCCCCAAGACCTGTAGGGACCATTCGGTAAGGCTCAGGCGGTCTCCGCCGGCCGCCGGGCCATCCAAGTTCTCGGAACAAGACTGTTCCCAAGGATTGAAGCCCGTTCGAGATGCCCCGCATTGCGCCCAGCGCAGTGCGGGGCATCTGTCGTAGAGGGGCGGCGTAAGAGAGTGGAAGGCCCCTATCGCTTGCGAACGTTGGCAGCGAATGGGCGCAGATAGAGAGGCTGAACTTCAGCAGGGTTGAGCGGGCCGGTCGCTTCGAGTCGAGCGATTCCCAAGGGCAGCAGGTGTTGAGCTCTAGGGCCCGTGCATGTGCGTAGAAGCGCGCGCTCGTCTTCACTGAGCTCCGCGGCGTTGGCACTGGCTTCATCGCACACGATGCAATCCGTCGCGGGTAGGGCAGCGCGCCAGTCGCTCGCATCACAGACCATGGGGGCAAGGAGTGTGCGAACCCCCTCCGCCGTGCGCTCGTACCGGGCGCCGTAGAGCTGGCGCGAGCGCGCGTCGAGCAGGACCGTCCCGCATTCGCCTTCCTTCAGGTGTGCCAGGGCGAGCGCTTCAAACGAGGGCAGCGCCTGCAGCTTGGCTCCAGATCCGCGAGTCAGTCCTAGCGCTGTTGCGATCCCGACTCGCAGGCCCGTGTAGCTACCCGGGCCGGTTCCAACGATCACGACCTTGATGGACGAGGCGCTCTCGTCGAGTTCAGCCAGCAGGGACTCCAGCGTCCCAAGGAGGTCGCTGGCGTGGCGTCGCCCCTCTTCCAGGGTGAGGGCCAGGGTCCTCTCCGCACTCCTCACCGCGATGGACGGTGGCCGGGAGGACGTCTCGAGGGCGACGATCGTCATGGGGTCGACTGGCGCAGGGCGGCCTGGATGCAGTCCGCAAGTTCCTGGGCCTGAGCTTGGATCAGTTGCTCATCGGGCCCCTCCACCATGACGCGCGCTACGTTCTCGGTGCCCGAGTAGCGCAGCAGCACCCGACCTTCCTCTCCCAGTGCATCCTCCACCGCTTGCACCGCCGCCATGACCTCCGGGAAGTCCGCGAGGACGGGTTTTGAGGCTACAGGGGTGTTGAGCAGGACCTGGGGGTAGGGCTTGTACGGCGCTGCAAGCTCGGACAGGTCTTGGCCTGTCGTATGCATCACGCTCAGCACGCGCAAGGCCGTAAGCATGCCGTCCCCGATGAATCCATTCGCGCCACCAAGAATGATGTGACCCGACTGCTCTCCCCCCAGTGCCAGATTGTGTTCACGCATGCCTTCCACCACGGCCCGGTCGCCTACCCCGACTTCGAGTACTCCCACACCGACCTCTTTCAGGGCCCGGTTCAGCCCACGGTTGCTCATGACTGTGGCAACGATGCGTTCATCGGCTGCTTGTCCAGACTGTGCGGCGTGTCGGCCGATGACCGTCATGATCCCGTCTCCGTGGACCAATTCTCCGCATTCGTCGGCCAAGATGCAGCGATCTCCGTCACCATCGAGGGCGATGCCCAGTTGCGCCTTGTGTTCACGCACCGCCGCTTGCATGGCTTCGGGATGTGTCGAGCCGCAGCCTTCGTTGATGTTGTCTCCGGTGGGAGAGCAAGCCAGCGCGTGCACCTCTGCCCCCAGAGCGCGTAGCACCTCGGGAGCCACGTGGCTTCCACCTCCATGTGCGCAGTCCACCACGATGGACTTTCCCTTGAGGGATAGGTCTTCGCTTCGGACCAGGTATTCGAGGTAGGAAAGCTCCAGCTCGGAGTCGACTTCCAGGGTGGAGAACGTGGCTTCGTCGATCTCGGGCAGATGGGCAAGCCCCAGGTCTCCTCCCAGAAGCCGTTCCATGGCGGCCTGATCTTCATCCGTTGGCTTGCCGCCCCGGGCGCTGAACAGCTTGATTCCATTGTCTTCGGCCGGGTTGTGGGAAGCGCTGAGCATGCAGCCCAGCCCGAAATCGCCATTGCGCACAAGCCAGGCCAACCCGGGCGTGGTGATCATGCCCACGCTCCGAGTCTCTATTCCCGCTTGGGCCAGACCTGCAGCCAGGGCTGCCTCCAGGAGGGGACCAGAGCGGCGACCGTCGTGACCGAGCAGGGCAGGGAGATGGGCCCCGTGGCTCATCACCTCGCCCGCGGCTACGCCGACCGCGTGTACGGCTGTAGGGGCCAGCCAGCCGACACCGGCCAGACCACGGATCCCATCCGTTCCGAAGATCTCTCCCCCAGTCAATTCACTCTTCTCCCGAGTTCGGCGTCTTGGCGGGGGTCGCGGGGTCCGGTTGGACCTCTTGGATTTCAACCAGCTGTATTTCGGGCTCGTCGAAGACGATGCGTAGGTCGTCTGGGGCTGCGCTCTTGCAGGTCTGGGCAAAGCGCCCCGCCTCCAGGGGCAGGAGTTGGCGCCAGTCATTCAGCCCGAGGGTCTGAATCTGGCTGCGGCTGGACCCTGGGGGGATGGCGTCCACATCAACGAAGACCCGCAGATGTTTCTTCACGAATCCGACGATGGCTGATCGATCGGCCACCCAATCATCCGAATCCGGATCGCCGCGAACCAACCCACGCGTGAAAATGCTGACCTGGGCGCGCTTGGAGGGTGCTTCGAACTCTCGTGCCCCTGCGGTTCCGAGATTGTAGGTCGGGTCGAGGTGCTGCAGGCCAATGACCAGATCCAGGGCGCGGCACTCCACCTCAACGGGGCGCACGGGTACCTCGACTTCGATGCGATTCACGTTGATGGTGATGCCCACTTCAGTCCAGGCCGCGCGCAGGCCGGTCGTCAGCCGCTGGGAGGACTCATGCCCTGCACCCAGGTGAACTCCGGCGAGCAGCGGGCCCTCCTCCGAGGTTCCCTGCCCCAGCTGGGCGATGATTGACTGTGGTCCTGTCAGAGGCACGTGGCTGGGGTGAAAGACTATCCGGGTGCGGTCCATCTCATAGCGCTCGTCCAACTCCGCGCCGTCAATTTCAATCATCGAGGCGTCGAGCTGCAGGGTTACCGAAGAGAACACCTCACTCATCAACGGGGGCGCACCTTCGGACCAGGACACGTCTACCTCCCGCTCCAACTCGACTCCGTTGCGGGTCAGCCCGGCCAAGTCGAGGAGCAGTGCCGTTCTTCCTCCGGGCGAATCTTCTGCAGCACCAGGAGAGTGCGCTTCGATCTGCCATAGCCCCAACTCCTGGAGGCGTGTCAGTTTCTCACGCGGCCCAGAGAACGAGAGGGTCACCTCTTCACCGGTGGGGTTGGGAGACAGGCGGTGGCCCTGGGGCAGAACCACTGCCAGAGCCTTGCCCTGGGCTTGAGCCGGGATGGGGGTGCCCACCTGGACGAGATACAGGTCCAGGTTCAGATTCCCCGTGTTGCTCTGATAGGCGCCGTAGAAAACGAGCGAGGCAAGGAGCAGGGCAGCCAACTTCTGGCCCAGATTCTCCGAGAGGGCACGCAGGAACCAGGGCGGACGCTCTGGGGCCTGATCGTCACCGCTGCCCCCAGCTTCATCTGATCCCACCCTCGCGCGCAGAATATCTTCCACGTCTGTCTGGGGTACACGGCGCTCCATGGAGCCTCGCTTGCAGATGGAGATGATCCCCGTCTCCTCCGAGACGGTGATTGTTACGGCGTCGGTCTCTTCGGTGAGGCCTAATGCCGCTCGATGGCGTGTTCCCGTGGACTTGCTGATTTCCACGTTCTCCGTCAATGGAAACAGGCTCGCTGCAGCCACTAGCCTGTCGCCGCGGATGATCACAGCTCCATCGTGCAGCGTGCCTCCGTTCTGGAAGATACTGTCGAGTAGCAGGCGATTGACTTCCGAGTCGAGCTTGACCGCTCCATCAATGTAGGCGTCCAGGGGGGTCTTGCGCTCGAAGGCGATCAAGGCACCCTGTTTCTTCTTCGCCATGGTCTGTACGGCGGCTGCCACCTCCGCAACGACCTCTTTTCTATGGGCGCGTAGGAATCGGGTCAGAAGTGGGCTCTCTGACAGGATGAAGATTCCACGCCGCAGTTCGGGCTGGAAGATGATGGCGATGATCACAAACACCAGCGCCTGGAGGCCGGCGATGATGCCCTCGATCTCGACAAGTTCGTAGGTCTGGGCCACCAGTCCCATGCCGTAGACCCCAAGGATCAGGATGAGGCTCACTCCACTGACCAAGCCGCTTCCCCGAGTCGTGCGCAGGAAGCTGAGGAGCAGGTAGATCCCGAAGGTCAGAATCAGAATCTGCAGCAGGACATTGGGTGAGAGGATGGCGTCCATGGTCAGGCTGGCGACTCCACTTCAGGTCGCAGGGAGGCTGCCACAGCCGCAGCTTCGGCCATCACGGCGACGTCGTGAACCCGCAGGTACTCCGCACCACCCAACACGCAGGCGCTGAGGGCGGCGGCCGTGCCTCCCATGCGTCCGCTGGGTTCATCCTCGGGTGTACCTTCGCGCCAGAGGGCCGGATCCTGGGACCCCGTTACGTGACCGATGAAGGACTTGCGGGACACGCCGACGAGCAGGGGTAACCCCAGGCTGCGCAGGGTGGGCAGCTCGCGCATCAGGGCGAGGTTGTGCTCTAGGCGCTTTCCGAATCCGATGCCCGGATCGATCAGAATCCGATCCGGATCCACGCCGGCCTCGAGGCAAGCCGCGGCGCGAGAGCGCAGGAAGTGGCTGACCTCTTCGGTGGGGTTCGCGTAAGTGGGGCTTGTTTGCATCTCTTGTGGCCCGCCTTGGGAGTGCATCAGGACCACCCGTGCACCGTGCTCGGCGACCACCGACAGCATACGCCCATCGGCGCTGCAAGCACTCACGTCATTGACCCAAGAAGCGCCGGCTTCAAGTGCGGCTTCAGCCACGCCCGCCTTGGTTGTGTCGATGGACAGGGGAGTGGTCAGTTCAGCGGCCAGGGCCTGAATGACGGGCAGAACGCGCGCCAGCTCCTCGGCCTCACCAACCGGTTGCGCTCCGGGCCGCGTGGACTCCCCGCCCACGTCCAGCACCACCGCGCCCTCCTCGGATAGACGCCGACCCTGCTCCAGGGCTCGTTCGGGGTCCAGGAAGCGCCCTCCATCCGAAAAGCTGTCGGGGGTGACATTGAGGACCCCCATGAGCTTGGGGGTGGGGCAAGGCGCGCTGTAGGCTCGCCACGTGTCAAGCAGGAGGGCGGCCAGTGCATTCTCGCGAGCCTGCTCCTCCAGCGCCGCGGCATCGCAGCGCCAGGACAGGGCGCCGGAACGGAGAGTCTCAACGGATGGGTCGAGGCGCTCTCGTAGTAGGTCGAACTCCTCGGACCGAACCTTCGCGGGCCGTAACTCCACGCACACCTGGCCGGGGTTCGACCCCTTTCCGGGCCAGATCAGCGGGTTCAGATCCACTCCCAACGGCCCGCAGGTCTGTCGCAGCCGGTGGGGGGTCTTGGACACTGTTGGGTGTAGGGCAGTGGGGTGCCCCGGTTTTCAGGCGGGGGAGAGTTCCGCGCCACCGGGAAGGTCGTCGAACCCCTCGTCCGAATCACTTTGGGTCTCGGTACTGTCGATGTTCAACGCGGTCTCCGTTGCCTCCGCTTCCTGGACGGGCTTGGGCCGCAAGTCTTCGGGGGTCGTCCCCTCGATCAATAGCATGATCTCCTTCTCTTCGAGGGTCTCGTGCATGAGCAGCCCCTTGGCCAGACGCACAACCGCGTCCCGCTCGTTGTGAATCAGCTTGCGCGCAAGATCGTAGGCATCGCGCAGGATGCGCTCAATCTCCTTGTCGATCACGTGCGCCGTCTCCTCAGAGTGCCAGCGATTGCTCATCAACTCGGTGCCCAGGAAGTCGGAGCCCTGGCGGTCGGCGTAGTTGATCGGACCTACGCGCTCGCTCATGCCCAACTCCGTCACCATGGCACGCGCGATCTCGGTTGCGCGACGGATATCGTCCGAGGCGCCAGCGGAAATATCGCCCACGAAGACCTCCTCGGCGACCCGGCCTCCGAAGGCCATGGCAAGTTGGCCAAGCAGGCGCAGCTTCTGAGTATGGTAGCTCTCCTTTTCCGGGAGCATCATCGTGGCTCCCAGGGCGCGGCCGCGGGGGACAATCGTGACCTTGTGCGGCATGTCCACCTCTTCGATCTTGGCAGCCAAGATGGTGTGGCCCGCTTCGTGGTAGGCGGTGATCTCCAGATCCTCAACCTCCATCTTCTGGTTGGACTTCTTGCGGCCGTACCGAACCTTGGCCGTGGCCTCCACAAGGTGGCGCATGTGGACCTTGTCCAGCTTTTCGAGTACGGCCATGATGGCCGCCTCGTTGACGATGGCCGCGAGATCAGCACCCGAGTAACCGGGCGTACTCTTGGCAAGAGCCTTCACCTCGACGTCGTCGGCAGTCTTCACCTTGGCTATGTGCACGGCGATGATGCCCTCGCGACCCTCGCGGTCTGGCAGTTCAATTGTGACCTGACGGTCGAACCTGCCAGGGCGAAGCAGAGCAGGATCCAGCACGTCCGGGCGGTTTGTCGCGGCCACCACGATGATGCGTCCATCCGTTCCGAAGCCGTCCATCTCGACAAGGATGGCATTCAGTGTCTGTTCACGTTCATCGTGCCCGCCGCCCATGCCGCTGCCTCGCCTGCGGCCCACAGCGTCGATTTCATCCAAGAAGATGATGCAGGGGGAGCTTTCCCGAGCTTGCTTGAACAGGTCTCGCACTCGGCTCGCGCCCACACCCACAAACATCTCGACGAAGTCAGAACCGGAGATGGAGTAGAAGGGGACTTCAGCTTCTCCCGCGATGGCCTTGGATAGCAGTGTCTTGCCGCATCCGGGAGGGCCGACCAGCAACACCCCTCGCGGGATGCGCCCACCGATCGCCTCAAAGCTGTCCGGGTTCTTGAGGAAGGCCACGACCTCTTGCACTTCGTCCTTGGCTTCCTGCGCGCCGGCCACGTCATCGAACGTGACGTTTGTATTGTTTTCCTTGGTGTAGAGCTGTGCGCGTGAGCGACCAAAGCTCATGACGCCGGCGCCCGAACCCTGGTTGCGCATCTGGCGCATGAAAAACATGATCACCGCGAAGAAGATGATCCACGGACCCCAACTCAAGAGGATCAGTCCGAAGCCCGGCTCGGCGGCACTGTGACGTGTGCCTGCAGTGAGGTTGTAGGTTAGGTCTTCGGCACTGGCCCCAGCTGCGGTCAAGTTGGCTTTGAGCCCACCCAGGTCCTCGTGCCGGTCTACCCGGAACCAGACCTTGCCGGAGCTTTCAGGGAGCCCATAAACGGAGCCCATGCTCCACTCCTTGGCGCCTCGCGCGGTGCCGCCCACAACCAGCACGTCTTCTTGTGAAGTGATTTCATCGCCAAACTGCTCGTCACCTTCGACCGCGCTCTCATTTTCCAGATGTGTTTGCGTTGCGGTCAAGTGCCGATACAACTCGGGTCTGAACAGATCATCCTCCACGGCTGCCAGCAGCTGCGCTTCGGAAATGGGGATGAGGCTCTTCACGGCCTTGATCTGCTGATAGGCGCTCTCCCGTTCGGTGATGCTGGTGAAGCTCGCCGTGAAAGGGATGGGATCCTGAGTCTCGCTTCCGGGATCAGGAACGCGCAGTCCCTTGACCTCACTTGAGCCGGAGAACTCCATCTGCTCGATCTGGCCCGTGTGCAGGAACCACTCGAATTCGTCCTGGCTCAGCTTGGCGGGTGCGTTGAGATTGGCACCGCCAAAGGCCACCAAGACCACGACCAAGACGGTCAGGAACAGGAGGAATGAGCCGAATGGGCGCGAGCGCTGCGGCTTATCGGTTTCGTTGTTTTGGGGCTCGGTCATGGTGTTTCTATCGTCCCAATGCTCCCTGGGCTCTAGCCCTGGAGGGAGTTTGTGCCCACAAGATAGTGCTTTAGGGCCCTGCCGGGCGTTTTTGGGGCAGGATCGTGGGCGAATCTCGCAGCGAGCGGCGGGGCTCTGGATCTATTCGACGGTGGGGGCGCCAGGAGCTGACCCGGGCTCCCCGGGTACAGTTCCGGTGAAGAGGTCCAGTACTAGGCGTTCGGCCAGATTATTCAGGGCTCTTTGGCGAGCATTCGGCTCGGCCTCCCTGTTCGTGCGTGTGTAACCCACGTTGGCTTCAGCCCTCACGGGGCCCACAAGGACCACATCCCTGCGCCGGTCCAAGAGCTCGGCCTCTGCCGTGATCCACACGCCACCCTCCATCCAGACGTTGTCCGCACTTCGCAATCCGGCACGGCGCTGGAATCGGGTCAGGCGCCCCCGCACGACCAATTGGGATCGGTCTGGGTCTACCAGCTGAGCGTCCAGCATGTTGCGGGTGGCCTGGGTGAGGGCCCGGTGGAGGCTCAATTCCAGATCCGGCTCCGGGGTGTCGTTGCCGAATATCTCCAGCCCCACCGAGTGGTAATCGGGTCCCAACGTCAGGCCTGTGGTGTAGCCACAACCTGTCAGAGCCGTCATGAGCCATGCAAGCCACAGGACTCGTGCGGACGATCTCGGGGCCAGCATCACGAGCCCGTACCGTCCCCGTTTCCACCGCGCTCGGCCCACTCCTGCAGCAACTCATCTGCCTCCTTGACCTGGTCCGGATCGCCACCTTCACGCGCCTCGGCCAGAGCCCGCCGTGCGTGTAATTGAACTCCTTCAGCGCTTCCCAGGGTGGCGTAGAAGTGCGCCAGAACCAGGTCGCTTTCCGCAAGGCGTCGTATGGCGTCCACCAGATCGCCGCGTACCACCGATTCCGATTCGTGGCCGCGGTGCTCATTCAGCCAACCTTGAAGCTCACCATAAGCCTGGACGAGGGTTGCTCGGTCGTACTCGGGATCTTTGTGGATCATCAGGCGCAAGCGTGGAATTCGTGCCTGGGCCAGTGGTGCCAGAGGGCTCGTCGGAAACCACAGGAGCAGGTCCTGGTGCTTCTCGATGGCGAGGTCCAGTTTGCTCTGCTCTTCATAGAGGGTGCCCAGCGTCCACAGGGTTTGGTCCCCTCCCAAGTGAGAGGGGTAGTTCATCACCAGGTACTCGAGTACCTCACCAGCCAGGTTGCGATACTCGAAGAAGAGCCCGTAGGAGCCCTCGTCCTCGGCGAGATTGAAGCCGATCTCTCCCAGCAACTCTCCAGCGGCGCTTCGCTCGTGGTGCTGGGGGAACTTGGAGTCCATGCGCTTGATCAAGCGGTAGGCGCCCATGCGTTCCCTCTCAAGGAAGAGCAGCTGTGCCGACCTCAAGCCCGCCTCGACGGCCAATTGCCTGGGGACGTCCACGCCCATGATGGCCTTAAGGAGATCAGCGTCCTGTGAGTGGGCGATGACGGCACGCGTCGTGGCCTCAAGAACGTTTTGCACCTCTTGCTTCAGATCTGGAGAGAGGCCCGCGGTCGAGTGGGCGCTGCGTACCTGGTCAAGCGTCCTCTCAAGATTGGTCTGCTCGGCAATGGCGGCGCGCGCCAGCTCAAGGACGGCGGGCACCTGTTCCGGGGTGTAGCGCGCTTCGGCCTGCTGGGCGAGGCGCGTCGCCCCGCAGCTTGGAAGGAGGGCCAAGAGGATGGCGATCGGCACCAGGGCCGGCTTTGTTCGGGACATGAGGGTCAAGTGGTGGGTACGCCCCGTTCGGGGGCGTTGCGGTTGGCGGTTTCCAGGAAGGTCCGCTGGCTGTCGAGCCGGGTCTCGAGGTGGTAGTCGATGAAGCGAGCCGTGAGGTCGCGCACCCGTTCGATCAGGTCGTCCGAGATGGAGTCAGATGGAGGTGAGGAGGGAGAGAATTGTGCCAGGCGCGCTGCGCATTCCAGGACGGATTCAGGGATGGTCCCCACCCGTTGACCGGAGGCGCGAGCTTCCTGTGCGTGGGACGCGCACAGGCGTCCGCCTGCTCCAGCGGAGAAGGGCACCCGTTCTTCGTCCAGGGCCGGAGCGGGTCCGGCACACTGGGCGCAGGCTTCGAGGGCCGGGGCCAGACCGAGATTGTGCAGGAAGGCGAGCTGGAAGACAACGAGCACTGCATGGGGTGCGTTGCTGGGATCTTGCAGCCCCTCCAAGGCGGCTTCGGTGGCCAGGTACAGGTTGCGGTCGCTCTGCTCCTGGCGTGCCGCGGCTCGGCATAGTTCGAGGGCCGTCAAGCCGGCCCGGTAGCGGTCGAGGTCGCGGGTCAGCTCCGAGCGCCGTCGGGCCAGGGCTCCCTTGCGCAGAAGGCCCAAGCTCGACCCTGAGCGCTCGGACCACTCGAGCTCCAAGGTGTCGAACAGGTCGAGCACGCAGTAGAAGCGCGATCGCGGCCGATAGGCGCCGCGCGCCAAGACATGCACCCGTGCGCCGCTGGCTGTGATCAATTGGATCACAAGGGACGACTCCCCGAAGGGGGTGCGCTTGAGAACGAGTGCATGGTCGCGGTGGATACTCACGGGCAAGAGTCTAGCGCTGAAGGGGGGCTAAGCCGACCGGTTCTCCTGATGGGGAGAGACGTGCACCTTCAGCACCCGGCGATCCGTGGCCTCTGCCACGCGATAGCGCACCTTCTCGTGGTCAAACTCCTCGCCCTCCCTTGGAAAGTGCCCCAGCTGCGCCAGCACGAATCCCGCCAGGGTCTCGAAATCTGACTCTTCGGCCAGGGTGAGACCCAGGGCCTCGTTGACCTCAGATACGTGCAGAGTGGCCTGAATCTCGAAGTTGCCGTCCGCCAGTTCGCGGATTGCGGGCACCGAGTCCTCATCTTCGTTCTGAATCTCCCCGACGATCTCTTCAATCACGTCCATGAGGGTGACGACGCCTGCCGTTCCCCCGTATTCATCGAGCACAATGGCCATCTTGTAGCGGCCATCGCGGAACTCCTCCAGCAGGGTGGAGACGAGCTTCGTCTCGGGTACCAGCAGGGGAGGGCGGATCAGGTCGGCGAGTGAAGGGGTAGGCTCGGCCGAGAGGGCCTCGATGACGTCCAGGGCACGCAGGGTCCCGATGATGTTGTCAATTTTGTCGTCGAAGACCGGAACACGGGAATGACCCGCTTCGGTGAATAGGGCCGCTGCTTGCTCCAGGGTTGCATCCGAAGCGAGGCCGTGGATTTCCGTTCGCGGGGTCATCACCTCGGCGGCGTCCACGTCGCCGAACTCCATCACGTTCATCACGAGTTCGAGCTCGTCCTCTTCCAGCTCCCCCTTGTCCAGGGCCGTTTCCGCCAGCCCGCGAAGGCCCTCCACCAAGAGGCGCTCTTCGGGAGTCTCTGAAGGCAGGTGCAGGCTGCGTTGAATGGCCCGGCGCGTTGCGTCATGTAGCACCACCAGAAGACGCACGGGGATCTGAGCCCGGGCGAAGGTTGGCAGGATGCTCACCAGCAGCCGGTCACCAAACGCGCGGGCGACGGAACTGGGCAGGGTGATCGTGAACAGCAGCAAGGCGGGGGCTGCCAGGGTCAGCGTCCAACCGAGAGTGGGCCATGCCAGTGCGGATCCATGCGCCATCCAGGTCAGGAGTAGGCCCACGAACAGCACGTCGGATGTCAGCTTCAAGATGGCCGCACTTGTGGCCAGGGCATCGGCTTGCTCGAGCAGGGAGGACAAGCTGGCGCTGCGCGACTGGGCCTGGGGTTGAGAGAGGACCCTCGCAGGCAACGATCGCCGGAGGGAATCCCGCAATGTGGAGAAGAAGCCCGAGAGGACCAATGCACCCACGCACAGAGCCAGCGTGCGCGGGTTGTCGCCTAGGCTCCATTCCCAGGGCGAAGCTGGGGGGAGGGCGGGAATGGGGGGTAGTAGGGTCATGGTCGAGGCTGGATCCTACCCCCATTGAACCGCTTGCCTCAGGCCCGGTCGATCCTGGAGGGTGCCCAAGGGGCCCATTCCATGCCCCTAGGGAGACCGGGATGGTTACGAACGCGTAACACATGCGGTCTAAATTGTCCCCATATGCCCTTCCCAGCGGCTTGCACGGGCCGTGGCACGGTTCGTGCGGAAGGGGTTCCATGCGCCAAACCTCGCCCGGTCAGTCGGAACCCTTCACGCCAAGCTCGCCCGCACCCGTTCTACCCTTCACGCACGCTGGCCCCGTTCCGGCGGTGCCGAAGCTGGACGCTGAGGTGTGCGAGGCTCTCCACAAGCTGGGCCGCCCAAGCGCTCCAGGTCCAGGGGTGGATGCCCTGACCTTCGAGCGCCAGCTACAAACCGACCTGATGGTGGTGTTTCAACGGACCCGCTCGCACGCGGTCTTCAACGTCCTCCATCGTCGCACCAGCCCGCTCATCCTCGCTTGGGTCAAGGGGTTGCTGAAGAACCGTTTCGGGGGTGCCGACCCCCATGAACTCGTGCAGGACACTTTCGTGAACATCTACTCCTACGCGGACAGCTTCAGGGAGGGCGGCTCCCATACTTTCATGGGCTGGGCTCGCACAATTGCAGCCAACGTCATGCGACGGGCGCTGCGCCGGGGTCGAACGGTTTCCATCCTGGAAACGGATCAGCACGTGGATCAGAGACCCGGCCCGACTTGTTTGGCTCAGTATTCCGAGGAGGTCGAGGCCGTGCGGCAGGCCTGGACCCTGTTCCTGGCGCTCTATCTGGCGGCCTTCCAGACCCTGGGCCCCCGGGACCAGAAGGCCCTGCACCTGACGGAGGTTGAGGGCAAGGACTACGATGAGGTGGCCAAGGAGCTGGGTGTGGGGCGTAGAAACGTGAAGATGATCATGTTCCGAGCCCGCAAGCGGGTTCAGGCGAGCATGCGCTGCCAGCTGATGATGGCCGAGTACGATTCGGTTCGCGACGCGGGCTAGGCGTGCGGGGCCAGATCCCCCAACCGCCGGGCAGAACCGGTCCCGTTCCCGTTAGAATGCAGACCCATGCCCGCGCCCCAGTCCATCGACCTCTTGATCCACGGCTCAGCCGAGGTGGTCACGCCCCTCGGGCAGGCTGCCCTGAGAGGCGCTGAGCTGGGAAACGTCTCGGTTGTCCCGGACGGGGCAGTTGCCGTGGACGACGGCCGGGTCCTCGAGGTGGGCCAGAGCGCGGACCTCCAGGGCAAGTACACGGCGCGCACCACCCTTGACGCGCAAGGGGGCACGGTTCTGCCCGGCCTAGTGGATGCCCATACGCATCCCGTTTTCATGGGCACGCGCGAGGCGGAGTTTGAAATGCGCGCTGCCGGCAAGACCTACGTGGAGATCAGCGCCGCAGGGGGCGGGATAACGAGCAGCCTTGAAGGCGTGCGAACCAGCAGCGAGGAGGCTCTCCTGGGCTCGCTCATGGATCGCGCCCAGCGCTTCCTCGCCCTGGGCACGACGACGGTAGAGGCCAAGACCGGCTACGGCCTGACGTTGGAGGATGAACTCAAGGGCCTGCGCGTCATCCAGCAGGCAAGTGCGCAGCAACCCGTGGACTTCGTGGCCACCTGCCTGGCGGCTCACGCATACCCACCTGAGTACGCCGACCGCCGCGAGGACTACCACACCTTGATCGTGGAGGAGATCTGGCCCGCTGTGGCGGCCCAGGGCATTGCTCGGTACGCGGACGTCTTCACCGAGGAGCAGGCCTTCGATCTGGACAGCTCACGTCGCATCATGATCGGCGCACGCGAGGCGGGCCTCGAGCTGCGCATGCACGTGGACCAGCTGACTCCCCTGGGTGGCGCCCAGCTAGCAGCGGAACTGGGAGCGCGAAGTGCCGACCACTTGGAGCACGTATCCCCTGAGGGTATCGAGGCGCTCGCGGGGTCCGGGGTCGTGGCGACCCTCTCACCCCTGGTGCCCCTGTTCCTGCGCGAGTCCAGCGAGGCTCCCGGTAGGGCCTTGGTCACGGGCGGCGTTCCCGTGGCCCTCAGCACGGACTTCAACCCCGGTAGCTGCTACTGCATGAGCATGTTCGAGGTCCTGTCCTGGGCCAGCTTGCGCTACGGATTCTCCGCCGCGGAGGCCTTGACCGCGGGGACGCTGAATGCGGCCGCCTCTTTGGATCTCGCCCACGAGATCGGGAGCATCGAGGCGGGCAAGAGGGCGGACGTAGTGATCACCGACCTGCCGAATCACGTGCATCTCACCTACGAACTGGGCCGAAATCCCGTGACCGCAGTGGTGAAGGGCGGCCAGCTTGTCTGGCGGTCCCAGGAAGCGGGTGCCTGACTTCCATGCGGTTCGTTGTACTTGGAATCCTGGTTCTTGCGGCTCCCTGCGCCGGGGCAACCGCCCAGGAGAATCTTTACCAGGACGCGCACCTGCGGAATCTCTACGTGGAGCGGCGCCTGGCCCTGGAGAAGGCCTGGGCGGAAGCGGGTGAAGAGGACCGCGAGCGTGTACGCGCGAGCGCCCGGGCCAACAAGACGGGGGGGCAACCTGCGCTCTACGCGGCTTCCGCTCAGGTCCTGACGGACGCGCGTTTCATGCTTGCAGGCGATGTGAAAGCCGTCAGTGAACTCTCTCTTCAGTCTCGAGTGGCCTGTTCTCTGGACCTGATGGTCTTGCCGGGGGCCTTCGGGGCAGTGGATCGAGATCGGGGGGATGCACTGATCGTGCGCGTGTTACCCGCATACACGCGCCTCTACCAACGTGTCCTCCCCGAGCAGATTCAGTTGACCATGATCTGGGTCAGTCCTGACGGGCAGGAGACTCGGGCGCGCAGCGAGCCCGTGCACCGGGGCGCTCTCGTCTTGCCCGGTTTTGAGATGTACTTCCACGCGCCGCCCTCGAAGCCTGGAACGTGGAACCTGATTCCCGAAGTCGAGTGGGGCGGCGTCAAGGGTCGTGGTGTGCCGGTACCCGTAGAGGGCGTGCGGGCCTTGTTCGATCGCTATGACCGACTGGGCTCCCAGGCAGGATCTGGTGAATTCGAGCGCGCCGCCCTCACAAGCCTTGAGAGGATCTTGCTGCATGGCGGACGGGATGCCGGCGACCCGTCGGTCGAAGAACTGCTCGGGGGGGAGGCCCCGGCGCGTGCGCACCGAAGCGTCCATTCCTGGGCAGGGGAGGGGGCCTGCTACCAGCTCGACCCGAAGGAAGGCACCTCCGCCAAGGGGGTCGTCGTGGTGGTTTCACCTGTACTTCACGAGGCCGGTTGGGCCTTGGTCGGGGATGAAGGCAAGGGCTGGCGAGAGCTGGCGGCGGCCGCCGCTCAGCGCGTCATTCTGACCGAGCTGAGCCCGTCCCAAGGCAGCGGCCCCGACGTGTTCGACCTCCTCGCACGGTTGCGCCGCGAGCACCCGGGGCTACCTCTGACCCTGGTCCTGCACGGTTCGGGACTGGGCCGTCTGCAGTTATCGCTGATGCGCTCAGATGGTCAGGCCCCGTTCGACCGTCTGGTCGTGGACAGTGTCCTTTGGGGCGCACCCGTCCGATCTCTAGTGGCGGTACCGACGCTGTTTGTCTGCCCGCTTGAGGAGAAGGCGGAGGGACTGCAGCCCTCGAACGTTTCCGTGGACAACGCCTCGTCGCCTAGCGTGTATGAAGTCCGTAGCGTCGATCTGCCTGTGATCAGCGGGGCTCGCCTCCCAGGGTGGATTAACCAGTGGATTGCACTGTTGGATTAGAGCGGGGCCCGTGTTCGGAGGTTTGAATGCGGTTAGGGGGTCGAGGACTCCCTTGCCCACAATCTTGGCCACGAATAGAGTCCAATTGTTGCGCCGTCTTGTGCGGCACTGAACTGTCCTCAGGTCGATCCATCCGAAGCCGAGCAGCCTCTCCATGATCAGCATTATCCTCAGTACATGGCTCGTCACGCTAGCTGCGCCTCTCCCTAGTGTGGCGGGACAGGATCCATCCCAGCCCGATGTCCAGGTGGAGATGAATGCGCACGAGCTCGCCTTTGAGCAGCTCATGAGCGGTGCGGTGCTTGAGGGCAGGTTCACAGACGACGCAGACTCCGGCGCGATTCCGCAGCCTGACCGCTACACCCTGGGCCGAGTGAGTAAAGTGGGGGGCAGCGCTTGGCGCTTTGAGGCCCGTATCGAGTACGGCGGCCGATCCTTCACCGTGCCCCTCGTTCTCGATGTGCTCTGGGCTGGCGACACGCCTGTCATCACCTTGACGGACAAGAAAATCCCCCTCCTCGGGACCTTCTCTGCCCGCGTGCTCTTCCATGGCGACCGATACGTGGGCACCTGGCAGGGGGCTTCCCACGGCGGAGAGATGTGGGGGCTGGTGAAGAGTTCGGCTGTGGAGGTCGTCTCATCGGACCAGAACTGGCCCTCGTTTCGTGGAGCCGGCGCGCGCGGCTCGCTTCCCGGGTTTGAGACGGCGGTGGAGTGGGACGTGGACGCGGGGGAAGGGATCTTGTGGAGGACGCCTATTGCCGGCCTGGCCCACTCTTCGCCGGTCATCTGGGGCGACAGACTTTTTGTGACGAGCGCGGTTCGCGAGGGGGAGGAATCCGAACTGAAGGTTGGTCGCTATGGAGACATCGCGCCGGTGGAGGGTGAAGGGGTCCATGCCATGAAGGTCCTCTGCCTCGACAAGGGAACGGGCACGGTGCTTTGGGAGCGCACGGCATGGACCGGCGAGCCCAAGATCATGCGCCACCCCAAGGGCAGCCACGCGGCCTCTACTCCAGCCACCGATGGTCAGCACGTCGTGGCCCTCTTCGCCTCAGAGGGGCTCTACTGCTACGACATGCAGGGCACGCCCCTGTGGTCCAAAGACCTCGGGACCCTCGACTCGGGGTACTACATGGTGAAGACGGCTCAGTGGGGATTCGCCAGCTCTCCCGTCATCCACGATGGCAAGGTAATCGTGCAGTGCGACCTGCAAGGAGACTCGTTTCTCACGGCGTTGGACGTTGAGAGTGGAGAGGAGCTCTGGCGAACGGCGCGCGATGAGGTGCCCACCTGGGGGACGCCTACGGTGGACGTGCGCGAGGGACGTTCGCAAATCATCTGCAACGGCTACAAGCACACGGGGTCGTACGACCTGGAGAGCGGGGAGCCCCTCTGGTGGATTAAGGGTGGCGGAGACATTCCGGTGCCCACGCCGGTGGTTGCACACGACCTGATCTACATCACAAGCGCCCATGGCAGGCTAGCACCGATCTACGCGCTGGATGCGATGGCCGAGGGAGAGCTCGATCTGACGCACGAGGACGTGGCCTGGAGCGACACTCGACGAGGAAACTACATGCAGACCCCGATCGTGGTGGGGGACCTGCTCTTCCTTTGCCACGATGCTGGAATCCTCACTTGCCGTGATGCTCGCACGGGCGAGGTCCACTATCGCGAGCGCTTGGGTGGTGGAGGCACGGCAGGCTTCACTGCTTCTGCGGTGGCTGCTGACGGCAAGCTCTACGTGACCTCTGAGGAGGGTGAGGTGTATGTGGTGGAGGCCTCGAAGGAATTCAAGCTTCTGGCGATGAATGGTATGGGTGAGACCTGCATGGCGACTCCGGCTATTTCTGGGGGCGTGATCTATTGGCGTACCCGCGGGCACGTGGCCGCAGTCGGCAAGTAAAGGGGAGCTCTTAAGCCCATCGAGGCCCCAACAAACGACTCAGCGGCTCTCGACGCGTCGAGAACCGCTGAGCGGGGAGCTCCTAGGACTTCAGTCGCCGCACATGGCAAGTCTTAGGGTCCTGCGCAACTGCTCGACCCTGAACGGCTTGTCCATGCACCGCGTCTGGCGCGGAAGCTCCACCGTGTTCAAGTCCTCACCGCTAGCAATAATGACTGGCAGTTCCTTGCGTAGGGAGTGCAGTTTCTCGGCGAGCTGCAACCCGTTGCAGGGTGTCATTCCGAGGTCGACGATTGCCAGGTCCACATCGGCGGGGCTGCTCGCGAAGTTGCGATAAGCCTCTTCAGGGTCTTCGTAGAGGACCGCGGAGTGGCCCAGCGAGGAGAGCACTGAACCAACGGTCTTCAAGACCATGGGCTGATCATCCACAACAAGGACTCGCAAGCCCTCGCCCCTCGAGGGATTCCACTTGGGTTTAACAGTGTCGGAAATCTCCATGCATGGCAACTCGACTCGCATCGTCGTACCGGAGCCCAGTTCGGATTCCACTTGGATCGAGCCCCCGTGATCGCACACGATCTGATGGACAATAGTGAGGCCGATCCCGCTGCCGCCGTAGCCAGCACCTACTTGCTTGGTACTGAACATCGGATCGAAGCACCGGCCTGCCTCCGCGGGTGTCATCCCTTTTCCATTGTCCGTGACCGTCAGGACGAAACAGCATCCATCGCGCTTCGTCGAAATGTCCATCGTGCCGCCATCTGGCATGGCATCCATCCCATTCAGGACGAGGTTGGAGACGACCTGTCTCAGCTCATTCCCCATACAGTCCACCTGAGCGTCCTCCCCAGAGCGGTCGTACCACCGAATGTTGACGCCGGTTGCCGCCGCAGCAGAGCCGATCTGCCGGATGACACCGGAAACGACCTGTCCCATGCATTGGGGTGGCCCACCCTCGCAGGGGGCTGCCGCGTGCTGGCCCAGGTGCATGTCTCTCAGCATCTGGACGGTCCGAACCACGGCATCCGAGGCCCGGTCCAGCCACTCGCAACGCTCCGTAGCATTCTGTTCGTGGTTTTCGCCTTCAGCGAGCAGGTCGAGGTAGCCCATGGCTGGAGTCAGCGTGTTCTTGATTTCGTGCATGGCCCCCGCGGTCATGAGCGACTCTGTGTGGATACGCCCTTTCAGCATCAACTGTCGGCGCAGCGCGATCACGTGCCCTACCTGTGAAGCGAGAGTTTTCAGGGTATCCATCATGAGGGGAGTGACCTCGCAGGGCTCCGTACCGATGACGCACAAGGACCCGATGGCGCATCCCGGGAATAACTCAACGGGCACTCCTGCGTAGAAGCAGACTCCAACGTCTCGCACGAGTGACGTATCGCAGAACTCAGGGTCCTTGCTGGCGTCCGGGACAACCAGAGGCATGCCGCTGAGGGCGACCTTCTCACAGAAGGAGCCATGTCGATCCAATTCACAGAAGTCCATTCCGGTCTTGGACTTCAGATACAGGCGATCCCTGTCGACCAGAGAAAGCGCGGCAATGGGACAGCCGCAGATGTCGGCCAGCAGTCTCGTCTGCTCATCAAAGATGGACTCGCCGGCCGAGTCCAGGAGGCCCGTCTGTTGAAGAGCGAGTAACCTGTCCTCTTCACGAAGTTGGCTTGAAATTATGCTCATGGTTTTTTTTCCGGGTCGTGGGAGAACGGCCAGTCGGGTTCTGATGGCGAATGGTGTCGCCACCTCTACTGTGGTCCATCGCCGTGATTTCTCCACGGGCTGTTCGCTGTGAATGGCTTGGAAAAAGCAACGCACTATTGCGGCACGGTTTGTGCCCTCCGCTTGCAAAGGGCCTCCAACGGCAGTCCCATTGTTTCAACCTAGAAAAGGGAACAAATGACCTCGGAGGCCTAGTGGGGAAGTGCTGCTTGCGAACTCTCCTTGGAGTTACCTGCCCGGGTAGTGAAGCGTTGCTTCAAGGCGCTCCAGGCCTGGATGGACCTTGTCAGGTGATCGCGCGCCGGAAGGCTAATGTTGAAACACTGCAGGCCGATGGGTCCCCTGTAGCCGCGCTTCACGATCTCTTTCAGAAGAGCGAAGTTGTCGAAGCTTCCCTGGTCCAGGGGCTGAATCAGCTTGTCCCAGCTTGCACCCTTGGCGCCGGGCCCTCCATCGGCGCCGCACAGTGTGACCGAGAGCAGGTAGGGCGCGATCGCGTCAAGCCTCTTGCCCAGATCCACCTCCCCTTCAAGGGATAGCCAGTGGCAGAGATTGAAGGCTGCGCCGAAGTTACGGCGGTTCACCTTCTTCGAGAGTCTTATGCCATCGTCGATGCTCTCAGCCCAGACACCGACATGGTTGTACACGGCGACCTTGGCTCCGTTGGCATGGGCCAGATCGGCCAATTCGCGGAGGATTGGAACGGCAACGGCGTCACCCTCCGGATCGGACGGCTTAAATCGTTTGCTATGGAGGTGGACGGTGAGAATAACCCCACGGTCCTTCAGGAAAGTCCTGAGGTACCCGACGATTCTCTGGTCGTAGGGACTGTCCTTGGCGTCGAGGTCCACCTTGAAGTAGATGGTCGCGACTTTCAGTTCGCGCTTGTGCATCTCCTCGGCCAGGCGGGGAAGCTCATCCAGGGAGTATCCCTCGATGCCGTCATAACCGAGTTCAGCCAACAGACCTGCCTGGGCTGCAGGGTCCGAGGGCTGCTTGCCCCGCATGCTGTTGTTGAAGGCATAGAAGGGGTTCTTCAGCCCACTCGGGTGGCCCCCGGTTCCCTTGATCTGACCCGCGGCCTCCGTTGCGAAGGACGTGAGGCAGGCAGCTACGAGCAGCGCTGCGAACGGATTGGATCTGGTGTGCATGGTTACTCCTGTCATCTCGTTGGATGCGGTGCCTCAGATGCCCCAGGGCTCTCGGATCGGTCGCGTCAGCAGGGCATTGGCGGCGTTGTCGTCTTGGAAACGCTCCGTCTCGGGGTTCCACTTTAGGGTGCGACCGAGCCTCACCGCAATGAGGCCGAGTTGGCACAGGGAGACGGTACGGTGTCCCACCTCGACGGGCTCGAGTGTCTCCCGCCCCTCCTTGATCGCGCGCAGGAAGTCGACCTTGTCCTCGAGTGTGTCCGAGAAGTGGATCTCGTCCGGCTCGATCTTTGAGTTGAGAAGCTTCTGGGAGCTCGCCGTGAGGGCCTTGCCCTCCTCTGCCTCCAGCCAGCCTTCCGTTCCTTCGACGCGCACGAAGGCTCTCCCGATGCCATAGGTCTGCTGCACGCCATCCGCGAACTCATACTCGACGTTGAAGTTCGTGATCGTGTTCCACAGCCCCTGACTGAACTCTCCTGTGCCCTTGACGGAGACGGGGCCGGTCCGCTCGCGGCCCGTCACCCACTGGGAGATGTCGTTCATGTGCGTACCCCAGTTCGTGATCATCCCGTTGCAGTAGTTCTCGATGCGCATCCAGCCCGGCCGGCCATAGCCGCTCACCGGGTGGACGCGCTTCTCGGTGTAAGGGGCAGGGAAAGCGGGGCCCAGCCAGAGATCGTAGTCGAGTCCCGCGGGCACGGGCATGGTCTTCTGCGGGGGCAAGGCATCGCTGGCGGAGGGCACCCCGGTCACGATGCGCTGAACCTTGCCGATGCGGCCGTTGTGCACGAGCTCGGCCATGCGCCAGAAGCGCTGCTT
>DUDB01000020.1:0-4980 GCA_012959525.1 Planctomycetota bacterium
ATGGCATGGCTGCCTCTCGTTTCTCGAAGGGTACGTCCGGCACGATCAACTGATCTTGCGAGCCTAACGGCACTCGGCGGTCTCTTCTGGGGCCGGCGAGGGCTTAGCTTGCGAACGGCGACACCCTCCTTGTTTTTTACCTGGAACTTCTGTTTGGAGGGGCTATACAGGGGTTCCTTTCTCTAGAGCAACTTTCCCCCCATTCAGGTCTCAGTGCCATGCTCAGCTACCGCAATCCGCACCTATGGCCCGCATCGCTCGCGGCTCTTCCAATCCTCCTCATTTTCGGGCGGAGTGCGACGGCTCACCCGGAGGGACAGGACCCCCCCCAGGCCGACGCCCCAATTTCACTTCGCCAGGTGGCACTCTATGAGGCCTTCGAGCACGTGGCTGAGATCTGGCATTCGTCCCAACGGGATGCTGCTACGCCGGATCTGGCCGGGGAACATCTAGCAGGGGTGTATGCTGCCTTCGAGAACCTGGCCCAGGCCGGGTGCGTAGATGCCGCGGCAACCTGCTTGCGTGATCATCGAGGGCTTCGAGGGTTATCTGCCGAGAAGGCGCTGCCGCCGGCCGAGGTGGAGTATCGAGTCGGGTTGTATGAGGATCTGGTGCACGGAGCCGATCCTGGGGGGATGCGCTTGGCCCTGGATCTGCTGGAAGAGGAGCGGGAGTTGAGCCCAGGCCAGATCGAGGCCCTGATTCGGGGGCTCGCACAAAGGCGCCTGGCGCCCTTGGACGTGCAAGCTCGGGCGCAGCTGGCCCTGGCGCGGCTGCTGGCGCCTTGGTCCTCAACTGACAGGGGGCAAAGTTTGCGGAGTCCCGCGCGTTTGGCGGAAGCGCAGGCCCTCTACGAGTCCATTCAGGAGGATTTCGAGGGCACTGAATATGCCGTGCGGGCTGGCTCAGCTTCTTGGAGACTGGAGCATCTGACTCCAGGGAAAATGGCTCCGGACTTCCTGACCCATGACCCGGCTGGCAACGAGATCATCCGCTCCGATTTTATTGGCCAGGTGACGGTGGTGCACTTCACGGATTCTGCCGGCTCAGATTTACAGAGCTCCCTAGACCGTTCAGAGGCGATGGGGCGTCGTCACTGGGATGATCGGTTCGTCTGGCTGGGCATCCACCGGGGAGAAAGCCCCGATGCTATGGAGCCCGCGTTGGAAGGCACGTTGCTCTGGGGGCAGAACGCATGGGAGGGCGCGGGTGTCTCGGGCGCTGCCCAGGCATGGCGTGTTCCGGCCCGTGAGGTGCTGGTGGTCATTGACCCGACGGGCCTTGTGTTGGCCATAGACCCCTCCGAGGCCCTTCTGGATCGACATATAGCAGACCTTCTGGGTGACCTGCAGCAGCAAGGCCGCAAGAGGCAGGCGGGTTCCGGAGGGGATAGCGGCCAAGCTGGTCGTGGAGCGGGGGGCGGTGCGGAGCGCGCGCTGTTGGAGTCGGCGCACCCGATAGGCAGTAGGGCACAAGGTGATGGAGTCGACTCACCGGAGGATCAAACCCCATAGGAGGGAGTGCCTGCCATGCATCTGTTCCCCGAACACAGGCGCGGTCCCCGAGGTCTCTACCCGAGCCCATCGGAACTCGCGAATTTGCCCCTGTGGACGGTCCTAGCCTGCGCACTCGGAGTCCTACTGTTGAACTTTGGCCTACGGAGCCCGACTTCTGAACTCCACGCCGCGGCGCTTGAAGGAGATGTGGCGTTGGCTGAAGGGGGCGAAGGATTCGATCCGGACCGTGGGGAGGGCGCCACTGAGTTGGGAACCCCTCTGAGGTCTCCCGTACGGCTTGACGCGTCAAGCGGGTCTCCCGGCCGCGATGCCGATGGGGCTCCCCGGGCTGGCGCCCCCGGCGGGGGTGGTGCAGGGGAATCGAGCCAAGATGCGAGGCGTGCGCTGAGTGAGGAGGACGAGGGCCAGGATGACTCTAAGGTCGGCCTTCGTGCTGCACGTGGCATGGTTAGGGACGGGCAGAGGGTTGGAATGTGGGAGATCTTCTATGACAACGGAAACAGGCACGCCAAGGGCAAGTATGAGGACGACCTGCGTGATGGGCGGTGGGAATTCTGGTCCGAGTCCGGGGGGCTCTCCCGCAGCGGCGAGTATCGGGATGGGGTTCAAGAGGGAGCCTGGAGCGAGTGGCATCCCAATGGTTCTCGGCGCAGCGAACAGACCTACAGGCAAGGCCTATTAACGAGTATCCACACCCTTTGGTACACCAATGGGCAGGTCAAAGAGACCGGTCTCTATGTGGGCGGCTTGCGACAGGGTCCCTGGCAGTTCTATGACTTCCAGGGCAATCCTGACAAGCGCACCGGGACCTATCTGAATGGGCGGCGTGTGACGGACGGCAATTGACCTCTAACCGCCCTTGGTGTGCATGCCGAGGTGTGGCTTTGCGCGCAGTTCCCTTGCTTGGGCGGATGGCCCTCGGGTTGGTACGGCCAGGCGATCTTGGGCTCCTTGATCGTCACGGTTCCGCCAGCGGTTATCAACCAGTGCCGCCACCTCCTCCAGTGCCGCTCCCGCGCGGAGAGGAGTCAGCAGGTCGAGCCCATCAGCGGCGTAGAGGCATGTGAAGAGTTTGCCATCGGCGGTGAGGCGCGCTCTGTCGCAAGCCCCACAGAACGGTGCCGTGACGGACGCGATGATCCCGAAGACCGTTCCGTCAGGCAGTGCGAAGAGGTTGGCGGGGGCCCTGTCGCCCGAGGCCAGCGCTTCGATGGGTCCGTAATCCGATTCCAGGCGCTGCAGAATCTCCGCCTGTGGCACCACGAGTTTGGGATCCCAGTCCAACGCACCGCCGACGTCCATGTACTCGATGAATCGGGCTTGGTGACCGCGCTCCTTGGCGAAGCGGAGAATCGCCGCGAGTTCATCGTCGTTCATGCCCCGCAAAACTACGGTGTTCAGCTTGAGCGGCGTGAACCCGGCTTCCTCGGCAGCGAGTATCCCTGCCAGGAGCTCGGCGTGGGAGTCGCGCCTTGTGTTGAGGGCGTAGCGCGAGGCTTGCAGCGTGTCGATGCTGATCGTCAGACGGCCCAGCCCTGCGGAACGCAACGGTCTCGCGAGGTCTGGCAGGAGGACCGCATTGGAGGTCATGGATAGATCCTGAATGGCGGGGATTCCAGCCAGTTCACCGACCAAGGTGGGGAGGTTGCGGCGCAGCAGGGGTTCCCCTCCGGTGATCCGGACTCTACTCGTGCCCACTAGCGTCATGGCACGCACCAGTGATGCCAGTTCCTCGAGGGTTGCGATCTCTGTCTTGGGCAGCCACACCTGGCTGCCTTCGGGTAGGCAGTAGCTGCAGCGCAGGTTGCAGCGGTCAGTGACCGAGACCCGCAGGCTGCCCAGGGGGCGTGCGTGTCGATCCAGGCTAGCCACGGCGGCCAAGCAGATAGGATGGGGAGGGTGACACGCTGGGAACGGGTCGCTGGATTGCGGATCGCATGGGAGGCATAGCTGCGCCCGGGGTGGACGATAAGCTAGGAGCATTCTAGCCCAGGATTCGCGCTTGGCCACCAGGCCCGGACGTTCGAATCCAACTCCCCACCCGAACCTACCTTACCCCTTGCTCCTCTTCAGCCTCCTGCTAGGCGGCCTAGTCCAAGCGCCCTCCCAGGACGGCGTTCGGGACGTGGTTCCGCTGGGGCCCGAAGGGAGTCTCTCCAGATCCGTTCAAGAGAGTGCGAGCAGGCTGGCCCCACTCAGCGGTGGGTGGGCTCGCGAGGACCTGGCCGAGGAGGTTAGTCGGGTGCTGAGCTCCCTGGCTGACTTCTTGGAGAGAGGGTCGGACTCCGAGTTGCTTGTGGAGCTGCTGACCCCTGGGGTGACCTTCACAACCTGGGGGGCTGGTGATCTCCAGGTGCTCAAGTTTGGGGTGGGCTTGAGTTTGGAGGGGGGGCTTGTCTCTGCCTCGGACCCCGGTGTTGGTAGGGCCGCATTTATTCTCTCGTTGGAGGGTCTCCGCCAGCGCTGGTCGGAACGGGGCATTGAGGTGCACTTTAAAGTGTTGGGCGTGGAAGAGGATTCGGAGCGCCTGAGTACGCCGGTTCGGATGGAGATTCGGAGCGAGGGCGAGGTGCGACGCATCGGCGGCACCGCGGATATCGTGTGTTCATGGTTGCGTGGGGATGGGGGGCTGCAACTAGAAAGCTGGCGCGTTGTTGAATACGTGGAGACGACCAGCCCACAAGTCCTCTTTGTGGATCGCACGGCGGGGGTCTTGCCAGCGGACCTTCTTGTGAACCAACTACAGCCAGGCATCGACGCCTGGCGCGAGCATCTCGACGCCTACCTGGGAATCGGATTGCTGGGCCACCACGGCATCTGTGTCGCGGACGTCAACCAGGATGGCTTGGAGGACCTCTACCTGTGTCAGCCCGGCGGGCTGCCCAATCGCCTTCTCCTGCGAGAGTCGGATGGCACGTTCCGCGACATCTCGGAGCGTGCGGGTGTGGACATCCTCGACCCGTCGAGCAGTGCGCTCTTGGTTGACCTGGATGGCGACGCCGATCCAGACCTGGTCGTCGTTGCGGGGGATGAACTGATTTTTATGGAGAACCGTGGTGAGGGTCTCTTTCGAGCTCGTTCACGTTCCGCCGCGATCTCTGTGACTTCGCTTTCGGCGGCTGACGTGGATCTGGACGGCGACCTTGACCTGTACGCCTGTGCCTACCTCTCACCCTACGAAGGGCAGGCCATTCCCCTTCCGTACCATCAAGCCCGAAACGGCCAGCGGAATCTCATGCTTGTGAACGAGGGGGACTTCACTTTCGTGGATCGAACCGTGGCCGTGGGGTTGGGCGCAGGTAACCACGCGTTCAGCTTCGCCGCGGCATGGGAGGACTACGATATCGATGGTGATCCGGACCTGTACGTCGCCAACGACTTCGGCAGCAATAACCTGTACCGCAATGATGATGGGCAATTCGTTGACGTGGCCGAGGCCATGGGGGTGCAAGATGTGGGCGCG
>DUDB01000020.1:4990-132564 GCA_012959525.1 Planctomycetota bacterium
GCAGCGGGTCCGACGACTGCGACGTCGACGGAGACGGCGACGACGCGGGAGCGTGTGGCGGAACAGACTGCAACGATGCCGACGCCGACATCAGCCCGGCTGACGTGGATGGCGATGGATGGATGGACCTGTACGTCTCCAATATGTTCTCTTCAGCAGGTCAGCGGGTGAGCTCTCAGGGTGAGTTCCATGCAGGGGCGAGCGCGACTGAGCGCACGCAGTTGCAACGCCATGCGCGCGGAAACAGCCTGTTCCTGAACCGCGGCGGCCAGGGCTTCGAAGACGTCACCGAGCAGGTGGGGGTGGGGGTGGGACGCTGGGCATGGGGGGGGGTGTTTCTCGAATACGACAACGATGGTCATCCGGACCTCTTCGTGCCTAACGGTTTTGTCACGGGGCAGGGCCCGGGAGACTTGTGAAGCTTCTTCTGGCGACAGGTCGTGTCGCTATCACCCGTGGGGGGAGATACCGCCGGGTCAGCCCTCGCTGCCTATGGTGCAGGCTGGCAGAACCTGTCGCGCTGGATCCGGTCGGGTCAGTCATGGAGTGGGCATGAGCGCCACGGTGCGTTTCAGAACCTGGGCGGCTGGGGGAGCGGAGCTGGTCGGTTCGCGGACGTGGCATTCGTGCACGGCCTAGACATGGACCAGGACGGGCGTGCCGCAGTGCCGGTGGACTGGGACATGGATGGGGACCAGGATCTGTGGGTTCTGTCCCGGAACGCGCCACGCCTACGGCTCATGGTCAATCAGAGCCCACCCGCAGAGAACTTCCTCGCCCTGCGTCTCCACGGAGCGCAGGTGAATCGGGGAGCCATCGGCGCGCGGGTGGAGGTGATACTCGCGGACGAGGATCGGTCCGTCCTGGTGCGCAGCCAGCGCGCTGGGTCAGGGTACTTGGCGCAATCGGGGCCCTGGCTGCATTTCGGTCTGGGCGTCGCGGAGGTCGCGGAGGTCCGGGTGCTCTGGCCGGGGGGGGGATGGGAGTCATTTGGAGCGCCAGCACGAGGACGCTTCTGGCAGCTCCTCGAGGGCACCGGAACCGCTCAGTCTTGGGCCCGCCCGTCGCTCCCCGATCCTGCGGTTGCCGAGGTGGAGCTCTCCTCGGGCGCGGGAACGCGCGGGACCGGTCGCCTACCGCTTGCCATTCCCACCCCCATGCCGCGTCTGCAGGTTCTCGGTCTGGATGGCAAGCCCGGTGAATTTCTTGGAATCACCCCCGGCGGCGCAAACGGGACGGGCCGCCCCGTGCTGATCACCCTGTGGTCGCACACCTGCGCGCCCTGTGTTCAGGAGCTTACGGACCTGGCCGGTGCTGGCTCGGTGTTTGACCAGGTCGGCCTGAAGTCTGTGCTCTTGAGCGTCGATCCAACCGACGAACTTGAACGGGTGCGACAGGTTCTGGAGCGTACGGCTGCGCCCGGTCAGGCCGGGTGGGCCACCCGGGAGTGCATGGAGACGCTGGACGCCCTGGCCTCCGTGGCCGGCAGTCGACCAGCCCCGCTTCCGGTTCCCTCGAGCTTTCTCATTGACCCTAGCGGTCGTCTGCAGGTGATCTATCGCGGTCGTGTGAGTCCTCGTACCGTTCTCCAAGACCTGGCTCTGGTTCCGCTGGAGCCCCAGGCCCGGCGCCTGGCCGCCCTGCCCTTTTCGGGCCGGTTTCTTTCTCCCGCCCCGCTGGAGAACCTCACCTGGTGGGAGGGCGCACTCCGCCGCCTGGGGAAGGATGGGTTGGCTGCGGAGTTCGCTCTGGGGCAGTTGGATGCCGAGGTCGTGGATGAGGCCCAACTCCATTTGGGGTTTGGTGTGGCGCGGCTGCAACAAGGGCGCCTGCCAGAGGCCTTGGAGCATCTTCAAAAGTCCGCCGAGCTCAATCCCCAAAGCCCTCAGGTTTGGGTGGAGCTGGGGGTCGTGTTTTCGGGGATGGGCCAGGATGAGGAGGCCGAAGAGGCGCTCCTAAATGGGATCCGGCTGGACCCGGAAGGCGGACGCGCTCACTTTGAATGGGGCCGGATCCTCGTGAGGCGCGGTGATGGAGCGGGTGTGGAGAGCCAGGTACGCCGCCTGCGCGCCATCTCCAGTGAGCTTGCTGATCGCTTGGCTCTCCTCTGGAGGCAGGAGAGGGACCGTTTGCCCTAGGGCATGCTGGCGGTGGCGGTAAAGCCCTCCGGACTCGATGATGGAGCCATGGTGTTGCTATCCACAATGATGCCCCCCCTCGATCCGGATTGGAGAGGGCTCTGCATTTGGGCTGTTCCGGCGTTTCTGCTCGTGCCTCTCTGGGTGGGCAGCCCCCGAGGTGAGCGTACGACCTGGACTGTCGCTGCACTGCTTCTTGGTCTTATCTGGCTCGACAAGATCCTGGATCTGCAGAGCATGGTCCATCACGCCGGGCAGGAGCTCATCGGGGCCCTTGATTCCCAGTGGCGCATGCGGGGACCGCACCTCTGGATGAGGTGGGTCCTGTTGGGATCGACGTTCCTGGCAGCGGTTGCTGGCATTACTGTCCTGGTGCGCTGCGAGCAGCACGTCAGTCCTGCCAAGATCCTCACGTTGACGGGCTTCCTGGGCATCGCGGGCTTCGTGACCATGCGTCACCTTCCCGCCATTCACACGGCCCTCGCAAGCGGCCTAGACCGATGGCTCGAGTGGGGCTGCCTTGGTCTAGTGTTGAGCGGCCTGACCTGGGGGCTGGTGGGAATCCGCGGCCACACCCGCGCGGGGCCAACCTAGGCCACGTTGGGATTTCGAGCGTCCTTGGGACGAGATTCGGGCAGGCGATTGATCTCCTCGGCGGGGTCGCTGCCCCGCAAGCCCGTGAGGGGCACATCATTGAGCGTGCCGTCTCCGGCCTTGCAGACGTGGCCGTTGACATCGGAGAGCCCTGCGGCGCTGAGGGCTGCCTGAACTTCGGCTGGATAGGACCAGGTGGTGTCCGGTTGATCCGGCTGGTAAATCCTGAAGCCGTGGCCGCCCCATAGATCCTTGCGCAGAATGAGGGGGTGGCTGACGAGCTTGTCGAAGTAGGGTTGGATGTCTTCCTGCTGCAAACCGCGATCTACCTCGAAGGCGTTCTCGCTGTAGGCCATGCTGGCGTGACCCGACAGAGTCGTCACGTTGGAGATGCCGAATTTCTGCGGCTTCTTGTGCATGGGGGAGTTGGCCGTCAGGAGGAAGGTGGCGATCTGAACGGTCTCGTACAGGTGTTCGTTCTTCAGCAGGAAGTCGATGTTCTCGTTCATGTCTTCCTCGGTTTCGCCAGGCGTCCCGAGAATGATGAACAGGTGCACCTTGATGCCCACCTTCTTGCAGTCTTCCAGGACGCGCCAGGCGAGCTCCGTGTTGACACCCTTCTGGATGATGTCCTGGATGTTCTGGGCGATTGACTCGAGGCCGAACATGATGGAGTAGCAGCCGGCGGCCTTGACCTTCTCTAGGTAGGGCACGTCCATGCAATCTTCGAAGCGCATCATCCCGGACCAGTTCACCTTGGCTCCCCGCTCGAGGATGAGATCGCTGAGTTCGACGATGTCCTCGGGGTGCATGGACTCGTCGGTCAGGAAGAAGCTTCGTGCGCCGTAGCGGTTCTGGAGGTTGAGCATGTCCTCAAGCACCAGTTCGGGAGCCCGAGCGCGCATGCGCCCGGTGCCCAATGTGAAGTGGTGCGAGCAGAATGAGCAGCGGCCCCAATAGCAGCCGCGGTTGGACATGATCGGCAGGCGAAGGGGGCGGTCCAGGTACTTCTCTAGTGCGAGGTCGTCGTAGTCGGGCGCATCCAGGGCGTCCATGTTCTTCAAGAAGGTGCGGTCGTTCGTGATGCGCTCCCCGTTTTCCATGTAGAGGAGGTTGGGGATCTCTTCGGTGCTGGTGCCGTCACGCAGGGCATCGATGAGTTGGGGCAGGGCTTCCTCCCCTTCATAACGGATCACGTAGTCGACCTTCTCTAGGACAGAGTCCTCAAGCCAGCCGGCGTCGAAAGTATCGGAAACGTAGCTGCCACCGAGCACCAACTTGGCGCGGACGCCATGGCCGCGGAGGAAGTCCGCCAGAACCAGGGCGGGCTCGAGCTGCCGGGACACGGAAACCGAGATGCCGATGACGTCGTAATCTTCGCGCTGAACCTGAGGGAGGACTGTCTGCTCGTAGAAATCCTCAAGTGCCCTGCGTCCCAGCTCCATGGTCTGGCGCAAGGCGTAGCCCAGGCGCAGGTGAACGGCATAGAAGTTGCGCTCTTCGAACTTGGTGAAGAACTTGGGGTAGGACAGGTAGGGGTAGTAGAAGATGCCCATCAACTTGAGCACCCGCTGGAGCGTCTTGCGGTATCGGACAACGCCTTCCTCGGGGAACTGTTGCTCGATGGAGGTGGCCTCGCGGAATTCCGTGAAGAACTTGCGGTCCCGCAGGGTCCAGCGGGTCAGCAGCCGGGTCGCCGGGGCCGCGAACCAGCGCACGAAAAAACGCACCTTGGCGCTGGCGTGCGGTGCCGCTTGCTTGCCCCCTTGCTTGATGATCTCGCAGACTCGTGCGTGGGTGCGCGGATCCAGCGAATGGTGGTAGAGGTCGAGGTCTAGATCGCGCTGATGGGTGTGCTGAAAACCCAGTTTCTTGAGGTGGGCCACCAAGGCGGGGACGCCCATCCACGGGGAGTCACAGGGAGAGTCGCCGGGTGCGTGTAGCAGGAGGGTCTTCATGAGCGGCCACGGGGCTAAATGGGGAATTCTAAGGTACAGGCCCCAATCTAGGAGTATTGGGCCTGAACCGTCTTGATCAAGGATAAGCGGCTATCAACTCTCCCGCAAGCGGAAGAGTTACTGGTATCCCAACATCGACCATTTTGGGAGCGATCCTTGGGTGAAAAGAGCCATGTCTGAGGTGATCCCGTTGTGAGGCACTTCAGGCTGGTGGGCGTAGGGTGTCCGTGGAGCACGCGTGGCTTGTAAATCCGGCCTGCAGTACGATTGCGTATTAGTATTAGGTGTTCGCTGCAACCCACGAATGAAATGCGACCCGTAGCCCTCCTACTCCTGATTCCCGCCGTGGCATTGGCGGGAGTTCTACGACCAGACGTTCAGGCCAAAGCCCCGCGGCCTGGGGGCACGCCGGGCTCCATGGCCACGCCCAGGGCCAGAGCCGGAGACGTTCTCCTACTCGAGCGGCGCAGCGTGCTGGCGACCCTTGAACTCCATGGGGTTGTTGTCCCCGCGAGCTGGGAGAGCCTGGAGACCCCGGAGACCGCGAATGGCGCCAGCCTGGTGCTGGCCAACGTCCTGGCCCACGGGAGCCCTGTGAATGCTGGGGATCGAGTCGCGTCCTTGGAGGCCCAACCTTGGGTCGACCAACGGGAGGCCGCAGAACGTGCGGTGATCGAGGCGCAGCGAACTGTCCTCGCCGGGAAGGAGCGCGCAGAGCTTGCTCGGCAGTCCCGGGCGATGGCCCTGAAATCGGCCGAAGAGGATCTGGAGCACAAAGCCGCGACTTTCATGGCGCATGTCGAGGTAGCAACCGGTCTCCGTCAGCGGGCGGAGAAGCTAACCGAGCAACGCCTTCAGGCCGTCGTTGATGACCAGCGCGACGAGTTGACGCAGTTGGAATCCATGTACAGCCAAGACGAACTGGTAGAAGAGGTCGAGCAGATTGTGCTGAGCCGTGCGCGCCGTGGCCTGGCCACCGCCATCAGCCAACTTCAGCTGAGCAAAGATCAGCGCGACCACGCTGACACCCTCGAGCATCCCCGGCACACCGCCCTACTAGAGCGCGGTGTGTCTGCTGCGCAGCATGCAGTGGAGTCTCTCAAGATTGAGCAGGAACTGAAGGCGGGCGAGCAGGGGGCCAGGCTGGAGAATGCCTCAAGGGCGTTGGATGAGGCCCGCGAGGCCCTGGAGCAGGCCCGAACGGTGGAAGTTGGCCTGCAGTTTGTCAGCAAGTCGACGGGGGTATTCCTCCATGGCGGGGCACGTGAGTGGGAGACTGGCGTGAGCCGTCCTGAGCACCGCAGGGGAGATCGACTCCCCTCCGGCAGGAGTGCTTTCATCGTGGCCCCCGCGGACCTCGTCCACGTGAGCTTGGCGCTCTCTGCTGAGCAAGTTGCTACGGCGCGCAATGCAACCAAGGTGAGTGCTCTGCCCGCCACCGGCCAGATTGCACGGGTGGGGACCTTGGCGGTGAGTGCTTATCCACGTCCCGACGGAAAATTCGGGGCGACCCTTAGTTTGACGGGTCCATGGGTTGGAGTCCTGCCTGGTGTTCGTGCGGAAGTGGCCGTCGAGCGAATCGTGGTGGCGGACGCCATTCTCCTCCCCCGCGGGGCTATCCATAGGGACGCTGATCAAGCGTGGTGTTTGCTTGAGCGTGGCCGGGCCGGGGGTGGGGTCGAGTACATACGGCGCGAGGTGGTCTTGGGTACAACGCACCCTGAAGGCGCCGAAGTCCTGAGCGGTCTTGAGGCGGGGGATCGCGTTCTTCTGGGGGAGGCCCCCTAACCCGGACTCCGGGGGTCCAGCACCTGGGATGGGAACTCAGTTCACCCGCGTCTTAGGCCTGCAGTTTGTCGTAGCCGTCCTCGGATGCTGCGGGTGGGCTTGCCCCTGCTGGGCGCAGGGGACACCGTATCTGCGTTCCCCCTTGCGGGAGGAGGTCAGGGGTGCGACGGAGGCTGCCACTCAGTGGTTGGTAGACAATCAACTGGAGAGTGGTGGCTGGGGATCACATCACTCCCCGCGACCCATTGAGGTGTTTGCGAGTGCCCCGGGTTCCCAGGACGCCTTCCGCGTGGCGACCACTGGCCTGGCCGTGAGCGCTCTGCTCGACTCACCCTTTGGTGGTGAGGCCAAGGCTGCGGCCGTCCAACGTGGGGTCGAACATCTGCTTGAGCACTACGCGGTGCGGCGTCAGAGCGGTATCGAGCACTACAACGTGTGGGCCTTCGGGTTTGCGCTGCAGGCCTTTGGGGAGTGCCTGTCGGAGGGGGCCACTCCACAGCACGAGGCCGAGGTGCGTGAGGCGTGTCGCAGCCTGATCAAGAGGCTCGCCGGCTATCAATCCATTGATGGTGGGTGGGGATACCTGTCTCTTCAGGGCTATCGCACCCATCCTCCAGCGGCCTCCTCCATGAGCTTTACAACGGCCACGATCCTTGTGGGCCTGGCTCGTGTCCAAGAAGCTGGTATCGAGGTACCTGGAGGGTTGCTCTCGCGTGCCATCGCCAGTCTTCGGCGCTGCCGCATGCCCAGGGGGCCCTACAGCTACGGAGAGCTGTGGAATCGCTCGCCGCAATCTTTGATCAATGGTCCGGCCGGAGCCGCCTGTCGCACGCCTGCCTGTCAGTTCGCCTTGATCCTCCACGGCCAGTCCATTTCAGATTCGGACCGGAACAGTTCATTGGCCGACCTCCTGGTGCGCTACTCCGGTCTACAACGCGCCGGGCTGCGCCGGCCTATCCCGCATGAGTCCTGGTGCCAGATCTCGGGCTATTTCTTTCTCTACGGTCATGCCTACGCGGCCTATCTGCTCGACCGGTCTCCCTCGGGCTTGCGCCAGCGGCACGCTCCGGCTCTGGCGCACGCCGTCCTGGCCTGCGTGCAACCGGACGGGTCGTTCTGGGATTACCCCCTCTACAGCTATCACAAGCCCTACGGGACGGCGTTTGCGTTGATCTCACTTACCCGCATCCTCGGGCCTGACCGTTGAGTACTCGATGTGCCTCAGGCATCCCGACCCTCCGTATTCGCCGTGAGGGATGGTGGAAATTTGGGGAGAGGGGCGAGGGCTCGTCCGATACTCTTCATGGGGCCACCCTCTCTGCGCTTACGACCCCCGCCACCTGATGCTCCCCCGTTCGGTCACCCGTCTCCTGAAGTCCATCGGCCGACTTCGGGACCCCAAGCCCCTCTCTTTGGATGAGTGGGCGGAGCACCACCGACCGCGGGTGATGGCCGATGTGCAGAGGGTGCTGCCTTACATCCCCGATGGCTCTAGGTTTGTGGACGTGGGGGCCAACGTTGGCCTCTTTACAGAGTGCATCCTCCAGGAGCGTCCCGGATGCGAGGCCTTCCTGTTCGAGCCCGTGCGCCGCTACTACGAGCGCTGCGTGGAGCGGTTCGAGGGTAACCCGCGGGTGCGAGTGATTCATGCGGGGCTCGGTGCGCAGGCTAGCACCGCCACGATCTACAAGCCACGCCATAACTTTGGGGGCAACACCATCGTCCGGGAACTGTTTTTCGACCGTAGCGAGTTGGCTCAACTTAAGAGCGAGACACCGTTCGACGAGGAGGAGGTGAAGATCGAGGTCTTCAGCGAGGTTGCCGAGCGTCTCGGTATTGTCGACGTTGACTTCGTCAAGACGGACGCGGAGGGCTACGACCATGCGGTGCTGGCCGGGATGCTTCCATGGCTCTCGACACAGGAGCTCAAGCCCGTGATCTTGGCAGAGCTTCTCGCGGAGTTCTATCACCCGAGCTGGGATGAGCAGGCCGCCGCGCTTGAAGGCCTCACGCGAGTGGGGTACGCCGAGTGCGACCTCTCCCAGATGGCGAAGATCGACGACATCCTGCTCTTTCCCAGCGGCTACATGCAGCCGGAGCCCTGAGGGTGAAGGGCGTCGTTGAACGGTTCGTGGGCAGTCGGTTTGTGCGGGATTCCGCCACGTTGCAGGCGGCCTCCATGATCAACAGCCTGGGGAGCCTGGCATGCGCCTTGGCCCTAGCTCACATTCTGGGCTCCCTTCAGCAGGGGGAGTTCTACCTGGCTATAGCGACCTACTCCTTCCTGTGGTTCTGTGTGAATCTGGGGCTCTACCCCCTCGCGACGAGTCAGTTGGCTGCAGCGTCGGCTCGGGGCAGCGACTACAAGGTGGCCTTTTGGATTGCCTATCTGATCAAGGCCCTGCTGTGGATGGGGGCCGCCTTTGCCCTCTTAGCCGTGGTAGTGCTGCCCTGGGTCGCTGAATACGCGTACAGGATCACTAGCGAGAGCTGGTCGGCAGCCTACGAGAAGCCGTTGATCAAGGCAGCGGCCTTGTTGTCCTTCACGCCGCTGATAGAGCTTCCACGCTCGGCTTGTTGCGCGGCGTTCCAGGGTACTCGTCGTATGGTCGCGCTGGCCAAGGTCGAAAATGGCCATGAGTGTGTACGGGTCTTCCTGGTGGTGGCCGGAGCGGTCGTTACCCAGGACGCGGTGGGGCCAGCCGTGGGCATGCTCGTGGCTTCCTGTGTGGGGTCGATCATTGCGGTGGACGCCTACGTGCGTGAGACGCGCACGGGCGAGAAGCCGCTGCCCAAAGTGCGTACGGTGTTGGGCCGCTTCAAGGAGGCGCCACTGTTCTTTGGCTTGCGCCTGGGGATCCGACTGGGCGTGACCCAGAATATGCATGCCCTGGGTGTGAACATCCTTCCCACCATGGTGTTGGGAGTCGTGGGGGACACCCGCTGGGTGGCCTACATGCGATTGGCGCAGCGCATCGTGGACGCTATCCGCACCCTCATGCAGGGCATCAATCGCACGGCCCTGCCCTACTTCAGTGAGCTCGTGGGACTGAGGGATCTGAGCGGGCTTCGGCGGGCCTATTGGCGGGCGACCCTGGGCAGCGGGGCGCTGGTCTCAACGGGTGTGGTGGCGCTTGGTTTTCTTGTCCCCTCCATCGTGCAGGCATTCCCATCGGACTACCGCGATCCGGTCTGGACGGTCTTCCTGATCCTGGCTCCGGGCGTGATGGTCGTGTCCTTCTCCGTGGCGAACGACACGTTCTACCTGGTGACGGACAACCTGAAGACGGCCATCCTCTTTGGAGCGATGCAGTTTGCCGTGCATCTCACACTCCTGATGCTCTTTGGGTACCTCTGGCCAACAGTGGGCCCGTCCATAGCCCTGACAGTGTTCTTCTTCTCCAGTGTAATCCACCCGACCTACGCGTACTTCTGGTTCAGGCGCAAGGCCGGTGAGGTGGGGCCGGGGACGCACGCCCTGCCGATGGGGGACCCCTCGTGAGTGTCGCTCCCCAGGCTGGGTCGCCCCGCGCTCTGCTGCTCGATTTGGACGGAACCCTCTACCCCTTGGGGGCCGTCCGGCGTCGCATGGCCCTCGAGTTGATGGGCGCATGGGCAGCCAGCACCCTGCGGGGCGCGCCTCTCACAGGGCTCCAGACCATTCGCCGATTGAAGGCCTTCCGGGCGATGCGCGAGGACTTGCGCGCCCTTGGACGATCCGAGGAGCCCCTGCAGGCGTTGCAGTACAGTCACCCGGCCCGGGCCCTGGGCATGGGAGTGCAGGAGCTGGAGACGCTGGTCGTGGAGTGGATGCATGAGCGCCCCCTGAAGCACCTGCGGGCCTTGCACCTGCCGGACCTGAGGCCCTTCATGGAGGGCGCCCGGTCTGCGGGGGTAAGACTGGGCGTCTTCTCGGACTACGGCCCCGGTGCCAAGCTTGAAGCCCTAGGGGTGAGAGATCTGGTGGACCTCGAGTTGGCCGCCACGGATGCGGAGGTCAATGCATTCAAACCGCATCCCGCCGGGTTCACCCGGGCTTGCGAGATGTGGAGTCTCGGGCCGCAGGAGGTGCTCTTCGTGGGGGACCGGGATGAGTTGGACGGGGAGGGTGCCCGAGCGGCGGGTATGGGCCTTTGCATTCTGGCCCCAGGGGCTCCCGAGTCTTCCGCCTCGGCGCCGAACGGCCTGCCCAATTGGGTCTTACCGGACCTGTCCAGTCTCGCTCGTGCGCTCGGTTGGTCTTAAGCGCCCTGGCGCATCCTTCTGTTCCGGGGGTCAGAGCCAGTGCAATTGCGCTATGCTCGGTGCGCTCCGATGGACCCAGCCTCACACTCAACCGCCGTGCAAGAATCTGACTCTCTGGGCGCTCTGCGCCAGGTGCCCTACATGGGCGTCATTCACGTGGTTGCAGAAGCCGTCAAGTTGGGCTTTAGCAATGGGCATCCTGACTGGTGCAACCTGGGCCAGGGACAACCGGAGGTCGGTGAGATGGCGGGTGCCCCGCCTCGGATTCTCAGCTGCGAACTGGACCCAAGCGATTGTGCCTACGGGCCGCTGGAAGGAACGGACGAGCTCCGTCAGGCTGTGGCGGACTACGCCAACCGCCTGTACCGCCAGGGGTGTTCCTCCCAATACGGTCCGGAGAACGTGGCTGTAGCAAGCGGGGGGCGCCTCGCGCTTACCCGCCTGATGGCGGCACTGGATACCGGGAACGTTGGTTATCAACTTCCGGACTACACTGCCTATGAGGACATGCTGGCGACCCATGTGAGCCGCCTCAATCCGGTACCCATCTGGGGGCGCGAGGAGAATGGCTTCCTGGTGAGTCCGGCGCAGGTAGCTGCGGCCTCAGATGAACACGGAATAGACTCCTACCTCTTTTCCAACCCCACCAACCCGACCGGCCAGGTGCTCGCGGGCGAGGCCCTTGAGGAGCTGGTTCGATTGGCGCGCGAGCGGTCCATCACGCTTATCTCGGACGA
This sequence comes from Planctomycetota bacterium, assembly GCA_012959525.1. Taxonomy (GTDB): domain Bacteria; phylum Planctomycetota; class UBA1135; order UBA1135. The sequence continues at coordinate 16,451 of DUDB01000020.1, forward strand.
GTTCTACAGCCACTTCATCTATGCGCCCACCGGGAGCGGCGAGGCGCATGCACCCGGGGCCGGTCCTGTTAGTGCCGCTTGCTACGTAGAGAACGTAGAGAAGGACCCTGTGCTGATCTTCGACGGGTTGACCAAGAACCACCGCTATCCAGGCTGGCGAGTGGGTTGGACCCTGGGGCCGGCCGTGATGATTGAGGCCATGGCTCGCACGGGCAGCGCCATTGATGGTGGACCGTCGCGGGTGGCCCAACGCGCGGCCCTGGAGGCTCTGGAGCCCAGTCGAGCCGACCAGGAGACGCACGCCTTGCGGGAGGTGTTCTGCGCCAAGCGCAACCTGATGGTGAAGCGATTAAAGGCGATGGGCGTGCGGTTTGCTGCCGAACCTACGGGGACCTTCTACTGCTGGGGGGACCTGTCCGCGTTGCCAGCTCCTTTCAACGACGGGGCGCGGTTCTTCGAGCGTGCTCTACAGCACAAAGTGATGACTGTGCCGGGGGAGTACTTCGATGTGGATCCCCGAAAAGAGCGTCCGGGTGATTCGCCCTACAAACAGTGGATGCGGTTCTCCTTTGGCCCTCCCATGGACAACATGGTGCTGGGGCTCGATCGGTTGCAGGCGATGTTGGAGCAGGGTTAAACCCTGAGCGCCCTGTTCCGCAATCTTGCCGTTCTCCTAATCTAGGCACATGGGTCGAACACGATTGTCTTCACCGGTGTGGCGCGGGGCTGCGGTTCTGCCCCTGGTGTTGTTGTGGTGCGCCAATGTGGCCATTTCTCTTCCCGCGCAGGAGGATCCAGAGGAGCCCGCCCAGGAGTTGTTTGCTGCAGCCCTGAAGTTCTATGACAAGGGGAAGTACGCGGAGGCGCGGCGCGCCTTCGCCAAGGTCGTCGAGCGTTTCCCTGATAGTTCAGCTGCATCCGCTGCGAAGCGCCGCACGCGTCCGAGCGGTTTCCTGGGCTGGACCGATATATTGCGCTCAGGTGACTCCGCGAACCGGGTGGATGTGGTGATCATGGGCGAGGGGTACACCCTCGACAAGCAGCGTGCATTCGACAAGCTCGCTGCCAACGTCCCCAAGTTCATCCTGCGCCAGAAGACCCTCGCCGAGTATGAGGCGTACTTTAATTTCATTCGCGCCAATGTCGTGAGTGCAGAGGACGGGGTAGATGGTTTTGGTCGAGAGTACGACACGGCTTTGGGAGGAAAGACTCTCTCGACCTACGCCGGTCACGTGGGGATCGAGAACGGATTGGTGCGCGAGGTGCTCACTGACGTGCCGGGGAATGATGGCCAGGCCATCGTGTTTGTGCGACTGGGCGTGCTGGGCACAGGTGGTGGGGGTGTTGCGACTATTGGCGGCCAGAGCGTGAAGACGGTGGTGCACGAGTTCGGGCACTCCTTCTTCGGATTGGGGGACGAGTACACCTCCGAGACCCACAAGCGGGGCAAGGTGCGCAATGCCGTCAACGTATCCAACACTCCTGACGAGTCTGAAGTGTCTTGGGCGCACTGGATCGAGGCTGAGGTTCCCGGCATCGGCGTCTACGAGGGGGCAGCCGGGCAGGCGCGGGACGCTTGGAAGCCCACTCCTGGCGGCTGTGTCATGGACACGGGGGAGTTCTTCTGCTTCCCGTGCCGGGAAGAGGCCATCTTGGACATCTACCGCTTGGTGGACCCGATTGAAACATGCGAACCGGAGGCCCACCCGCGCGGAGCTACAACTGCACTCGAGCTAGCCGGGGACGCCTTGGTCTTCCGGGTGCAGGTCATGGAGCCCTCGACCCATGCTCTGGAGGTCGAGTGGCACCTGGTGCCTGAGGCCCTCGCACCCCAGGGTCCTGTTGCCAGCGGACGCAGCGGACGCAGCGGGCGGTTTGGGCGCTCGCGCGGAACGCGCGCGGCGAGGGGGCATCTGGCGGAACTGCAGGGCGAGCCACTTCTCGAGGGGGCCAATCCCAAGCGCGGGGGGTGGCACACCTTCACGCTGAAAGGGCGGGATCTGGCTCCCGGTCGCTACAGGCTGATCTGCCGTGCCCGGGATACCACTCGGGTGCGGGGTGACCGCTGGCCCTGGGTGCTGAAGGACACAGACGGAGTCTTGGAGTCGGAGCGCGCGTGGTGGGTGGATGTAGCTCCGTAGACCGCCCTCGAGTGCGCTAGCGCTCGGCGAGGAGCAGGTAGTGATCCACCTCTCCCTTGCGGCTACCGGGGGTGAACCAGACAACCCCGGACAATTCGTCCGCTTGCGAGCCGATGAACTGCAGTACCCGCTCGCGAGCCAGTGGGTCGCTGGGTTCTCCGAGCTCCACCGCCCGTCGGGCATGGGCAACCCACTCGATCGAGTCTTCGCTCGTGTCCCCGGGGTGGCCGGCAATCCGAACTCCCACACTTCCGAGCTCCTTCGCCATCCGGGTGACCAGGGGGGAGGCTGAGTCGACTCCGGCGCCAAGTAGGAAGAGCAGCGGCTTGTCGGTACCGGCTTCAAGGACCGGGCGCAGGTTCTTGCGCTTCAACCAGGTTTTGGAGGACCAGCTGTCCTCCGAGGCGACCGACGCCGGGCGTGCCTGCGGTGAGCCGGGGCCGGAATGCGGTGGCTCGAGATTCTCGTTTGCAACCGTAGGGCTGGCAGACCTGAATGGGGGCCCCGAACCGACCACCACCTCGAGGCCGATCAGGGTGCTGAGGAGTGCCACGAGCGCAGCGGCAAGCCCCATAGCCATGACCTTGAAGCCTCTGCGGCTCCCTTTCTTCCTCGCCGCGAACGCAGCGACTCGGGGGCCGGCGTACGTCGGAGGAGGGGGAGCAACCGATGAGCTCGGCTGCGGCGGGGAGCCCAACCACTGGACCTCGCTCAGGGGCGTTTCGCCATCGCCCATGGAGGGCAGGGCGGCCGGCTTGACGGAATAGGGGTCCGTAGCGGCTAGCAGGACATCGAGATCTGCGGCCATCTGCTGCGCGCTCTCATAGCGGCGATTCACGTCCGCCATGGCCCGGCGGACAATCCAGGCCAGGCCTTCCGGGCAACGCCTGCTGATGGGGGACAGGCTGCCCTGGGCGGGAAACCCACCCTCAATCATGGAGTAGAGCACCGCGCCCGCGCTGTACAAGTCGAACTTAGCGCCATTCACCTCATGCACTCGCGCGCCTTTCATGGCCATGCGAACGAGTTCGGGATCCCTGTAGTACTCAGTTCCGTGGGTGGTGAGGGTCATCGCCGAGGCCAACGGCGTCACCAGTCCCAGGTCCACCAGATGCACCCGGTCGGACGAGACGATCAGGTTCGAGGGCTTGATGTCCTTGTGCCACAGGCCTCCGGAGTGGAATTCGTGCAGGGTGGCGAGCATATCCCGCGCGTACCCCATGACGCGTGCCATCGCCTGATGATCGAGCCCTTCCTCACCGCAGCGTGCATGCATGCCGTGCATAACCACGTCCAGGTTTTCGCCGGGAACGAAGGGCATGGCGTACCAAAAGGAGGTGTCCTCGAGGTGGTGGTCGAGGACCCGGCCGAGTCGGCGGGCAGCTTCTAGGGCTTTGGACTCGCGCACGATCTGGGGCACGGTGGAGCCCTGCTCCAGCGTGAAGGACTTGATCACGACCTGTCCGGGGTTGGCCAACCCAGCAGCTGCCCAACGCCGGGTGGTGTCCTCTTTGGGGACGGCGAGGTACAGCTTCGCGCCGCTGCCGCCGGCAGGAATGGTTCCTACTATGCGGTAGCCTGGAAACTCCTCGTGCCGGTGGGCCGGGTTGGATGAGGAGAGTGGGTTGCGAATCAACTCGGGCACCCGCCTCTCGAGGTCCTGCGCGAAGCTCTCCAGCCCTAATATGCGTAGGGGGTGTCCGACGAGGAACCGGTATAGGCTGCCCCCGCCAGAGACCAGTTCCCCCTTCAGGGCCCGACCGTAGCCCTGCATCGTGGGGATGCGGCCGATGAGGCCGTTGCTCAGGGCCAGGACGCCCGTGACCGTTGCCGTGACTACGGCGCCGGCCAAGTGCAGGACCTCCCGTATCTCGCGTCCGATGAATCCTGTTGCGCCTCCCAACAGGCGGAAGACGCCGCTGATCACGGCAACCACCACGCGCACCGCAATCACAATCAGCAAGATGGGCAGCGCAAAGGCAACCAGCACCTTGAGCATCACTCCGAAGACTCCAATGCTGAAGGCGATCATGGTGGTGTGGGTTGTGGGGGACGTGAGGCCTAGGGGGCCTCATGGGGGGCTTGAGCGCTGGGATCGGGACTTCCACGGCGCAGGGCGATGCGATGGTAGATCTCGGCCAGCGAGTCTTCGAAGGTGCGGTCCTCCTTCTGATTGGGATTGTCTCCCAGCCCATTTCGTTCCAACTCTTCAATCTCCTCTTCCGTGAAGCTGAATCGCGCAACGGTCTGCCGCAGATGCTCCTTGAGAATCTCGCGGACGCTCGCCAGCCTGCGGCTGACCGTCGGCTGGGATATTCCGAGGCTGTCTGCAACCTCCTTGCCGGTGCGGCTTTCCAGAACCCGTCTGCGGAAGATCTCAAAATCCTCGAAGGGTACCGCGCGCTCAACCTCCCTAAGAGCCGCCTCGACCTTGGCGTCAAAGATCTCCTGCTCATAGACGGCGCTGGGGGCCGGGCCCTGGCTGGGTTGGCCCTGGGCCGCCTCTAGGGACTGAGCGCGGCGCCCTTCACCCCGCTTCTGGGCGGATCGGCGGTCCAGTTCATCACCTAGTGTGTAGCGGGCTATGGCCAGGAGCCAAGTCGAAAAACGAGCACCCCGGTTGGGATCGTGGCGATCGATGGCACCTGCAAGGGCCGCCATGGTCTCCTGGGACAGGTCCTGCACCGTTTCGTGTCCGATGCGGCCGCGGCCCCAGCGGGCCAGTTGGGCACCCAAAATCGGGCCGAACGCCTCCCAGAGTTCAAACCAGGCGTCGTTGTCGCGAGCTCTGAGCCTGGAGATGAACTGAGTCGTGATGTCGCGCAAGGGTGTTTCCCGGGGTGCTTGTGGTCTGGAAGGGGCTCTACGCCAGAGGCCAGTTCGCATTCTCGCCGATTGGGGGGTATTCGCAATGGGGCCGTGCTCTGAAATGCCTTCAGGGCGATTCCCATCAAGTGGGTGTACCCAGGCTTGGTTCCGGTCAGAGCACACAAGGTGGGCTCGGGGGCTTGTGCCTATGAGGGTGCAACGATTCTCACTGAAGGAGTACAGATGTTTTCCCTCTGCAAAAAGTTTTTCCTGACGGGCCTCTTCGCCACTCTCGGACTGGGAGTTGTGGGGATTGGCCTTGCGGTGGTGGGTGGTCCCGAGCGTAGCAAGGCCGTCCTTCAAGGCGTCCACACGCGAGTGACCGACATTATCGATGAGCACATTGATGATCCCATTGCGCTTCGCAATCAACTGCGCGAGCTGGAGCGCACCTACCCGAAGCGCATCAGCGCAGTGCGCTCGGATCTGGTCGAGCTCCAGAGCCAGGCCCGGCAATTGCAACGTGAGAAGGCGATCTCCAATCGCGTGGTCACGTTGGCCGAAGAAGACCTGACGGAGCTCATTCCCCGCCTGGAAGAGGCTCACGCGGTTGCCCTCTCACAGGGCGGAAGCGAACGTGTGGGGTTCCAACTGGTGAGCCTACGTCTCTCGGATGGCGACTACAGCCTCGATCGAGCTGACGCCAAGGTGCGCCAAATCAAGAATACGCGCAGCGCCCACGCTTCCCGAGCCCACGATGCTGGGCGCAGTTTGGCCTACCTTGGCCAGCAGATGGGGCGTTTCACGGAGGTGCTGAACCAGTTGGAATCGGAGCAGGTGCAGTTCCAGGCTCAGCTGTTCGCTCTGAACCGGCAGGTGGACTCCATCCAGCGCAATGAGCGCTTGATTGAGATGCTCGCCGAGCGCAAGCGCACGCTCGATGAGTGCTCCAACTACGACGTGGTCAGCCTGGATCAGGTCACCGGAAAGCTGGAGCAGATCCTGACCATGCAGGAAGCCGAACTGGACGTTCTCTCCAGTCAGTCCGAGCACGTGGACTATGTGGATCGCGCTCGAGACGAGCTGCGCGCTGAGAGCACTGTGGACGGGGCTGGATATGCCGAGATTCCCAGCCTTCCACTTCCCGGTGTGGTGCAGGCTTCCTCCGCCGCGCTGGAAGTGGCCCCCGTCGCCCAGCGTTGACCCGCGACCTCTTCGGGAATCGAATGGCCCGCCCGGCTCTCCTGGAGTCGGGCGGGCTTGCCGTTGAGGGGGCGGCCGCTAGCGGGAGGGCCTTGGATCCCAGGCGCAGTCCTTTAGGTTCACCCTTCCGGAGCGATTGAAGCGGACACCCTCTGCCCTCAGCTTCTTCTGTTGCTCCGCTGGGCCCGGTCCGGGACGGGAGCTGATGGCGCCGCTGGCGGAGAGCACTCTGTGCCACGGTAGGCAGGAGCCCCGTGGGAGTTCGGCCAGGACCTGACCGACGAGACGGGCCCGGCCGGGTAGGCCGGCTTCACAGGCCACCTGACCGTAGGTGGCCACCTGCCCGATAGGGATGTCGTCAACAGTCGCCAGGATGCGCTGGGTGCGGGGGTCGCTTGATGTCTTTCCCATTGAAATGAGCGGCCCATGCCATGGGCTTCGTGGTGGCCGAGTGCTAGGCTCCGGGCATGTTCGGTGCAAAAGCCATGAAGCGCGCAAAGGCGGCGGAGAGTGTGGAAGACGGTGCCGGGGCCGGCCGGGGAATGCCCGCCGACCTGGCCGTGGACCTGGAATCGGATCCGCTGACGCGGCCCGAGTATATCTCGGCCATCGTGCATCTGTACCGGGGCGAACTCCACCGCGCCAATTCCTGGCGCATGCGCCTCGACAACACCACCAACTGGGCCATTCTGACCACGGCGGCCTTGCTGACGTTCTCCTTTGGGGAGGGGCAGCACAGCCACTGGACTCTTCTCGCGGGCATGGCCCTGGTCTCTGCCTTCCTGACTTTCGAGGCCAGGCGATTCCGCCTGGCGGACGTCTGGCGAGCGCGCGTCCGGATGATCGAGGAGAACTTCTACGGCCCCCTCCTGCGGCGAAAACTCGACAGCCCCGAAGCGCTATGGGGCAATCTCGTTGCGGATGACTTGTTCAGGCCCAAGTACAAGATCACCCACTTCCAGGCCATACGACTGCGGTTGTTGCGCAACTATTGGCCCATCTACACCGTTCTGTTACTTGCCTGGTGTGTGCACGTAACTCTGATGCCCGTTCCTGCCGAGTCTTGGGGGGAGGTACGGCGCCACCTCTCTACCGGCTTGATCCCTTGGTGGGTGTCCCTGGCCTATCTGGGCCTAATGGCTAGCACCGGATTGGCGATCATCTTCTTGCCCCCCAAGGTTCCCCTAACGGAGATGGAGCATTGGAGCAATCCGACCCTCGGAACGGGCGAGAACCCCATTCTGGACGGGTAATGCGCGGAGTTGGGTTACTTGTCGTTGTCTTGGAGTGCGCCGGTTGTGCGGCCCCACGTACCCACTTTCAGCAGCCGCGACTAGTGGTCGGTGCGCGTGAAGCTGAGTGGGCAACCGATGGACCTTCGGGAGCCAGCGTCCTGCGGCCCGTCGTCCTAGAGGCGGCTACCACCCTGGTTTGGGTGCCCCTGAGCCGAGAGGAACTGCTTGAAGGGGTGTCGCTTGGGGAGGTGGATGCTGGATTGGTGCGTGAAGCGGAATGGGATGCTTCAGCTACCGCGGCAACATGGATCGAGGCCAGTGCTTGCAGGAAAGGCTATCGCCTGCTCGTCGGTAAGGGGGCCGGTCTACGCGGCTGGATCGTGCGCTGGGAAGCGGCGGCCGACAGGAATGGGGGAGGAGTGGATCCCCGCTCCCTCCGGCCCGACTAGAACGGCTCACGCGGACGCTCTCCGGTCTGAAGGCCCACGCTGGTGCATGGCGCTACCGGGTGGCTCCCTAAAGGGAATCACCCGACCAGGATTGCGCTACTGAGACCAGGTCAACGCGAAGGCGGAGAGCTCGGGGCTCAAGCCCGTGTCCGTGTTGGATATGAAGGACAGGCGCGTCTGGTAGTAACTGGCGCCATCGATGGAGGACGGATCATCAAACCAAGAGTTGTCGCTGTTGTAGAACGCAACCTGTGTGTTCAACTGCAGCGGGTCATCGTTGTGCTGGATCGCCGGATACTCAAGCGTGTCGGGGAAACAATCGGTGACTGTCTGAAGGTAGTGATCCCCGTAGAGGTCCAGGGTGAGCGCGTCCTCGATGGGCGGGGTGCCCGGGAGCACGTTGCCCGCACCACGGAATGAAGCCGTAATGTTGGTGCCGAGGGGCTGATCCTTGATGGGGGGCTCGAGGACGTACTGGCTGAAATTCGCCAGGAAGGGATTACCGCCGGGGTCGTCGGGGTCCGTTGCTGGGAACCAGACCGAGATGGCGCGGCTCACCCGGACCACGAAATCGACGGCGCCGATGTAGACCTCACCGTCCAATCCGGGTTGTGGTGCACCGGGAGGGGTGCTCCCCGGATTGAATCCACCGTTGGCTCGGACTTCCGTGCTGGGGTCCACGACAACCGTGTTGTTGGACTGATCGATACCACCCGTGGAGAATGCACGGAAGTACGGTCCGCTCCCTGGCATGGCCTCCGCAGTGTCGAAGCGGTTGATCCCCTGAGCGCCAGGGCTCTGCCAGCAGCGGAATTCGAGTAGAAGGGGCAGGGCAATCGACTGAACGTTGTCCGGCAGGTAGTAGGGCCAGGGAGATTGCTGGGGCGGAGGCGGAGTACCTGCGCAACCCATGTAGGGCAGACCCAGGGTCATGAGGTTGTGCCATTGCTGGGGATACATGCCCCATCCATTTGGCCCGCCTCGAGTGGTCAGGGCTGTGTCCCGATACGTGTAATACTTGTAGGTGCTCGGATCTCCGCTGCGGTTCAGCGGGAACGGCATCAGGGGGACATCCACATCGGACAGGTACAGATCCCCGGGGCTCAACGTGTAGCCGGCAACCTTGGGGTGGACTACCGCAGGCGGATCGCCTGTCGGATCAAGCAGGTTGTTGTCGTAGATGTCCACCAGGCCTGTGGTGGCGAATACCTCATCGGGCGTGAAGAGTCCGTGGCTGAGGCGTATCTCGAAGCCGGGGAAATTATCGACCAGGATCATGCCCTCGGTGGGGGACCAGTTGATTCCCTCGACGTCCAGGTTGAACGTGCTGAAGTACTGGTTGAACATGTTCGCGCCCTGGGTGAGCATGACGTCGTACAGGTCGAAACCAAGGTCCAGGAAGCGCCAGAGGAACTGGGTCTTCGAGCCGAGGTTGGACAGAGGGGACTGCACGAAATTGGGACCGAAGGCTGAGCTGCCCATGGCCGAAATCATCAGGTTCTGGCGATCGGCCATGCCCTGGAAGCGCGAGACGCCGCGGGGCGAGATGGTCTCGCGACCAGCCCCCGGGACGGAGTTGAAATTGAAAGAGATCTGCCCGGCCCACTCGGGGATGGAGCCGTTGTTCGAATTGCCGATGGGTTGCTCTTCATCGTCGGAGGAGAAGCGGGATACCCGGCCGCCATTGCGCTGGGGCCCAGCCACAGGATCGAGCAGGATCGTGACCTGGGGGAGGCTCTGGGAAAGGGCGTTTCCAGCGAGGTCCGTTGATCCAGCAGCTGCGGAGCTCGCGCTCATGAGAGTGAGGAAATAATCCTCGGAGACAGCAGTGGCATGCGCTAGAGGAAGGTCCGGAATGAAGGTGAACTCCTGAACGTCTTGTGATGTGTTGACCGTGCCCACGACGTATTCGTGGCTCGCAATCGGAGTTGACACGCGCGTCAAGGTGTAGGCGTCAAAGGCCGTAACGGTGACGGGGTCCATGGGCTCGCTGAAGCGAACCGTGTAGTACGAACTTGGTGCGACGTCTGCGGTGGGATTGTTGTCGTCGGGGGGCGTAGGGAAAATGGTGACAAAGCACCCGGCCGTTGCGGAGTCCGTAGCCGGGTCGAAGGGGGACAAGAATGACGCGGGACCGATGGCGGAATTGATCCACTCCAGGGGACCATCCAGTCCTGCGGAATCCCACAAGCTGGGCCATGCGAGGAGGCGCACCTCGACGTTGGACGCAGTGCCACCCGATTGAGGCGCGGCGGGTTTTGTCACCTCGGCGAATACTCCGGGTTGCGTGAGGATGTCACCCGGCACAGGCGTCTGGGCGCAGAAGGTGGACTCGAATACCACCGAGGGGAGCAGGAACAGCGTCCCATCTCCTCCGGGGGGCGGGTTCAAGCTGATGGGGAGGCCACCTGAGATACTGCAGGACTGTTCGCCGACGACCACGGGCGGCAGGGAGTCCGGGAGGAAACCATTTGAGGGGTCGTTTGTATCTGTGCCGCCGGCGCGCACAGAGCGCACGAGGTCCCAGGTGGACGAGGTGTAATCAATGGTGCCGTTGCTGTTTGTGGCAACGGCGTGGCCCGTGGGGTTGGTGAGTACGTGGTCCTGGCCAAGGATGGGGTCCGCCCGCGTGGGTATGCGGAACTGTGCGTTGGAGAGCTGTGTGTTGATACTGGCGGGGAGACCGATAGCGTTGACGGGCAGCGGTGGGGTGGTCTCAAAGGACTCCATCTCGGAGACCGTCATGTCGATCAGGATGCGCGTCGAGTAGAACTCGAGGCCCGATTTTCCGTCATGATCTGCAAGGTCCCCGTGGTTGGAATCCATGAACACGCGCGCTTCGAAGGGGATAACCGAAGGGGAGCCGATCAGCATTCTCACCGTCGTGGCGTCCAGCGTAGCGCTGTCCAACAGGTCGTCGAACTGCACCATGATCGTCGCGTTGCGAGGGACCATCGTGAAGAGGCCGCTGCCGGAGATCCCGGTGTCGTCGATGGGTTTGATTCCCGACTCCGCCAGTTTGAGGTACTGGTAGAACTTGGAGCGTCCGCCGCCTTGGCTGGTGTCGTCCACGTTGTAGAGAATGACGAGGACTTGCTGGGAGTTGACCGGGCTCGTCTCGAGCACGTAGTTGAAGTTGTCCGTTACCAGGCTCGGGTCGACCAAGAAGTCCTCGTTCATGAGGACGCGTGTCCCGCTGCCATCCATTGCATACACGTCGAGGAGTCGACCCCATGAATGGCGCGTGATTCGCAATTCACTGCCTGCGCCACCGGAGGAGCTGTCGACGATCAGGTAGCGATCCGTATCGGGGTCCTGCACGATGGAGCCGGGGTCGTTTGTTCCGCTGTCAGGGGAGACGGTGGAGTTGCAACCGACAAGAAGAGCGGCGGCCGCGCTTCCCAAGAGGAGGCGCTTCAGGCTGGAGGTTCGCTTTTCTGAAGGCTGCACGGCGGTCCAGTGACCAAGGGGGTGGGTTTGCATCGATCGACGGCTTGAGGTGCTGATCATGGGGAGAGTGGACTGGGTCCTCAACGGAGTCAGAGGGTGATACCCAGGGACGGGTCAGGAACGGCAGTCTGGAGCGTGACGTGTTCGGACGGGCTTTCGTACAATGAGATCCTGCCCACTCCCAATAGGCAAACGCCGTTCCGGGAAGGCCAGAGAAACCACTGCCTACCCTAGATTAGGGCGGGAAGCGCCTCAGGGCAATGTCAGGCCCCATTACTAGGGCCGACACCCGGGATTTTACACCCCTGACACCCCTCGGCGATGCCCTCAGAAGGGGCGTGGGCGATCTGTATGTGCATAATCGCACAGAAGGTCCGTGGGGAGAGCTGGTCTCGGAAGTGGGAATCGGCCCGAGTCTGTGGATAGCATGGTCTCATGCGTCCCTCATCTGCTCTTGGCTGGGCCCTCGCCACCGCAGGCATACTCCTAGCCGGGGTGCTGGCATTGGCCAGTACTCAGCCGGGGAGCACGGACGATGCCTTCGTCCTCCTCGTGCAGGCTCGGGGCCTTCTCGGTGGCGCCGGTTGGGAGGTGCAGGTCGGTGAGGGGGCGGTGGAGAGCGTGACCAGCCTGCTGGATCTGGCGCTCAAGGCCGTTGCCCTGGGCCTCTCGCCAGCCAGCGGAGAGACCACACTATGGCGCACTAACGTGGCTCTCTACCTGGCCCTCTTGGCCGCTTGCGCCCTGGTTCCCAAGGGCGGGGGACGTTGGGGCGTGGCGGTTGGAGCCCTAGTCCTTTGCCCTGGCTTGGCAGAGGGAGCGAGCTACATGCTTGAGACCCCCTTGTATCTAGCCTTGCTGCTGTGGGCTGCGCATGTGGTTCTTCGTCGGGCCGAGGGATTTTGGCCCGAGGTCACGGCTGCTGTGGCCGCCAGCAGTCTGCTGCTTGCGCGGCCGGAGGGGGTCGTGGTGGCCGGCGTGTTCCTTGCAGGTAGGGCACGCATGGTCACCGGCGCCTCTCGCTGGCGGCCTGCTCTGGCGGTGGCTGCGGTGGCTGGTGCACTCCTTGCGTGGCGACTGATGACCTTCGGGACATGGGCTCCCAATTCCTTCTTCGCCAAGCGGTCGGATTCGAGCCTGAACGAGCTCATGGACGGCGTGAACTACGTTGTTGCCTCCGTGATGCACTCCGGGCGGCCGGGCCCATTGCCCGAGGTGACGGTGTGGTTAAGTGTTGCGCCCCTGCTCCTGATCGCCCTAGCTGGGCCGTGGATCGCGAGCCGCCGGCCTGACGGGGAGCCCGGTCTCCGTCTGGCCGTCCTCGCCTGGGCGACCACAGCCTCGTTGCTGGCCGTGGTCGTCTCCGGGGGAGACGGGTATAGGGGGCTGCGCTTGCTCGCACCCGTCTTCTGGCTCTCAACGCTGACCCTCGTGGAGTTGTCCGGAAGCTCATGCAGACGCTCCGGCGTATGGGGAGCCTCCCTGCTCGCCGTCGTATTCGGTGCGCGCCTCGTCGAGGTCCTCCCCAATGCAGGCTCGAAGTTGGAGGACGTTGCGCGAGCCGTGGGCGCTGAGACTCCCTGGGATTCCCGACCCCAGGAGGCCCTGGCCACGGGCTTAGAGCTGGCCCTCTCCGGGGAGGTGATCGCCCACAGGCACAGCCAAGCCTTGAAGTACTACGCGCCTAGCTTGCGGGTCATGGACATGACGGGACTCACCCAGCCTACCATCGCCCATCAGAGCGCTCCGGGTCCCGTCGGCTTCGGTCGGGATGCGCTGAGTTGGGCCCTTGAGCAGGGCGTAGGCGCCATCCATCTCGATGCCCTGTCCTTCAGGGGGAACCCGGCTCACCTGCACGACTTGGGGGCTCTGGCGAAGAACCCCAAGGTTTGGGAGGAGATACTCGGCCCCGACGTGCCTCAGGGGGCGACGCTTGCGCAGCTCGTTCAGGACTATCGCTGCGCGAGCTTGTCCGGAGTCGCTGGCCCGGGGACCTGGGCGAATTGTCTTATCCGTATCGACCTGGCCCAGGATTTTCGGGCTGCGGGTTTCGATGTGTACGGGCCCTAGGGTTGGTCTTCGCCCCGCGCAGCGTCCCTACTCTCGACCAGGCGCCGGTAGAGGTCCTGCCACTCTCCACGCTCTGGGGCGTGCATGATCAATAACTCGACCAATTCTGCAGCCACGGCATAGGTCTCGGCGGCGGCCTCCTTGTTTTGCGCGATGCCGCGCACCAACGAACCGAGGGCGAGCAGGGAGTCCGCCGGTCGGAAGTCCTTCCCCAATTCAGTCGCACGCAATTCGAAAGCGTGCTTTTGCAGGCGTGCGGCTCGTTCATCCTTGCCGGTGGCCGCGCATGCCAGAGCGAGGCGCACCTCGACGCGAGCGTATTCCAGTGATTCGGTTCCGTGGAGTCGGGCCATCGAGGCCAGGGCCTCATCTAGGAGCGGGAGTGCCTCAGGGGCGGCCTTGTCCTGAGTTGTGAGCAGGCTCGCCAGCGCGAGCAGGCCTGTGGTGTAGCTGGGTCCCTGCAGCCGGGTGTTGGCCTTGTAGAAAGCTAGACCTTGCCGCAGGTGGTCTTCAGCGTCCACCAATCGGGACCCGGTAGTGAACCATGCACTGTGAAGCCAGGAGCCGAAGGCGATATGGCGGTCCGCCGTGATGAGAGCCTCCTCAGGGTAGGCGCGCTGGAAGGCGTCAATCATCTGGGAGCGGGCTTCGGCTGCCTGCTGGTGCATCCCGGCGGCCGTCAGGACATCGCTCAGGTCTTCGAGGGTGCGTCCCAGGGCATCCTGTTGCTCGGGGAACTCCCGGCGGCGAATATCGACCACGGTCTGCAGTTGGGCGGCGGACTCTAGCAGGCGACCGCGGCGGCGGTGGATGGCCGCCAGGTTGATGTTCACCTCAAGCAGGGATGCGCGGACGGGCCCGTCGGCTTGGTCGGCGATGGCCAGAGCTCGGCGCAGGTGGCCCTCGGCGGCGTCTATGGCTCCGTCATCCTGCAAGAGAGCGCCCAGGCGACCGTGAGAGGCAGCTACCTTCAGGTGCAGCTCGCCGTGAATCTCCACCCACGTTATGAGGGCCTGTTCTTGAAGATCCATGGCTCCCTTGAGGTCGCCCTTGGCGTGAGCCTGCTCGGCACCCAATTCCAGAGCCGCCGCGAGGGCGCTGTGGTCGGAACCGAAGGTCGCGCGGGCCTGCGTCACCAGCTCCGTAGCAGGAATGGAGCCGGCCATGAGCGAATCAACGAAATGACTGCGGTGCTCGGATTGATCCCGCTGGTGTATGGCTTCGCGCCAACCCCAAAGGGACAGGGCGCCTCCGCCCACGAGGGCCATAAGGACGGCTCCGGTGGCCAGCACCTTGAGCTGGTTGCGGCGAATGAACTTGCGCACGCGGTAGACCGTGCTGGGTGGGCTGGCCAGAACGGGCTCATCAGCCAGGTGGCGAAGTACGTCCGCGGCAAGAGCCTCTGCTGAGGAATAGCGGCGCCTGCGGTCCTTCTCCAGGGCCTTCATGACGATCCAATCCAGGTCCCCACGCAGGCGGGTCGAGCGCGCACGCTCCGAGGGGGGAGGAGGCTCTTCTTCCCGCAGAATGTGCTGCAGTTCGATCAGTGAAGCCTCCCGCAGGCGAGTAGAGTCAAAGGGGGGGGAGTCCGTCAGCAGTTCGTAGAGGAGGGCACCAAGGGAGTAGATGTCCGAGCGCGTGTCCACGTCCCTGTCCGTGGAGCCCGCCTGCTCGGGGCTCATGTACGCCGGGGTGCCGATGAACTGCCCGATCTCGGTGTGTGCTGTCTCAAGGGCAGGTTGGGGGTGGAGGGCCTTAGCCACACCGAAGTCAATCAGGCGCGGGCTGGGCCGGCCATCTTCTTCCACCACGAGCACGTTGGAGGGCTTGAGGTCGCGGTGGATGAGGCCCTTTTGGTGTGCATGTTGCACGCCGCGGCACACCTCGACGAATAGCTGCAGTCGGTCGGGAACGCTCAGGTTCCGTTCCAGGCAATAGCGACACAGATCTACGCCATCGATGAACTCCATGACGAAGTAGGGCCGCCCCTCGGGGGTGGAGCCTGCATCAAGCACGGTCGATATGAAGGGGTGGTCCGTCTGGCCCAAGGCCTGCCGCTCGGCTTGGAAGCGGGCGATCACCCGTCGAGTGTCCATGCCAAGTTTGATGACCTTGAGGGCCACACTGCGTGGGAGGGGCTCTTCCTGTCGCGCCTTGTAGACAACTCCGAAGCCGCCCTCGCCGAGCACCTTCTGGAGGAGGTAGGGTCCGATTCGGGTACCCAGTGCATCTGCGGGATCAACGGGTTGTTGCCTCGGGTGCGCCGGGTCCTCGAGGAAGCCACCGGAAGCGTGGTGGGCCTGCAGCAGGTTGTCCACCCGAACTCGTAGAGCCGGGCGTGACTCGCAGGCCCTGTCCAGGAAGTGCTCCCGCTCCGGAGTGGCGCGGGCCAGAGCCTGGTGGAACAGCTCCTCTGAGTCAGGCATGACCGGCCTCACCCGCGTCGTGGAGCTCCGCATAGAGGAAGGCGCGCGCGTAGATCCACCAACGCTCTGCCGTGGCGCGGGATACGCCCAGGGTGTCGGCCGATTCCTCGTAGGTCAGTCCGGCGAAGAAGCGCAGCTCAACGAGGTGAGCCTTCTGCGGGGACTCTGCAGCCAGCTTTGCCAGGGCCTCGTCGAGCGCCAGTATGTCCAGGTCGGGCGGGTTCCAGGGCGGGTCGATGAAAGCCAGATCCAGGGGCGCCTGGCCCTCGCCACGCTTCAGGCGCTTGTGGGCCCGAGCCCGGTCCACCAGGACCCGTCGCATGGCCTCAGCGGCGGCTCCGAAGAAGTGGCGCCGGTTGGAAAACTCTGGCTTGCTCTGTAGCCGGAGCCATGCTTCGTTGACCAGAGCGGTGGGGTTGAGCGTGGGGGCGTGGGCTTCGTGGCTTAGGCGCGAGCGCGCGAGGCGGTGGAGCTCGCCGTAGACCAACTCCATCAGGCTATCCTCGGCAAGCCGGCCTTCTTGCTTGACGGCCTCGAGCAGGCGCGTGACCTCGCCGCTCTCCGAATCTGGGGAGTCACGTGGCATGTCAATCCGAGGGGGCATCCTCGACCAAGGAGAGGGATGCGGAGTTGATGCAGTAGCGTAGCCCTGTGGGTTCTGGCCCATCGGGGAAGACGTGTCCCAGGTGCGCATCGCATTCACGACAGCGCACTTCGATGCGCCGCATGCCTAGGGTCTCGTCCTTGAGTTCGACCAGTCGGGAGCCTTCAAGTGGCTCGAAAAAACTGGGCCAGCCACAGCCAGATTCAAATTTGGAATTGGAGCGGAAGAGCGGGGCCTTGCAGCAGACGCACTGGTAGGTGCCCGCTGTCTTGGTGTCCCAGTAGATTCCCGTGAAGGCTCGCTCTGTGCCCGCCTTGCGCGTGACCTCGTACTGCAGGGGACTGAGGACCTCCTTCCATTCGAGGTCCGTGCGCGTGACCTCTTTAGCAGCGGTCTTATCGTCGTCAACGTCCTGGTCTTGAGCCGATTCCGGATCGGGAGTGGACTCGGGACCGTGGCATGCCATCAAGCAGCAGGCGAGGAGCCAAGGGGCGAGGGCGTAGAGCAGACCGGTGAGGTGATTCGGGAAGGGATGCATGGTGTGGCCATTCTAGGGGTTGTGAGTCTGGGTGGGAGCCCATGGCCCCGTGCAGGTGGTGCCCCGGCGGGGGTCCCAGAGGGGGTCGATTGCGAATGTGGGTGCCGGCCTCAATCCAGGGTGGGGGCCGTGACGACAAGGGGGCCATGACGTGGCGCCCTCATTTACTTGTCTACGCGCTGGTCGTGTTGGCGTTGGTGGGGGTCCCTGCGGATCGGATAGGTCCTGGGGATCTGTCCAGGTCCCGGGCCGAGCGTGCGCTCACTTCCCTGAGGATCTCGACCTTGGCGCGTGATCTGGAGCGTCTCGAAGGGCAATTCAATGCGGACTGCGAGAGGTACCGTGGAGCCCAACTTCCCAACCTCTGTAGTGCTTATGTAGAGGCTCTGGACGGCATCGCGCGGCGGGCAGAGGGGTTGCGCGGGCAGGGCAATCTGGGTTCCGGGAGTCAGGAGCGGTTGGATCTTTGCGTGGCCCAGCCCCTCCGGTTGGCGCAGCTCAGGCTTGACGAGATCGAGACCCATACCCTGCGTGTGGGTGAGCTCTTGGAGGTTAAGCGCTCCATGCAGGAGGGGCTCCGGCGAGGTGATGCGACCTCGGCCATGGTGGCGTACAAGGCCCAGTGCACGGACGGAATCAGTGACTTCAGTCCCGACCTGTTGCTTGACCTTCTGGTCGACCTGGACGAACTGGCGTTTCAGGCCACGAACTTGAGGCAGTCCGGCTTGCGGGACCATCGTATCTACTGAGGGGGCACAACGAGGGCTTCGGAGCAGAGGGGCTAGGCGCTCTCCACTCGTGTTACGCCCAGAAGCCGCTCGATGGCCTTCATGCGCCTACCGAGGAAGGGGACGTGGTCGATGCGCGCGACAGCCTGCCCTTCGCGGCGAATGACCAGGGTGCCTCCTCCAAAGCTCAACAGGAATTCGAGAATGTCGGGGACTTCTCGTGTCACTGTGCTGCCCTGGCGTGGAATGCTCTGGTCTCGGCCGAAGGGCTGTACGTAGTGAACGAACTCGTTGGACTCCAGGCGCCAGTAGTCCACTCGGGGTTGAATGAGTCCCAAGAGAGAGAAGCCCACCAGTAGACACGACACCATGGCGTAGGCATGGGTTGAGAGCATGATCTCTAAGCCACCCAGCCATCCGTATGCGGCCGAGAAGAAGGTGATTCCCTTGAGGGAGCCGATCCAGATCCCAAAGCCGGCAAGTGCGAGGCTGAGGATGGCGATCAGGAACTTCTTCTGGTCGAGATTGGTGACAAGGACGAGCAGATTGAATGCCAAGGCACCCAGTCCCCACCAGCCCAGGGTGGTCGGGGCGGCCCAGTCCAACCCCTGTAGCCCGGCACACGCCAGGAACGAGATCAGGGTGGGCCAGAAGTAGAGGATCAGCGGGAACGAGGCCAGGCGGACTGAGTTCGCCCCGGTGTCGTCACGCTTGGGCCAGTAGACGTCCCATGCGGAATCGGTGGAGCGGGTCGTGGGCGGCTCCTGCGGGGTGTCGGGCTTGGGGGCCGGGTCGGCACTGGCCGGAGAGTTTGAGGCCTGAGGGGTGTCACTCATGGGGTTCCTGGTGCGCGGCAGCGCGGCACAGACTTACTGGGAAACGGAGTACGCGCTTTCCGGGTTTCTATTCGAAGCTTCCCTCATGGCTGTAGAAGGCACGGTGGAGCTCATCTCCATCTCGCTCGATCCATAGGTCCAGGAAGTAGATCGGGAGCCTCTGATCGCCATGCTCTTTGGGCGTGGCGCGTAGCTGCACGCGCACCTCGTCCCCTTCCGATACGGCTTGTGGGCGGATGGGGAAGAAGGACTGGCGCCAATGGGTTTGGGGCACGAAGGGCGATGTGCCCAGGTGGACGTCGGCCCCGAGTCCGACGTCGAACCACCCCCCGAATCCGTGCAGGGTGCCGGACCGCTCAATCGTGAAGCCCACCTCGGACTCGAAGAAGAAGTCCGCTGTGCTACTGGTCTTGCAGTCCAACTCCAGGAGCAGTTCCCCTTCGCTCAGCAAGGAGCTTTGGGGGAGATCGACGGCGCTCGTAATGAGGTTGTGCAGTTCGTGCTCCAGGAGGGGTGAGAAGTCAAGGCCGTAGACGGGCCGTTGCCAGAGGCCTACGCCCCTCTCTACGTGCAGCTGACTGTCTTCAACGGGCGCCAAGAACAGCCGTACGTCGGCGGGCATCATGATGCCATCGGGCGCAAGGTGGCGATCACGCGCGACGTAGACCGAGCGGAACATGCACTCGGCCAGGGCGAAGAACCCCATCCACTCGGAGACTAGGAGGTCCACCTGATGGGGGAGTTGAACGCTCTCCACTCGATCGCGCAGGAAATGCACCCGGCCGGCCAGGCCATTCGCCTCGGCCAGCTCCCGCGCCACGCCTAGGATGGAGGACTCATCCACAGCCCATACCTCTGCCCCGGCGCGTGCGGCGAAGAGGGCCAGAATGCCCGTTCCCGTACCCACGTCCAGGACCCGCATGCCCGGTTCGACCACGGACTCGATCGCACGCCGGTAGGCGTCCGTCCGTGCGTGATCTGCGATCATGAGGCGGTGCACGCCAGGATCGCCGTAGCTGGCGAAGTACTCACTGTCGGAGTCCATCGGGTCTTCTGGATCCAGGTCGGCCTGAAGGGAGGCGGGGGCGTTGCTAGCGGAGTTTCGCATGTGCCCATCCTACCTCAGGGCTGCCGCGAGGACTCTGCCGCCCGGTGAGTTTGACTCCTGGGATCGAAGGCCTCGGAGCCGTAGAATCCGGCCATGGGGGAACCCCACATCCACGCCCCTGAGCCATCGGATCAGGTTGAAGCGGAGCGACGCGCGACCCGCGTTCGAAGGGCCCTGGAGGGTCATGCCCCGGCGGAACTGTTGACCGTTGGGGAAGTGGTACGCTTGCTCGGACTCTCTGAGGCATTGCTCAGGCGCCGGATCAAGTCAGGCCGCCTGCTGCACGAGACGGGTCGCCGGAGTGGACGGGAGGTTCGCCTGATCCGGGTTGTGGACCTCTTGGCCGTCTTTGGATCACCAGGGAGTGCTGAGACTGAAGGACGCAAGGACGGGTCATCGACTGCTCCAGATCCTCCTATTGCCCATGCCCTTCTGCAGTTGAAGGCTGAACGTGACGGCCTCCTAGAGCGCTGTGAGGATCTGGACGATCGCCTGGCCCTCTTGGCTTTGGAGCGACAAGATGTCGCGCCGACTGGGTCGCCGAGCAGGAGCCAATGGTTGGAGTTGGAGTCCGTCGTGGCGAGTCGTTTCGTCTGGTGGCGGCGGCCATCGACCCTGGGATGGATGGCCTCCTTTGTGGCTCTGTTCTGGCTCTGGAATGGTGCCGATGCTGCTCGCATCCTGGCGCAAGAGCGGGTCGTGGACATTGTCGAAGAACACCGGGCGGTGCGGGGGCAGTTCACGGGCCAGTTGGCCGAATGGAGAGATGAGGCGCGCGGCACTCAGGTGGTCCTGGCTCAGGAACGTCGTGACGCTGCCCGAGACAGAACGCTGTTCGATGAGCGGCTTCAGGGTGCCCACGCCCAGGCCGATAGAGCCAGCGCCATGGTGCGTGAGGAGCGCCTACGATTCGAGGGTGACAGGCTAGGCTGGTCCAGCCTATTGGAGGACACCCAGCAAACTCTGGGCTTGCGAGATGCGGCCTGGCGGGCCGCCGTGGCAAGCAACGAGGACCAGCAGGCGGTCTTCCGGAGCGAGCTGGCCGCGCGTGATGCCGACCTGCGGGAGGAGCGCGAGCGCAGTGCGAGAGGGGATCTGCTGCGCCGGGAGGTGGAGGCCCAGGACCAGGTGAAGCGGGCTGAGTTGATCGAGGCCCTCGAGGGGCAGATCGGCGCTGCCCAGGCGCAGTCTTCTCAGTTCAAAGGGGAGTTGGACCGCATGGGGGCCCTAGCGGATCAACAGGAAGCGCGCATCACGGAGGGGCTGGGGCGGATGGAGCGCATGCAGGCTGAGCATGACGCACGATTACAGGAGGCGGAGGCCAGGGACCGGCTTCAAATGCAGCTAGGGGAGCTCGGCCATTGGCTCGTTCTGTGGGCACCGCGCTTGCGCATGGGGGCCCTTTTGGGGGCACGCGCGTCTGACTCCGTCCGGCGCGCGGATGACCATGAGGACCCGAGGTGATCTACGCGCTGCTCGCTGACCTTCTGACCGCTTTCCATTTGGGCATTGTGCTGTTCGTGCTGCTAGGCCAGGTGGCAATCTTGACGGGTATCCTCCGCGGTTGGCGGTGGATCGAGGGAGCGCTGTTCCGATGGAGTCACGTGGGGTTGATGGTCTTCATCGCGGCACAAGGGGCATTGGGCCGGGTCTGTCCCTTGACTACCTGGGAGTACGACCTTCGAGTGGCTGCCGGCGAGGAGGGCCGCAGCGGGACCTTTGTCGGCCGCCTCATGCGCGACTTTCTCTTTGTCGAGCCGGAGAATGTGTCACAGGCGGAGT
Organism: Planctomycetota bacterium; assembly: GCA_012959525.1. Taxonomy (GTDB): domain Bacteria; phylum Planctomycetota; class UBA1135; order UBA1135. Next base: position 37,829 of record DUDB01000020.1, read on the forward strand.
TGAACCGCTACTACGTGGCATTTGCTGCGTTGGTCGTGCTCTGCCTGTGGGTTGTGCCGCCGCGTCGGCGTCGGCTACAGGATCACAGGAACTCGACGTAGGTTCCACCCGACGCTTCGGCCAGCCCCTTCATAAAGGGAGAGCTCTTCCCGATGGAGATGCAGTGGATGCGGACCTTGCGCGTCTCGTTCATGCGAAGAACGCGGTCATGAATTTGGGCCGTGTCGACGAGCTCCCCGACGCTGGGGTCGCCATCCGAGAGTAGGTAGAGGGTGTCGACATCGGGATCGTCAAAGGCTGCCATGAGAGCGCCGAATACGTTTGTCCCCCCTCCTGCTCCGTGACGATTGGTGAACTCGAGGGCCTCCTCAAGTGCCGCCGCGTCCATGGGGATCAGTTCGTCCTGCCAGGCGCTGACACCCGACGAGAAGAACACCAGATTGAACAGGACGCCGGGCGAGAGGCCCTCCAATACCCGCGAGATTTCTTCCTTGGCTATGGTCAGTCGGGTGGCCCGTCCGCCCCCCTCAGTATCCCCATCGCGCCGGTTTGCCATTGCGGACATGGAGCCCGAGGTGTCAACGATGAAGGCCAGACGGTCGCTGAGGATGCCCAGGCCGTAGAACGTGACCTGCGTGACAGAGGCCTCCTTGCGCTCCTCGCGCGCCATCTCCGCTGCCAGAGCGGCCTCGTATGGGGGGAGGGCGTAATCGGAATCCTGGTCCTCCCACCACATGCGCCAGCGAGCGGTGGTGGTGCCGTTGTCCAGTCCCGTCATGAGCCTCAATACGCGCGAGAGGTCGTCCTGTAATCGGCGCGTTTCCAGGTCGAGGCGTTCGATCAGGAGGGGTAGCGATGAGCTCTGGCGCAGGGTTCGCACCTGTTGCATGGCTTCAAACCGGACCCTCCAACTCTTGTCGCTAAGGAGTTCGTGCAGGACGGTAATGGCCTCGGGCGTGCGTATTTCCAGGAAGCCTACCGCGGCCCCCATGCGCTCCTCCGGTCGGCTTGAAGCGGCCATTTCCAGCAATTTGAGCATCCAGCGGGGGTCGGCGCGATTGAGGCGGCAGAGCGCGACGACGGCCGCCCTTAACTCCCCGGCATCGATCGCGTTCAAGTGTTGCTCCAACTTGGAGAGGTGTGACTTGTCGCCACGTCGACCGATGACGCGGATGGCATCGGTGCGGATGGCTGCCGAGCTGTCCTTCAGGGCCATGATGAGCGCTTTTTCTACTGCAGGCTCCGTCCGCTCGGAGATCAGTCGGAGGAGCATCTGCTTCCAGAGTTGTGGTGTGGCATCATCTGTGAGCCGGTCGCAGAGTATTTTGGTGCAGCTGGTTCCCGTGCACTTGCTCAAGGCTGTCTGAATGGTTTTCTCTTGGCCCGAGGTCCGCAGGTTGCCGTGGGCGAGAATCATGCCGGCTTCCTTGGCCCCGCCTCGCTCGCCGAGCATGGGGATCAGGGTCTGGAAGGCGATGACGGCCACCTCCTCCTCTCGCTTCAGTTGCGTTCTGAAGAGGCTCTCAAGTTCTTTGGCGGCTTTGTCACCGAAGCGGACAAGCGCCCGGACGGCTGCGCGCTTGTTGGCTGGGCGACGATGCTTCTGGGCGTGGAGGTGCAGAAACTTGATGCTCTTGCCTTCCAACGTGCGATGGCCGTTGTAGGCGAGGAAAGCTCCGTAGGCGCTCCCCAGCACGTACTCGGTACGAAGGGTGTTGATCAGTCCGGATAGAGCACGAAAGGACTCTTCGGTTCCCAGGGAGGAGATCTGGCTGAAGATGCGCCGATCGACCTTGTCTTCCTTTTCCTTGACCTCGCTCACCAGTGAAGTGAGATCCCGCTTGGCCTCTTGTCCGGGGGTCGCACCGCGTTGCGTGGCGAACAGTGGAGAGGAGACGGCCAGTCCCAGGCAGATGATGGAGAGGAGGTGACGCAATATGTGGGTCCGGGCTCAGGTCCTATTGTCTAGGACCCTACCCGGGTCCTGTCTCATAGGCCATGAGTTGGGTCGGCATCGGATCGTAGGGTAAATGAAGCAGGGCACGGGACCGCGGAGGTCCGTGCCCTGCTTCGGGAAGGGGTTAGGTCGCCAGTCTGAGGCTTGCCCTTAGGGACAGAAGATGACCGTCAGGCCCTCGGATGTGTTGGAGGTGCCTGGGTCGCGAGTCCAGTACTGGAAGTGCTGCGTCTGGCCTATGCCCCAGACCTTGCCCGAGGGCAGGTTCGCCATATCCGGCGAAAAGGACACCGCCTGGGCGCTGCCAGAGTACATGACGTCCTTGCTGAAGCGCACGATCTTGCCGCTTAGGCAGAGGTTGCCGCTGCTGCCTCCGAAATTAGGGATGAAACCCGTGGCTGGCGCGAAGAGGAAGTAGCCAAACTGGTTCTTCGGCAGGCCGTCGCACTCCAGGGTGAGGTTGTTGGCGAAGATGCTGGTGCTACCGGTCGCGAAAATGTGGGCCGGGGCGCCCGTGCTGTTGACGTTCGCTGTGCAGTAGTTGGTTGACGTCTGACAATCGCTATCGCCTTCCAGGATGCCTGTCAGGGTCATGGTTGCCGTCAGGCCGCTGCCGGGATCGGTAAAGCTGAAGGTTGAAACTTGGGCGGAGGTCATGAATGCCCCGCCTGATGCGCTACTGATGGTTCCGCCAAAAGGCTGAGGCGAGCCGGATATGCCCGTCAGGTCGGTGATCGTGACGCTGCCCACCAGCGGGGTGACGGTCAGGGTGCCGGACAGGATCGTCGTGATGACCGTTGTCGCGTAGCTGCCGTCCATGGCGACGCTGAACGATGGAGTGGTGAACTCCAGGGTCATGTTCGTGATGTCAATGATCGCGAGCGGGGGTAGCCAAGCGAAAGTGTTCGGAATCTTGCCGGAGAGGTCAGGCGAAACGAGCGCGACTCCACCGGTTTTGTATTCACCGTCAGCGATGGCCCAACTGCCGCTGGAAACCTCGAGCATGAAATTCCCGCTGAGGCCAAACTGGTTGCTGGGGTTGCCCACAATGGGACCGATCGAGGTCGAACCCGCCCAGGTGTATTGAGATGCTGCGTAGTCGAGGGTGAAGTCCAGGGGAGCCTGGGCTGTAGATGGCGCGCAGAGGGCGAGGCAGAGGGCGACGCTGGATGAGAGGCCGGAGAGGTTCATGGGCTATGGGTTTCGCGATTGAAGGGATTCGGCAGGCCGTTGGGAGAAACAAGGGCCTGGTGCCGATTGAGGATAGAGATCAAGTGGAGGTGAGCGGATACGCGACAACAACGCGCTTAGACTCACTTCTCAAGCTACCAGACAGCCCTGATCTGCGCCAATATTGCTACCCTCACCCCCATGAAAGGCCGGTATTTTGATGAAATCTCGCTAGGCGTCGCCTTTCTGGTAGCGGGCTGCTCTGCGGTTCAACCCCTCGCGAGGCCCGCCTGGGAGGCCCACGAGGCGGGCTCGGTGGGTTTGATAGGGCGCCTTGGGGTTTGGGATGACTTCCATGCGACGGGGCACATGGAGGCGGAGACCAACTTCGGACCAGTTGAATTCGATGTGGAGACCCAGTTGACGGGAACCCTGGGGCTGGTGGGGGGGGCGGAGGTCTTTTTGGCGGATGACGTGTCTCTTCAGTTGGGGTTGGACTACTGGCGCTTCAAACCCGACCCCATGGTCCCGTTCGAGTTCTCTGAACTTGGTGTGTTGGAGTACTTTCTGGCGACTCGCTGGACGATCCCGCAAGCGCTCTTCGGTCAGGAGCGACTGCGGCCTTTCGTGGGGGCTAGGCTGACCATGCGACCCGAGACGGCCTTCCAGTCCAAGGTCGCCCTCATACCGGGCTCTCCGCCTGCAGAGTTCCTCTTTGAGGGGGGCCCTTCCTGGAGCGCAAGCCTGGAGGCGGGCCTGAGCTATCAACTGCGGGACAACTTCGTCGGTCACTTTCAGGTGTTCTACGAGTGGCCCCTGACCGAATCGGATGACTGGGTGTCCATGGACGTCGTCCCTGGTTTCCCACCCCTGCTGTTGGATTCGGAGTTGGATTCCGGCGGGATGATGGTCCTGTTCGGCATCACGTACTTCCTCTAGGCGTGCATCTGGAGCTTCTGCTCCGTTGGGATGGAGCGGACGATGGGCCCGCAGAAGCGCCGCGCGCCCCAGTGCCAGGCCGTTGCACCCAACGCAATGCCTGTAACGGCGTCGAAGATAAGATGCTGCTTGGTGAGCAAGATGCTGACCGCGAGGAAGACCCATGCAATCCAAAGGAGCCCGCGTAAGGCGCGCCGAGGTTGGTGGTGTTGCATGTAGAGCACGGCTATGAGGGTGTGGGAGACATGCAGGCTGGGCCAGGCGTTGTACGGGGGGTCGGCTCCGTGCAACCGGGCGAATGCGGCGCGCAAGAAGGGGCCGCAGGTTTCCAAGGGGACTTCGAGTTGATCGCGCAGGTCCACCTTGGCCGGAAGCAGAAGGAACACCGCGAACGAAACGAGGGCCACCCAGATCAGGGTCTGCAGCAGCCCGATGAGGGCGCTCGTGCCGGATTCACCCTCCGGGCTGCAGAGGACGGTTGCTGGGTAATAAAGGAAATGCGTCAGATAGGGCAGGATCGCTAATGGAACCGCTGGCAGGAGCCGATCCAGGGGCAGGGTCGGATCCCAGACCACGTGATCCCGACCCCCGACCCAGTGCACAATGAGGTAATAGGCCGTTGGCATCGCCAGCGCGAAGGGCAAAAAGAGCGTCCAGCGCAAGCGCCACTCCTTCCAGTCACCGCTACGCTTGAGGATCGGGCTCCAGCAGGCCCAGAGGCCAGTTGGGGGGTGTGTGGTCCGTCCGCTCATCTCAATGAACAATCCTACAGAACCCAGGATCGCATCTGCACCCGGGCTTTCCCGGGTAGATTCGGAATCTGGGGCTTCTATGACTGGAAGCCTGAAGCTCTGACTGCTAAATCATGAATATGCAGCCCGAAGTCCCCACCCCATCCCATCCCGAGCCTGGGGAAGTACTGTCCCTCGCAGAGGCTGCAGCCTGGGTTGGGGTCGGCCACCTGGCCTTGCGCACGGGCTTGGATGTGGCCGAGGTACAGCTGCTCGCCGGCATGCGTGGTGGCCGCGCGTTGAGGCTGGTGCGAGTCTGTGACCTGCGCGCGGCTTTCCCTGCCGTTGGGCACAAGCCCAGCCCGGGGGCGGAGTGGTTCACCGAGGTCCGCCCGGAGGAGGAGGTGCCCGGAGCGCTCCTTGCCGGGCTGTCGAGGTTGCGTCCGGCCGCAGGTGACAGGCCAGCGCCTTTCATTAAGCCCACCGACCAGGATTTTGCTCCACAGGAAGCACAGGGAACCGACGAGCCAGCATCCAGGGAGACCTCGCGCTACCTGCGCCAGCAACTGGATCGCACGCGGGCAGAGGTGACCGTTACGAAGGAAGAGAATTCTCGGCTCAAGCACGAGTTGCTGAGCTCGGCGGATGCGGTCAAGAAGTGGCTGGATTGTGTCCGCGACGATGCAGTCAAGGCGGCCCCGCCAACGCTTGAAACCGAAGGCTTGGAGGCGGCCCCGCCAACGCTCGAAACCGAAGGCGTCGAGGTGGATTCGCCCCGCCCTTCTGTCGCACCAGTGACTCGGCAGTCCCTTCCCCCTGCGCGGCACAAGGCCCTTGAGAGCGCCTCTTGGCAGCACAGGTTCAGCCTCGTCGTTGGCGTGGTACTTGTCTTGGTGGGGTTGATTGGCGGCAGTGGAATCGTGGGCGGACTTGGATGGGGGAAACGCGGACCGGCTTCGGAGCGGCATGACGCGCCTGAGCAGCAAGCCCAGATGGTTGTGACCCGAAGCGACCAGAGTCAGACGGATGCTCCCGCGGGGGGCGGCAAGGTGGTCACTGTGCCTCAGAGCACGGATCGTGAGCCGGAGCCACTGGAGGAGGCTGAATGGCAGGGGCCCTCCGACATGGCACTCATAGCACTCTTCAATGCGGGGATCCTTGACGTAGAACCCAGCACGGACCCCGAGGTGGCCGCGCCTGAGGAGACGCCTGCTCCACCCTTGGTCGCCGTTCGGTCTGCCCCCCCGATGATGGTCGCTCCAGGAAGCGCCATTCTGGCGGCGCCCCTGGCGCAGTCTGGAGAGCAGGGGGCGGGGGAGAGTTGCTTGTACTTCGCATTGACCCGCTCCGGAATGGAGGGTCGAGAGCTCATAGGGCCATGTCAGGGTGTCTGGAGCCCACGCCTGGGAGCAGTGATGGCCTCGCACCACCGGGACGATCATTGGAGCTGTCGCGGCCACGATCACTTCGATCGCACCCTGGATGGGTCCATGGTTCGCGCTCGTGAGATGGCCATGGTCGCTAAAGCCGAAGGCTTGCTTTCCCCGCTGCTTAGCCTGCGGGTTGAGCGGAGCGCCGCAAGCATGCTGCGTGAGGAGATCCCGGTCTGGATTCAGTCCGGCTTTGAGTCGGGGCTCTTGGGGGTGGGACACATTGTTGAGCCCATGGCTACCGCCGACCACTGGATGGTTCATTCCTGGGTGCGCTACCTCGATTTTGCTGGCGTGGAAAACCAAAGACGCTTCCGCCTCTCACTGGCACTTGGCGATGGGCCCCGCGGGGACTTTCTCTTGAGTCTGCAGTGGGAAGAAGAATGATTCGCTCCCCAGAGCAGGTCGCGCCGTCAACGCTCGTCCGGTCACTTCGGCTCCCTCACATCTCTGCCTGGTAGCCTTGACTTTGGATATCCAAGAACGAGTGACGGAATTGGAAAGCAAGTTGACCTTTCAGGAGGCCACGAGCGACTCCCTTAGTGAGGTCATTGTCGCTCTCGAGGGGAGGCTTGAGGTCCTGGAGAAGCGACTGCGCCTTGTGGAGGCGCGGGGCTCCGGGGGGAGTGACGGGGAGGAACCCGACCCGCTCAATGAGCGTCCGCCCCATTATTGATTATGGCTGGCTCCCGTCCGTCATTGATGACGATGTGTTTGGTCCCGGGCGGGAGCAGGTCAAGCTGAGAGCGATGGTTGGATCTCTCCCATTCGGCGGGTTGGGCGTCGCCCCCTGGCTCCTCCTGATAGCGGGTTGCTCCCCTGGGGGTGAGGCTACACCGGTCTCAGGGAATGGCACCGTTATCGGTGGGGATCGTTTCGCCCCGGGGATGGGGATTGAAGATTCTGAGCTGGCTGAATATTGGGTTGAGTTCGAGTGCTCCGCCGATGGCGTTGCCCTGGGAACGCTGGCCTTCGAGTTGTTCACCCAGGAGGCTCCCCACAGCACCCGCGCCTTCATGCGGCTTGTGGATCTGGGCACCTACCAAGGCACCTTGATCAATCGGGTCGAGAGGGAATTCGTCCTGCAGGGCGGCGGAGATGCACTGCGCCCTGATCCACTGGGGCTCGCGGGGCAGATTGGCCCAGCAGGAATGGCCAGGGAACATCATTATGGAGTTCTTGGATGGGCTTCTCCGGCGGCTCGGGAGTTCATCATCTGCCTTGCGGAATCGCCGCTGGTATGGGCACTGGACCATCAAGGTCAGGTGCCTCTGGGCCGCTTGATTTCGGGTGTGGCCGTACTCGAGGAGCTGGCGAATGTCGTAACGAGCCACAGTTCCGATAATCAGCGATCGGTTCCCGTGGCCGCACTGCGGTTTGACGGAGCGCGTGTCTTGAAAGGGGGGCGGCCTGCCGCCGAGCCCATCGTGCGGCCCAGGCCTGACCTTCAAGGAGAGCCGGAGCGTGTGGGGGTGCGGCACATTCGGATCTCCTTCCGTGGGCGGGGGCGAGGACAGGAGCGTGGGGTGACGCGTACGAGAGAGGAGGCGGAGCAGCTTGCTCGGGAGGTGCTTTCCCGGCTTCAGTCAGGAGAGGTCTCCTTCGCCGAGGCCGCAGGGCGCTGGTCTGAGGATCCACCTCTGCCCACAACAGGTGAGCCCGTGCTGCGACGCATCAGCAACTTTGGTGTGGTGGACATACCTGCGCAGCGCGCGCGCCAAGATGCGCCGAGGAGGCTCAATTCCTACATTGGTGAACTGGGACTTCGTTTGCGGAGCGGGGAGTTGAGCCGGGACGATGTCCTACTCCTGCAGGAGCAGAAGGCCTTAGAGATAGGCGAGTGGGTCCAAGCGACTGCACTAGACAGACGCGAGGAGGTCAATTCGCCAGCCTATACGGAGGTTGCCTTCTCGTTGAGGGTGGGCGAAGTGGGCTTGGTGGAATTCGATCGGTTTCGATGCCCAGACGGTTGGTATCTGGTGGAGAGGGTGCTGTAGGCCCTACTGCGTAGGAAATGCCGGGTAGGGTCTGGCAGGCCAAGGATGGGTCGGTTCGAATGTCCTCTCTCTCTCTCCTCTCTCTCCTCTCTCTCCTCTCTCTCCTCTAGTCTCCTGCCCTGGGCGTCGTACCCTTGGCTTGGAGCATGCCCCACCTGCGAGCCATCTCCGCTCGTTGAGGGCAAAACCACATGGCCAAAAAGAAAGTGTTGTCGCCGAAGAAGCACCGTTCCGCTGAGGAGCGCATTTCCGAACTTGAGGCACAGATTCGCGAGGTTAAGGACCGCGCGAAATTGCGTGAGCTCAAGAAATCAGTTTCGGTTCGCCGGACGCTGAGTATCGTGAAGTCAATCGACAAGGGGATGGCCGAGGCGTTGGAGGAGGACAATTCGCCTCTACGCCACGCCTTGGCGGATGCACGCCGCGCCATCCAGGGATACGCGGTGCACGCGGGTGTTCCGATTCCGAAGGGCAAAATGCCCCGTGGACGACGACCCAGCCGGGAATAGGCGTGCCGGCCGCGAGCAGCATGTTTTAGTCTAGGGTTCATGTTCTCACCCCCCTGGGTCGGAGACTGCGTTCCGGTAGACTTGGGGGGATGAAAGAGTCTCCCTCTCTTGCCTGTAAGCCGCGCAGCCTCATGGGTGCGCCAAGGGTGTCGCCGAGTCACTTGCTGGGCTTCGCTCTTGCCGCGCTGGGTTTGTGTTTACCGGGTACGGGGCAGCGGTCTTCTCCAGCTCGCGTGCAGGATCTCGTTGCCGACACGCTTCCGGAAGTGTTGCCGGATCAAGCCCCCATGGGGTTGGAGGCTGACGCTGCGCTCATCGTGGTGGAATCTGATCCAGATGGGGCCTGGCTCGCCATCGGGCGCCGGTTGTTCTTTGATCCCGTGCTCTCCTCTGATCGCACGGTCGCCTGCGCATCCTGCCATCAGCCTGGGCACGGCTTCGCAGATCCGCGGCCCCTCTCGGTGGGGGTTGAGGGTCGGATCACTCTGCGCCACGCTCCCACTCTGCTGAATCGTGCCCTGGGGAAGACCTTCATGTGGGATGGACGGGCCGCCACGCTAGAGGAGCAGGTTCTGCAGCCCATCGTGAACCCCCTGGAAATGGACCTCTCCTTGGAGCAGGCCTTGACCCGCCTCGCTTCGGATGAGAGCTACGCCGCAGGGTTCAGGCGGCTTACCGGTGGAGCTCCTACCGAGGTGGACTTGAGCCGGGCCCTGGCCACGTTCGTGCGCCACCTCTGGCATGCCGGCAGTGCCGTGGATCGCTTCCGGTCGGGAGACGTGGGCGTCCTGTCCCCTGAGGAAAAGGCGGGCATGTGGATCTACGAGAGCCGTGGAGGATGTTGGCGCTGCCACGGCGGCGCTAATTTTACGGACGAGGACTTCCACAATACGGGGATTGGAGTTCGGGACGGGGTGGCCCTTCCTGGCCGCATGGGGTTTACGGGGGAGGATCGTGATCGCGGCGCGTTCAAGACACCGACTCTTCGAGGGCTCACCCTCACCGGTCCGTACATGCACGATGGGAGTCTCGCCAGCTTGGAGGAGGTCATCAAGTTCTATCGCCGGGGTGGGGAACCCAATCCTTACCTGGATGAAAACCTGCGCCCACTAGAACTCACGGATCAGGATGTCATCAACCTAGGGGCCTTCTTGAGGGCGCTCTCGAGGGTAGACGGCAAGTAGGCAGGGCGTTCAATGTGATGGGGCGTTGCGGGGTTTGTGCCGGCGCTCCATACTCGTCGAGCCCGTTTCTACCCACACCCCTACGCAGCCATGCTCATCCACCTGTTCCGCCCCGCGGTTCTTCTTGTTGGTCTCTCCTCTCTCGCAGGCGCTCAAGGTGCCCCCGCGGTTCTCGAGAAGATTGTCCATGAGGGCAAGAACAATAGTCACGTCTGGGAGACCCTGATCTACATCTCGGAAGAGATCGGAACCCGACTGACGGGCTCCACTGGGCTGGCCGAAGCGAATGAATGGACACGCTCGGAGTTCGAGCGGCTGGGCCTCACTAATGCCCACCTTGCTCCTTGGGGCGAGATTCCCGTGCGCTTTGACCGCGGTCCTTCCCGAGCCGGCATGGTGGCTCCCACGGAGCGGCCCTTTGAGTTCACCACCAGATCCTGGGGTGCAGGAACGGACGGACCTGTTCGTGGGCCCGTTTTTCTGATGCCAACGACCCAGGAGGAGCTTGATTCGATTGCTGACAGCCTCGACGGTGCCTGGATCATGGTGGAGAGTCGGCGCCGCGGTCGCCGCTCGCGGGATTCTGAGGACGAAGAGGCTGACGAGTCTCGTGCCCTGGCGGAGGCGCTTCTTGCGACCATCGATGCGGCACCGATTGCAGGGAAGATCTCTTCCAGCCGGAATGACCTTGTGATCACCGGCGGCGCGCGCGGTTGGCGCGAGTTGACCATGGACACCCTGCCGACAGACGTGGAGATCAGCGTGCGTCGCAGTGATTTTGAGGCCATGCAGGAGCTCCTGAAGGCTGGCGAGGCCGTCGAGGTGGAGGCTGATTTGGACAACCGATTCAGCGCCGGCCCGATAACCCTGAACAATACCGTGGCTGAGATCCGCGGCACGGAGTGGCCCGAGCAGGTTGTCATTCTCTCCGCTCACCTGGATTCCTGGGACGGTCCCGGATCCATGGGGACCCAGGATAATGGAACGGGCTCATCGGTCATGTTGGAGGCCGCTCGCATCCTCATGGCCGCAGGCGTCCAGCCGAAACGCACCATTCGGTTCTGCCTGTGGACCGGTGAAGAGCAGGGGCTCTTGGGTTCCAAGGGCTACGTGGACGCCCTGACCGAGGAGGAGTTGGCCCTGATCACGGCGGCATTCGTTGATGACGGGGGGACCAACTACCAGGGCGGCCTGGTCTGTATCGAGTCCATGCAGCCGATGCTCGAGACGGCCCTCGCCCCGGCCGTGGAGGCCTTCCCTGACTTTGAAGTGCTGAACGTGGTACGCGATGCCATGCCTCGCGGCGGCGCCAGTGACCACGCCTCCTTCAACCGTAAGGGCGTGCCCGGGTTCTTCTGGATCGAGAAGGGCATGGGCGGTCGTGAGGACAAGAACTACGGCTTTATCCATCACACGCAGCACGACACGCCGCGCTATGCGGTGGAGGAATATCTGGTGCAGTCTGCCACGACCTCAGCCGTGACGGCCTACAACCTGGCCATGGCTGACGAGCGTCTTCCGCGGGAGGAGCGAGCCGACGATGCGGACGCCACACCTAAACCCCCTCCCGCCAAGACAATCACGGGTCCCATGACGGGCATCTGGAACGTCAACATGCTGCTGGGCGAGGGGGCGGACCCTATGAAGGCGCAGTTGACCTTCCAACACTATGAGGGGGGTGGATTCGGTGGCGTGAGCGAGTCGGCCATGGGGCAGGTCAAGATCATCAAGGGACATTTCGACCCCACCACGAGTGAGGGGACCTTCGCATTCGATCTGGAGGGCGCTGAGGGGACGAGCCGGTTCAAATTGGTGGATGGTAAGGTCGAGGGCGAGCTGTTCATGTTCGGCGAATCCAGTGGCTCCTATACGGGTAAACGCCAGGAGACCGTCGAGAGCCCCCTCAACGGAGAGTGGGTTGGGACCTTTAGCGAGATGGATGCCACCTTCACTCTGACCCTCTCTCTGTATCCCGATGGGGTCGTCAGGGGCAGCTACAAATCCTCCCAGTCCGACTCTCCCTTGGTGGGTGGTAAGTGGGACGAGAAGGCCGGGGCCCTGACATTCGAGTACGAGTACCCACATGCTGGACTGTTGCCCGTGGAGGCTCACCTAAAGGACGGCAAGCTGGTGGGCAGCATCAATGGATCGATGGGTTTCGAAGCCGCCAAGAACGGCTGAACGGATCGGCCTCCAAGGGGCTAATCTGGCCTCATCATGAGTTGGAGCGAGGACAGCCTGCACCGTTGGTTGGCCGGGCGGGAGCGGCCTGCTTGCCTGAGCGGTAGCATGGGGCACGATGCTGCCGTGCTTCGTCCCTGGCCGGGTAGGTTCGTCGTGTGTACCGACCAGGTCGTGGCTGGCGTACACGCTGAGTTGAAGGTCTCCGCTGGTCTGCTGGGGCGCAAGGCGGCAGCCCGCGCTCTATCCGACCTGGCGGCCACGGCCGCCCGCCCGCGGGCCCTGCTGCTGGCCTTGCGTGCACCCGAAGATGCGGATGAGGGCTACCTACGCAGGCTGATCAGTGCCGTGGATCGCGAAGGACGTCGGCTGGGGGCACCCTTGGTTGGAGGAGACCTCGCTTGCTCTCCTGGCCCCCTGTCGCTTGCGGTGACGGCTCACGGAAGCCTGGCAGGGAGACAGAAAGCACCGGGTCGCGACCGTATCCGGCCTGGCCACGCGATCCTATGCACCGGTCCATGCGGGGGAAGTCTCTTGGGGCGGCATCTCCGCATCGCACCGCGAATTTTGGCGGGACGCGTGCTTCATAGGAATGGAGCGACCGCCCTGATGGACGTGTCAGATGGGCTCGCCTGGGACCTGTTCCGGCTGGGGCGGTCTTCCCGGGTTGCCATCGATCTGCAGCACGTTCCCATTCACCCTGATGCTCAGCGTGCGGCGCGGAGCTCAGGTCGAACCGCACTCGACCATGCCCTGCACGATGGGGAAGATCACGAGCTGATTGCATCTGTCCCCCAATCGAAGTTGCGTGCTGTGCTGGCCGCGGCCAAGCGAGCCGATGTGCCTTTGGTGTGCATGGGGCTGGCCCGTGAGGGGGCAGGATTAACCCTTGTACTGGATGGGGTCCGCCGCCCGTGGCTGCCGGAGCAGGGGGGGTGGAAGCATGGAGCCTAGAATCCTTGCTGAATGTGTAAGCGCCTGCCCCGAGGACACCGAGGCCTTGGGCCATGGGTTGGGTCGGGTTGTCCCGGCTGGAATGCTCATCGCTCTGCATGGGGATCTGGGCACGGGCAAGACTTGCCTGGTCCGGGGTCTGGCCCGTGGGTTGGGTTTGGAGAGTTCCATCAGCAGTCCGAGTTACACCCTGATGCAGACCCATGAAGGTGGGCGCCTCGCTCTGCACCACTTTGACGCGTGGATGGAAGGGCGGCAGAAAGCACTGCTGGGGGACGGGGCCCTGGAGGCGTGGGAGGGAGAGGGGGTCAGCGTGGTGGAGTGGGCGGACAGGGTGCAGGACTGGTTGCCCGATCCGCACGTGTTCATCACCCTGCGCTATCCCGCCCCGGGGCAGAGCATGGAGGAGCGCCACATCGAGATCGGAATATGGGGCCAGGAGCCCATGTCCTGGCTGGAAGAGGGCCTGAAGGCACTGAAAAAGGGTGGATGCCTGCGCTGGCCAGCTCGAAAAAAGCCCGAGGATGGTGAACCGTGGTCGCCGCCGGGGCGTTGGGGGGAGCGTTGACTGAGGACTGGAAGGCGGAATCTGACCCCCTGGTGGCCCTGGGGAACGGAGATCCAAAGCCCTTCGAGGCCTTCGTGACCCAAGAGACACCCACTTTTCTAGCCTTCTTCCGCCGCCTGGGTGCCCAGGCCAGCGAGGCGGAGGACCTGACCCAAGACCTGGCCTTCAAGTTGTACCGCCGAGCCGAAACCTACCGCGCCGAAGGGCGCTTCCGCGCCTTTGCGTTCAGGGTGGCGAGGAACCTGTGGATTGACAGGGTGCGCAAGGTGGGCCGAGAGCCGCGCCGTACACAGGGTTCTCTTCGGGACGATATGCCCTCTCTGCTCTACTCGTTGCCCGATGAGCACCAGGCGGAGCCGGGGGCCGCTTTGGAGCAGCGAGAGGAGGCCGAACGCCTGCTCCTCGCCCTTGCACATCTCTCAGAGGACCATCGTTTGGTATTCGAGCTCGGGGTGATGCAGGAGCTGCCCTATAAGGAGATCAGCGAGATTCTGGAAGTTCCCGTGGGTACAGTGAAGTCCCGGATGTTCCACGCCGTACGTAACCTGCGCAGCACCCTAAAGGGGGAGTCTGGTCAAGCGGATCGTGCTCCCCACGAGGAGGGCCCGCAATGAGCGTCGATGATCGGAGCGAGAACCCGCAGGCTTCCAAATTCGATGAGGAGTTGCTTGAGCGGGTGTTGGCCCGGGCCGAGACCGGATCCGCTCAGGCGGATCAGCTGAACCTAGACGTGCAGCGCATGCGCGCCGCTCTGCGCGGGGTCGACCGCGGGCAGTTGGGGAGGGCGTCGGATCTGAGCCAGCGCATCCTCTCTCAGACCACGGGTGAGGATCTGTCCTGGCGTGGGGATATCCGGTTGGTTGGGCGCTACCTGCGTAGCGGATTGGGCGCGAGCCCGATCCTGCGGTTAGCTGCTGCAAGTCTTTTGTTTCATTTGGTGGCCTTGCCCGTCTTGGCCTACTGGATTCTGGCGGGTCAAGCGGACCCACTGGAGTTGAGTTTCGAGACCTATGAAAGGGCCCACCCCTCCCAGCCCTTCCCGGACCAGCCCCTGGATGTGGCGGGCCCGCTGCCTGTGGGTGGAGTCGTTGAGGAACCCCTCGTCTTGGACGAAATCCCGGGTAATACCTCAGGGGATGAGGGCCAGGACTCCGGGGTCGACGCCGACTCGGGGGATGAGGGCGGAGGGTCGCGGCTCTGATGTCCTGACTTGCGATCATGTGCGATTCTGCGCCATAGAGCGTGCGATCTTGCACGCCGCATGCGGTTGGATCCTTCAGGATGGACTGGCAGCCCGTTTCGTTGGCACAGAATGTGATCTATCCTTTCCGGCCCATGAACTACCCCCTCCACCTGATCGTCGCTGCACCTTTCTTCGCCCATGCGCTTGTCCCTGAACTGGCAGCGCAGGACGGCGATGCCGCAAGGGTCGAGGCGTCCGAGCCCGAGCCCCTCCGATTGAATGTGAGCGGTGCGGTCACCATGGCTCTGGGGAGCAACCTTGAGCTTGCCCTGTCTGCCGTTCAGACCGAGGTCTCACGATTCGACGAGTTGGGCAGTTGGGGTGCTTTTGATTGGGTGTTTGACGCCACCTTCGGACGGCAGGACGCCGAGACCAAGGCGGGCGGTTTTCTTGGGGGTGGAATTGACGGGGCTGTGATTCAAAGCGATGCGGACAGCCTGAACCTGTCCTTCACGCGCCCGCTCACGAGCGGAGGGTCGTTCGCCCTGGCGTTTAACAACCGGGTCAGTGACTCCAACAGTTTCCTTCAGGACGACCCGAAGCAGTACACGGACAACCTTAACCTCACGTATTCGCAGCCTTTGATGCGTGGTGCGTGGAGCGAGTATGCCACCTCCATCCAACGCCAGAGTGAGCTGGCCTATCGGCGCCAGGTGGAGACCGAGCGCCAGACCCGCTTGGGTGTGGTCTATCAGGTGCGTCTGGCCTACTGGGATCTGGTGAACGCCATCGAGCAGCGGGGCGTGGCGGAGTCGGGCGTGGATCTGGGTCAGAGCCGCTTGCAACAAAGCGAGCGGCGGCTGGCGGCCGGAGTGGGTACTGCGGTCGACGTGATCCAGGCGCGGGTCGAGTTGGCCACCCGCCACGAGGCGTGGATCCAATCCCAACATGGGGTGGCCCAGACCATGGACATCCTGAGGCGCCTGATCTTTTCGGGGAAACGCGCAGACATATGGGAGACCGAGCTCGTGCCCACGGCTGGATTGCCGGACCAGGTCAGCGCAGAGGGCGTCACCGTTCTGAGTGAGAGTCTGGCCATGGCTCTGGCAGAGCGTCCGGGCCTTCGTCAGCGACAGATGGACATCGATGTGGCGCGCATGAGGCTCGCCCAGCGCATTTCGGAGCGTATGTCCGGCCTCAATCTGTCCTTCAGCGCGGCAGCGGGCAGTGTGGGGGCCCAGAGTGGCACGACGTTCGAGGAGACTCTCGACTTTAGTTA
The DNA here is from genome assembly GCA_012959525.1 of Planctomycetota bacterium. GTDB lineage: Bacteria > Planctomycetota > UBA1135 > UBA1135. Next base: position 53,911 of record DUDB01000020.1, read on the forward strand.
TCCCACCTACGGGGCCAACCTCAACTACAGTCTCAACCTGGGGAACCGCACGGCTTCATACGCGGAACGCTCAGGGCGAGCCTCGGTCCGTGCGGCCATCATTGAGTACGACCGTGAAGAGCTGCAGGTCACTGCGGAGGTGCGTGCGGCCCAGCGCGGCGTGCACTTTGCCGTGGAGCAGGTGGCGGCGACGGCCACCAGTCTGGAGTTGGCGCGGCGGCAACTGGAGGCCGAGAACGCGCGCTTCGCCCAGGACCTCTCCACCACCTTCCAGGTGCTGGAGTTCCAACACAGCCTGATCGAGGCCATGTCCAATGAGCGCGCCGCACGCGCCGGCTTCGTCAAGGCGCTAGCGGAACTGGACAATGCCCGGGGAGTCTTTCCTATGCCCGGGAGCGATTCATGACCGGGGGCAACTCCTACTGTGGCCAGCGGAAGTGGGGCGTTCTCCTGTCCACCTTCGGGTTTGGGTCTATCGCCTGGATGGCCGTGGGGTGTTCCGGCGACGAGGGGGTTCCGCTCACCCTGGAGGAGCGCTACCTCGAAGACGACCGGGTGGGCCCTCTGGTCTACAACTGCCCGTTTGGCCGCGCCTTTGACGAGCCGACCGTGGACATGATTGAGGTTCTGGTCTCCAAGCTTGAAATGGGGACCCGGGAGCCCCTGATGGCGTCCAAGCAAGAGCTCGCCGCGATCGGAGCAGCCGCCATCCCGGCCATGAGGTCGCTCTTTGATCGTTCCTATCAGAATAACTGGAAACACGGCGTGGTAGAGAACGTCCTTGCTGCCTGCACCCTGATGGACGAGCCCCTGGGCATAGACATGCTGCGCTACGCGCTCGGTCACCCTCAGGAGTCCGTCCGCCAGTCCGCCCTGCGCGGGTTGGGCATTCACGGGAGCCCGGGGGATTACGATCTGGTGCGGGGCTGGCTTCCCATGGTCCAGAGCCCGCAACTGCGGGCCGCGTATGCGGGTTGCATGGGCTCCCTGGATCCGGAGCGGCTGGGTGCCGATCTGGGGGATTGGCTGGAGGGTGGATTGCAGGAGGACTTGTACCCGCACGTGATTGGAGCGGTGCTGAAGGTGCGCGATCCAGAGACCGCCCAGAGCCTGAAGTCCCTGGCTGCGGATCGGGATGATGTCTGGGCCGTCATGCTCTATGGGCCGGCAGCGGCCCTCGGAGATCAGGAGGCGCTGGATTCCATCCATAAGGACCTCAACAGCGAGAAGCCTATCCTGCGTCAGTACGCAGTTCAGACCCTCGGTTCCATAGGCCGAGGCCTGGACGCGGCTCTCCTCTTCGATGATCCCCACACGGGTATTCGTGGGGTTGTGGCCCAGGTTCTCGTGGACTCCGAGCCGAGTGAGGAGATCGATGCTTGGCTGCGGGACGGCATCGATGATCGTGACGAGCGCGTGCGTGAACTCTGTTTGGGTGCACTAGCGGGCCGCAAGGATGAGTTGGCCGTCGCCCACAGCCTGGCCCTGTTGGAGGGCAACCCCGTGGAGCGATCTCTGGGGATCCGCTGCTTGCGTCCGGCATTCAGGGATGATGCAGCCCTTGCTGAGGAGGGGGTCTCCCGTCTCCTTCCCATGATAGAGAGGGCCTCTGAAGAGGGCGGCGTTCCAGTAGAGTTGCTGCAAACTCTGGCCCAGATTCCTTCGCGCACGGCAGCTCTGCATCTGCTGGAGCTGGCGACGAGCACCACCGGGCTCATCAAGGGACTGGATTCCTTTCGGTGGTTGGTGGGCCAGGTTTGGAACACAGGACCCGTCGGTCATGAACTGCTGCGGGAGCAACTCCTCGTGGAGGAGGATCCCTTCAGGCGTCTCTCCCTGATCGAATTTGTCTGGCAGGACCACTCCGACGCATCTCGCGATCTCCTACTCGAGGTCCTTCAGCAGGATCATCGCCATCCCTTTGAACGGCTCTACCTCGCCGACCGCTGTACCCGGTTGGGTCCCGCGTCCCGCGTGGCATCGGTCATCAAGCGTGTCTACCTGGAGCTGACCCACATCGACGTCAGGCCAGCGCTGCAGTGCATGCTCTGGATCTGGTACGGCCAGCACTTCGAGTTGGATCGCTAAAGTCCGGGTTGGGCTTGCTGGGTTGGGGATTGGGAGATTGATCTTCACCCTGGAGTGTGCCGACCCGTAGGGTTGTGGCTGTCCGGTGGCCTGTCCATGAGCGCTTCTTCGCCCCTCTTTCGACCCTTCTGGCTCGCCTACGGTTTGTGCGGCGTCGTCGCCTGCGGAGGTGGGGACTCCCCTGCTGATGCGGGGGGTGAGCGGGCTCCGACCTCTCCTGTCAGCGAGTCTCCCCCGGCGGGGTCCGGGGGAAGTCCCGAGGCACCGGATAGGCTTTTCACTAGCCGTCTCCCTGTCCTCGGTCCCTGGTGGCCTCCCCTCCGCGCGCAAGTGGACCCGTCCCGTCCGCCTAACCCCTGGCGGGAAGAAGGTCTGGCCCAGTTGGCGCAAGGCGTCCTGGCGAAGGGGCTGCGCGAGTGGGTGGGCGGCTCGGAGGAGACACTCTGGGCCGTGATCGGCCCTCGCACGAGCTTTCCTATGCCCCTGCGTCCACGTGAGGTGAAGGTCCTTCGTCCTGGGCCGGAGTTGCGTCTGGTCGAAGGAGTCCCCGAACCTTCCAAGGTGGCATTGGTCGGGATCGCCGGCGCCCGTGAGCGCCTAGGCGCGCTGTTGGCACCCTACGTGGACTGGAGGTCTGGAGGTGTCGAGGTCTGGGTGGATGGAGTGGAGTTCGTGTCCGATGCCCTCGCCCGCACCCACGTGTTCGTGCGCATTCACGGGCGCAAGGCGGAACGTGTCCTGCAGACCAACCTGCGGATGGTCGCTGACTGGCGATTGGGTGCATCACGTGTGGTCCTGGCCAGCCTGGTGACGGAGCGGTTTCAGGAGGTGGAGAGTGGGCAGCCGCTGTTTGTGGATGAAACGGCGAACGTCCTCGGCGTGGACGCCGGTGCGGGTAGTTGGTTGTGGCAAGGTGCTGTGGAGAGTTCGGAGCGCACGGACAATCTGATCCCGTTCACGGACGTGCACCTGGGGATGCATGGCGCCGCTGTGGGGGACCTAGATGGCGACGGCCTGGAGGATCTGTACATCGCGCGGCCCGGTGGTGCCCCCAACCGACTGCTGAGGCACCAACCAGATGGGACGACGCAAGATGTTGCGGCGACGTCCCAGGTGGACTTTCTCGATGACACCAGCGGGGTGTTGATCGTGGACCTGGACGGCGATGGGGCGCGGGATCTTGCTCTTGGCGTTGGAACGGACGTTGTCCTGTGTTGGAACGATGGCCGGGGGCACTTCCCTGAACGCACGCGACTGTCCCGCCCCGCGCAGGACAAGGTGTACAGCCTCGCTGTGGCTGATGCGGACGGGGACGGAGACCTAGACCTGTATGACACGCGCTACTTCGCCAGTAACTATGGCGGCGGCGTGCCGACTCCGTATCACGATGCGCACAACGGAGCCTCTAACTCCTATTGGTGCAATCAGGGGCAGCGGGAATTTGAAGAGGCAACGGAACGCGTTGGATTGGCTGTGGGGAATGACCGCTTCAGCCTGGTTGCGCTCTGGGAGGACGTGGACCTGGACGGGGACCTGGATCTCTACGTGGTTAACGATTTCGGCAGCAACAATCTGTACCGCAATGAGGGGGGGCGGTTTGTGGAGGTTGCGGGTGCCGTGGGTCTGGGAGACATGGCCGCGGGTATGGGGATCAGTCCTAGCGACGTGAGCGGTGACGGCCTCCTGGATCTGTACGTCTCGAACATGCACACGGCGGCGGGCATGCGGGTGACTGCAGCTGAACGCTTCCAACCCAATGCCCCAGAGAGCGTTCGCGCACACTACCGCGGCCACACGCGCGGCAATTCAATCTTGATTCAGGATGGCGCCGGTCGGTTCCGCGACGGCAGCAAGGACAGCCTGGCCTCACCCGGTGGGTGGGCGTGGGGTGCGATCCACCTGGACATGGACAATGATGGTTGGGACGAGTTTGTGGTGCCCAATGGTTTCCTAACGGGCCCGGACCCGCGGGATCTGGCGAGCTTCTTCTGGCGCTGCGTGGTGAACGCATCGCCCCTGGATGACGTGGCAACCCCTGCCTACCAAAACGCATGGGCTGGCATCACGCGCCTGACCCAGGTCCGTGGCTACTGTTGGAACGGAAACGAGCGCCACTACGCCTACCTGGGCTCCCCGGGCGGGCGCTTCGTGGACCTTTCTCGGCTCTCGGGCCTGGGCCTGAAAGAAGATGGCCGCGTCGCCCTGCGTGCCGATTGGGACGGTGACGGTCTCGAGGACCTGATCCTCAAGAACCGAACGGCTCCGGTGCTGCGCTTCATGCGCAATCAGACGTCGGAGGCTGGCAACTATATCGCCTTCGAGCTGTCGGACAGCGGGCTCAACACGGAGGCCGTGGGGGCCCTGGTGCAGGTTCGTACCGATTCTCGGACACTTGTCCGTCGGGTCTACGCGGGTGAAGGCTACCTGGCTGGGCAGAGCAAGCGGTTGCACTTCGGGCTCGGGGGCGTGCCTCCCGGAGGGACGGTCGAGTGGGTGCGTGTCACTTGGCCCGACGGCCAGGTGCAGGAAGTGCGCGATTTGGCTTCCGGAAAGTTGTACGCGTGGGGCCGCCAAAGTGGACACCGGGCTCTATCCCGGGTGGACTCCGGATGGGGGGGCGAGGGGGCACGCAGCTCGCTGCCAACATTGGCCTCGACCCCAAACGCGAGCCTTATCGCCCTTGAGCGTGTCCCCTGCTCTTCCCTGCCCTTGCCGATTGAGGGCGGCGAGGGGATGACCGTGGGAGATTATGGTGGTGACCTTCTGCTCGTGTACCTGTGGGCGACCTGGGACGCGCCCTCGCAGGCTGGTCTGGGGGAGTTGTATGCGGCGAAGGCCTCTTTCGCGGAGGCCGACCTGCGCGTCCATGCGCTTGCGATGGATGGCCCCCGGGACGCTTCTCGGGTGCGGGATCGGATGCGAGCTCTGTTTCCAGGGGCCGTTGGAGGACGCGCCGACCGTCGCACATCTGCGCTGATCGAGTTGGTGCTCCAGGCGACCTTGGGCACCTATGACGATGTGGCTCTGCCCCTCGGCTTGTTGATGGATTCCGATGGGCGCCTCGTGTCCGTGCACATGGGGCCGCCCGATGTTTCATCGATTCTCGATCAGGCTCGACGGCTCCGCGAGGGAGACCCCAGAGATGGGGGCCGCTGGTCCCATGCCCTTACTGGTGGCCGGTGGTTGCTTGAGGGGCCGACCCGCAATTTCACCCGGGCCATCGAGTACCTGGCCAAGGAGCGCGGCGAAGAAGCCTTCGCCGCAGAACTGCAGGCTTTCGTCGACGGTCGCTAGCCTGGGGAACGTCGAGGGCTAGCGCATGACCCAGGGGGCCCAGCCTAGCTCCGAAAGGTTGGTGCCGGGCTCCGCCGGCCGGGCCTCGGGGCCGTTCCAACGGCCGTCCGCATTGGCGTGGCGCAGGACATTGCCGGAGCCATCCCACATGAACGCCGCCTGCCCCGTGCGTGGGGCTGAGCGGGGCCAGGCCACGAACTGGGCGGGGAGACCCTCAGGGCGTTGCATCTGGAACAGATAACCGTGCTGCATGAGAAGCCCGGAATCTTCCAGGACCCGGGCGTCGAGGAATCGATGGCGCAGGCTGCGATCCTGACCGATCCAGGTGGCCAAGTCCGGGGACTCTTGGGGACTGCCGGCTCGACCCAGGACACGCAGGGAGCGTGCGGCATCCTCCTCGTTGTTGCACTGGACGTAGTTCTGCAAGCGGGGGAGCGAGACCATGCAGACCAACAGGGCGATGGCCGCAATGACCCCCGTGCTCCAACGTAGGTAGCCGGAGAGGCCAGATGGGGGAGGGATTGAGCTCATGGACGGGTTGGGGAGAGGGCAGCATCCCCCATTGGGATTCTGCCGCAGTCCTGTGCTACGGTTCAAGCATGTTGCACGACCCGAGTATGGAGGGCCTCGCTGAGCCGTTGGCTGAGGCTGCCCGGAGCGTGGCCCGCACCTTGGAGGTGGCGGGTTTCCGGGGTTGGATCGTGGGGGGCGCGGTTCGCGATCTGGCGCTAGGTCGCACCCCCAAGGACGTGGACATGGTCTCGGCGGCCCACCCAGATCGCGTCATTGAGCTGTTTGAGCACACGCATGCCATTGGCAAGGCCTTTGGGATTGTCCTGGTGCAAGTGTCGGGAGTTGATTTGGAGGTGGCCACTTTTAGGACGGAGTCCGGGTACTCCGATGCCCGTCACCCGGATCGTATTCAGTTCGCTCAGAGCCCTCAGGAGGACGCGTTGCGGCGCGACTTCACCTGCAATGCCATGTACCTCGATCCCTTGAATGGTGAGGTCTGCGATCCTTGCGGTGGTTTGCAGGATCTTTCAGACGGTCGTCTCGCGACCGTGGGGGAGCCGCGGGATCGCTTTACGGAGGATGGACTGCGGCTCCTGCGGTTGGCCCGGTTCGGGGCCCAGTTGGGTCTGGAGCCCGCGCCTGGATTGCTTGAGGCGGCCGCGCTATGCGCCGACTCGCTCTCGGCTGTGAGCCCCGAGCGCGTTCGCGCCGAACTGGAGGGCTGCCTGTACCGCGGTGCACCGGAACGGGCCTTGGAAATCCTGGCCGAGGCCGGGCTGCTGGGTGCGTGCTTGCCTTGGTTGGCGAAGGATGAGGCTCTGGTGTCCCATGCCCGTGAGGTTCTCGCTCGCTTGGGGCCGGCTGCTGCGGGCCCGGCGGGATGGGTGGCCTGCCTCGTGGCTGATGGGGAGGATCCCGGCATCGTGGACGCGCGCGCTGAAGCGCTGCGCTTCTCCACCTCGGAGCGCAAGTCCGTGATACGCAGCGCGGCGCTTGCCAGCCGATGGGTGCAGCTCGGCGCCGCTGCGACCTCTCTCTCGGCGCGTATCCTCGCCACCCGTACAGATCCCTGGAGGCCTGCCTGGGATTTGGCTCGCGCCCGCTGCGAGTGTCAAGGGAAGGCCGAAGACCTGGAGGTTATCAACGCACTCGGATCCTGGCGCGCAGGGTTAACTCCGGAGCAGCTCCATCCTCCGCAGCTGGTGGGAGCGAAGGAGCTTGAAGCGGCGGGCATCCCGCGCGGGCCGCGGTGGTCGGAGCTCATCGCCCTGGGGGAAGCGGAGCAGATGGATGGCAAGCTCACCACTTCTGAAGACGTGCCCGCGTGGTTGCGAGTTCGGGCCGCGAACCCGGACGGATCAGCTGGGCGGCAAGACGCGCCGTAGGGCGTGGCTGAGCGGAACGGCTGCCAGCACGGCCAACACCACCCAGCGCGCGGCGGACGACTCTCCCGCATGTAGCAGCGCTAGGGCCGCGCTGAAGGGTAAGGTGCTGCGTAGCGCGCGCCCCATCGCCTGACCCACAAGGGCCCGCGTCCAACCCGCTTGGGGGATCGCGTTCAGCAACCACAAACCAGAGGCCACCGCGAGGCCCGTGCAGGCTATCCACGCGAGCGACGTAGGTGGAGGGGCTATGAGGATGCCGAGGGCTGGGGTGGCACAGAGGGCTGCTGCAGCGGCCCTGACGTAGCGGCCCGGACGGTGATCAAGATCTCCACCCTGGCCATCCTCAAGTCGTCCGAGCAGGGACACGGAGACGATGAACGCCGCGTACAGGGCGGGCGCCGCCAGGCAGAGTAGCGGGGCGGCACGCGGACCCGATGGGGCGCTGGTCCACGCCAGAGCCATGCCGAGGGCGAGGTTGCCTCCCCGGCACAGGCCCAACAGGAGGGGCCCCCGCCAGGGACCACGGCCCTTGAGGTCATAGGTCATGGCGCAGGAGGCCAGCAAGAGGTAGCCCAAGCCCAGTTGCCAGGAGATGGAGCCTGCCAGGGCCACGCCGAGGGCAGGTAGGGTCCAGCCGAGGCATCGGGCTGCGCCAGCCGAAACGGCGCCGGAGGGGATGGGGCGATCCGGCCGCGTTCGAGCGTCTTCGTCCCGATCGGCCCAGTCATTGAGAGCCATGGCGCCGTGGTAGATCAGCAAACTGGCTCCGACGAGCAGCCAAGGAGTGATCCCCCCCGGCCAGCGCCCCGCATGTCCCAGGAGTACACCGACTGCCACGTCTGCAGCAGCAGAGGGAGCAAGGGAGAGCCGTAAGAGGCGGGCGTACGCGAGCATGGCGCAGAACCCGTCCTAGGGCCCCGTTGGTAATAGCCGCAACACGTCCTGATAAGTGACGTAGATCGTCAGGGTCAGGATCAGGACCAGGCCGACTACCTGACTGTAGCCCAGAGTGCGCTCGGAGACCGGCGACCCCTTGATGGCCTCCACGATGCAGAATGCCAGGTGACCGCCGTCGAGGACTGGAATGGGCAGTACGTTGAGGAACGCGAGGTTGATGCTCAGCATGCAGAGGAAGAAGAACAGCTTCGCCCAGCCCTGCGAGGCCCAATCGTAAGAGACCGTGCTGATGGCAATGATCCCGCCCAGGTTCTCCGTGGAGACCTCACGCAGAAACATCTTCTGCAGGGTCATCCAGGCGTCGGTGAGGAACCGCCAGGAGGCCATGGCTCCGGCCCGGATCGACTCCGCGACCCCTCCCGTCCGGTAGATGCCGCTGGCCCGTTCAAGTCCAAACCCGAAGTCGAGCTGGATCAGGGGTTGGGGGGTGACCGTGATGACCTGGGTGACGGGCTCTGTGTTGGCTCCCAGGCGTTCAACCGTGAACTCCGTCGCCTCGTTGCGCTCAGCCCGCTCGCGTGTGATGGCCAGAACGTCTCCCCAGGATTGCACGTTAACGTCATTGACGGTCAGGAGGCGGTCGCCACTCTCCAGCCCTGATAATTGAGCCGCACGTCCGGGGGAGGCGTGCGCCAGGGTGGAGTCGGGGTCATAGTCAAGGTAGACGTCCGATTCGATCCCCACAACTTCGGCGCTGGTCGGGTGCGTTCCGTAGGCGACCCGCTTGGGAGCGAGGTTGGGGTCGGAGGGCTGAAGCACGACGGTTAGGCCCTGTGCTTCCCCAGGGGAGCGCAGGGCAGTCCCCAGGTCACCGGGTCGCCGAATCGGCTGTCCATTGACCTCTACGAGTCGGGCCCCCTTCTCAAGCCCCATGCGCTCCACCCAGGCTCCAGGGCGCAGATCCTTGATCAGGTTCTGCATAGGCTCGATCCCGAAGAGTCTCCGCTCTGCCGGTGTTGATCTGGGGACGATTGGGATTTCCTTCTCCTCACCATGGCGCCGAACCAAGACGGTGATGGCCTCGCCCCTGAGGGTGGCCCACTTCATTTGGCGTACGGGTGTGAAACCGGCAGGCGCTCCGGAGATCGAGAGCAGGGTGTCCCCGTCCATGAGACCGGCTTCGGCGGCGGGTCCACCTGGGAGGACCTGAACCAGGTGTTCGGGGTCAACACCCGGTCGCACCCCGATCTGCTTGAAGCCTCCGTTGGCCGAGTACACCGGGGTGATCGGTAGCGTGTTCAGGGCCTCGGATCCGGGGTAACGGACAGTGAGCTGGATGGGGCCTGCGTCGGCCAGGGCTACCTCGTTGGGGATGTGAAAGAAGTCGTACACCTCCTCGCCGTCCACGGCCAGGATTTCGGTCCCGGCGGGTATGCCCGCATGCCATGCCGGCATGCCGGGCGTTGGGGCTGCCACGACGGGGCGGAGGACCGGCACTCCCGCCGCGAGTACCAAGGGGAAGACCACCAAGGCGAAGATCACGTTCATGATGACCCCACCTGAGTAGATGAAGAACCGCTGCCCCACGGACTTGGCTTGAAGTTCGTCGGGGGCGGGAGTTCTGGAGGGATCCGGGAACTCACCAGCCATCTTCACATAGCCGCCCAGGGGCAGCCAAGCCACCTGATACAGGGTTCCGCCGTGGTGGAAACCGAACATTCGCGGTCCGAAGCCCAGGCTGAAGACGTCTGCCCGTACACCACACAGGCGGGCGGCGATGAAATGGCCTGCCTCATGGACGAAGATCACCAGGCCGATTCCGAAGACGACCTGGAAGATGCGGAGCAGTTCGACGAGTTCCATTATTCCTTAAGGGCTACTGGCGGTTTTGGGGGCGGCGGGTCCGGAGGCCGTCAGGGTCTGGACAGCTTCTTGGGCATGGGTGCGTGCCCGGAGGTCGGCGGCCATGAGTGCCTCGATGCTTGAGGCGTCCCCTTGGCGTTTCTCCAACGCGGCGTGATGCACCCGGTTCATGTCGGTGAAGGAGATGGCTCCGTCAAGGAATGCCTGGACGGCCACCTCGTCCGCTGCGTTGAGGACGCAGGCGGCGTCTTCGCCGGCTCGGATGCACTCGTAGCCCAGTGTGAGGGCGGGGAAGCGCACCGGGTCCGGTGCCTCGAATTCCAGCTTGGCAAAAGCCTTCAGGTCAAAGCCGCGCACGGGGGAGGGTGGCCGATCGGGTGAATGCAGGGCGTGGTGGATGGGGCCCCTCATGTCGGGGACGCCCATGTGCGCCACGACGGCTCCGTCGACGAATTCGACCATGGAGTGGACGATGGATTGCGGGTGGATGACGACTTCGATCTGCTCGGGTGTCAATTCGAAGAGGTGGTGCAGCTCTATCACCTCGAGCGCCTTGTTCATCAGGCTGGCCGATCCGATCGTGATACGCGGTCCCATGGACCAGTTGGGGTGCTGCAGCGCTTCCTGTGGGGTGACGCGATCAAGGTCGGCACTGGGGGTGAGGCGCAGAGGGCCACCGCTGCAGGTGAGCAGCACCCGCTTGAGTCGTGCTCTGTCTTCCCCGCGCAGGCACTGGAGCACCGCGGAGTGTTCGGAATCGACCGGGATGATCTCCGCGCCATGCTCCTCTGCCAAGGCCATCAGGTGTCTTCCGGCTACAACCAATGACTCCTTGTTCGCAAGGGCCAGACGTTTTCCGCGACGCAGAATATCCACGGAAGCCGGAAGTCCTGCGCAGCCGACGACGCCGTGGACGGCCGTGTCGAACTCGCAGGCATGGATCAATTCCTGTAAGGCCTCGGGGCCTTCGTGGAGATGGGTGCCTGGGGCCAGGTGGGGCCGTGCCGACGCGGCCGCTTCCGTGTCGGTGAGGGCCAATTGGGTGACGCCGAACTCGTGCGCCTGCTCAAGTAAGGTCTCCCAGGAAGTTCTGGCAGCCAGACCCGATACGCTCAACCCCGATCCGCTCTGCCGCACCAGGTCGAGTGTTTGCGTCCCGATGGAGCCGGTGCTGCCGAGTAGGAGTATGGAAGTCATAGGGAGGGGCCGAGGGCCGGGTCCATTCTAGGCCTTATAGCCCCTGCGGACATCCTCCATGGGTCAGTCATTACGGGTTGGGCCCGGAGGACCTTTCGCTGAGGTAAACCCTAGCTCCCATGCGGTGTTCGGAGGTCGTAGGCTGAGAGCCTCCCTTCGTCCGCGCCTCACGCCATGCCCCACACTCGTGCGACCCATTGCCCTCTTTGTGGCTCCAACCTGAAGCCTACGGACTGGGAGGGGCGCACTCGGCCCAAGTGCCAGGGCTGCGGTTTCGTTTACTTTTTCAACCCCGCGAGCGCGGCCGCCGGGTTGGTCTTGGACGCAACTGGGGGCAAGGTCCTCCTTGTGCGACGCCGCATCCAGCCCTTCAGGGGTGCCTGGGCCTTGCCTGCGGGTTATCAGGAGATTGACGAGGAGCCGCAGGAAGCGGTTCGCCGTGAGGTGAGCGAAGAGACGGGCCTGGAGGTCGAGGTTCAACGCCTACTGGACGTAGCCTGGGTGGGGGACGACCCTCGCAAGCCGGCCAATGTGATCATCTACCTTTGCACGGTGGTGGGGGGGCAGTTACGGGCAGCCAGCGACGTCAGCGAGGTGGCCTGGTTCTCCCTCACGGACCTGCCCGAGGACATGGGCTTTGACAATCGGGATTTGATCACGCGGTTTCTGGACCGGGAGTGAGAGGGGCTCGCCGGATCAGCTGGGGAGGGATCTCGGGTGGGGATGCCACGCAAGAGGGGCATCGCGGCGCACCCCGCGTTATGCTGGGGGCCTACTAATCGACCCTCTTCAGCTTCATATCCCCGTGACCTCCAAGACACCTCTCACCTACAAGGACGCTGGCGTCAACATAGACGCGCAGGACGAAGCTCTCTCCCTGTCCAAGCAGGCCATCCGTGACACCTTCGGGCCAGGAGTCGTCTCTGACGTGGGCCTGTTCGGTGGGCTGTTCGACATGGAGCAAGCGGGTGTGGGGGGCCAGATTCTGGTGGCCAGCGCCGATGGGGTCGGCACCAAGTTGGAAGTGGCTAAGCGCATGGGCGTGTTTGACAGCGTGGGGCGCGATCTTGTCCAGCACTGCATCAACGACATTCTTGTCCAGGGAGCCCGTCCCCTGTTCTTCATGGATTACGTGGGCACCGGACGGCTGGAGCCTGCGGTGGTGAGCGCGCTGATTGCCGGTTGCGCTGCTGCTTGTTCCGACGGCGGATTGGCGCTACTCGGCGGCGAGACCGCGGAGATGCCCGGTCTGTATGCGGAGGGTGATTTCGACCTGGTGGGCTTCATCGTGGGCAGCGTGGCCCGGGAGAAGGTCTTGGATGGGAGCCACGTCAAGGCAGGCCAGGTCCTGTTGGGTTTGGGTTCAAGCGGATTGCACACCAATGGCTACTCCCTGGCTCGCAAGGTGCTCTTCGAACGCTTGGGGCACGACGTACACGACCGGCCTGATGCCTTGGGAGGAGTGAGCGTTGGGGAGGCCCTGCTCGCGCCGCACAAGAGCTATCTCAAACCCCTCTGGCCCCTGCTCGAGAAGGACCTCTTGGCGAGCATGGCGCACATCACCGGTGGTGGTCTGCTCGATAACCTTCCTCGAGTCCTATCTGGCGTGGATGCGGTTATCGAACGCGGAAGCTGGGCTGTGCCGCCGCTCTTCGAGATGATCGTCGAGGGTGCCGGCATCGATGAGGATGAGGCTCACCGCGCGCTGAACATGGGGATCGGTATGGTGCTGATCGTGGATGGGGACAAGGTGGATGAAGTCAGTGCTCACTTGGAATCCGTGGGGGAACCCGCCGTGGTGATCGGGTGTCTCGAAGCGGGTGAGGGCCGGGTCCGTTGGGCCTGAACACAAGGCTCATCGGTCGTCCCTGGTGGTCGACGCTGGCCGTCTCCATCAGTCTGTGCGTTGGAGCGGGCCGTCCGGTAGCTGCTCAAGTGCCCTCCTTGGGTGGACCGGAAGACCCGTGGCCACTCCTGAGGGAGATGCAACCCGGCTCAGCCCGAGCCGTGGCCATCTGTAATGCGCTGAATGGAGGCCCTGCGGGGTTGGAGCAGGGGCATTGGTCCCGATTGCTGGAGATTTCCTACGCGGCCTTTCTCGAGGAGCTCGGACTCTACGCCGGGGCTCCGGCTCGAAAGGTGGCGGAGGCCCAATATCGGGCCGCCCCGGGCACCTGGAGCGTTCTCTGCCTTGAGGGTGTCGCGCGGCGCACGGGTGACCTGGGCCGTTCAGCTGAAGTGCTCGAGTCCGCCCTCGCGGCGGAGTCCGAACCGGCCACTCAGGTCGAACTCCGGGAGCGGCGTTCTATTGTTGCCGGGGGCGCCGGTGACCTGGAGACCCAGTTCGACTGGCTTGGGCGTGCCCTGGCAAGTCGAGGTAGTGATGGGCTCCAGATGCGCGCGCGACTGGCTCTGGCCCACGGGGCACGCGAGCGGGCCAGGGCCCTATTTCGTGTACTCGTTGATCGCGGTCGGGGCCCCTCACCTGACCTCGGGGAGCACCCGCCCTGGGCTCTGAGGGGATGGGGGCTTGCGCTCCTTCCCTCTGGAACCGAGTCTTTTGTTCTATCTGGCGGCCTCAACTCTCAGATACAGCCGTTCATCCGCAACCCCTCCCTTTACCGCGACTAGGCCGAGCATGATCATTCAGCGCATCCCCACCCTCCTCGGTTCAGTCGCCCTGTTCAGCGCATTGTCTTTGGTGTCCTTTGCTGTGATGCCCGCCCAGGATCAACTCCTCAAGGACAGTGAGCTGAAAAATCTGGCGAAGTCTCTCGCGAAGTACATCGAAGCCCGAGTGGATGAGAAGGGCGTGAGTGACGCCACGGGTGACGTGGCTTCGAACATGGCGAAGTTGGAGCGCAAGCTGTCAAAGACTCCTGCGCAAGGTGACATCCTCGCTTCCCCCGGTGATATTGGCCGCGCCATTTGGCTCTCTTACGACTACGGCCGGAACAGACCCAAAAAGGGGAAGGTTGCGGAGAAGAAGTTTGTGGGTTCTGTGTTCAGCAAGGACAACCCTTTGATGTACGCCGTTTGGGCTCCATCAAAATACTCGGCCTCCTCTGGTTCCTATCCCCTTGTCATCTGCATTCCCGACGAGGGGGTGCGCCCCGTGGACCATCTCAGGGACCACTGGGCGGATCGCGGCGTGCAGGAAGGGGTCATTCTTGCTTCTCCGGTCATGCCTGAGGATTCAGGGGCGTGGTCAGGCCGCGACGGAATTGGTCGCGTCATCGTCTTGATGCGTGCCGTCTACGAGGAGTATGGCGTGGACTTTAATCGCATCTACTTGGCCGGTCACGGATTGGGCGTCGCAACGGCCTTGGGTATAGCCGAGAAGTTTCCGGACCGTTTTGCGGGCGTGATTGGGCGTAGCGGTGACGCTGGCGAGGCCTCCCCGAGTAACTTCCGAAACCTCTCCACCTATTTCAGTGGAGGTGGGGCGCAGGTAACCAAGTTTGAGGAGGAGGTTCGCCGCATGGGGTATAGCAACTGCACGGTGCAACCTGCGGGTGTCACGGCCGACGTCTGGAATTGGATGGGGACCGTCTCGCGCGACTCCTATCCATCGCAGGTCACCTTGATTCCGGGATCTCCGTTCCCCAAGCGCGCATACTGGTTGGAGGTTCCGCCCTCAGAAGGGGGGAGCAGTCGCATTAGCGCGCAGGTGGACCGGGGGACGAATACCGTCACGGTTGAGGGGTCGGGCATCACTGAGTTCACGATCCACTTCAATGACTTGCTCTTGGACATGAGCAAGCCCATCGTGGTGGTTGCGAACGGGCAGAAGCATGAGGACCTCATTCCGCGCAGTCGTGCTGTGGTCCTTGCGAGCCTGTTCAGCGGCGCTTGCGACCCCGGTCGCGTTTTTGTCAACGCGAAGTCTTATCACCTCCCGCTTCTGGCCGCCGATCCAGAGGACGAGGGGAAGTAGGGCTAGCGTGGGCGACCACGGTCTGGATCGCCCAACCGCGCAGGCGGTGGAGGGGCACCAGGGAAGCACTGTGTCCCGCCGGGCCGAAAGAGTGCATTCAAGCTCGGGTTCGGTCCTGGGTGCCGTTTTCTGTGCGGGGGCCGGAACGATGGTGGTTGAGTTGGCGGCTGTGCGCCTCTTAGCCCCGTGGTTCGGTGCCTCAACGGGTGTGTGGACGAACGTGATCGGTGTAATCCTATTGGCCTTGGCCGTGGGGTACGTGTGCGGAGCCCGCTTGAGTGTCTCCGGCTCCCCCGACCGTCGTCTGGGCTGGGTTCTTGTGGTGGGCAGCGGTCTGACTGCTTTGCTGCCTCTCTTGGCGGCTCCAGTGGCCGGGCTCTTCATGCCCGCTGACTTGGCATTGGATGAGGCGGCCGGACTCATGCTTTGGGGCAGCCTCGCCAGCTCGTTGGTGTTGTTCGCTCCTGTTGCCGCCCTCCTCGGGTGCGGCTGTCCATTGGCTGTCGAAGCCCTCCAAGTGAACAGTGGGGGGCATGCAGGTGCGGCCGGTGGGCGCGTGCTCGGCATATCCACCTTGGGGAGTCTTCTGGGCACCTTTGGAACCACCCACTGGCTTCTCCCCCGTTGTGGATTGATGGGGACCTTCCTCATCGCCGCGGCATGCCTTGGGCTCGCTGGTCTCCTGCTGCTTCTTCGATCCCGTTCTCCCCGGGCCTTGGCAGTGGGACTCATCTTTGCCGTTCTGGGGGTGGGTAGCGCGTTCCTTCCGGAATTCAATAATCCCGAACCTGCCCCGGGCTGGAAGGTTCTGGACCAGCGGCAGTCCGCCTACCAACGCCTCGCCGTTTTGGAAAACGAAGCAGGGAGCCAGCGCAGATTGGTGGTCAACGAGGCCCTCGACTCCTTCCAGTCCGTGTGGCAACCGCAGCCTGGCCTGTTGGGCGGTGGACAGTACTACGACTACTTTGCACTGCCTGCTTGGTGGGCCGAGCCCCAAGAAGTCTGGCGAGCGCTCATTCTTGGGCTGGGGGCTGGGACTGCCGTACGCGTGCTGGAGGGCGCTCTGCCCCGGGGGACGGCTCTATTCTCCATTGGTGTGGAGATCGACCCTGCGGTTGTCGAATTGGGCGAGCTTTATTTTGGGCTGCAAGGCAATCGACCTGAGCGCCGGGTCCTGGCTGGCCTCGATGCGCGGGCCGCTCTACCGGGGGTGGAGGACCTTCAAGATCTGGTGATCTTGGACTGCTACGCCAACAACATGGAGATTCCTCCCCATTTGTGCAGCGTTGAGTTCTTCCGCGAGACTCTCGGGGTTCTGGCTCCCGGGGGTTTCTTGATGGTGAACGCTGCCGGCTTTGGGCTTGATGACCCCGTCGTCAAAGCTCTGAGCCTTACACTGGCGCAGGCATTCAGCTCGGAAATCCTGGCTCTGCGGATCCCGTTCTCGCGCAACTGCGTGCTGGTTGCGCGCGCGGGCCTCCCGGTCCCGCGCCCAGGGGCTCTCGGCTGGGACGTCGGCGGCCGAGTTGGGAAGGCGCTCCTGCCTGCATTGGAGGTGCCCTCCGCCTGGAGGCTGGTTGAGCCCGTCACCGGCAGCTTGCAGAACACGGGGGTTCCGGTGCTGACCGACGATCTCAACGCCATGGATCAATTGCAGCGGGAATCGGTGCGCGCTGGTCGGCAGCGTTGGGTGGTGGGTGCATGACCTTCCTGCCGTTTACCGCGTCGATGGCCTTGGCTCTCCTCTGTCAGCCTGCGTTCAGTGTGCCCATGCAGGACGTCGCCGCCTTGCGCGATCAGGGATTCTATGCGCTGGCCTTGGAGCGGGCGCAGGTCTTGGATGATCCCACGGAGCGTGCTCGGGAGGTCTTGGAGGTTCTCTACCATGCAGGCGATCTTGCTGGAGCGCTTGGCACTGGATTGGCGGGGCTGGAAGCCGATCCCCTGGACCGCCTGCTCTTGTGGCGAAGTGCGCGACTGGCTACAGATTTGGCAGCGGCCCCCTTGGCCCTGGCGTTGACCGCGCGGCTCGCACGGGAGGCAGACAGGCTGGCTTTGGACCCTGGGACCGCTGCAGAGACATCCCGGTGGTGGCTGGATACTTCGGCCGAGATGGTGGCGGAGGCCAAGCACCTAGAGGGCGTGCGGGAGCAACAGGCTGCCTCTGAGGGCCGCGCGCTCTGGGTTGTGATCCTGGGGCTGGTGCTGTTGCTTGGCGTCGCCGGCTGGGGCGTTCAATGCAGCGGGCCCACCCAGCAAGCTGAGCGGGCCCGCGTCTAGCACCCGGGCATGAGCCGCGGGGCCATTGGCGTCTGGAGGAATCCTAGAGCAGGTCCAGGATCCCCGTGCCGCCACCCGTAAGCGTGACGGTGTTGGCGCGGTAGTTGATGTTGGCCGAGATCTTGGTGTTCCAAGGGAGCTCTTCCTTGTCACAGACGATGCCGAGAGCCGCCGCGGCGAAGCCACGGGCGGAGTCGGTCACGCTCTGATTACCCAGCAACTCAACCAGGGGGTCGATGGAGCGGCTGTCGCCGATGGCGCCGAGCGCCGTCGAGATGGCCGCTTGAGTGGCCAAGCCGGTGGCGGTCTCAAGCATTCCGATCAGGTCCGGGACGAGCTCCTTGTCACCCAGCAGGCCCAGCGCGATGGCAGCTTGCTTGAGCAGGTCGGGCTTGTACTTCGACTCCCTGATGATCTCCTGAATGGGCGCGATGGCACTACGGTCCTCGATGAGACCGAGAGCTACTGCACAGTAGCCACGGGACTCATCGGTGGTGAAGTAATCCATCTTCTCCATGCAGATGTCCATACCCTCGATGTCACGGCGAATGCCGATTCCAATCAGGTAGGCACCGATCTCCGCCGGACGCTTGCAGTCGGCAGCGGCGGCCCTCAGGGCGTTGCTGGCGGACTCACTCATGGTTTCGTTGTGGTCCAACAGTTGACGTCCCATGACTCCGAGGGCGAGGCCAGCCCAGGGCTTGAGCATCGTCTTGCCCTTGGAGAGTTGGCGCAGGAGCTCCTTGCGGGCGACTGTAGCACCGGCAAGTGCGTTTTCGCCTTCGCCGGGAGTGCCACCGGATTGACCCAGTGAGATCATGGCGAAACGACGACTCTGGGGGTCACCTTCCTTGAGGATGCGGATGAGCTCTCCCCGGATTTGGGTGTTGAGGCCGTCCCGACCATCGTCCTCGGCGGTGCCGATCTGACCTAGAGCCAGCGTGGCGCTCATGAGGATCTCGCGGTTCTCCTTGCTGTAACGATCCACACTTCCGATCAGCAGGCCCGCGACTTTCGCCTTGTACCCGGGCGCTGCACCAGGCAGAAGCCTCGCCATGGCTGTCGGAGCGTGAGCGCGAACGTACCAGTGCCGTGTCGTGCCGTTGGCGCGCTCGTTGGCGGGGTCGTAGTAGTCGAGCAGGAAGTCCAGTTGACGCTCACGGCTGAGGACCCACTTGCGGTTGGAGTTATCCTCTTCGTCGCCCTCCAGGGCTGCGTCCACGTTGGACTCAAGAGGTGTCAGGCCAAGGGCCGTCATGGCCGCAACCTTGATGTCACGCCGTGAGAAGTGGGGTGAGGTGAGCAGGTCCACTAGCGTTTCAGCGATGTCCTGACGCAGTTCGTTGTTGCTGGTCCTGTAGCCCAAGAGGCCCAAGCCATAGCACGCATAAGCGCGGGTGCGGATGGGGACTTCCGTCTTGCCAATGAACCGCCGCGCAGCGGGGTCGTCGGTAGCCAACTGGAACAGGATCTCGAAAGATATGTCGTTGGCCAGGATGCCCAGGGCGACGGCAGCCGTCTCAGCGACTCCCTGGTTGCCGTCCTTCAGGAACTCCTTGATGATGCCCTCGAATTCGGATTCGTCCGTTCCCGCCACGTCACCGATCTTGGCCAGGGCGATCAGCGCCGAGTCGAGAATGTCGTTTGCGCGCTCATTAGCCAGTGCATTCTTGAGCGCAGGCACCACGGTGTTGCGGATGATCTCTTGTGAGGGTCGCAGGCTGTCCTTGGCTTGATCCTTCTGGCCATGGCCCAGGAAGAAATCATCTGAACCGGTGACGGTCTCTCCGCTGTGGATCTTGGACTTGAGGTTCAGGTAGGGCTCACGGTTGAATCCCCACCAGAAGTCCCAGAGGGTCAGGTCCGGCCCACTTGGGCCGCCTGGCGTCACGGGCCCGGAAGATGTCGCGCCGGGGGCGGGGGGCGGAGCACCGGGTGTTGCGGGAGCGGGGGTGCCGGGAGCTGCGGGGCCGGGAGCCGTCGGGCCGGCAGGGCCGGGGGTCGTAGGGGCGCCGCCGGCGCCGCCGCCACCGCCGCCGGGGGGCACGGTGTCACCAGGGCCGCGGTAGGTGCCGCCGTGGCCTGTACTACTTGACTGCAAGCACAGGGCTGCAGCACTGAGGAGGGTTCCGAGGAGGAGAAGTCTCTTCATGGTTCGTTACTTCTGGTGTTTGCCTTACGGCGGCCGAGGACTGCCGTAGGGGCTTTAGTTGGGTACCCACAGACACGGTCCGGATGGACCGGCGGGCTTTGTAATGCAAGGTCCGTGCCAATGAGGCACGGGATTGGCTCCGGGGGGGGGAGAATCAGGCGAGAGACAGGGGGGCCCTGCCAAGAGGCACTGGTGGGTTGCCATCATAGGCGCAGAGCGCCCGTTCGTCCAAGTTTGCAGTCCCAGGACCGGGATTACCCCCAGACAGGGGTCCCACAGTATCCCTATGCGATCCGCCGGCCCGTGTTTCTGGATCGGAACGACTCTGTACCTGATAGGCCAAGCAGGCCGCTTCCTGGGCTCCGTAGAGTGGATAGAGTGCTTCCAACAGCCCCCCCCGGGAGGCAGACTCGGGGAGTGAACTCCTCCGCTGCGTCTTTAGGGGTAAGCCGAACCCCCACAGGAGTACGGCTGGCAAGCCTTGCACGGGGCTTTGCCCGGCTTCACGGTGGACCCGTGGCAGTCCTCGGAGATGAGGGGGCTCCTGAATGGGTGACCGGACAGGGACTGCTGGAGGCCCTAGCGAGGGGATTAGGCTTGGACGCGTTAGCGTGGGTACAGCCAGGGCGTGACCCGGTGGTGGGGGGGCGGGGCCACGGTCTGAGGGCGGTCGTCCAATCCATGGAGTGGCCTCTCCTGGTCGGAATTCCAGAGGGGGGCTGCGTGGACCTGCGCCCAGATTCGCATCCTGGTTCCGGGCGGATGCGAGCCTTTGAAGGCTACGGGTTCATGGCGAGGTCGGCCCATGGCGGCGACGGAACCCTGGTCGGCCTTGCGGCACTTCCCGTGCATGGCTCGCGTGCCCGTTGGCCACAGTTGGCGGAGTGGGTTTGCGTCAGCTTCATGGCGGAGGAGGAACAGCGCCTAGACCTGGCGCAGGAACGGGAGCGCAGATTGGGGCGACAGACAGCCGCGCTCAACCACGACCTGCGCAACCATCTGAATCTGGCCAGCATGCAGTTGGAACGCTTGCGGTTGGAAGGCCCGTCACCGCGTGAGCGTGAATCAGGAGGCCCGGGAGACGGCGCTGTGAACCTCGCGGATCTGTCGAGGTCCCTGGGCAACGCGCGTGACCTCTGCGCCGGATCGGTCGTCGGACAGGACGGCCTTGCTCGCCGCCGGCTCCAGTTGCGGCCTAGGCTCTTGGCCCAGAGTCGGGCGGCGAGGGAGCTGTCGGGCTGTGGCGAGACCGTACGCGTTCTCGTGCGCTGTCGGGGTGACCTTGTCGTGAGGGGGCACCCGAGCCACCTAGACCGCCTGATCAAGAACCTCGTGTTGAATGCCATCGAGGCCTCCCCGTCCGGGGGCGAGGTGCGGCTGGGGGCCCGGATTGAGGAAGGCGCCGTTCACCTCGAGGTCCTCGATGGGGGGCGCGGTATGGACGCCGCAGCCTTGGCGCAGTGGATGAGGCCCGGACAGAGTGGCCGGGGCGGGACGGGCTATGGAAGTGCTAGCCTTCAAGAATGCCTGGACGGATTGGGGGGTGAAATGGACGTGGCCTCCGCGCCCGGTAAGGGGACGCGAATCAGCGTGCGTCTCCCCGCGGCCCATGGCAGTCGGTCTGCTCTGGTACTTCTATTGGAGCCGAGCGCCCAACGCCGGGAGATCCGCAGGGCCGCTTTCGCCAGGCAAGGATTATCAGTGGTTGAGGCCGGGAGTGTTGAGGACGCTCGCACCTGGCTGGGGGACCCCGCGCTGAAGCGGGTCATCTTGCCACGCGGCCTGCGGGATGCCGGACTACCGGACTTCATGTCTGCCGCCGAGAGGGCGGGGGTCGACGTCCAGTGTCTGGGCGTCATGCGGGTAGCGACTGCTCCGGGGCCGGCGGCCCAGAGGGCCGAAGGGTGAGGTCTGCCTAGCCGCGGGGTCGTAGGCTTGACCGCAGGAACTCGCGGTTCAATCTGGCGATGTGGGTGACATCAATCGCCTTGGGGCAGGCTGCGGCGCACTCGAAGTGATTGGTGCAGTTGCCGAACCCCTCCGCGTCCATGGCTTCCACCATGGATCGGGCACGCGCATCCCGTTCGGGTGCTCCTTGGGGTAGGAGGGCGAACTGTGAGACCTTGGCCGCCACAAACAGCATGGCTGAGGCGTTGGGGCAGGCGGCCACGCAGGCACCACACCCGATACACGCGGCAGCGTCGAAGGCCTCCTCGGCAGCTGGCTTGGGGACAGGGACGGCATGGGCGTCGGGGGCTGAGCCTGTGTTGACGGAGACGTAGCCCCCGGCCTGCTGGATGCGATCGAAGGCCCCGCGGTCGACAACGAGGTCACGGAGAATCGGAAACCCTTTGGCCCGGAAGGGCTCGACCCAGATGTCATCACCATCGTTGAAGGTGCGCATGTGCAGCTGGCAGGTAGTGGTCTCCTGCTCCGGCCCGTGGGGCTTGCCATCGATGACGAGTGAGCACATGCCACAGATTCCCTCTCGGCAATCGTGGTCGAAGGCAATGGGCTCAAGGCCGCCGGCCATGCGTTGCTCGTTGAGGCAGTCGAGCATCTCGAGGAAAGACGTATCGGGGCTGATGGTCAGGGCTGTCGTGACGAATTCCCCGGGCTGGTCCGGACCCGCCTGGCACCACACGTGGACGGTGAGGGATAGGTCGCCAGTGGTGGAGGTGCTCATTTGTAGCTCCGGGTGCTGAGTTGTACCGACTCGAAGGCGAGCTCCTCGGTGTGCTGCTGCTCTGAATCGCCGTCGCGGTGCTCCCAGGCCGTGACGTGGCAGAAACCCTCGTCATTGCGCTGAGCCTCGTTTTCTTCAGTCTGGTGCTCTTCGCGGAAGTGGCCCCCGCACGACTCCTCGCGCTGCAGTGCATCGTTCACCATGAGTTCGCCGAACTCCATGAAGTCCGCCACGCGACCTGCGTGCTCAAGGTTCTGGTTGAGGGAGCGCGCGTCGCCCAGCACCCGGACGTCCTGCCAGAAGGCAGCGCGCAGGGAGCGGATGGACTGGAGAGCCTCTTCGAGGCCCGCGCGGTTTCGAGACATGCCGCATTTGTTCCAGCAGATGAGACCTAGCTCGCGGTGGAAGGAGTCCACGGTGCGGGATCCCTGCACAGCCAGGAGGGCCTGGAAGCGTTTCTGGGAGGCGGCCTCGGCTTCAGCGAAGGCCTCATGGGACGTGTCCACGGGCGGCAGGGTGCGACCTGCCAGATGACTGGCGATTGTGGCGGGGACGACAAAGTACCCATCTGCGAGGCCCTGCATCAGGGCGCTGGCACCCAAACGGTTGGCCCCGTGATCAGAGAAATTGGCCTCTCCCAGGACGAACAGGCCGGGGACGGTGCTCTCTAGGTTGTAGTCCACCCAGAGGCCACCCATGGTGTAGTGCACGGCGGGGAAGATGCGCATGGGAACGCTGTAGGGGTCTTCACCGGTGATGCGCGCGTACATGTCGAACAGGTTGCCGTAGCGCGCTTGGATCGTATCGCGCCCATCCCGCTGGATGGCGTCTCTGAAGTCCAGATACACCGCCTGGCCCGTATCCCCGACACCGCGACCCGCGTCGCAGACCTGCTTGGCGTTGCGGGAAGCGACGTCCCGTGGAACGAGGTTTCCGAAGCTCGGATACTTGCGCTCTAGGTAGTAATCACGCTCACCCTCGGAGATCTCGGCGGCGAGCCGGCCGTCGCCGCCGTCCTGGGGCACCCAGACCCGCCCGTCATTGCGCAGGCTCTCGCTCATGAGCGTCAGCTTGGACTGAAACTCGCCGTGCACGGGGATACAGGTGGGGTGAATCTGTGTGTAGCAGGGGTTGGCGAAGAAGGCACCGCGTTTGTGTGCACGCCAGGCGGCCGTGACGTTGGAGGCCTTGGCATTCGTGGATAGGTAAAAAACGTTTCCGTAGCCACCTGTGCAGAGCAGGACGGCGTGTCCCGCCCAGCGTTCAAACTGGCCGTTGGTCAGGTCCCTGGTCACGATCCCGCGCGCGACGCCATCCACTTCCACCAGGTCGACCATCTCCTTGCGCACGTGCAGCTTGACGCGCCCAGCGCCCACCTGGCGCATGAGCGCTCCGTAGGCACCGAGTAGGAGCTGCTGGCCTGTCTGGCCGCGAGCGTAGAACGTGCGGGCCACCTGGGCCCCTCCGAAGGATCGATTGTCGAGCAGGCCGCCATACTCCCGTGCGAAGGGCACACCCTGTGCCACGCACTGGTCGATGATCTGACGTGAGACCTCCGCCAGTCGGTGCACGTTGCCCTCTCGCGCTCTGTAGTCACCGCCCTTGATGGTGTCGTAGAAGAGTCGGTGAACGCTATCCCCGTCATTCTTGTAGTTCTTGGCCGCGTTGATACCGCCCTGGGCCGCGATGGAGTGGGCCCGGCGAGCGCTGTCCTGGACGCAGAACGAGGTCACGCTGTAGCCCATTTCCGCCAGGGTAGCCGCGGCCGAGGCCCCGGCGAGTCCTGTGCCCACCACGAGGATCTCGAACTTGCGGCGGTTGGCCGGGTTGACCAATTTCAGGTCGAACTTGTGTCGGGTCCACTTCTCGTCCAGTGGTCCGCCGGGGACGTGGTCGTGCAGTTGGGAGTTGGGTTGGGTGGTCATCAGTTCACTCCAGCGCTTGCCGCACCCTGTGAAAGCAGGCAGTAGATGGGGAAGGACGCGAAGCCGATGGCGAGTGCTGCAGCAAGGGCTAAGGCGCCGACACGCAGAATGGGGGTCCACTGCGGATGCTGGATGCCGAGGGACTGGAAGGCACTCTGGATGGCGTGGCGCAGGTGCAGGCCGAGGGCCAAGATGCCGATCAGGTACACGGTGGCACCCACCGGACTGCCTAGGCGTTCAACCACCGCCGCTCCCAGGTTGTCCATGTCGCCGACCAATGTAGGCACCCTGAAATCGATGATGTGGACGATCAGGAACAGCAGGACGACCAGGCCCGTGATGGCCATGGACCTGGAGGCTCGCGTGCTGTTTCCCATGGTGGCCCGCACACGGTAAGCCTCATCCCGAGCCAGCCTATTTTCTCGGACTATGCGCAGCGCCAAGCTCACGTGGATGACGAACACGGCGAAGAGGACGACCTCTGCAGCCATGAGCAATCCGCCGAGATCCTCAAGTTTGGCGGCGTACTCGTTGAACCCCTCTATGCCTCCTGTGTAGAGGCTGAAGTTGCCGAGCAGGTGGGCCACCAGGAAGCCTACGAGCGAGAGGCCGGTGACGGCCATGACGGTCTTCTTGCCTACTGACGAGGATAGGAAGCGTCCGATCCAGCTGGGCATGAGGTGATCTGGGGAGGTTGGGTGAGAATTCCTGGAAACCGAGGACCCGCGGAGGGCAAGCTATCCGGCGGGCTCATTGGAGACAATCGGCTTCCGGCCTCTTTGTCCGTCGTGCCGTGAGCCGCTCCAGTGACCCCCCCTCGCTATGTCCTCATCTGGCACGCCCACTCGCATCCATCTTGTGCGCCATGGTGCCGTGGCGGAGCCTTGGAACGAACGTATCTATGGCGATTTGGACGTTCCGCTGTCTGATCTTGGCGAGCAGCAGTCCCGCGCCCTGGCCCATGGACTCCAGGATCGGCGGTTTGCCACCGTGCTCTCCTCAGGTCTGGCGCGCTCGGCGTACCTGGCAGAGCTAGTGGCGCAGCAATCAGGGCTCGAGGCGGGGGTGGATGAGCGCTTTCGGGAATTGAATCGTGGGGATTGGGCGGGATGGGGACGGGATCAGGTGGAGGCTGCCGTTCCCGGGGCTTGGGAGCAGTTTTGGGCCCAGGGGGGCGTCTTCCCCGTACCTGGTGGAGAGACCCTTGTCGCGCTCCAAGCCCGGGTTGGACGTGCCTTGGAGGACCTTGCCAGGGAATTCGAGGGGCGGGAGAGCCTCGTGGTGGCCCACAAGTGGGTTCTGCGAGCCGCTATATGCCCGGTTCTGGGTCTCTCCATGAAGCACAGCCGGCAACTCCATGTGCCCTACGTGGGGACGGCGACCCTTGAGCGTGAGCCCGGTGCGGGGTGGCGCCTGGCGCACCTGTCATGGGAAGCCCTGGGTGGATGGGCCCTGGGCTCTGAGGTCTAGGAAGCCCTAATTGGACGAGGGCGGCGTTTGGCCGTGGCCACTCGGTGGGGGCGAGCCTCCTCCCGGGGTGGATGGAGGCGGGCCTGCGAAGCCGGTTTGGAGCTCTACGAGGCGCCGCAGATCGAACAGCCCTTCGCCGAGGTGGGCGGACAACCAGATGAAGTAGCAGTCGACCGGGTCCATCGGATCATCCACTGCAAAGGCGGCCTTGCAGGTCAGGTCGCAGACCCGGTCTTTGTTCATGAAGCAGTGTTTGGTGGCCATGCTGTAATCCCTTGGGAGGTTGGGATCCTACGCCAATGGAACCGCTGACCCCAGGGTCTTGAGGCGGACCCGGACTGAAGTCCGTCTCTCTCGAGTCAGAAGGACTTGAGGTGGGAGGGCAGCCAGAAGCGCCCCCTGGGGGACAACATGAGGGTTACTGTGCAACATAACGTACATTATCCGACACGGCATGTTGAGCTAGATCAGAAGGGCTGTGGCCTCGTCGGGACGCTAATCAGGACCCAGAACCTGGCACCAGGCCAGCGGATTCCGCTGGGTAGCAACGCCGGATGGTGAATTCGCCGTCTGGCTCTAAGCACCCGTGCACCCGGTCACCAGCCCTTAGGCGTGCGCTTAGGCCGGCCTCCAAGCGGGCCTGATGATCTTGGCCATCCCGATCCCGGAGATGATCAAACTGACCATGGGCGTCCACGCAGACCTCAAACAGCATGGCTCTGGAATCGTCCACAAGTCCGGTTCCGTCTGGAAGGGCCCGGTTCAACTCGACTATTCGAGGCAAGGATTCCCGTAGGCCCTTAAGGGTGGAACCGAATTGATCTTGAAGCGGGTGCTCGTGGGCCGCCTGTACCCAGGTGGTGAAGTTCTCCAGGGAGTCCAGCAGGTCGCGGGCCTCCTGAGCGCTCGCAAGAGCCTCCTGCTCGTGGATCCAGAAGGTCACGAATCGCAAGAGCTCGGCATGGCCCAACTCTTCAAACACGCCAATGGGCTCGGCGAACTTTGCCAGCAAGGATAGACCGTCCAGATTGCCTTCGGCGGCTTCGCCCTCGGCGCTTTCGATCTCCCAGCGGTACTCTGAGATCATGGCACCGACGACCCCAGGGAAATCCGGGGCCGGGGAGTCATCCTCGGGGTTCGCATCCGCGACGGATCCGAGCCCGAGATCCTCCTCTAGGTCATCGAACAGGCCGTCGAGGTCTTGGCCCGCAAGGCGCCCCGATTCAAAGCGGGCCACAGCGGCACCCGGCCCTTCCGGTTCAGGGTCGTCATTCGCGTTGTTTTCCGGCCCTTGGTCTCCCTCTGGACTCTGCATTGCCAGCCCCTGCCACCCAAGAAGTAGATGCTTGCGGGCGGCACTCAGATTGACGTCGGTGTCAAAGGCCAGCGCGTCGAGGATGACCCCGAGGGGGTCCCCGGCGCCCGGTGTAAGGTTCTCCGGGTCATAGGGCGTTGCGGTCAGATCGCTGATGATGGACTCGATTCTGTGTTGGGGTAGCGCGGCCGATTCGCGCAGAAAGACCTGGAGGTCCCCCACCGGGTCCTCACTCTGGGGTTCATGCCCTGATCCCCAGAACATCTTCTCCAATCCATCCTGTGTGAGCCGCAAGACCTTGCCTGTTGCATTCGCGCGTATCTGTTCGATGTCTTTCTCCAGGGCCGAAACCAGCGTTGCGGAGCGGAAGATGGCCGCTGCGCTCGATGCGCAATGTAGCCCGTCTTCAATGGGAAAGAGGCGCCCCACGAGCAGGTCGCCGGTTTGCATTCGGCCGTCAGCGGAGGGGTGTGCCAGGGCGTAGCTGCCATATCCGGCCTTGTCGCGCAGCCAACAGCCCACATCAGGCAGGAGTTCCACAACCTCGAAGACACCCACAAAGGACTGTGTCAGGACCTGGCCCTTGTCCCCAAGGTCCGAGGGTGATTCTTCCAGCCAGGCTTCCAGCAGGTGCTCAGAGGGCGCTCCGAACAGTGCGGGGCTGTGGCGTTCAAAGAGGAACCACTCCAAGTGCCGTCGCCCGGCTAGGAGGGCCTCTGCCGCATTCTGCCTGGGCGGGTCGCCTCCGAAGAACTCTCGGCCACTGGCCCCGAGTTCTTCCCTCAACTGGGAATGCTTGCCTATGAGCTTGGCGAACTGCTCTAGGCCAAGTTCGATGGATTCCGTGGGAAGGGTCATGGTTGGTAATGGGGTTGCCCAGAGTGCATTGTAAAGCAGTCCCCGCAGTGCTGTGAATGGCTGCCAGCGCTCCCTGGGCCAAAGAGGGCGAAAGATACTCCGAGACAATCCCATCTACTAGGGGAAGGCCATGCCCGGGGGCCCCCCACCCGACCCTCATCCCGACCGGGGACCTCCGGCCAACCCCTGAAGCCCATCCATGATCGCCTTGACTGAAACCGTACCCTCCTTCATGAGCAGCTTGCCCTGGATTGACAAGGTGGGTCTGGGGGTGGTCGGCTTGTTCTTCCTCCTGGGCATCTGGCGGGGTCTGTGGTGGCAGGTCGTTCGGTTTCTGGGGGTCGTGCTGGCTGTTGGACTGGCGCGCTCCGTGAGTCCCCAGCTCACTCCCCGGGTTCAGGATGCCCTGGATCTCACCCCAGCCATGAGTCATGGGCTGAGCTGGTTTCTCCTCTTCCTCTCGGGGCTGATCGTGGCGGCGCTCTTGGGGTTACTGGGGAAGAAGGCGCTCGACGCTCTGCAGTTGAACCTGATGGATCGCATCGGCGGGGCGCTCGTCGGTGTGGCGACGGGGCTCTCTTTGCATGTGGCCCTTCTGGTTCTCTTGGGCGGGGTGGGGTCGGCGGGCTTCAAGGCCACCCACCTCCAGGGGAGCGCGAGTTGGAGCCTCCTGGAGGCTCTTGCTGAGCATCATGTGGTAGCAGGGGAAGCCGGTGCCGCGAGCCTCCTCTCCCTATCGGGTTCCTCAGACTGACCGGAGCGTGCCAGCAGGCCAGCGGTTGGGCCTCGCCGTTTTCGTCCACGAGGCTCTTGACCGGAAGCGAGCATCACCAGTAGGCTCGAATGCTGTCAATTCGACCACCCGCGCGCGGGGGAAGTCAGGTGTGAATCCTGCACGGTCCCGCCACTGTAAGTTGCATGGGGTGGAACTCTGTTGGGGCCCAGGGCCCCAGACCACTGGCGCCAGCTGGGAAGGTCGAGTTCCTCCTCTACGTAGCAAGTCAGGAGACTCGGCGCGTGGGGTGGGAATGCCGGTCCGGACGAGGCACGGCACCCTACGCTCCCTTGCGGGTTCTCCACGGACCTGAGCGCTTGGGGCGGGTGGGTGTCACCCCGTTTGTCGGCAACTTTCTGCGGACCTACAGGAAACCCTACCCATGAGACTCTTTAATTCGCTGGCGCTCTTGAGCGCCCTTTGCCTGCTAGCCAACCCGGCCGAGGCCCAAGTCGATCCGAACCCCGGCTTTGCCGTTACCGCTGCTGTCCCCCTCGGCGGTCCGAGTGCCTACGGGAGCCTCGCGGACGGCCGCTACGTTGCCTTCGATGGGCTCACCTTCGACCTCTATGCGAGCGATGGTACCTGGCATGCCAATCTCGGATCCATCAGCTCCTTCATGTGGCCGTCCTTCGTGGAGGTGGACCCGACCGGGACCTTCGTGATCGCTGGGGAGAGCACCAATGGGAACCTATTCAAGGTGCAGTTGAACGGGGCCGGAGTGACCCTCCTGGCGAATCTTGTATTCAACTACGACCTGACGTGGGACGTGACCCCTGGGCTGGCGTATGTCAGCGCGGGTCTCGGAGGCTGGGGTGCTGGCAATGACCTCATTCGGTTAGACGTTGCCACGGGCAACACTACCCTTCTTGCTCACGTCCAAGGTCCCTCCGGCCCGATCGTGGTCAATGCAGCAGGCGACGTGAGTTACGTAACCCAGTACGAGGGCTTTGACTGGCCTCCGCCCCTTGGGCAAGAGAGCCTGATTCGCTGGGACAATGCGGAGTTAGACACAGGCGTGTTGCTCTCCGAGGCAGACGCGGACTTCCTCTGGAGTGGCCTGGATGGTGGGTCAAGCATGGTCTGTGATGCGGGGGACACTCTCTTTCTAGCCCATACCAACTTCGCAGGGGACGTGAATGAGATCTACCAGTTCTCCCCCTCGGGAAACTTGCTGGACACGGTCTGTACGGCCTTGACCCACGTGGCGAACTTGGAGCTTGTCGGTTCCGGCCCCTCGACATTTTCAGCGCAGCAACCTCTGGGCGTTAGCTTGCGCGCCTACAGCACGGACTTCTTCAGCTTCGACGATTGTGTCACCATCGATCCCGCTCGCGCTCAGTTGACGTGGAAGGGGCCGCCTTCCGGTGGCGCTGGTCGCGGCACCTTCAAACTCACTGGAGGCGATCCGGGTGGATTCGCCGTCATCATGGTGGCCAACTCCAGCGCCGAACTTCCCTTCGAGGACGTCATCGACGCCGGTTGGCGCGCCCCGTTATTCATGGCCGTGAAAGCCACGGACATTCTGCGCCGGACGAACGTCATGCCCCTGGACACCAAGGGGGGGCTCAAGCTGGAGCACCTGCAGACGCCAGCGATAGAGGGCAAGATTCTACTGCAGCCCCTGTTGTTCGACGCAGCAATGGTCCCCCTGGGCAGCGCAACCCACGCCATCAATCAGTAGTCCCGAGGCCTGCTCACTTGATTCCCAGCTGAAGTGCGCGACCCGTCGCGATCGGCCCTGAGGCCGGTTGCGGCAGGGGCCGCTTCCGTTAGCGCAGCCAATCGCCGGGGAGAGCCAGGCGGACCCGGCCCTTACCGGCCGGTGCGAACTCTGCGCCGGGTAGTTGCCCAACTAGGTGGGCGGCAGCGTTGCCGGCAGAGGGGTGCGCCCGCCACGAGAAGATCCAGCGCCCCCCGTGGGGAGTCAGTGACCAGTCTCCTCCCCCATCGCGGGTGGATTGCAGGAGCAGACTGGCGAGTGTCCAGGGAAGTTGCCATCCATCGAGGCAATCAGGGGCCAGTTGGGGCAGGTCCGGTGGACAGGACTGAACGTCGAGGCCCTCCCGCCGACATGCCTTCTGGACTAGGGGGAAGAGAATGGAGAGCCCCCGGGGTTCGCGGCGCGCCAGGAGGAGATTATCCCCACAGGCGGATCCCAGCACGGCCATCGCCCACCCGAGGTCTTCGGCCAGCTGACCGCTCCGTACGAGGTCGCCTTGCCGCTGTGCGAACAGCTCGGCGCCACCCTCCATTCCCAGAATGGAATGTAGACCCGTGAGATTCTGTGTCACGTTAGCCAGCTCATGCAGCAGCACCGGCAGGATGGCTTCGCTAAGGGCGTCGCCTTGGCGAGCGGCATCAGGCGCAGGAGGAGTTGTGCGTGCTGCGGGTTCAGGCATCGGGGAGAGGGGTACGTGCTAGGACTCGAGGGGAGTCGAGGTGGTACCGGAACCGGGACTTGAACCCGGACGACCTTGCGGCCAACGGATTTTGAATCCGTCGCGTCTACCATTCCGCCATTCCGGCCCGAACAGAAGGGTAGCGCTGCGGCTCTCGGAAGCCAAGGGCGGGACGGCGAGGCTCAGCGGTTCTCTAGGGCGTGACCGATCCCGCGCTGGATGCCGGGCGGGGCCTGGGCAAGAAAGTGCAGGCCGGCAAGAATCCCTGGTCCGAAAGCCTCTAGACCGTAGGTCTCGTGAGTCAAGCGCAGGATCTGCCCGGGCCCCCCGAAAAGGACGGTCTGATTGGAGTGCAGGCCGGGCAGGCGCACGCTGTGAATGGGCACTTCCTCACCTGGGCGGCCAAGGGCTTCGCCCAACTGAAGGGCCGTATCGAGGGCGGTGCCCGAAGGGGAGTCGATCTTGTCTATGTGGTGCTCCTCCTGGATTTCAACCTGCTCCAGGTGCTGGACAGCAAGGAGCGCAAGTTTCTGCTGGAGCCAGATCCCCAATGAGAAGTTGGGCACAACGAGGCCTGCGAGTTCGCGTTCAAGCGCCAACTCGTGCAGGAACTGATCGTCCTCGGGCCGCATCCCGCTGGTCCCGATGAGTGGACGCACGCCGGCTCGAAGCAGGATCGCGCCATGGTCCCGGCCCAGGCCTGCGCGTGTGAAATCCAGGCCCACGTCTGGTCTGGTTCGCTCAAGCTCCGAGACCAGATCCTGATCGGACGTCACGCGGCAGACGATCTGGAACTCCGGGTGGCGGGCCAGAAGTTGGTCGCAATAGCGCCCCATGCGCCCCTCGGAGCCGATCAATGCAACGCCTGTACTCATGGATGTAACCGGCCTTCGGAGGAGGCCAGACCCTGGGCCAGGACTTCCAGGCAGAGCGAGCCCATGTCCACACCTTGGGCTTGGGCAGCCCGTGGTAAGAGGCTGCGTTCGGTCATGCCCGGCAGGGTGTTGGCCTCGAGAAAAACAGGAGCCCCCCCCATTTTCGGCAAGATAAAATCCATGCGCCCATAACCCTCACACCCAAGAGCCTGGAAGACGGTGCGTGACATGCCCTGTACTTCGGCGTCCTGCTCAGGTGTCGTGTGCTGCGGGGGGCAATTCTCTATGGCGCCGGAGCCGTCGTACTTCTGGTGGTAATCGAAGTAGCGGCCCTCGTCGGGCAGGATCTCACACAAGGGGAGGGCCATCGATTCGGATGCGCTGGTGCCCCCCAGGATTCCATCACTTACCTCGAGTCCGACGATCTCCCTCTCAACGAGGGCGTCTTGGCCCATGCCGAGGGTGGCTGCGATCGCTTCACGGAGTCCAGCGGCCCCTTCAGTGCGAACCACTCCCAGCGATGACCCGCCGCAGTTGGGTTTCACGAACCATGGGCCTTCTCCTAGGTCGAAAACCCTATTCAGAATCTGCTCCGAACCCTCACTCCAGTCCCTGTGGTCTACGAGCAGGCCTGGCGCGCATTCGAGGCCTGCGGCTTGTGCCCGAGCCCGAGCGCGCGCCTTGTCCATGCACAGCGCGGAGGCCTCGGCCCCTGAGCCGGTGAAGGCTCGGCCGCGAGTGCCCAGGGCGCGCTGAAGGTGACCATTCTCACCTTCGCCTCCGTGCAGGGCGATGAAGTACAGGGCGCTCGCGGGGAGTTGCTCCATCGCGTCGCCCGCGTCGAGGGCCTGCCCTTCAAGGATCCAGTGCCCTTCGGGTGCGATCTCGATCCATTGAAGGTTCAGGGGACGCGCACGTCGCTGAGCCTCGTCCAAGTTCTCCAGGGCCGACACAATCGCCTCCCCGGAGCGCAGTGAGACTTCGCGCTCATCGGAGGTGCCACCTGACAAGACGACCACTTCTGTTTGGGCCAATCTCTCTGCAAGCTGCGGCCAGAGGAGCCACCCAGGCTGCGGGCCTTGGGGCGAGCTAGGAATAGAGGTGTCCACCGCCCAGATCCTCCGCTTGGAGGGGCCAGCGATCCAGGAATTCCTCTTGGGATTCGGCCACACGGGGATCCACTTCCACTATGGAGGAGCCCGCGGGCCCGGGGCTGGGGAGCTCTCCGCCTGCGGCTAAGACCCATTCGGCAAAGGTGTCCGCCAGATCTGCCCGGGACGACTGGGGGCTATCGCTGCCCTCGGCATTCTTGACTGGGCTGAACTCGGTGCGTCGGTCAACCTCTAGTGTGACGCTGTTCTGGCTTAGGCCGAGGGCGTCAAAGATGAAGGTCTCAAACTTGACGCCGTCGCAGGCTCGTACGCACCCATCGATGTCGAACACCTGCATGGTCTTGCGGGCCAGGTGCCAGGGCAGGTCCAGTCCGTTGGCGGTCAACTGCTTCACGAAATCGACGTTGATCACGTGGTTGGCGATGTTCCCCGCATGGAAGAGCAAATCACCATCCGAATCGGTAGCCGTCCGGAGGTCCGAGGGCAGGTCCGAGTACTCAATGCACCCCAATACGCCATCCGCTAGGCCCAGGACCCCGACCTTCTCGTCGGCGGACCTTTTGCGCACGACCTTGCTGGACATCTGGGCTTCAGCGCGAGCGTGCAGCCCAAGAAACATGGGGTCCGTTGGGCGTGCCACGGGGCTGTCGACCTGGAAATAGGAGAACAACTCGACGCCGCAAGCGGCGGCGTGGTCGAGGGCCCCCGAGCTGGCCAGTGCATCAAGGGTTCCTCCGTGCCCATTGGGGGCGAGGAAGAGCGAGTCGGGTCCCGAGAGGAGGATGCGTCCCTCTAGGTCGAGTGCAGGGAGCATGCGCTGCGTGAAGAAAAAGACATCCTCAGCCTGCATGCCAAAGAAGCTCTGTTCCTCGAAGAACGCGCGCGTGGCGGCGTCGTTGGTGGCGGAGGTCATGATGTACCAGGGACCCCCACCTCCGTAACGGGCACGGCCAGCAAGCAGGCGAGCTGCATGCCAACCGAAGAGGGTTCGACCGCTCAAAGGCCCGACCTCGAAGCAGCCCTTCGGCCCGTCGTAACCAAGCCGAGACCCTTGGCCACCTGCGACGAGAACAAACCCAACCTTGCCCTCGGCTTGCAATCTCGCGCCCTCTACGGCGGCGGCGGCAGCCTCAACCTGCTGAGCCTCATCGCGGCGAAGCGGAAAGACGGCAGGTGGGACGAATGAGTGGGCCCTGGGTATTGGCGCAACCTCTCGCACCAAGCCTTGGAGGGTGGCCAGCAGATCAAAGTCGAGATCGTTGAGTTGGGCCAGCAGACTTGCTTGCTGGTCGGGCCGGAGGGTGTCCCAGTGCGCAAGGACGTGCTCCTGTCCCGCAGACCGACAGCGGTTCAGAAGATCTTCAACGCTGCTCATAGGGGGTATTCAGACGGCGGGCCCACTTGGGTTGCTTGTCGCCTAGGCTGCGGGCGTTTCTTCAGCCCCAGCAGAGATTGCCTCAAGCATCTGCTCCATAAGGTGTACAAGCGCCTCAACGCGCTTTTCCAGTACCAGTTGGCGCAAGACCAACTTCTCCACAACCGGGGGGAGCACGGCCTCGCGCGTGTAATTGTTGATCATGTTGATGAT
The DNA here is from genome assembly GCA_012959525.1 of Planctomycetota bacterium. Classification (GTDB taxonomy): domain Bacteria; phylum Planctomycetota; class UBA1135; order UBA1135. Next base: position 88,523 of record DUDB01000020.1, read on the forward strand.
CTCAGCGCGGTTGGCGTCCGGGAGCTTATGGAAGTGGTAATGGAACTTCTCTTCGAGGATCTCCTCGGTGACGTGCATGCACTCAGAGGTTATGTCCTCGAGGGATGGCTTGTCGTGTTCGTTGTGGAAGACCTCAAGTTTGTACTGGTGTAGTAGTTCCTGAAACTTCTTAAGCAAGGCGGTGACTCCAGCCCAAGGGGCATTGATGACGACGAACTGTGAAGGAGAGGCAGGCAGCAAACACTAGAAACAGTCTACCCCATGGGGGGCAATTCTGCTGCGGGAACATGGGTTGCCGGCGCTTGGCGGTGGGCCAGTGCGGTGGGCCAGTGCGGTGGGCCAGTGCGGTGGGCCAGTGCGGTGGGCCAGTGCGGTGCCAGTGATTGTGGCGGCGCGGGTGGCAGCGCGAGACCCATTCAGTCCAACTGCCCCACGGCAATGGACACATTGTGACCACCGAAGCCCAGGGAGTTGCAAAGGGCGTTACGGATGGGCAGTTCCCGCGCGTCGCCAGGAACGTAATCGAGGTCGCACTCGGGGTCGGGCGTGGTGTAGTTACGGGTGGGATGGATCTGGCCGGTATGAACGGCAAGTACCGTGACCAGTAACTCAAGCCCTGTAGCGGCCCCCAGGAGGTGTCCAACCATGGACTTTGTGGAGTTGACGGCCAGTCGGTTGGCGTGGTCTCCGAACGCCAATCTAATGGCTCGCGTCTCAATCGAGTCGTTATAGGCGGTGGATGTGCCGTGGGCGTTGATGTACTGGACGTCTTCAGGGTTCAGGCCTCCGTGCTTCATGGCCTGCTTGAAGGCGCGTGCGGGGCCGGTACCGTCCAGTTTGGGAGCCGTAATATGGTGAGCGTCGTCCGTGGATCCATAGCCCTTGAGCTCGGCGTAGATGCGAGCGCCCCTAGCCTTGGCCCGCTCGTACTCCTCCAGCACGAGGATGCCGCACCCCTCCCCCATCACGAATCCATCTCGGTCTGCATCGAACGGCCGAGAGGCCGTCTCGGGCGATTCGTTGCGTGTGGAGAGGGCCTTCGCGGAAGCGAATCCAGCCATGGAGAGCGGCGTGATCGCGCTCTCGGACCCCCCAGTAACTACAAGGTCACAATCGTCCCACTGAATGGCGCGCCAGGCCATTCCGATCGCGTGCCCCGCTGAGGCGCAGGCGCTGATCGTGGTGAAGGCGGTGCCCATCAGGCCATGGCGAATGGCCACCTGACCGCTGACCGCGTTCGACATGATGCGCGGGATGAAGTGCGGACTGACCCTGCTTGCTCCGCGTTCGAGAAGTACAGCCTGCTGTTCAAGTACGCCCGTAATGCCTCCAATTCCGGTAGCGATGATGGAGCCGTAACGCTCCCGCTTCTCCTCGTCTTCCTCGGCGATGTCCTCAAGTCCTGCGTCACGCAGGGCTTCGTCCGCGGCAACCATGGCCCACAGGGTGAAGGGGTCCATCTTGCGCGCGTCCGGCGGGCGGAAACCATGTTCCGTCAGGTCCCAATCCAGTGTGGCTGCAATCTGCGCCGACAAACCGGGGACGTCATAGCGGGTCAATGCCCGCACACCGTTCTCCCCCGCGAGCATTCGCGGGTAGGAGCACTCAACGTTATGGCCCAGAGGATTGATCGTCCCTAGGCCCGTGATAACAACTCGACGCATGGTGGTGCACCTATGCCCCGGCCGCGTGCGCCGGAGTTGGAGCGCGAACTAGAGCTTCTCGGTGATGTAGGAGACCGCAGTGCCCACGGTCTGGATCTTCTCGGCGTCTTCGTCGGGGATGGAGATCTCGAATTCGTCTTCGAATTCCATGACCAGCTCGACGGTGTCCAGGGAGTCGGCTCCCAGATCGTTGATGAAGGACGTCTCCGGGGTGACCTTGTCTGCAGATGTGCCCATCTGCTCACAGACAATCTTCACGACGCGCTCTTCAATGGTTTGGTTGCTCACCTTCTCGGACTCCATGGTATGTGTGGGGAATGGGCAGGCGGGGCGCTGATGCCCCGGGTTGGAAATGTGGGGATAATTCTATGCTGCGGACTATACGCTCAAACCACCGTCAACAACGAGGGTTTGGCCGGTGATGTAGGCTCCACCGGGCCCGGCCAGGTAGGCCACGGCTCCAGCGATGTCTTCAGGGGCGCCCATGCGGGCTAGGGGGATGCCCGCGGCAAGCTCGGAGCGTGCCTTGTCGTCCAGGGAGGCCGTCATATCGGTCTCAATAAACCCGGGCGCGATGGCATTGGCGCACACCCCGCGACTGGCCAATTCCTTGGCCACGGAGAGGGTCAGGCCGATCAAGCCGGCCTTGCTGGCGGCGTAGTTGGCCTGTCCGGCGTTGCCGGTGATGCCGACGACCGAGGTGATGTTCACCACACGGCCCCCGTTCTTCATCAGGGCTCTAGTGCAGGCCTTGATGAAGTTCCAGGCTCCCTTGAGGTTGACGTCGAGCACTCGGTCGAAGTCCTCCTCGCTCATACGCATGAGGATCTGATCTCGGGTGATTCCGGCGTTGTTGACAAGGATGTGGGGTCCGGCCGGTTGCCCAACGTCCATGCTGGACGCGATCTCCTTAACGAGTTCTGCCACGGCTGCGGTGTCAGAGACGTCGACTCCGAAGGCCCGCGCTCCAGGCGTGAGGGCCGCGCAGGCATCGGCGACCGATTGGGCATTCTCTTTGCTGGTAGCGACGCATGCCACCTGGGCTCCATCCGCGGCCAACCGGAGCGCGATCGCCGCGCCTATCCCGCGACTAGCTCCCGTGACGAGAGCGAGTTGACCAGACAGGGGGCTCGAGGTGGAATTCATGGAGTAGGAGGGGGCTCCGGGGGAAGGATAGCGTCCCGCGTTGGGGAAACTCTAGCGCCGGGCGTGGGTCCCTTCAACGGCTGCGCGGGGGGTGGACGGAATCAGGCCTGGGTTCCGGTGGCCAGATCGGCAGGGGTGGCGGTAGAGCGCACCACAGCCTCCGGGTCGATCTTGCGCATCAAGCCGCCGAGAACCGTCCCTGGGCCGGGCTCCAGGAACTGCCGTACTCCCTGACTGAGAGCGAGGGCCATGGACTGCTCCCAGAGCACCGAAGAGCAGACCTGGCGGGCCAGGTTGGATCGGATCTGGTCGGGCTCAGAAGCCCATTGCCCATCCACGTTGGAGATGACAGGGATCTGTGGCGGCGCGATTGCCGTTTGGGCCAGGGCGGCTTCAAGCTTGTCGGCGGCGGGCCGCATGCACTCGGAGTGAAATCCCCCGGCGACGACGAGGCGGCGAACCCTGCGCACGCCATGCTCCTTGGCCGCGGACTCCACAGCATCCAAAGCTCCAAGTTCCCCAGATAGGATGATCTGGCCAGGCGCGTTGACGTTGGCCACCTGGCAGATGCCACCCTTGGAGCCCACCTGCGCGAGGGCCTCGGCTTTCTCCAGGTCGGCCCCGACGAGGGATAGCATGCCGCTGGGGGTGGCCTCCGCCGCAGCCTGCATGGCCTCTCCACGGAGTCGCACCAGGCGCAGGCCGTCTTCGAAGGACAGGGCGCCAGCCAGCCAAAGGGCACTGTATTCTCCCAGAGAGAGGCCGGCTGTGAGCGGGATACTCTTCGGTGCTTGCCCAAGGCTGCGCAGGGTGCGCAGGATGGCCACGCTTGTAGTGAAGATTCCTGGCTGAGCGATGTCCGTCCTGTTCACCTCTTCGCTCTCCGTCCAGCAGGTCTGACTCAGGGGGAAGCCTAGCACCTCATCGGCTTGCTCGAACGTCTCGCGAGCCACAGCATGTGCTTCGACCCAGTCCTTGCCCATGCCGGCGAACTGGGCGCCCTGCCCCGGGAATAGAATGGCCTCGCTCATTGTTGATTGTGCGGTTGAGGGGTCTGCGGTTACCAGCGAACGAGCGCGCCGCCCCATGTTAGGCCGGCGCCAAAGGCGACCAGGACCGCTAGGTCACCGCTCTTGAGTCGCCCATCCTTACAAGCCTCATCCAGGGCGATGGGCACGCTGGCGGCGGATGTGTTCCCGTACTTGTCGATATTGACGACGCACCGGGCGGGGTCCCACTCGAGCCTGGTCAGCGCGCTCTCGATGATGCGTTGGTTGACCTGGTGCGGAACAAGCAGCGCGATCTCATCGCGGTCATACCCCTCGCACATGGCCTCGATGACCTCGGTCATCTTGTTCACGGCGAAGCGATACACGTCCCGGCCGCGAAGCATGATGTTGTCTAGGGCGGGGTCGTAGTTGTCGTCCGAAGGGCGGACTCTGTAGCCCCCATGGGGAGCCTGGATGTACTCGAATCCCGAGCCGTCAGCTCCCAGGCAGGAGTTGAGTATCTCGCCGCTCGAGCAGACATCGTGCGGCTGAAGGATGGCAGCCCCAGCGCCGTCTCCGAAGAGGATGCAAGAGCCCCGGTCTTCCATATTGATCCAGCGTGAGAGCGTTTCGGCTCCGATGACCAGCGCGTTGGTTGCCCGCCCGGTGGCGATGAAGCTGGCTGCCGTATCTAGAGCTACCATGAATCCCGAGCAGGCTGCACCCACGTCGAAAGCCATGGCCTTGGGAGAACCAAGCCGATGCTGCAGTTGGCAACTAACCGTGGGTAGGTGTTGGTCGGGCGTGACGGTCCCCACCACGATCAGGTCCAGATCGGAAGCCTCGACGCCCGCGTCTGCCAAGGCGAGCAAGGCTGCCTTGTAGGAGAGGTCTGAGGTGCACTCTCCTTCCGCCGCAAACCGTCGCTCGCGGATCCCGGTTCGTTGGGCTATCCACTCGTCAGAGGTGTCGATGATTCGCGCAAAATCATCGTTACTCATGATCCGCTCAGGTACATGCGAGCCGGTTCCAGCGATTCCAACTTTGATGATTGAGGTCATTGCCTGGCGGGGAAGGAGGAGCGCAGTGCGGGCTGCAGAACAGGGGCGCCGTCGGTCGTAGATTCTAGCGGTTTCATTGGGGCAACTTCGAATCCCTCTTTGGGACGACATTTTGGGCCCAAGGGGGGGCGGGTCAGGGGGATTGGAGGGCAAGGGCCCGGACGATGTCTGCGTTGACGTCCACGTCCAGGGCGCGGGCCGCTTGACGGATCGCGTTGGCCACAGCTCGGGCGTCCGAACGGCCATGCCCAATGATCACGACCCCGTTGACTCCCAGGAGGAGGGCGCCTCCATATTCCGAATAGTCCACGTGATGCCGCAGGTCGGCCAGGACCTCTGCGCCCCAACCAGCCTGGTGCGCATCGAGTTGTTGGGTGACCTGTGTGAGCATGAACGACGACAGTCCCTCAAGGGTTTTGAGGAATACGTTTCCTGTAAATCCATCGGTGACGACGACGTCGACATCCTCTCCGAAGATTTCCCCCGCCTCTACGTTGCCCACGAAATTGAGGTGGCTATTGCTGAGCAGTTCATGGGCTGCCCGCATGAGGTCTGTGCCCTTGCTAGCTTCCTCTCCGATGTTCAGAAGGCCCACCCGGGGGTTCTTTACCCCATCAACGTCACTGGCCAGGGTGCTACCCATGAGCGCGTAGTGCAGAAGGTGGGCGGGCTTGGGGACGACGTTCGCCCCCATGTCGAGAATGGTGACGGGACGTCCGGTCATGTGCGTTGTGATGGCGATGCCTGGCCGCCGAATGCCCTCGAGGGTCCCTAATCCTAAGGTCGCTGCGCCGACGACTGCGCCCGTATTGCCCATGCTGATGAAAGCGCCAGCCTTACCGGCCCGCACACAGCCGATACCAACGGGGATGGATGCGCCGGGTTTGGCTCGCAGGGCGACGCCCGGCTTTTCATCCATGCCTATGACCTCGGCAGCGTCTTCAAGGTGCACGCTGGCCGAACAGTCGCGCTTGCTGAGGCCCTCGCGCATCAACTCTTCGTTACCCACAAGGATCAGGCGGGCCGGATCCACGTAAAGTTCGCCGTCCGGATTGCAGACGAGTACGACGCCGTCAAGAACCACGTCAGGGGCGTGGTCGCCCCCCATCACATCGAGGACAATGCGGTCGTTGACCATGGCAGGACTCTACGTCTTTGGTGATACGGACCGCTCGGGCGGGAGCGGAAAAAGAACCCCTGCAGGGGCAGGAGGGTCGGTCAGCGCTCCTCAGAAATCTTCGCGCTCGAAGACTTCCATCCCACCTTCGCCACCCTTGGCAAAACCATAGTGGGTGGACTCTTTCTCGTTGATGCGGTGTGGGCGAGTCAGCGCTCCAGAGCGGGGATCACGCTGCACGGGCTGACCCGTCAGGGCCAAGTGGGAGCGGCGCTTGCGCTTTTGGGTCTTGGAGATGCGTCGCTTGGGGTGTGCCATGGAATCGAAGGGGTGCGCCGGGCGGCTTGGGGTCGCTTCAAACGGGATTCGAGGGCAAGAGGCTAGTGCGGCGCCCTTGCACTGTCAACGCAACGTGGTGGGTCGTCGGGCCCTAGGACCCCAGAGCGGTGCTGAAAGCCGCGCGTAGCTGGTCGCAGGCCACGGAGACCTGATCCGGGGCCATGCCTTGGCCCTGGGCGGAGGTCGGCTTGCCCCCCCCTCCGCCGCCCAAGACGGGCTTGAGGCCGCGGGCCAGGTCGCCCGCGGCGAGCCCAGCATCCAGGGCCTTGCCTTGGCAGAGGATGAGGAACGGCACAGCTTTATCCTGCCTGCCGAACAGGGCGAGGGCCAGGTCAGGGCTGTGACCCCGGGCCCGGTCGCCCAGATCTCGCAGGGCATCCCCATCCAGATCGGGAAGATCGACCACGGCCCAGTCCACGCTTCCCTCCTCACGGAGCTCCTGCTTCAACCCCGCGAATGCCTGGGCCTGATCGGCGCCCGAACTCTGCTTGGCCAGTTTGCGGGCCGCCTTGACGTCGGCCTGCAGCGCGGCGATGCGCTCGGAGAGATCGGATGGTTTGACCTTAAGGGCCTGCGCAGCCCCCTCTAGGAAGCGTCTCTGTTCCTGCATGTGCTCGATGGCGCCGGATCCGACGACGGCCTCGATGCGGCGGACTCCCGCTTGAATGGCGCGCTCCTGTTGAATGATGAAGGCTCCGATCTGTCCGGAGTTCTCCACGTGTGTGCCGCCGCAGAGTTCCACCGAGTCATCCCCCACCGCGACGACGCGCACAGTCTCTCCGTATTTTTCCCCGAATAGCGCCATGACCCCACGCGCCTTGGCCTCCTCCGGTTTTTCGATCGTTGTGGCCACCGCGGCTCCCTTGGCGACCGCGGCGTTCACGAGACGCTCCACTTCCGCCAGTTGCGCGGCCGTAACTCCCTTGGGATTGGAGAAGTCAAATCGGAGCCGATCCGGACCGACGTAGGATCCCTGCTGGGTGACATGGTCGCCCAGCACGTGCCTAAGGGCGGCGTGCAGCAAGTGGGTCGCGGTATGGTGCGCACGAGTACCTTGGCGCCCCTGGGCATTCACTTCGCAGGTGACCGTCTCTCCAACGGACAGCTTGCCTGTGGCTTTCCCGAGGTGCACCACGAGGGCTCCCGCCTTTTGGGTCGCTGCCACCTGAAACGAGCCGCCCTGGTTGCTGATGACCCCCACGTCGCCAACCTGTCCACCGCCCTCGGGGTAGAAGGGGCTCTGGTCGAGGACCAGCCGATCGCCAAGCTCGGTGTCTTGGAAAAACCCGGCGATGCAGGCCTCGCCTGCGGTGGATGCCGAACCCACTTCGTGGTAGGTGGAGAGAGTCTCCTTCAGGCCCGACATCTGCTCCGGCGTAAGCAACTGTTGGAAGGAGCCTGTGGAGCGACTGACATCGCTGTGAGCCTTTCGGGCGGCATTCCAACCCTCCACATCAAGAACAAGGTCACGCTCACGCGCCATGAGGCTCACGAGGTCTTCTGGGAATCCGTAGGTGGCATAGAGCTCATAGGCTTGACCGCCGTCGAGGGGCGTGCCGGGTTTGAGATCGGCGGTCAGTCGATCGAATTGCACGATGCCCCGCTGGAGAGTCTTGCGAAATGACTCCTCCTCGGCGCGCACGACGAGCTGGATGTGTTCCACCCGCTCCGCAACCTCGGGGAAGGCCTCCCCCAGGATGGACGCGGCCGCGGGCACAAGATCGAACAGGAAGGGCTCTTCCATGCCCAGGGTCTGCAGCCCGTACCTAGAGGCGCGCCGGATCAACCGTCGGAGGACGTAGCCCCGGCCTTCATTGGAGGGTAGAGCCCCATCTGCTAGGGCTGACGTCACAGCCCGGACATGGTCGGCGCAGACTCGGAAGGCCACATCCTTCTCGTGCCCCCCCGAGCCACCCGCGTACGGATGTCCCGTCTGCTTCTCAAGCGCCGCGAAGATCGGGGTGAAGAGATCGGTGTCGTAGTTCGAGTGGCAACCCTGAAGCACGGAGAGGACGCGCTCGAACCCCATGCCCGTGTCTACGTGCTGGGCGGGGAGAGGCACGAGGCTCCCATCGTCCTGGCGGTTGTACTGGATGAAAACCAGGTTCCAGAGTTCGATGAACCTCTCATTGCCGGCGTTGACGCCATTCTGTCTGTTGGCCCCATCGGAGGGGTCCGTGTCAGGCCCGCCACGGTCAATGTGGATTTCGGTGCACGGACCACATGGGCCCGTGGGACCCATCTCCCAGAAGTTGTCCGTCTTGTCGAAGTCGAGGACGTGGGTGGGGTCGATATCCGTGCTCTCCTCCCAGAGGCGCCTAGCTTCGTGGTCGGCTTCCAGTCCCGCACTGGCATCACCGTCGAAGACGGTGACCCACAGGCGCTCCTTGGGCAGCCCCCAGACTTCAGTGAGCAATTCCCAAGCCCAGGTGATCGTCTCGGCCTTGAAGTAGTCGCCGAACGACCAGTTGCCCAACATCTCAAAGAATGTGTGGTGGTAGGTGTCCACACCCACTTCTTCAAGGTCATTGTGCTTGCCTTGGACGCGGATGCACTTCTGGGTGTCGGCGGCCCGGGTGTAGCCCCGAGAGCCGCTGCCAAGGAACACGTCCTTGAACTGATTCATCCCGGCGTTGGTGAACAGCAGGGTCGGGTCATCCTGGGGGAAGACGGGACCCGAGGGCACCACCGTGTGGTCCTTGGACGCGAAGAAGTCCAAGAAGCTCTGGCGCGTCACGCTTGCCGTCCAAAGGGAGGCCTGCGAACTCGTGGATGAGGGGGGCGTGTCAGGCATGATCGGAGAGGGGAAGCGGCCAACGGTTGTCTGGGCTGATCATGGCCCCCGAGCACCCATCTGTGAAGAGATTCACCTCTTCAGTCCGTGAGTGGGAAGAATGTGGCCGGAAAACGACAGCGCTCCCCCGATCCGAAGGTCGGGGAAGCGCTGTCCTTGGCTCAGATGCCTGCTAGGCCCCGGCCGTAGCCTTGGAGTCCGCTTCCCGGGGAGGATGGCTGCCCGCTGCGGCTTTCGCCGGCTCCGGGGCCGGCTCCGGCGCCGGCGCCGGGGCCTTCGTCGGGGCCGTCGTCGGGGCCTTCGTCGGGGCCGTCCCTCCGGAGTCACCCGCGTCCGCTACCGACTCCGGCACCTCGGGTTCCTCGGGCTCCTCGGATTTTGGCGCGAGTTCGACGCGCACAGCCTCCTCGATCACCTTGGTGATGTCGGGGTTGTCGATGAGGAACTGGCGGGTGCGCTCCATGCCTTGGCCCAGGCGGATTTCACCGTCCGTGGGATGCTTCATGGAGTACCAGGTGCCCGACTTCACCACGATGCCGGCCTGCTGGCCAAGGTCGACCAGCTCGCCTTCCTTGCTGATGCCGCGATTGAACAGGATGTCAAACTCAACCTTGCGGAAGGGCGGGGCGATCTTGTTCTTGACCACGGTCACCTTCGTACGGTTGCCGACCACAAGGTCGCCGTCCTTCAATTGGCCGATGCGGCGTATGTCCAGTCGAACGGACGAGTAGAACTTCAGCGCCCGGCCACCGGTGGTGGTCTCGGGGGAGCCGAACATGACCCCGATCTTCTCGCGGATCTGGTTGATGAAGATCACAAGGCACTTGGAGCGTGAGATGGCCCCGGTCAGCTTGCGCATGCCCTGACTCATCAGGCGCGCGTGCAGGCCCACGAAGCTGTCGCCCATTTCTCCTTCGATCTCCGCCCGTGGTACCAGGGCGGCCACCGAGTCGATGATGACCACGTCCACGGCGTTGGAACGCACCAGGGTCTCGGTGATTTCGAGGCCCTGCTCCCCGGTGTCCGGTTGGCTGACAAGCAGATCATCGAGGCGCACGCCCAGTTTGCGGGCATAGCCCGGATCCATCGCGTGTTCCGCATCCACAAATGCGCAGATGCCGCCCTCGCGTTGGGCCGCGGCGGCCACGTGCAGGGCCAGGGTGGTCTTTCCGGAACTCTCCGGTCCGTAGATTTCCACCACGCGCCCCTTAGGCAATCCCTTGCCTCCCAGGGCCAGGTCCAAGCCGATCGAGCCGGTCTGGATGCCTTCGATCTCGGCGATCAAGCCACCCGACGCCCCTAAACGCATGATCGAACCCTTGCCGTAGCTGCGTTCGATGTCCTCCATGGCGGCCAGGACCGCCTTGTCACGGGCGGCGGCGGTGGTGGGCCGTTCGGCAGAATTCCTTTGGATGCTGGCCTTGGACGGCGCAGCCTTCGAGCCTTTCTTTCTCATTGTCCTACTCACTTCAGGGGTTTTGGCGCCGCGTGCCTGCACGGCTCCAGGTCTCGTAAGGCCTTCTGCAGCAGAGCATAGCGCTCGACCGGGGCCTGTGGAAGGACGCGTCCCAAACCCTGCGGTATCCCTACTTCCCAACCCGGGGGATTCCCGAAAGCGGGAATGCCGAGGTTGGGCAGGCGCTCACACGGTGAGGATGGAAAGCAGTTGGTCGTAGCGGGCCTGCAGCTCCTCGGGCCCACGCCGCCCCAGGTCTTCGATGGAGAAGCCCTGGACACAGAAGCTGGCTGTGACGGTCCCGTGCAGCATGGCCCTTCTCAGGACATCGTGATCGATACTGTCCGCCTGGGCGATCGCACCCATGAAGCCCCCTGCGAAGGAGTCCCCTGCACCGGTGGGATCGACGACCTCGGTGACCGGGAACGCCGGGAGGGCAAAATGAAGGCCCTCCCCGAGCAGGAACGCCCCGTGCTCCCCTTTTTTAAGAATGACGTAGCGGGGCCCCATCTCCAGGACCTTCTTGGCCGCCTGGTGGAGGTTGTCGAGCCCGGTGAGCATGCGTGCCTCCTCGTCATTGAGAATAAGCCCGTCGACGTGCCCGAGGAGCTCCACGAGTTCGTCCCGCGCGATGTCGATCCAGAGATTCATCGTATCGGCCACCGCGAACCGCTTGCCCGTCACCTGCTTCAGACCCTTGAGCTGGATGGCTGGGTGTGCATTGGCCAAGAAAACGTATGGGGACTCCCTGAAGTTCTCGGGCACCTTGGGGTCAAAGTGCTCGAAGACGTTCAGGTCAGTGAAGGTCGTGTGGCGCGTGTTCCAGTCTGGCTCGTAGCGACCGCCCCATGCAAAGGTCTTGCCGTCGGCCACCTCGACGCCCGAGCAGTCGACGCCCCGCTCCATAAGGTCGTCTAGGTGCTCCTGCTCGAAGTCGTTCCCAACGACCCCGACAAGTCGAGGTTGACAAGAGGTGGCAGCTGCCACGGCAAAGTAGACGGCTGATCCACCCAATGCCCGATCTCTGGACGCGTGAGCAGTTTCAACCGTGTCGTAGGCGAGAGTGCCGATAACGAGGAGGGACATGGAGAGGATGGGCAGAGCCCAAGGGGGTGGAGGGTGGCAGGTCGGGGGTGCTGGCGTGGCTCAAGACCCCGTCGATTGCCGGGCATTGGAACCGCAGGGCCTGGGTGGGTCAATCTCCGTCGGACCTGGCCGCCCGCCGACCTTCACGGAAATCGGCCAGCAGGGAGCCTCCTCCCGGTAAGACCAATGCCAGCCCCCCCAGGAGACCGGCGGCCATCATGACCAGCCTGTAGGTGAAGCTGCTGGCAACTCCGAGCATATAGAGCGAGCCTGCAACCTCGAACAGGCTTCCGAAGAGCACCTCCCCCACCCCTAGGCCTCCGGGTGAGATGGGCACGGCGGTCAGGGTGTTGGCCACGGTGGACACGCAGAGGAAGTCAAGGAAGGGGAGATCGGCGCCGAAGGCGCGGCCCAGTGAGCAGATAGCACCGGCCGCAAAGAGGTGGTTGCCCATGGAGAGGGTTAGGGCAATAACCAGCTCGCCCGGACGCCGAAGGATGCTCTTTACGTTGGAGTCGAGATCGAGCAGTCGCCGCGCCTGCGGAAGCCTGCGCAGGATCTGATCGACGCGTAGAAATCGCCGTACACCCTCGTGGGCAAGGGCGAGGAGCCCCATGGCGAGGGCTACTGCGGCGCACAGGGTCCAGGGCAGGAGGAATGCGAAGCGCTCATCGGCGCTCGCCACCGCGGCGCTGGCGAGCAGGGTCATGGCCATGAGTCCGAGCAGTCGGTCCATGAGGACGGATACGAGCGCACCGGCTCTGCGTTCGGGGTGCTCGCGTACGACGACGTAGGCGCGAGCGAGATCCCCCCCGGTCGACCCCGGCAAGACCGTATTGAAGAACATCCCCACAAAGGTCAGGCGTACGCAGGTCAGCCAGGGAGTGGTGCAGCCCGTTAGGTAGAGCAGTCGCCACCAGCGCGTCACGATGCACAGGACGCACAAGAGGACGAATCCAAGGGCGCAGGCAATGGGGCCGGCTTCCAGTCGCATGAAGGCGCTGGGCATTCCTGGTTTGAGGGTGACCATAGCAGGCAGGGTCACCTCGTCCGGAGGTCTCGTCGGGGCGCTGGGGTTCACAGCGGCCAAGCCCTGGCGGTTGACGAACAATGCCCCACCTTCATTGAGGGCGCCCTCGATAATGGTGCCTCTTAGGGGGGAATCAGCCGCCAGCGAATCGGGCTGGAAGCGGAAGAGCACCCAGGCATCCCTCCAATCCCCGAGGAGGTCTCCCTGCAAGGCGACCGGGTCCCCGCTTGTCCCACCCGGGTGCAGCACGAGCTCGTCTCTCCAGGGGACCCTTGACGCTACCAGCCAAAGAAGGGCGGCGGCGACGATCAAGCTCAGGAGGCGCAAGCCTCGGCGGGTCCCGCGCCTTCGTTCCTCGCCCGGAGCTATGGTCACAGCTTGCGGTTCTCCCCGCTCTGGCGAGCGAGCTCTGTGGCCCACCACTCCTCCCAGGCCTCCTTGCGCAGGCCGAGGTCCGCGACACCGGTTACGGCACCAAGGGTCTGCATGGCGCTTGCCCGAGCCCGCTCACCGTAGGCGCTGAAATCGTGGGAGACCTGCAGAAGGACGAAGAGTTGACTGTTTCGCAGGGCCTGGGGGTCGGCGCCGGGGAGATCTGCGGGAAGCCCGTGGAGGCGCACCAGCTCGAAGGTTCTCAAGAATAACGCCTCGTCCCCGCCGGCCTGAGCATGGAGCCCAAAGCGCTGGGTGCGCGCAACGCCGCCTTCCCGGGATCGGGCAGGCATGACTAGGGAGACCAGGGCTTCGGCGAGGAACGGGGCCCCGTAGGCGGCATGACCGGCTCCCCATGCGGCGGCTCTGGCGTGAGGCGCCGGATCGTTCACCCCAAGCGTAAGACTGAGAGAGAGAAGGCGTCGCTGAATGGAGATGGACAAGCTGGCAAGCTCCTCAAGCCCCGCTGAGCCCGGAGGGGTCCGACTCTGCAACTGGGTGACCATATCAAGGAGTCGCCACCCACCATGGATGTCCAAGGTGAGCTCCGAGCAACCCTCGCAGGCCTTCGCGTAGGCGCTCGAGAGGTCAGCTGGTTCGGAGCGCGCGGCCTCGCCCTCCTTGGCGAGGCGGTGAACCCCAACCAGCTCGGCTAGAGCGTCCCCCACCTGAGCCGGGGTGGCTGGACTGGGGAACTCCGTAATGGGACCCTCGATCCCTAGGCGTTCGGCGTGCCCCGCGAGTTCGATGAAACACCGCTCGCGAGCCAACTCGGAGGGGCACAGCAATGCGTAGCGGGCAAACTGGCGAACTTGGGTCGCGGCAATCCAAGGGCTTGCTGGGCCCGACTCGGCATCCGCGAGGGTTAGTAGGTACTCCAGGGTGAGTTCGGTGGGGCTCTCGATGGGTTCCGGGTCCTCGAGAGACGAGGCTGTCTTTAGCCAGTCGTTACCCACCATTTGGCCAACGTGATACTCAAAGTCACTCTGCAGGGCGGCCACATAGTGGAATCCACCTTCCGGCCGCAGGAGTTGATCTAGGTTGTAGCTGGCCGCCCCAGGCCCAGCACAGCCACCCAAAATGGCGCCGCCAAGCAGGAAGACGGACAGCCGGAATGCGGGGAGGCCGGAGTGCGTTTGCATATCCAAGAGAATAGCCGTGTGGCTCCCTTATATACATCACGCCGCCCCCACTTCCCGAACTGGGGCGAGGGGCGTGCGAGCAGAAGGTGGTGGAGGCGGGGGGAGTCGAACCCCCGTCCCGGAGCCGCCAGGCGTCGGGCGTCTACGTGCGTAGTCTGCGGATAGTGTCTCGTCCCGCCGCCACCCGCGGACGCGCAGGCATTGGGACCAGCCTCGGTAAAGTCTCGTCGGAGCACCCCGAGGCGCAATTCTCCGACCAGCCCGCTGTTGGCGTCCCCCCACAGCCGCGGGCACTCCGCGAGGGGACGGCTACCTATTTAACTAGGCAGCAAGAGAAAAGTTGTTGGCAATTGAAGTTGCCTTCCCGAGAGGATTTCAGGGTGACTCGGGGTCCCAGGCACGCAGCCCGGCGTCGGTCGAAACCGGTCGAAACCAGTGCGCCCCCACCAAGGTGCTGAGCTGAAACTATAGCCCAGGACGAGTGGGTGTGCCACTTGGGCCACCGGTGACGTGGAGCCCCCCCCTACCGGCGTCTCCCCTGAGCCCTATCCATTTCCCGCTTGGCATCCATCTCCCGCTGCTTGGCCCTCTTGTCATGGACCTTCTTGCCGCGGGCCAGGGCGATGTTGGCCTTGATCAGGGAGCCCTTGAAGTACAGGTCCAGGGGAACAATCGTGACGCCCTTCTCGCGGACAGCTTTCGACCAGCGCTCGATCTGCCGGCGCTGGGCGAGGAGTTTGCGCTCCCGGGTCGGCTCATGGTTGGAGCGATTCCCGAAGGCGTACTCGGGAATGTGGGCGCCCACAAGCCATAGTTCGCCGCCGCGGATGCGGACGTAGGCTTCCTGCAGTGAGCACTGGCCGCCGCGCAGAGACTTGACCTCCGTTCCCTCCAATTCGACTCCTACCTCCAGCTCATCGAGCAGGTTGTAGGTGTGTCGCGCCTTGCGGTTGGACGCGATCGGGCGAATGGAGTCGTCGGAGGACATGCCGATCATTCTAGGACAGGGGGGGGTCCGGGGCCTAGACGTGGGGGGATTGCCATCCGTTCGGGATCGCCCGAGCCCAGGCGGGGGCGTTCAGGAGAGTCTGGGGCACCTGGATCGGTGGCCTCTCGTGGGTCGCGTGTCCTCATCCGTGGCCCGCCTCCAGGCCTTCTCCGGTGTTTCACCCTTGGCCCCGGATACTCCAGTTCTCGTCCGATCTGAGGGGGGGCAAGGGCCCAGCCCCTCCTGACCATGATGGGCGGCGTGGCCCTAATCGCCGGCTGAGAGGGACCATTGCGGGTAGGGGTTGACCCGGTGGCCCGGGCTCCCGTACCTTCCCGCCCTCGCACCCGGCCCGGGTGGCGGAATTGGTAGACGCGCATGGTTCAGGTCCATGTTCCCGCTAAGGGAGTGGGGGTTCGACTCCCCCCTCGGGCACCATCCCTCCTCCCCAGGGATGTGTTGAGGATGCCGTGATGATGAGCTCTCCTCCGCACCTGCACGATCCGGACTCGAAGGAAGAGCCTGCCGCGGCGCAGCCCGAGCTGATCCCGCTCAGGACCCTGATGGCGGTAAACCTGCGGGTGCTGCTGGTTGTGGCGGCCTTAGGGGCCATGGCCTTCGGGTTGTGGAGAGGGTTGGCGGCCCTGTTCCCTGAGCTCAAGTGGCTGCAATACCCCGGCTGAGGCTTGGCTAGAGGCCGGCGCCGCCGGGCGCGCGATACACCAGGATCGCGCGAGCTCCCAGTTCGTCGGGAAGCTCATGCTCCCAGACGGTATCTAGGTGGAAGCCGAGGCGCTCCGTTTCCCTCTCCGCGGCCCGCACCTCTCGGGACCAGGACTTGCCCTTGAGCATGACGAAGTCATGAAACGTCTGCCGCACCTTGCGAACGGTACGCACGTTCTCCCGTACAGAACTCACGGCGCGCGCCATGACGATATCCACCTTCTCCACCGCCAGGTGGTCTTCGGCTCTGGCCCACACGGCCCTTGCGTTTGGAATCCCCAGTTTGTCGATGCACGCTTGAACGAACTCCACTTTCTTGCGCGTGGAGTCGACCAAGATGACCGAGCAATTCGGCTCGGCAAGGGCGATGGGGATGCCCGGGAAGCCCGCGCCTGTACCCAGGTCCAATAGTCGCTTGGCAATCATGGGAACCAGGCGCGTCATCCGCCAACAGTCCAGGTAGTGCTTGGCGGCCACGTCCTTGGGCGTCTGAATGGCGGTCAAGTTGAGTGTCTTGTTCGCTTCGAGGAGCAGGCGGGCGTGCTCCGCATATTTCTCCAGCAACTCCGCGCTGACGCCCTCCTCGTCTTGGAAGGCCCATTGCAAGGCCGAGAGCATGGTCTTCATCCCGGGCACTTTCGTATCGGGGTCCCCGGGTTCGCCCTCGTCATCGATACTGGTGCTGCTGCGTCGGGTGGACTTGCCGCCTTTGGGTTTGGGCGCTTGCTCCTCGGAGTCTTCGTCACCCTCAGAGGCTTCGTCCTCCGTTTCATCTGCGTCTTCCCCTCCCCCATCGGCCTCCTCATCGAAGGCAGCGGCTACATCATCGGGGTCCAGGGCGGACTCCAGCAGCTCCGAATCCAGTCCGTCGGCCTCGAGCTCCGGTGGTGCGCCAGGCTCAGGACCACTCCCAGCCTCCTCGGGGGAATCCAACTCGCCGTCCGTGGGCTCTTCCTCCCGTCCGGACTTCTCTTCGCTGGCATCGGTGTGGTTGGCAGTCATGGGGCGCGAGGGGCGATGGCAGGGCAGCAGGGACTCGAACCCCGATCCTACTGATTTGGAATCAGTCGCTCTAACCAATTGGAGCTACTGCCCTTCTGCGGGGAAGGGTACGCACTGGGACTTGGGAAGGGAAGAGAGGCCTATGGGGCGGACGGCTCGGGGAGTTAGAGTGTCCGCCCCACCACTCCCGCATCCCTGACCCCGCACAGTCTGTCCCCCACCTTGGCACCCAAGCCTAAACGTCGCCCCGAGAAACCCAAGGGCGGAGGCTCTAGTCCCCAGGGGGCGCGGCCGCAAAGGAAGAAGCGCAAGGGAGCGAGGAGGAAGGCCTCGGGCAAGAGCACCAAAGAGTCCAAAACCACGGACGACCCGCCGCAGACAGCCGTTTCCCGCCCCAACATCTCAACGCAAGGGCTCTGCGAGCCCGAGCGTATCGCAGCAGACGTCATCCGCCCCAGCAGTCTCGATAAAGACGCACTCAAGGTCGTAAGCCGACTGCAGGATCGGGGCTTCGAGGCCTATTTTGTCGGCGGTTGCGTGCGCGACCTCCTGATCGGTCGCCGGCCCAAGGACTATGACGTAGCCACGAGCGCCCGCCCAGGGCAGGTCAAACGCATCTTCAAGAATGGTCGCATTATCGGGCGCCGCTTCCGCCTGGTTCACGTGACGTTTGGCCACAAGATCATTGAAACGGCGACTTTCCGCCAAGCGCCGAAGACTCAAGGGGGCGGGGACCTCCTCATCACCGAGGACAACGAATACGGCACCGCTAACGAAGATGCCCAGCGCCGGGACTTCACCGTTAACGGCCTCTTTCTCGAACCCCGCGAGCATGAAGTCATCGACTACGTTGAGGGGTTGCAGGACTTGGAGGACCGAGTGCTACGGACAATTGGAACGCCCGAGGTGCGTCTGCTTGAGGACCCCGTCCGCATCATGCGTGCCGTGAAGTTCGCCACACGCCTCGACTTTCGGATCGAAGACGAAACATGGGATGCCATGTGTGCGGTCGCCCCCGAGTTGGCCCGTTCGGCCCCGCCCAGGGTGTTCGAGGAAGTCCTACGTCTCATGCGCTCTGGCACCGCCATGGGATCGTTCAAGATGCTTCGGGCTTGCGGGGCGTTGCGCTCCATCCTCCCAGCGCAGGACATTCACCTGGGGGCCCGTCGCGGAGGGCCTGAGGAGGATCATCTCCGAGCGGAGGTTTTCTGGCGCCTTCTGGAGGCATTGGACAGTGAGGTCCATCAGGGCTACGAACCGACGGTCGCCGTGGTCATTGCCGTTCTCTTCAACGAATTGGTAGAGCGTGAGGTGGATCCGGATACGCGCACAATGCGGGGTGATCCCGGAGATCGAATGAGTGTGTGCCGTGCGGTAATGGACCCGCTGTTCGATGCCGCGCGCCTCAACCGTCGGGAATTTGGTCGTGCCCAACGCCTGATCGCCAACCAGAGCCGGTTCCAGGCCCTGACCAATCCCAGCTTTAGCCCCCTGCTTTTTGCCCGCCAAGAGGACTTCCCCGAGGCTCTGGACCTGTTTGGACTGCGCGAGAAGGCCCGGGGGGTGGGTTGGGACATCTTTGAAGCATGGCAGGAGATCTTTGACCGTGCCCAATCTGCCACCGAAGAGGATTTGGAGGCGGAGCGCAAGAGGATCCGGAGGCGGCCCCGACGGGCCCGTCGGCGGAGGCGTAAATGACCATTATGAGACTTCACATGCTGCATGTAGGCGCCACAGGTGGCGCATTTCCAAGGAAGTTGTAAATTACTCGAGCTAGAGGGTGGCGAATCGCCCACGGGGGGTAATGTTGGCCTAGTGCGGTGAGACGCCAGACAGACGGGGACTTCCTTGACCCCACCCCCCCCCTCACCCGCGTGCACGAACTTTGCGGTGATTGTCACGCGGGCGGGGTCGGGAGGTCGCCCGCGCGGGAAACCTGGTGTCTCAGACGTGCGCTTCGGCGCCGTTTCGGCGTGCGCGGGTTCGCCTTCGCCCCGACCAACCTCCGGGCCGGCCCTCCTCCTAGGGCCGGCCCACTTTCATTTCGGGCACTGGCTGGGCCCTGAAGGGCGTCTCAGAGGCCCAGGGGGCTCCGGGGACCGGCTTCTAGCCCCTCGCTCTGAGCGGAACGATCACGGAATTGGCACCATGCACTCATGGTGACGATCGCAGTTGTTCTACCCGTCCTTGGATGGCTGGTCTTGGCTTCCCCTTCCGAGGCCCAGGAGCCGGGCCCGACCGACGGGGAGCTACAAGGAATCTGGGAGAAGCTGCCCGGGGAGGCTCGCCAGGAGGTGAGCCAGTGGTATCAGGCCGAAATCACCGCGGCCAGGACCTACCAGAGCCAGCTGGTTGCCTACGTCCTCAAGGCTGTAGAGCACGATCCAAGGGACTGGCCGAGGGCTGCATCCGCTCCGCCCCTGTACGAGGCCAGCGTCCACGCCCCGGCCCAGGTCATCAGGCGGAAGTTTGTCGCTCGTCCCTCCCGCAGCCAGGAGACCTGGATCAAGAGGGTCTTCAGGGCAAGGGCAACTGAGCCCGTTCCTCCCGCGTGGGCCTACGATTACGCGCAGGGGACGGTGGTGGCGTTAGGAAGAGAGCGCCTTGTGAGTCCCGGGCCCACCCACATCTTCGAGCTGGCTCTGGCGGGCCGGGTGCCTGATTCGGATCTGGCTCAGGCCATCGTCGCCGCCCGGTTGGACAAGGGGGGGCAGCGAGTGGCGCACCGGGCCTTTGCACACGCCTATTCCGATCGGGCTGGGAAAGCCCTGCGCGAGGTCACCCTCTACGACGTCTGGGGCTCAGGCCTTGAGATGGAGATGCCGGACGTGGAATGCCTGGGGGTCGTGCACGACGTCCTGGGGGACTGGAAAAGTTGGGTGGCGCCGGTGCCACCCACGCAGCACGACGCACTCTATGCGCGCATCGCAGAGGTCTACCTCGACCTGCGAGCTGAGCGCGAGATGGGGCAGGCACTGGCCGCTACCTATCTTCAGGCTGAGCCTCCTTTGGCGGCCACTTACCTAGCCCACAGAGGCCGACTGCACGCACTATGGGCGCAGGTCGGTTGTGACCCCTCGGTTCTGGTAGGCGAGATCCCAACAACCGACGAAGGCCTAGAGGAGTTCTGGATTACCCGTGGCAAGGCCTTGGATTCGGATCTCACCCTGTGGCAGGCCGGCGGGGTTCGGCGCGCCGCCCTGGCTGCTGATGCCATCAAGGTTCGGGAGACCCTCGTTTGGGTGATGCGGCAGTTGGAGTTACTTCCCGGTGAATGATCGGGCCGCGGCCCGTCCCGCCATGTAGCCCGTGGAGAACGCGGCCTGGAAATTCAAGCCACCGATGGGTCCATCGAGATCGAGCAGTTCTCCGCAGACAAACAGGCCCTCATGGCCGTGCACCTGCATGGTCCGGGAATCGAGAGCGTCGAGTGCCAGGCCCCCCGCCGTGACCTCCGCTTGGTCGTAACCAAGGGTTCCCTCTACGGGCAGGGGCAGTCGCTTGATCGCCTCAATCAGGCCGTGGCGCTGAGCTCGAGTCAGGGCTGCCGCCGCCATGTCCGGCCCGATGTCGCAGGCGGCACAGATGGGGCCTAACAGCCTTCGGGGAACCTTGCCCTTGAGGAGCCGGGTGGCACCGGGCCGACCGGGTTGGGCGGCGAGGGCAAGCAATTCATCACGCAGGGACTCACGGTCGATGTCCGGCAGGAGGTCCGCACGTAGATCCACCTGGGCGTGATCCCCCAGCGCGGAGATGCGGCCCGAAAGGTCCATGGGGCCCGGCCCTGAGAGTCCACGGTGGGTGAACAACAGAGGGCGCCTCCGCCGGGCCGCAGGCTCACCCTTGGCCTGCTGCAGGAAGAGTTCGCAGTCCGGGAGCGAGACGCCAGCCAACTCTTGAACCCAGTGCGCGTTGGAACGCAGTGGAACGAGGGATGGCCGGGGCTCAACTAGGGGAAGCCCAAGGCTCTGCAGCCAGCCATAGCCATCTCCGGTCGTCCCGGTACGGGGATAGCTCTTGCCGCCGGCCGCGAGGATGACTGCACTGGCCTCCAGATCTTCATCGCCGGGGCAGCGCAGGGTCCAGGATGATCCGCTCCCCTCCTGTTGGACGAGCTCAAGTAGAGGTGTGTCGTAGCGCACCTCTGCACCCGCCGCGAGGGTCACCTGCAGTAGCGCGTCCCGCACGTCGCGTGCCCGGCCGCTGACCGGGAAGATCTTCTCAAGGGGAGCTGAGCGGGTCGGTACTCCCCAATCGGAGAAGGCCTCCCTCAGGGCTTTTGGGGAGAGGGCCTGGAAGGGGCCCCGCAGAAACCGCTCACCCTGTTTGCCAAACAGGCGAGCAGCGGCTCTCGGCTCCAGGGTGGTGGTCAGATTGCAGTGGGTACCACCGCTGGCAAGGATCTTCGTCCCTGCCCGTGGGGTCTTCTCAATAACTAGGACGCGAGCCCCACCACGCGCTGCTTCCAGCGCCGCCATCAAGCCTGCGGCCCCTGCTCCGACAACAACGACGTCGTGGCCGGTCATCAGCCCGCTCCAAGGGCCTTCTCCCAGGCCCGAATCTCATCAGCCGTATGGGGCCCCTTGGGGGGCGTGTCGTCGTCGAGATCGTCCAGGTAGCCCTCGGGCAGTTTGACCCTCTGGGTGCGGCTTCCCTTGGCCCTGGATGCACGCAGAGCCTGGAGCGGGAAGGGCTGGTCAAGACCCAGCGGTGTGACAAGGGGGCGCATCTCGTCCATGGCACCCAGGCGCGACAATTGCGCGCGCACCCCAGCGGCCCCCCTGAACCCGCGCAGGTACCAGGAGGTCCACTTACGCATCTGCCGGACCCCCAGCTCTTCACCAAAGAGCTCGGTCAGACGCTGTCCGTGATTTTCCATGACATCCAGCACGCCTCCGAGGTTGGGAGGAGCCGCCGGCTCCTCTCCGGAGAACACGGAGACGAACTCGCCGAAGAGCCAGGGACGTCCCAGGCAGCCGCGCCCGACGATGACGCCATCACAGCCGGTCTCCCGCAACATGCGCAGGGCGTCCCAGCACTCGAAGACGTCCCCGTTGCCGAGGACCGGAATCCTGAGGGCTTGTTTTAGTTGGCGAATGGCCTCCCAGTCGGCGTCGCCAGAGTACAGCTGGGATGCGGTGCGGGCATGCAGGCCCACAGCCGCAGCACCCTCTTCCTGGGCGGCCCGGCCGGCCTCAAGATGGGTCAAGGTTTGAGGATCGATCCCGGTACGCATCTTGACGGTGACGGGGACTTCCTGGGCGCTCGCCACCATCGCTCGAACCAATCGCGCCACGAGCCGGGGCTTGGCGGGAATGGCACTACCTCCCCCTTGGCGCGTCACCTTGGGGACCGGGCACCCGAAGTTGATGTCTATGTGATCGATCCCTTCATCCACCAGGCGCGCCACCATCTCTCCCAAATCCTTGGGGTCGGAGCCATAAATCTGGATGGACCGCGGGTGTTCACCAGGGTGAATCGCTGCCAGCTTGGCGGTCAGCCTGTTGCCAAGCAGGAAGCCCCTGGCCGTGATCATCTCCGAGACAAACAGGCCTGCACCGTACTCGCGGCAGAGACTCCGAAAGGGGTAGTTGGTTACGCCCGCCATGGGTGCCAAGACAACGGGTGTGTCCAGGCGCAGGCGGCCGATCTGCAAGGGCTTAAACTCGCCAGGGCTCGCCGGGGGGACCCCAGAATTCTGGGGGGTGCAGATGCGCGCGGAGGGAGGCATGGGCCTAACCGTCGTCGGAACCTGAGGCCTCAGAGGTTGGGCCTTCATCGGCTGTCTCCTCCTGGGGGGCGAAGGTGCGACCCGGTGTTGGAGCCAGACCTGGCCCTCCGAAGGTCTGAATCTCGCTCACATCCAGCTCAGTGATGCCACTGCCAACCCGGCGCTGGAAGGCAACGGGAATCCCGTTCGGGCCCAAGGCCAGCGCGACGCGTCCGCCGCGTGTCGCCACATGTAGGCCGTTGTCCCGCTCATGGCTTTGCAGGTGCCATTGCTCGACGCCCGGCGCCAGCTCAGGCCCAGTCAGCACAAGAGTGAAGAATGGCCCGAGCGGTGCAAACTGTCCCACAATCAGCGCATTCAGAATGTCCGAGCCATCTACGAGGGAGATGGATTCTTGCGCCGTTTGGGTATCCACGATGCCCCCCGCGTTGCGTCGCCGAATGGCCATGCGTGTGGTGGTGCCCACTCTGACCCCCTCCGCTAAGGTGCCCTGATCCCCATTGGACCGTTGGGCGCGTCGAAACTGGAACGACTGCAGTTGTCCTCCACGGAAAACCTGGGTCAGGTGAACGTCCGCTCCGGGAGAACCGTCATCGCCGGGGAAGACCTGATGTGAAGCGAAAGTGACTCCCCCATCGTAGGTTCGAACGACAGCGAACCGCTCGGCGAGTATCCGCGAGCCGTAGGCCATGGTCCGTACCCGGCCCGTGAGGACCACGTCCCCCACTGGAACCTCCGGGGGGCTCACCTCAAAGGGCTGCTCAAGGTGGCGGCGAGTGGTTTTTTGGCGGGCTCGAACATCGGACCGCATGGCCTGGAGAGCCTCCTGGTTCAAGTGTCTTCCTCGCAGCACGACCCCGACTGGATCCTTGAGGGTTGCAAGGCCCTTGGCCGGGTCAGCGGCAAGGATAGCCAGGTCAGCGATCTGCCCGGGGATGATCCGACCCCGATCAGGAGCAAGGTGCTCGGCCGAGCCGGAGGTGGCCAGGCGGAGAACCTCAAGCGGGGGGATTCCAGCACGGACCCACTGCTGGAGCTCGTGGACCAGGCCGATGCCAGGGGGAATCCAGGGGTTGGGACAAGCGCTTCCCGGGACAAGCGCAACTCCTCCGCGCCACAGCTCAAGGAGCGCGCGCCGCTGGGACGCCAGAGCGCGCGTCGTGAGAGCGTTCAGCTGGTTCTCCTTTCTTTGGACCGTCCAAACGAGAGCCTCTTGCCTCCAGAGCCTCTCGTAGGTGGGAGAGAGGAGATCCAGACCCAGTGCCTTCTCCCCGCTGGCCTCCAGGTTCTGAAGCATCCGAGCGAACACGCCCATGAGTGGGGTAATACCCAGTTGGCCCCGGTTCACCTCTTGGATGCCGGCCACAAGGTCGCTCTGGGTCACGTCGTGCCAACCCTTCCCGGCCGAAAGTAGGAGGTGCAAACCGATGACCCCGTCCTGCCCACTGGTGAGGATCTCCGCCCGGGTGACGCCCTGGGGCATCGGGCCCCATACCTGCAAGTTTGGGGCACCATGGGCCACCTCAATGAGGGCGCGCCAGGCGTCGGGTTGTAGTCCGCGGTGGAAGCACAGGAAGTCCGGGCGCATGACCGACTTATCCACTCCCAAGGACTCAGCGCGGGAGTCCATCATCGACAACAGTTCAGTGAGACGACTGCGAGCCGATGGGCCATCGGCAAGCACGAGAGCCTGCCCCGAGGAGGCCGTGGAGCTGTCGATAATGGGGCCGGCGATCAAAAGGGCGGGTCCAGGTCCCCGCTCCCGAGCAGGCGGCAGGCGTTCGAGCAGAACCCGTTCCACGTCGTTACCTGTGTCGCGCACAGTCGTCACCGAAGACAACACGTAGAGAGGGTCATGATCCGGGTCGTGACTGATCGCGCCGTCAATCAGTCCTGGCACCAGATACAGGCCACTCACATCGATGACCTGTGCATCGCTGGGAAGTTCCTGGGGCTCGTGGTCGGGACCGCTGGGAATCACCGCCTCGATCCGCCCACCTCTCACGATCACAGTGGAGGGACCCCCTTCTAGGCTCCCATTCATGGGGTACACGTAGGCCCCCACCAGAGCAATGGGGCCAGGGACAGGAACCTCGAGTTGTGCCTGCGCCCGCTGGGAGGGGGGCACAGCGATGACTTCCTGAGCGGCAAGGCTTGGGGACGCGCAAACCAGGCCTAGGAGGGCGGATGCGAGACCGTTCCCGCACCGGCGAAGGAGCACTAGGACGGGGCGTAGGGTGTTCATGGATTTCGTGCAGCCCATGGGGATGCGCATGGGGCGCAACAGAGTAGCCTCTCCGGCTCGCAATCGTAGGGGTCACACCTGCGCAGCCCATTTCGTCCCGCATGTCCTACCCCACCCTCCGCATCGAAACCGACACCCTCCCTGGGGGGCCCTGGATCTTTGGCCGTCAGGTTCCCGCCCAGGAAACTCCTGAGGATGGCGCTCTTGTGGAGGTCATTGATCCTAGGGGCCGGTTTGTGGGCCATGGGCTCTACAACGGGGCCTCGGACATTCGAATCCGGCTGCTTTCGCGAGGCAAGCGCTCAGACTTGCGCCGGCCCCGGGAGTTCTTGCAGCGCCGTGTGGCCAGCGCCCTGCGTCTGCGCCACCGGGTGCTGCGTCTCCATGAGACCACCAGCGCCTACCGGGTTGTCCACGCAGAGGGGGACGATCTGTCGGGCCTCATCATCGACCGGCTCGGGCCCATTTTTGTTTGCGAGTACCACTGCTTGGGCTTCTGGTCCCTGCGTGAGGACATCGAGTGGGTTCTTGGCCAGATCGATCCGGACGCAGAGGTGGTCCACCGCATCCCCAAGTCCGCCGCAAGGCTAGAAGGAATGGAGCACACCGAGCCCCCGGAAGGCCCGGACGTGTGGATTGAGGAGAATGGAGTTGGGTTCCCCATTACGCCGGGCCGCGGGCACAAGACGGGCTGGTTCTGCGACCAGCGGGACAACCGCCAGCGAGTCGCCCAGTTGGCAAATGGTCGCGACGTCCTTGACCTGTGTTGCAATGCGGGTGGCTTCTCCGTCCCCGCAGCCGTTCAGGGGGCGCGCCGCGTCCGGGCCGTAGATCTGGACGAGGAGGCCCTGCGCCGGGGTGCGCTCGCTGCCGGTCAGGCCGGAGTCGATGTCGAGTTCATCCACCGCGACGCCTTCAATGTGCTGCGTGGCGTCTGCGAAGAGGCGCGGCGGCCCGATCTCCTGATCGTCGACCCCCACAAGCTTATTGCCGGTCGCGCGCGCATGGAGGAAGGCAAGCGCAAGTACCTCGACCTCAATGCTCTGGCATTTCAGGCCGCTGCACCCGGCGCCCTCGTGGCCACGTTCTCCTGCTCCGGAGCGCTGGAATTGGCCCAGTTCCTGGGCATCTGCTTCCAGGCTGCAAGGAGGGCCGAACGGGGGATCAAGGTTTTGGAAATCATGGGTGCGGGGCCAGATCATCCACAGAGGCCTGAATTCCCGCGGTCGCGCTATCTCAAGGGGGCTCTCCTGGCCCTGGATGGCTAATCCCGGGGTCCGTAGCTCCTCTGTTGGGGTGGAATTCCAAGCCACCAGAGCGCATAATGGGCGCTAGTACGCCTCCGGGGGGAACGAAACGTGTTTCGTCTCCGGAGGCGCATTCATGCCCGGACAAATCGTTCACTTTTGAAGGGCCTCCATCTTTCCCATTTGCGCTTAGGTCGGCACCCATGAGACTTCCCATTTTCGTCAGCCAAGAGAAGTGGCAGGAATTTGATGAGGGTTGGCAGGAACTGATTGGTTCAGGGGAGCCCATTGACGACTTGCTGGATGCCATCCGCTTGGCCGGCACCAAGAAGCGCATGGCCAGTCGCACCAAGCAAGCTCATGACCACTCGCTGGCCCTCACCGAGGAAGGTCGACACTCGGACGCCGCCCGGTTGGCTGGCACGGCTCTCGTTGCCGGCGGGAACCCCGCCGATTTGACGGAGATCCTGATGGAAGCAGCGCAGACCGCCTGGGCCGAGGAAGTTTGGTTCGAGCCCTACTGTGAGCTCACCGGATTGCGTGCAGGCGGCGCGGATCTGCGAGGGCCGTGGAGATCCTTCGCCAAGTTGTGCGCCTTCGAGAAGGGTGCCCTCGTCTACCACCCGGGTGGTTGGGGTTCCGGAGAGATTCAGGAGGTCACCCCGGCCCGCCTAGAGATGAAGGTCCGCTTTTGGAACAAGCGCGAGGACACCTTCCCGCTGCACGCGGCGGTTGAGATCTTCGAACCCCTGCGGGAGGCGGATCTACGTGGGCGTCATTTTCGGGATCCGGAGGGCGTCATCAAGGAGGCGAAGAAGGACCCCCTCGATGCCCTTAGGGCTATTACGGCGACCCACAATGGCCGAGCCACGACCGCGGCTGTGCGGAACGCAATGATGGGGATCGGAGTCGAGGGGAGCGCCTGGTCCGCCTGGTGGCGCAAGGCCCGCAAGCTCGCTGAGAACTCGGAGTGGTTCGAGGTGACGGGAACGCCCCAGAAGTCCATCATCTCACTTTTGCTCACGGCCAAGGATCCCATGCAGACTCTGCGCAAGACCCTTGAGCGCGCTTCTGGGCTGGCTCAGGCCCACTCCAAGGTGCGGGACCTCTTGACGGGCGGAACAACCGATGAGGCCCTGGTCGAGATGGCCCTTGGGGTGCTCGAGGAGCACGCGCTGATGGACAGCGAGCCGCTGGAAGATCGTGTCGCGGTCTGGCTGCTGCTACGGGCCAAGCGGGGCGAATCGCCCCCGCAGCTCGCTGAGGCCCTAGCGCCCCTGATTGATGCTGAGACCCCGGCGGACCCCGCCACTCCCCCGGCCCTGTGGCAGTTGTTCAGGGACCTGCCCAGCGTGAAAGACCAGGAGCGTGCGCTCGACGTAATGCCCGAACTCTTGGGCGAGACCTGGTTGGACGAGGTCT
The DNA here is from genome assembly GCA_012959525.1 of Planctomycetota bacterium. GTDB lineage: Bacteria > Planctomycetota > UBA1135 > UBA1135. The sequence continues at coordinate 116,137 of DUDB01000020.1, forward strand.
GCGCGCACCTCCCCCATGCGGGAGACGGTCAGGTGCGGCCACTCGTCGATAGGCTCCTCAAGGAAAACCGCCAGGATGCGATGTCCGTTCACTACGCGGGTCTCTTGGCCCGCCCACACCGTGCGCCAGCACTACTGGTCTCGCTGGCCGGTATATTTGAACGGCAAGAACTGAGCGAGGGCTTCCCCACGAGGCCTCAACGGGCTCACGCACTCTTGAATTTGGCCACGAACCTGTACCGCAGCAAGCGCGGCAATCCGCAGATGACCCGAGTATGTGGGCGCCTCACAGAGCTCCTGGCGGGCGGCACAGACCCCCTGCTCAGGACTCTCCTAGCGGAGGCCGATGACGGCACCCTGCGCGGCGTCAACACCCTGATAAAGCGCGGCGTGGAATCGGAGATCGACCACATGGTCACCGAGATCTGCATCGACCGGGATCGCCATTTCTACGCAGGTCAGAGTGGCCCCTTCTGGGAGGGCGAAACTATCTGGACCACCAAGGCCGGCTTGGAGCGTCGCTCTGCTGAGCTACGGGTTCTGGTGGATGAGAAGATCCCCGCCAACCAGGAGGCCATCGGGCGGGCTGCGTCATTTGGCGACCTGTCTGAGAACTCCGAGTGGGAGGCCGCCATTGCTGAGCAACGCACCCTTACGGGTCGCGCTATGGAGATCGAAGAAGAGCTTCGACTGGCCGGGCTGCTTGAAGAGGTTGCCATTCCCGTGGACACGGTTTGCCCGGGCTCCATCGTCCGCTACCGCGAGCTTGAGAGCGGCAACGAAGAGCGGATCGTCATCCTAGGGCCGTGGGACGGAGAGCAATGGCAGGGCATCCAGGTGGTCTCCTACCGGGCCCCGCTCGCCGCGGGCCTCTTGGGTCTGCAAGTGGGTGCCGTTGAGAACATCGTACTCCCAGCGGGGGAAATCGAGATCCAGGTTCTTGAGCAGGAAATCCCCGCTCTCTAGCGCGCCACCCCCGTCAACTCACAACTCTAGCCCTTCCTACCGATCGACCCCCTAGCCATGACCTCAACCTCCCCCAGCAGCGTGCAGAACTTCAAGGTACAAGACCTGTCCCAGGCGGATTATGGCCGCAAGGAAATAGTCCTGGCCGAGCACGAGATGCCAGGCCTGATGGCGCTCCGGGAGGAGTACCAAGGCAAGTTCCCCTTAAAGGGGGCGCGCATCACCGGGTCGCTGCACATGACCATTCAGACCGCGGTTCTGATTGAGACGCTGGTTGAGTTGGGCGCAGAAGTGCGCTGGGCCAGCTGCAACATCTTCTCCACCCAGGACCATGCCGCCGCGGCCGTTGCCGTGGGCCCCAATGGAAGTGTGGAAGCGCCCTCCGGCGTGCCGGTCTTTGCCTGGAAGGGCGAGACCCTCGAGGAGTACTGGTGGTGCACGAATCAGGCCCTGACTTGGCCGGAAGGTAGCGCTCCGAACATGATCTTGGATGATGGCGGAGACGCCACCATGCTCGTCCACAAGGGCCGTGATTACGAGCTGGCTGGCGCCGTCCCCGCGGACTCCGATGGTGACTCCGAAGAATGGATGGTCTTCCTGGCCCTCCTGCGCGAGAGCCTGGAGTCTAGCCCCGGCAAGTGGACCGCCCTTGCCGACGAGATCAAGGGCGTCAGCGAAGAGACAACCACCGGTGTGCACCGCTTGTACCAGATGGTTGAGCGTGGCGAACTGCTGTTCCCCGCGATGAACGTTAATGACTCGGTCACCAAGTCCAAGTTCGACAATCTCTACGGCTGCCGCCACAGTCTGGTGGACGGCATCTGTCGCGCCACCGACGTCATGCTCTCCGGCAAGATCGCAGTCATCTGCGGCTATGGCGACGTGGGCAAGGGCTGCGCCCAGTCCCTGGCTGGCCAGGGTGCCCGGGTGGTAATTACGGAGATTGACCCCATCTGCGCGTTGCAGGCTGCCATGGAAGGCTACCAGGTGGCTCGCATTGAGGACGTGGTCGGCGAGGCGGACCTGTTCATCACGACAACGGGCAACAAGGACATCATCACGGCCCAGCACATGGCCGACATGAAGCACAACGCCATCGTGGGCAACATCGGCCACTTTGACAACGAGATCGACATCGCGGGTTTGACCGCCTTCGAGGGTATCGAGCGGACCAACATCAAGAACACCCTGGAGCACGCCAACCAGGTGGACCAGTGGACGTTCCCCGATGGCCACGCAGTCATCATCCTGGCCGAGGGGCGCCTCTTGAACCTGGGTTGCGCTACGGGCCACCCCAGTTTCGTCATGTCAAACTCCTTCACCAACCAGGTGATGGCTCAGGTTGAGCTGTTCCAAAACGCCAACCTGTACGAAAATAAGGTCTACACCCTGCCCAAGCATCTGGATGAGCGCGTGGCTCGCCTACACCTTGAGAAGCTCGGCGTACGCTTAACCGTTCTGACGGACGACCAGAGCAGCTATCTGGGCATCCCCAAGGATGGGCCGTATAAGCCGGATCGCTACCGCTACTAGTCCGGTGCGCGGTCGGCTTGCCCCCAGCCCCAGCGGTGACCTGCACCTGGGGCATGCTCGTTCTTTCCTTCTTGCCTGGTGGCAGGCGAGGTCCCAGGGCGGTGAGATCATTCTGCGCATGGAGGATCTGGACGCGGACCGCTGCGTGGAGGGCGCCGAGCAATCGGTACTTGAAGACCTGCACTGGCTCGGGATTGATTGGGACGGCGAGATTGTGCGCCAGAGTGACCGCCTTCAGTTGTACGAGGACGCGCTTACCAAGCTGTGGTCGGACGGGCATCTCTATCCCTGCACGTGCACTCGCAAGGAACTAGCGGAGGCGGCGAGCGCACCACACCCGACCGAGACTCCGCAGGGGCCGGGGGGCGCCGAGCCGGGCCTCTACCCCGGAACCTGCCGGGGGCGTTTTGACAGTCGTGAGGCAGCCATGGAGGCGACGGGTCGGGGTGCCGCCTGGCGCATGAAGATCCCACCGGGGGAGTGCTCGTTTCGAGATGGCATCTGGGGGGATTACGTCGAGGACGTCTCGGCCACAGTAGGTGACTTTCCCGTCACCACCAAGGACGGTCGCGCCGCGTATCAGCTTGCCGTGGTCGTCGATGACGCGGACCAGGGAGTAGATCACGTCCTACGGGGAGACGACCTCCTCTCGTCCACTGCGAGGCAGATCCACCTCCAGCGGGCCTTGGGGCTTCCCTCCCCGGCCTGGTACCACGTGCCGTTGGTTATCGACGGCACGGGGCAGCGACTCGCTAAGCGCCATGACTCCCTCTCCCTGAGGCGGCTACGAGAAGGCGGATGGAAGGCATCTGAGGTGCTGTCCTGGGTTGCGTCGAGCGTGGGATTGGATGGGGTCAGCAGGGCTACGGCCTCTGACTGGCTGGAGGATTTCCGGTTGGAGTCCCTTCCCCAGGGAGCCGTGATTGGTCCTGTCTCCTGAGCCTCCAGATCCGGGGATCATGACCGCGGACCTTGACACTTCACCGCCTAGAGGTACCTTTCCCTTGGAGTCCCCGATAGCTCAGTTGGTAGAGCAACCGGCTGTTAACCGGTTTGTCGCAAGTTCGAGTCTTGCTCGGGGAGCCACTACCTTTGCTGGAGGAGGCCGCTCCGAAAGCGGAGCGCTTGACCTCTGCTCCTGAAGGTCGCGGGCTCGGCGCTCGTCGCAAGTGCTGCAGCGCGAGCCCCTCTCGGGTCTGGGGGGTTGTCTCCGGGCATCGGAGTTGGGATCATTTCCCCCTCAACTATGCCGCGCATTCTCTCCTCTTTGCTTGTTCTCGTTGTGGCCTGGGGTCTCTGGTCAGGGCACGGGGAGCCGCTGATCGTAGGTTTTGGGGCCCTGTCCTGCCTGGCCGTGTTCGGGATTTCCAGGCGCATGGACCGCGTGGTCGGAGAGCAACCGCTGGACTACGGGTTGGCCCTCCGGAGCCTGGGCTACCTGCCGTGGTTATTGCTCCAGATAGTCAAGTCCAACCTAGATGTGGCGCGCCTGATCGTCGGCTCCGCGCCGACGGTTCACTCGCACCTGATTCGGGTCCAAGCCGATCAAGCCACGGAGTTAGGACGGGTGATCTATGCCAACTCGATCACCTTGACCCCGGGGACGATCACGCTTGACCTGAGAGGCCAGGATCTACTTGTGCACGCTTTGACTCGGTCTGCAGCAGAGGGCGTTCAGGAAGGCGAGATGGGCCGGAGGGTATCGAGGCTGGAGGGGCAGGGGTGATGTTCACCGCCGCGCTCATTGGAATCCTGGTCACCATGTGCCTGGCCTTGGTCCGAGGAGGGCTTGGGCCAACGGTTTTTGACCGCATCTTGGCCGTCAATGCCATGGGAACCCAGACGGTGCTGCTGATTGCCGTGGCCGGATTCTGGTCGGGTCGGCCAGAGTGGCTCGATTTGGCCCTGGTCTATGCCCTGGTGAACTTTGTCGGAACGATCGCAGTCCTCAAGTACACGCGCTTCGGCAGCCTAGGCGAAGATCACACGCGGGCGCAGCCATGATGATCGTGGACGCCTTGAGCTGGGTGCTTCTCGTGGGCGGCTCGCTACTGTGTGTCGTTGGCGGGTTGGGCCTACTACGACTGCCGGACGTCTACACGCGGGCCCACGCCGCCGGAATCAACGACACCCTCGGGTCCTGGGCGATACTCCTCGGCCTCATGCTGCAGGCCGGACTCGGACTCGTCACAGTCAAACTGGCCATGATAGGCCTGTTCATGGCCCTGGTAGGTCCGGTGTCGAGCCACGCGCTTCTCAAGGCGGCCTATGCACATGGGGTGCGCGTGCAGTCGAGTGACGAGGAGCCCGCCGATGTGGATTGAGATCCTGCTCTTTGGGCTCTTGCTCATTACCGCCGTCACTATCGTCGGCCTGAATGACCTCTTTGCAGCGGCCATGTTGAGCGGCATTTTTAGCCTGCTATGCGCAAGCCTGTTCACCCTGATGGATGCGGTGGACGTGGCCTTCACGGAGGCTGCCGTGGGTGCGGGGATCTCCACGGTCTTGATGATTGGTGCGCTGGCGCTGACGGGCAGCCGGGAGTACCAGCAGCCCACGCGTTTGGGACCCTTCGTGGTCGTCTTGCTCACGGGGGCGATGCTGATCTACGGAACGCTGGACATGCCAGCCTACGGCGACCCCGCGGCCCCCATCCACCAGCACGTGGCCCCGGAGTACGTCGCCGGGACGGACGCAGAGTTCGGCATCCCAAATATTGTGACCGCCGTTCTGGCCAGCTACCGGGGTTTCGACACCTTGGGTGAAACCGCGGTCATCTTCACGGCGGGGGTTGGGGTCATGGCTCTGCTGTTGGGACGCCGCAAGCGAGAGGACGAGATCCAAATCGAGCCTTCGGAAGATGAGCTCAAGGGAGGGGACGCGTGAGCATCAAGCCCCCCATGCGAATGCGCGAAAAGGTTCTTCTGCGTGTGGCTTCCAAGGCGTTCATTCCACTGATCCTGCTCTTTGCCCTGTACGTTCAGTTTCACGGGGATTTTGGGCCGGGCGGTGGATTCCAGGCCGGTGTCATCTTCGCCGCAGGCTTCGTTCTCTTCGGCTTGATCTTTGGGCTTGAAGCTCTTCAGCAGGTTGTGCCCTGGTCCATCGTTGAGCGTGCCGTGGCCCTGGGACTGCTCGTGTACGGGGGCGTGGGGGTTAGCTGCATTCTCCGCGGCGGGCGGTTCTTGGATTATGGGGTCTTGGACCATCACAGCCCCATGCATGGACAGCACCTGGGCATCCTCATCATCGAACTGGGGGTCGGCCTCACTGTGGCCGCCACCATGTTGGCCATCTTCTACGCCATGGCTGGCCGGGGACGCGCCTGATGGAGGCCTTGGGTATCTGGAACTACTGGGGTGTCGTGCTCCTGATGATGATCGGCCTGTACACGGTCATTGCCCGTGACCACCTGGTCAAGAAGCTCATCGGCTTGGGCATCTTTCAGGTGGCGGTCATCCTGTTCTACGTCTCCATGGGGAAGGTCACCGGTGGAACGGCTCCGATCATTCCCGAGGGTGCAGATGGAAGCGAGGTCTACTCCAACCCGCTACCACACGTCCTCATGCTGACCGCCATTGTGGTTGGTGTGGCGACCCTGGCGGTCGGCCTGGCCTTGGTGATTCGCATCCGCGAAGCCTACGGCACCGTTGAAGAGGACGAACTGCAACGCCAAAACAGGGCCGGGTCATGAGCGAACACCTGAGCGCTCTGATCGTGGTGCTGCCGCTCCTGGCGGCTCCGGTCTGCCTGCTCCTGAGGCAGACCCGCATGGTCCGGGCCTGGACCTCAATCGTCGCCTGGGCCTGTCTGTGCATGGCCCTGACCCTTCTGGAGCGTGTGCACACCGGGGGCGTCATCACCTATGCGATGGGAGGCTGGGACCCACCGCTTGGCATCGAGTACAGGCTCGACGCGTTGAACGCGTATCTGCTGGTGATCGTGACCGCCATCGCCTCGGTTGTCTTTCCTTCCGGGGTCATCCTCACCGATACGTCCCTGCCGGAAGGCAAGGCTCACCTGTACTTCGCGGCGCTCCTCTTGTGCCTTGCAGGCTTGCTGGGCATCACCTCTACCGGGGACCTGTTCAACGTCTTTGTCTTTGTGGAGATCACCTCCCTCTCGTCCTACACGCTCATCAGTCTTGGAAAGAACCGCCAGGCTCTGACGGCGGCGTTCTCCTATCTGGTCATGGGCACCATCGGCGGCACCTTCCTGCTCGTGGGCATTGGATTCCTGTACCAGGTGACGGGCACGCTGAACATGAATGACCTGGCCTTGCGCCTCCCGGAGCTGCTGGGTTCGCGCACCATACTGGCTGGGTTTGCGTTCCTCATGGTGGGTGGCAGTATCAAGTTGGCCGTCTTTCCGCTCCACCAGTGGTTACCCAACGCCTACACCCACGCGCCGGCCGCGGTCTCGGCGTTCATCGCAGCCACGGCGACCAAGGTCTCCTACTACCTACTGGCTCGGATTATTTTCACGGTCTTCGGGGCCGCCTTTGTCTTCGACGCACTGCATCTGCACTGGCTGTTGATGCCCCTCGCCATTGCCGCGATGTTCGCTGGCTCACTCGCCGCTGTATTCCAGACCGACCTCAAGCGACTGCTGGCCTACTCGAGCATTGCCCAGATCGGCTACATGACCTTGGGCCTGTGTATGGCCTCGGAAACCGGTTTGACCGGAGGCATCGTGCACCTCTTCAATCATGCGCTGATGAAAGGCGGCTTATTCCTGGCGGTGGCCTGTGTCGTGATGCGCACGGGCTCCTCGTCGGTAAACGCCATCAGCGGGCTAGGCCGCAAGATGCCCCTCACCATGGCAGCCATTGTCGTCGGGGGGCTGAGCCTGATCGGTGTGCCGGGGACGGCGGGCTTCATCTCCAAGTGGTACCTGGTGGTCGGCGCCCTCGAGCGGGGCTGGTATGCGGTCAGCGTACTGATCCTTCTCAGCTCCCTCATCGCGGTCGTCTATGTTTGGCGTTTGGTTGAGACCGCCTTCTTCGGCGTACCCGAGCATGAGGTCTGCGAGGTGCCCTGGACGTCCTGGCTGCCCACCTGGATTCTTATCGGCGCCACCTTGGTCTTTGGGATCTGGACGGACGTGACGGTTGGCGGTGCAAGCGCCGCTGCCCGCGCCCTCCTAGGGGTGACCCCGTGAGCCCAGAGTCCCTCCTGCTCTGGGCCTTGTGCCTGCCTCTGGCGGGTGCATTGGGAGTGAGCCTCTGTGGCCGCTGGCCAAACGTCCGGGAAGCAGTGACTATCATCACAACCCTGAGCACCTTCTCCTGCGTGCTGGGGATCCTCCAATTCGTGCTCGCCGGGCAGGTCGTGGAGTTGGAAGTTGTGGAGGTCTTGGCGGGTCTGCCGATTGCCTTCCGCCTTGAGCCCCTTGGGATGCTCTATGCCCTGGTTGCCTCGGGCCTCTGGATCCCCACGGCGGTCTATGGCATCGGTTACATGCGCGGCCACGGGGAGCAGAACCAGACGCGCTTCTTCGCCTGTTTCGCGCTGGCCATCTTCGCGGCTCTCGGCATCGCCTTCGCGGGCAACCTCCTGACCCTATTCCTCTTCTACGAGCTCCTGACGTTTTCGACCTACCCCCTGGTCACCCACTACGGCAATGATGAGGCGCGCAAGGCGGGACGCGTCTATCTGGGGAACCTGATCTTCACGTCCGTGGCGTTCTTGCTACTCGCAGTGGTGACCACCTGGTGGATGACGGGCACCCTCGATTTTCGGCCTGGTGGGATCCTGGCGGGGAAGGCGGAGGGCCCGATGGTGGCCGTACTGCTTGGCCTCTTCGCCTTCGGAGCAGGCAAGGCCGCGCTCATGCCATTTCACAGGTGGTTGCCAGCGGCCATGGTTGCCCCCACACCCGTTAGCGCCCTCCTGCACGCGGTGGCCATCGTCAAGGCCGGGGTGTTCACCGTGTTGAAGGTTGTGGTCTACATCTTCGGCATCGACTTCCTGACGGAGCAAGGGGCCTCATTGTGGCTCATGTATGCCGCGGCATTCACCTTGCTCAGCGCGTCCGTCATCGCTCTTACCAAGACGAACCTCAAGGCCCGTTTGGCCTACTCCACCATCAGTCAGTTGGCCTACATCGTGCTGGGTGCAGCCCTGGCGACGACGGCCGGGGTCACCGGAGCCGCCCTGCACATCCCAATGCACGCCATGGGGAAGATCACGTTGTTCTTCTGCGCTGGGGCCATCTATGTCGCTACCCACAAGAAGGACATCCGGGAGATGGATGGTATCGGGCGCCGGATGCCGTTCACCATGGGCGCTTTCTTGGTCGGTTCCCTGAGCATCATCGGCTTGCCTCCCATGGGAGGTGCATGGTCGAAGTGGTTTCTAGCCATGGGCGCCGCGGAGGCCCACATGCCGATCTTCATCGGTGTCCTGATGCTGAGCTCGCTACTCAGTATTGGATACTTGATGCCCATCGTGGCACGCGCCTTCTTCTGCAAAGCCGCGGATGCAGAGCCTGAGGCGGCCTCTGGTGATGCCACAGAGAGCCATCCAGAGAAGCCCGGATTCTGGGGCGCAGTGAATGAGGCTCCCGCACTGTGCGTCATCCCCCTGTGCGCGACAGCCCTGGGAACGGTGGCGCTTTTCTTCTGCGTTCCCTTCTTCAAGGGTCTCCTGGACCTCATGGTTCTCCGCTGAAATGGAACCTCACCCCCCCCAGAATCCCCCACCGCCCACGGGTGACGAGCCCGGTTGGCCCGAGCGTCCGAAGAACGTACGGCGACTGATTGCGCTGACGATCGTTCTGTGCGTGGCGGCCGTCGCGGCCGACCTGTTCTACAGCAAGCACGGACACTATGGCTTCGAGAATATCACGGGGTTTCACGCCCTCTATGGATTCTTCAGCTACGTCGGTCTCGTGCTCATCGCGGGCCAGTTGCGCAAATTCCTGAGGCGCGAGGAGGACTACTATGATTGAGAACCTCCCCCCGGGGATGATCTTGATCCTCGGCGCCCTACTTGTGCCGTTCCTACGCGGGCGTGTGGCGGGACTCTACATGCTGCTGCTGCCGGTCTTGGGGCTTGCGCAACTGCTGGCCCTCCCCGACCAGTACAGCCTCAACCTTGAGTTCCTCGGCTACGAGCTCCAGCCGGTGCGGGTCGACAGGCTGTCCCGCATCTTCGGCATCATCTTCCACCTGGCCGCCTTTTTGAGCGTGCTGTACTCCCTGCACGTCAAGGACCGGATCCAGCAGGTCAGCGGTCTCGCCTACGCCGGAGCCGGAATCGGCGCGGTCTTCGCGGGGGATCTGATCACCCTGTTCATCTACTGGGAGCTCACGGCCATCACCTCGGTGTTCCTGATCTGGGCATCGCGCACGGAGAAGGCACACCGGGCGGGCCTGCGCTACCTGGTGGTTCAGGTCCTCTCGGGGGTTTTGCTGCTGGCGGGCGCCATCATGCACTACGAGGAGAGCGGCTCACTGGCGTTCGGCCATCTAGGGCTCGGAAGTACGGGCACTCAACTGATCTTCCTCGGGTTCGGCATCAAGGCGGCCTTCCCACTCCTGCACAACTGGCTGCAGGATGCTTACCCGCAGGCCACCCCGACGGGAACCGTCTTTCTCTCCGCCTTCACCACTAAGCTCTCCATCTACGCGCTTGCCCGGGGTTATGCGGGGACCGACATCCTGATCCCCATCGGGGCCGCCATGACGGCATTCCCGATCTTCTTCGCGGTCTTGGAGAACGACCTCCGCCGGGTCCTGGCCTACAGCCTCAACAACCAGTTGGGATTCATGGTGGTTGGGGTGGGAATCGGCACCGAGTTGGCCCTCAACGGCACGGCGGCCCACGCGTTCGCTCACATTCTCTACAAGGCCCTCCTTTTCATGACCATGGGTGCCGTCTTGCACCGCACGGGCACGACCAAGGCCACGGACCTGGGTGGACTGTACAAGTCCATGCCGTGGACGACCTTCTTCTGTCTCATAGGCGCAGCCTCCATCTCCGCCTTCCCCCTCTTCAGCGGATTCGTCTCCAAGTCCATGATCTTGACGGCCGCCGCGGAGGAGCATCACCTCGGTGCCTTCCTCGTCCTGCTCTTCGCATCCGCAGGCGTGCTGCACCACTCCGGCATCAAGATTCCCTTCTATGGTTTCTTTGGGCACGACCGGGGGCTACGCACTCGAGAGGCACCACTCAACATGCTGCTGGCCATGGGTTGCGCCGCCGCCCTCTGCGTGGGGCTGGGCGTGTGGTACGAGCCACTGTATGCCCTCCTGCCATACGCCGTGGACTTCGAGCCCTACAACGTGACCCACGTGGTCACCCAGTTGCAGCTACTCCTGTTTGCTCTCGCAGCGTTCATCTTCATGTACAAGGTGCATCTGGAACCCCCGGAAATACGCGCCATCCACCTCGACACAGATTGGTTCTACCGCAGGGCGGGCAAACGCCTAGCCCTGAGCTTGGGCGCAAGCGTTCAGAGCCTGTGGGCAGCCGTGACCGGCAGCGCCCTTGGAGTGGCGGGCGGCCTAGGCGCTTGGGTCGCGCGCGTCCACCGGCCCGGAGGCCCGGTCGGAGAGCCGCTGCCTTCCGGAAAGTCAGCTCTCTGGGCCGCGCTGTTGCTGTTTGCCTTCTTGGTTCTGGCGCTATTGGTCTCCGATATTTGAGGGGCGGTAGGCCGCCTTGCGGATGGTGCCTGTAGAGGTGACGATCTTCCCCATGGGTCCCCCCCCCACTCAGACATCGACCGAGCGGCCACAGGCGCCGGTACTGGGTCGCAAGGAGGCAAGCTCCATCCTGGAGAGCATCTTTGGGGTAACCGGAGAGCTGACGGATCTGCCCAGCCACGTGGACCGGAATTTCCGGGTGGCCACCCCCGAGGGAGACACCTTCGTCTTCAAGGTGGCCCATGCAGCCCAGCCAACGGTTCTGCTCGACTTGGAAAACGAGGCGTTCAAGTGCCTTGCGGAGCAGGTCCCGGGTGTGGCCCCTACCCTCTGCCCGGATCTCCAGGGCGGTCTGGCTCCCAGCGTCACTCTTGAATCCGGGAACGCTCACCGCATCCGGCTCCTGACCTGGGTGGACGGCGAGCCTCTCGCGCGGATTTCCGAGCGTGGCCCAGCACTGCTGCGGTCCCTTGGCCAGCTCCTGGGGCGAGCTTGTGGGGCCTTGAGTGGCTTACCTGAACCCGCACCGCTCCCGGCCCGCCGCTGGGATCTCTCTGAGGCCTCATGGACCTTTGACCTCACGCCTTCCCTTCTCGACCGGCTGGAACGGCGCGCGACAAGCCCCGCCGCCCTCGATGCCCTGCAGCGATTTCAATTGCTCTTCGCGGCCGAGGTGCTGCCCATTCTGTCCGAGTTGCCCCAGGGAATCCTCCACGGGGACGCCAATGACCACAACCTCATTGTCCCGGAGGGCGACGGCGAACCGCGGGTCGCGGGTGTGATCGATTTCGGTGACGTGACCTGGGGTCCTCGAGTCTTTGACCTTGCCATAGCCTGCGCCTATGCGATCCACGGCAACGACAAGCCTCTCGAAGGCCTGGCAGAGATCGTGTCGGGGTTTCACGAGAGCTCGCCGCTGACGGAGAGGGAGTTGGCGGTGATTCTTCCCGCACTTGGCATGCGGCTCGTACAGAGCGTCGTCGTATCGGCCTCGGATGGCGCGGATCACGATTCGGATAGCTACCTGCGGATCAGCGAGGCACCCTCCTGGAGAGCCCTGGAGAAGTTGGCCTCCCTGGACCCACGGCACGCATTCCTTCACCTGCTGGAAGCGTGCGGACTGCCAGCGCCGAGCGGCAACGCCTCGGCTCTGGCCGCGGGCGACATCCAAGAGCTTCGTGAGCGACACATGGGCCCCACGCTGTCCATTTCATACGAGCGCCCTCTGCACATCGTGCGCGGGCGGGGGACCTACCTGTTTGACGAGGGCGGCGAAGCGTATCTGGACGCAGTGAATAACGTGTGCCACCTGGGCCACGCCCACCCGGCCCCGGTGGAGGCGGCGCACCGTCAGGCTCAGACACTGAACACCAACACGCGCTACCTTCACACTGAAGTCGTCCAACTCGCCGAGCGGCTGAGCGGTCTCTTCCCCGACCCATTGAGCGTTTGCTACTTCGTGAACTCCGGGAGTGAAGCCGGTGAGCTGGCCCTACGCATGGCTCGCGCCGCGACGGGCCAGAGGGGCGTCATCTCCGTGGAGGGCGGGTACCACGGCAACACTTCGGCCATGATCGACGTCTCCCCCTACAAGCACTCCGGTCCCGGAGGCAGTGGCCCCCCGCCTTGGGTGGGCGTCCTGCCCCTCCCTGACTCGTACCGCGGCCGACACACCGGCGAGGGGTCGGGCGCGGCCTACGCAGCTCATTTCACGGATGTGCTCGAGGGGCTCGGGGCAAGAGGCTTTGCCCCTGCGGCCTTATTCGCTGAGGCTCTGATTGGCTGTGGTGGCCAGATCGTTCCCCCGCCGGGGTGGCTCGCTTCGGTCTATTCGCAGGCAAGGGCCAGCGGCGCCGTCTGTGTTGCGGATGAGGTCCAGGTAGGCTTTGGTCGTGTGGGCAGCCACTGGTGGGCCTTCGAACGCGAAGGGGTAGTCCCCGACATCGTCACGCTTGGCAAGCCCATGGGGAACGGTCATCCGGTAGCCGCCGTGGTCACCACCCCAGCTATTGCGCGCGCCTTTGATCCCACGATGGAGTATTTCAATACCTTTGGTGGCAACCCCGTGTCCTGTGCCGTGGCCGGCGCAGTCCTCGACACCATCGAGCAGGAGGGGCTCCGCGAGCGAGCCGTCAAGGTGGGCGCCTGGCTCAAGCAGGAACTTGAAGCCCTGGCGGAGACGACCCCGGCCATGGGCGACGTGCGCGGGGCCGGGATGTACCTGGGCATCGAGTGGGTCATCCCAGGCGATAGCCCCCAGCCTGATGCAACTGGGGCGGAGCGGGTGATCTCCCACCTCAGGGAGCGCGGCATCCTTCTCAGCACAGACGGCCCTCAGCACAACGTGATAAAGATCAAGCCCCCGCTCAGCTTCAACATGAGGGAGGCGCACATTCTCTGTTCAGCCCTTCGACGAGCCGTTCGAGCATTGGGCTTCTCACAGTGAGGTGCGCCCCGCTCCCGCTCCGGTTGCTCTGGGTAGGCCTCGCCGCTTACGTAATCTGGTTGCGTGTCAGTGATGCCCATGGCGATCAGGGGCTACGCAACTCCTTCAGCTTCATTGCCATCGCGATTGGCCTGGTCATCCACTGGGGCTGGATCGTTTTGGGTGGCGGCCTTGAGCGACGCTCCCGCCTGACCTGGTTGCTTGCCCCCCCACTCTGTTTGGCCGTGTTCTTCTCGTGCGTGCGGTTTAGGGGCTTCAGCGGGTACATGATTCCCGACCTCTCGTGGCGCTGGGCCGTCCCCGATACTCCGCGTCAACTCACCCAGAGCCCGGTCGTGATGCCGGCAATTGGCGAGCAGGCAGGTCCTCTGGATTACCCCGGGTTCCTGGGCCAAGATCGTCGTGGGCGGGCGGATGGCGTGGACCTCGTTCCCGACTGGAGGACGCATCCGCCTCAGCTCCTGTGGCGGCAAGCCGTGGGGAAAGGCTGGTCTGGTTTCGCCGTGCAGGGAGGGCTGGCGGTCACCATGGAGGAGCGCGATGGGACAACGGGACTCTACGGCTACTCTCTGACCACGGGAGAATTACTCTGGGCCCATGACTGGCCGGGAGCATTCGACCACAGCCTCGCTGGTCCAGGCCCGCGCTGCACACCATCCATCGCTCTAGGGCGAGTCTATGGCCACGGTCCGCGTGGGCGCCTTGTGTGTGTCGCTGCCGATACCGGGACCTTGATCTGGGAGCACGATCTGCAACTTGAGTACGGGGTCACACAGGAGCAGGAGACCCAAAACGTCCTCTATGGTCGAGCCAACTCACCCCTGGTGACCGATGGGATGCTCATTATTCCTGGGGGAGGCGACGCTAGCGGCAAGCAGGTCGGCCTGGCGGCTTTCGATGCACTCACGGGGGATGTCCTCTGGGAGAGCCCGAGCCGCCAGCAGAGCTATGCGTCGCCGACCCGAGCCACCTTGGCCGGCCTTGACCAAATCCTGACCGTCAATGAGGGCAGCATCACCGGCCATGACCCTACGGACGGGAAGATCCTGTGGGAGCACCCATGGCCCAGTGGCAGTTCTGCGGCCTCGGCTGCCTCACAGGCGGTCCCTCTGCCCCCGGATGGAATCTTGATCAGCAAGGGCTATGGGCTTGGAGCTCTGCGGCTCCAGCTCACACCCGCCCCTGGAAGACCGCTAGAGGTCAGCGAGCTTTGGCATGAACGCCGGCTCTTGCGAACGAAGCTCACCAACGTTGTCCTGAGGGGCACCTACGCCTATGGGTTATCCGATGGCATCCTGGAGTGTGCTGACCTGGAGCAGGGGCGACGTATGTGGAAGGGCGGACGATACGGGCACGGGCAGGTCCTTGGCTCGGGGGATCTGCTCCTCGTACAAACCGAGGAGGGGGAGGTCATCCTGCGAGAGGCCAGCCCCGAGGCTAAACCCGACACCCCCGGCTCGGACCTCGGACGCATCCAGGCCCTGGACGGAAAGGCCTGGAACAACATGGCCCTTGCGGGAGACGTTCTTCTCGTGCGCAACGGCCGTGAAGCCAGTGCCTGGCGCTTGGCAGTAAAGCCCCGTTGAGACCTAGACCTCGAGGGCCTGTGCGAAATCCGCGATAAGGTCACGCTGTCCCTCAATACCCAGGGCAACGCGAACCAGACCGGGCCCCACGCCTGCGGCCTCCCGCTCGGACGGACTGAGGATAGCGTGGGAGGAGTCCACGGGCAGGGTGATCAGAGTCTCGACACCGCCGAGGCTGGGCGCATAGGCGGGAATTCGAACCGCCTGAACCAAGCTGCGTGCGGCGACTTCCCCGCCGGCGAGCTCAAAGGAGAGCAATCCCCCCCACCCCGAAAGCCAGGAGCGGGCGTGCTCGCTATCCGGGTGATCGGGTAGGCCGGGGTAATTCACGCGCTCTACGGCAGGATGATCGCTGAGGAACTCTGCCAGCGCCTGCGCGTTGGCGCACTGACGTTCGATCCGGACGGACAGAGTCTTCAGACCGCGGGTAAGCAGGAAGCACGCGTTAGGATCGAGGCATCCTCCCAGTAGCGTCAGCCTGGAGGCGACCTCACCCACTAACTCTTTGCTGCCCAGAACCACACCCGCGACAATGTCGCTGTGCCCGTTCAGATACTTTGTGGCGCTGTGCAGGGAGAGGTCGATCCCGAGCTCTACGGGGCGACACAGTGCTGGACTGGCCAAGGTGTTATCCGTGAGGCTCACCAGACCGTGCTCCTTGGCAAAGGCGGCGGCGGCAGGAAGATCGGAACACCTAAGGAGGGGGTTGGTGATGGTCTCTAGGTAGAGGGCTTTCGTTTCTGGCCGCAGTGCCGCAGCCCACGTGGCCGGAGCGGTCCCATCAATCGCGGTGCTGGTAATCCCCAGCCGGGCGAGCTCGCCATGAATCCACGCGTGCGAGCCGCCGTAGAGCTCCTTGCTGACGAGCAGATGCTGGCCAGGCTGTAGAACGGTAAGCAATGACGCGCTAATGGCTGCCATACCACTGGCGCAGACCAGTCCGGCTTGCGCGCCCGCAAGGCTTGCCAGTCGGCCCTGTAGCTCGAGGTGATTGGGAGTGTTATGCAGCCGGATATAGCGAATGGAGTCGTGAAGGTCTTGCCCCTCGGCTGGCCCCTCCGGGGGTTGAACGCCCATGGCACTCTGAAAAATGGGCGTCACAACCGACCCACCGATGGGCGGATCGGGAGCGGCAGCGTGCATTAGGCGCGTATCGAATTGCATGTGATGGGGATCGGACTGGGTCATTGGTGTGGCTACCGTGGAATCGGGGGCGATGATCGTACAAGGTAGGGGCTCACTGCCACCCTC
>DUDB01000021.1 GCA_012959525.1 Planctomycetota bacterium
CTCTCAACCGTTCCTTGTCATTGGCTACCTGATCGGACTCTGAGGCAAACCCGAGGCAAATCTCGGAGCCTGTTCCCAAGCGAACTCGCGTAAGTTCATGATTCTTGGGGGCTTGCGTCAGGTCAGGCTGGAATGTGCATCGGATTTCTAATCCGGTTGGTCTTTTCAGGAACGGAGCGTCCCGCATGAGGCTGGCCTAGGGCGTTGACTCCAAATGTCCGGACACTTCGTTACCCGCCGGACTGAAGGACGCGGGAAGGTGCGGCAAAACCCACAGCCTCCAGGCAATAGCGCCCAGGGCGATGCCCGTAACGAGATCGAACAAGAGATGTTGTTTTGTGAGCACGATGCTGATGGCCATCGAGATCCAGGCGATCCACAGCACGATGCGCCGCCATGGCCGTCGGCTCCAGATGCGAGCCAGGAACAGGGCCATGACGAGGGTCTGCGAGACGTGGCCGCTGGGCCACGCGTTGAAAGGCGGATCCAATTGATACAGGCCGTCGTAGATCGCATGCAACGCGGCGCCCCTGCCCACCAAGGCCGCGTGCATCTGATCGCGCAGAGCCACTTCCGCGGGGCAGAGCAGGAAGACCGTGAGGGAGATGGCAATCACAATGAACAATGAGCGCCATATCACGATCAGGGCCTTGGTCGCTGCAACGCCCGCGGGCAGGAACAGGACACAGGCGAGGTAGTAGAGGATGTTCGTCATGTACAGCCAGATCGCCCCGGGGACTGCGGGGATGGCGCGATCCAGGGGGATCGTGGGATCCCAAGCGACGACTCCCCGACCAGCCACGAAATGGACCACGCACAGGTAGCTGCTGGCCAGGGTCAATCCACACAGGATTCCTCCCAGCCAGCGCGCCGACGTTTCACCAACGTGGGCCTCCAGAGCGCTCAGTGCATGAGCCTCCCCGCTCCTGGTTCCTGTGGATTCGTCGGGCGTCAAGTGGCGGTCATTCTGCACCAGCCCTGCGCTTTCATGAAAGGCCTCTAGACCAATCTGCGCTCAGAGCCATCCACGGCGGAAAGGCCTCCCTCCCGTGCGACCCCACGACGGGCAACCGCATGCGGTGGCTGGGGGTTGCCAGACACTGCTCCATGGGCTCAACCACCACGCTCCGCTTCGTCCATTGCATCAGCCTCTCCCTCATGCCCGGGGGCCGGCTAGATCCTCTGGAACCCAAGCAGATCACAGATCTGTTCAGCTACCTGATCGGACTCTGAGGCAACCCCGAGGCCAATCTCGGACCCTGTTCCCGAGCGCGCGCTCCCAAGTTCTTGATTGTTGGGAGCTTGCGCCAGCCCAGATTGGAATGTGCATCGGATTTCTAATCCGATGGGTCATGTATGGGAAACACCCATACCGGCATCGGAATCGAGGAGCGCTGCCGTCCAGCGGTTCTGGAAGACGCCGTTCGGGTCAAAGGTGGAGCAGGTGGAGCGGAAGTCATCGAACCGGGGGTAAAGGGATCTCAGCTCTTCCGGGTCGAGAGGGCAGACCTTGCCCCAGTGGGGCCGCGCCTCGAATAGGCGTGACATGCTCCCCGCCATGAACTCCGCGAACCGGAGAAACCCTGCTCGCTTATTGGGTCTCACATAGCTGATGAAGCTCACCGCGTACCAGTCCTCGCCCGCACCACTTGCCATGGAGATCAGGGTGTCGTCGGGAAGGACACGCCGGACGCAGATCGGATAGTGGTGGCAGTGCTTGTTGTGGAACCCCGCCAGGTCCTCCTGCATACCGAGCGCCGCAACGCGCGCCTGGTTCTCAGCGGACAGAGCGGTTTCCGTCCCACCCGCAACCTGGAGTACCTCCTGGGCATAACGGAGCGCGTCCCCGAGACGATTCCGGCGCACGAACAACTCGATCTCGATGTGGCGGAACGCGTCATGCCTCATCACCAGCATGGACGAGGAACGATCCGCAACGCGCCAGTTGCGCACCACGAAGATCGAAACAAGACTCCGAAAGGTGATCCGGACCAAACTGCGGATTCCAGCCCAGCGCACCAGGAAAAGGATCAAGAGGTGCAGGCCGTAGTCCATCACCACTAGCCAGTAGGCCCGGTAAAGACTCGCATGCCATGAGCGCGCGGCGTCTGTCTCCCGCCGATGCTGCGCCAAGAAGGACCAGCGCCAAGGGATGAGGTAGAACTGCTGTATAGGGAAGGAGTCCTGGGCCTGAAGGACATCTGAAAGGAGTGGATACTCCCTGAAGTGCTCCTCCACCATGTACTGCTCGCGACAACGGATCCGCACCGACAGGATGATCCCAAGGGACCCCAACGAACAGCGCGCCGCTTCGAGAGCCAGCCCCTCACTCACCTCCTCAATGACCGCCTTGCCGCCGACTGAGTCATAACGCGCCAATCGAACCCCCACCACGTAGTGCGACATGCTGTGGCGACCCGAACCGTGAGTGCCCGTCGATATCGCACCGGCAACCGTCTGCACCGTGATCAGACCCAAGGACGGCAGGGTGGCCCCCTTGCTACCCAGCTCCTTCAGGAGGCGCTTGATCTGACAGCCGGCCCCAACCGTCGCCACGAGCTGATCGCCTTCGGAGCCGAATTCGACCGCATTCAGGCGCCGCAGATCCAGGAGCACACCGTCCGCAAGAATGGCATCGCTCCAGCTGTGCAACCTGCCGATGGCGCGTACCTGCTGGCCGCGGTGCCGATCGAGGATACGAAGCACCTCGGCTTCGTCGGCCGGGGTGTAGGCGGCCGACGGCTGGAGGGTCTGATTCTGGCCGAAGTTCTCTAATTGCATGGAATGCAATCCGGCGAAGGGACTGAGCTCATCGATCGCCCCCAGCTCCCTCCTTCCATTCGAAACATGCCAGGAATTCAAGGTCTCTCACAAAGAGCTCGTCGCGGCATACGGCCAAGTGTGCCCAGGAATTCTCAGCGACCTTGCGCTCCGATTCGACACGGTACTCTGCAGGATCAGCCGCGATAAGCCGGAGCACTCCGGTATCGGAGAGGGCCAGAATCCGATCGTCCTGAGCAACCAATGACCAGTAGTCATCTCCCGGGGGGGGAGAGGTCCACTTCAGTTCTCCATCACTGAGGCGGATGCACGAAATGCGGTTGGCCCGAGTGAACACATAGGCGTGCCCCTCAATAATCACCGGGGACGTCAGGAATCCCTGCACCCTGTTTGTCCAGGGCTTCTCCACCGCGAACGCGCCATCCTTGCTTATGACCCGCAGCAACTGGGCCTTCTCTCCTGTGGGAGCCGTGAATACTGCCCCTTCGTGAATGAGCGGGGTGAGGATGTTCATGCCCCTGGATGACTTGACGGCATGACTCCACAAGACAGCCCCATCGAGTGGATTGAGCCCATTCATGTGGGAGCGGGTCAGAACCACCAGCTGCTCGCCTCCTCCCAACTCCGCCAGGATCGGGGAGGAAAAGGCGCTTCCCAGCATCTCTCCTTCACTCGCCAACTGCCTCCAGATGCTCTCTCCCGTCGCAGAGTCGACCTTGCAGATCCCATCACCCGCTTGAACAAACAGGTACCTGCCGCGCAAGAGTGGCGAACTTGTAAGACCAAATTCGGGGCCTTCGGTGTCGTAGCGACTCTTGAAGTCCACATCCCACACGACCTCTCCTGACTCGCCATTGATCGCCACCAATCGGTCGCGCATCCCCCCGACGTAGAGCTTCTCTCCGTCCCAAGCGGGGGTCGAACGCACCCATGATCCACGGCTTGCCGCGAACAAAGGGACGCTCATGGAATCTTCCCAGGACACCTCCCAGAGCAGGTCTCCCGCCGCACGGTCATAAGCCTGCACAGTCTCTTTTCCGTCACGGCTCTCCACGGTGAAGACGCGATCCGATGCAACGATCGGTCCGGCGTAGCCTGGCCCCAGGTCCGCCACCTTCCAGCGCAGCCTGAGGTGCTTTTCGTCAAGAGTCCCTGGCCAAGCAGGTCCAACGTACTGGCCATCCCGAGACGGGCCCCTCCACTGGGGCCAAGTATCTCCCGGCCCTCCGCTGTCCGAGAGGGCCGCACGGCCCACAGGTTCCAGGTCGGACGTACTGGCATTGGAACCGAGAACTCCAAGCGCCAGATGAGGGATAAGAACTATGGGGATCATCATCGATTGGTACGAAGGGTCGCGTTCCCTTGATCGGAACCCGCGAGTAGGTATTGCTGTTGTTCTTGAGAATAGCGAACTGCTCAGGCGGGAGGGGAGGAGAGACTGATTCCGTCACGGAGAAGCCATCGCCTGTCCAATCTCAGGCACTGGCACAAATCCGGGATCGACTGCACCCGGGCTACGGTGCGTAGAACAAGACCTCCCTTCCCCCGCTTGGCCTGTGCTAGGCTGCCTCTCGTGATGATCCGTACCTCTCTCCAGGTCTACACAGCCCTGAGTCTTGTACTGGGGGCCTGCTCCGGACCAGATCCAGAAGGCCGCACGCGGCCCAACCTCCTGCTCATCAGCATCGACTGTCTGCGGGCTGACCACGTCTCCAGCTACGGATACGGGCGGGAGACGACGCCCACTCTCGATAGTCTGGCAGGCGGTGGGGTGCGTTTCGAGCGCGCCATCTCCAGCAGCTCCTGGACCCTACCCGCGCACCTGTCCATGCTCACCGGCCTGCCCGTGTCGGCACACGGAGTGGACGACGACCGCCTCTACTCCCGGCGCGACGCGAAAGGCGAGGCCGTCGAGGTCCCCCTACGCGGCGTCTTCGTCTCCGAAGTCCTGCAGTCCGCGGGTTACGCCACGGCGGGATTCTTCACCTGGAAGTACCTGGAGGACCAGTTCGGGTTCGGGCCCGGCTTTGATGTCTGGGAGCGACTGGGACACACCTTCTACTCGCACCCGGAGGTGGGACCGCAGTGGGATCGACTGCAGACCGCGGGAGATGTGGACGGAATGAAGGCGCTGGCTGCCGAACACCCCGACCTCTTTGATGCCGCGCGGCCCAGCGCCCCTGAGACGGTGGACCGCGCCCTGGCGTGGCTTGGGGAGCACGAAGGCGCGCAGGGCGGACAGCCCTTCTTCCTATTCGTGCACCTGTTCGATGCCCACGACCCCTACCACCCGCCCGAGCCCCACTACTCGCTCTTCGGCGAGGGGTACGAGGGCCCCATCGACGGGCACAATGTAACCAACGCGGACTCACCCGTGCATGGCGACATGGACCCCGCGGACCTCAAGCGCTTGATATCGCTCTACGATGGCGCCATCCACTTCGTGGACAGCGAGCTAGCCCGACTCTTCGACGGCCTACGCGCGCGCGGCCTAGAACAGGACACGCTAGTGATAGTCACGGCCGATCACGGTGAGGAGTTCTTCGAACACGGTCACAAGACCCACCGACGCCAGCTCCACATGGAGAGCATCGCCGTGCCCCTGATCCTGTCCTGGCCCGGCGGATTGCCTGCGGGTCAAGTCGTGAAAGAGACCGCCGGCCTGGTGGACCTGATGCCGACCCTGCTCTCCGCCGCAGGGATCGAAAGCCCCGTCCCCACCGCCGGCCGCGACCTGTTGCCGCTGGCGCGCGGGTTATCCGGGGGAAAGGCGCCCGGCTATCTGGCTGAGTTGACCCTCTTTGACGGAGCAGGCGCGCCTCAGCGACACGCCTCCATCGTCTCCGGAGATGACCAGTGGCTCCTGACAGCGCGCGGACCCGCCGATTGGAAGGCACTGCGTTTTGATCTGGCTGCCAATCCTCTGGGCGCAGGCCCCGGTCAGGCGGTGGACATGGGAGCGTCCGAAGGTCCGGCCGAGCTCCTCAATCGCCAACGTGCCCTCCTACAACGCCTGCGCGCGGCACAGCCCGCCCGCGGCGGAGAAGCCGCTGCCCTCAGCAACCGTGACCTCTTGGAGTTGGCCGCCATGGGCTACGGCGGGGATGACGACAGCGCGGACGAGGGTAAGGACAACGAGCGCCTGCCCCTGGACGGAGGCGTCTGGTCCGACGACTAGCTGCGCACACGGGCGACGGCTGCCCTCCAGCGCGCCAGCCACTCGTCCCGGCCAGCGCCATCCAGTTGGGGGCTGAAACGGTCGCTCTCACCCGCCGGGGCAAGGACCGCGCCGGGGTCCGGCCAGAGGCCCACGCCCAATCCAGCCAGGGCCGCCGCGCCGCGAGCCGTGGCCTCGACCTGGGGCGGGCGCACGACGGTCAGTCCGGCGGCGTCGGCCTGCATGGACAAGAGCAGATCGTTGGCCGCCGCTCCCCCATCCACCAAAAGCTCGTCGATGGCCAGACCGGTGTCCGCGCGCAACAACTCGACGATCTCAGCGCACTGCAGGGCGATGGCCTCCAACGCGGCGCGGGCGATGTGCGGGCGCCGGGTGCCACGCGTCAACCCCAACAGGGCGGCGCGGGCCTCGGGGTCCCAGTAGGGCGCGCCCAGCCCGGCGAAGGCTGGCACCAGGAACACGCCCGCGCTGTCGGGGACCTCGCGAGCCAGGGCCTCGGATTCCGCCGCGTGGTCGAGAATCCCCAGACCGTCGCGCAGCCATTGCACGATCAGGCCCCCGGAGAACACCGAGCCCTCCAAGGCATAGCAAGGTGCACCCGTCGGACCCACGGCGAGGGTTGTCAAAAGACCCGAGGTCGAATCCACCCTACGCTCGCCCGTATTCAGGAGCAGAAAGCAGCCCGTGCCGTAGGTGTTCTTGAAGCTGCCCTCGCTCACACAGCCCTGACCGAACAGGGCCGCTTGCTGATCCCCCGCGACGCCGTGGATCGGAGCCCGCAGGCCACCCGGTAGCCGGGCCTCGCCAAAGTTCCCGGTAGAGGAGAGCACCTCCGGCAGCCACTCCGTCTCGATACCCAAGAGCGCGCCGAGGTCCGCGCTCCAATCCTTGGTGTCGATGTCATAGAGCAGGGTGCGCGAGGCGTTGGTGGGATCGGTAGCGCAGCGCTCGCCCCCGGTCAGGTGATGGACAATGAGAGCGTCCACCGTGCAGAAACGCACGCGCCCCGCGCGCGCGCTGGCGGCCACGCCTTCGCGTTGCTCCAGGAGCCACTCCATCTTGGTGCCAGAGAAGTACGGGTCGAGAAGCAGGCCCGTGCGCGCGCGGACCAACCCCTCGTGGCCCGCGGCCTTGAGCTCGGCGCAACGGCCGGCCGTACGCCGATCCTGCCAGACGATGCCCGTGCCCAGCGCCTGGCCCGACTCCAGATCCAGGGCGAAGACCGTCTCGCGCTGGTTGGTGATGCCCACTGCTGCGGGCGCGACCTGTACCCCTTCGAGGACCTCGGCGAGGGTCGCATCGAGGGCTTCCAGAATGGCCGCGGCGCTATGCTCGACCTGCCCGGGCTCGGGGAAGAGCTGCTCAAACTCCCGGCTCGAGCGCGCGAGGGGCTCAAGCTGGTCGTCGAACAGGATCGTCGTGACACCCGTGGTGCCGGCATCGATGGCGAGGAGCGTACGGGTCATCGCCCCACCCTAGCGTTGGGACAAGGGCCCTGTCGCCTCTCGGGCTTGCGGAGCGCCCCCCCCAAAGCAATCGGCCCCCGCCGCAACCGTGTGCAGGGGGGCCGATGCTGTGGCCGATGCTGTGGCCGATGCTGTGGCCGATGCTGTGGCCGATGCTGTGGCCGATGCTGGGCGAAGAGCGCTCCGACCTAGCGGTCCTGAATGTCCTGGGTCACGGTGAACAGGTCATTCGTCAGGTCGTAATCGATCCGGCCTCGGCGCATGGTCTGGCGCTGCATGGTCAACAGGGCGAAATCATGCGTGGCCAACTTGGCTACTTCGTGGAAGTTGGTGCTCATGGAGAACCCCATGCCCACCCAGCGGGGACGCCGCTGGATCTGGCCATCGATCTGCACCATGACTGTCATGCCGCCACCGTTGAAGCCCGCGTTCAGACCCATTCCCAGAGCCGGGTTGTCATGCAGAACCTGCTCGTCAAAGACGAGGGTCACGTCACCGTAGAACTCCAGCCAGACCTGCCCGTTGGGCAGGTTGATCGGCACGTAGTAGCCCGTGCCGTAGGCGTCCACGATCGACTGCATCACCAACGGTCGATCGCCAGTGAAGTAGAAGGACTGGGAACCGTCGCCGCCGTCTGCCGACGGCAGGCTTCCAATGGTCCCATCATCTGCCGCACGGACTATCGTGCCGGTCAGGGAAACGAAGGCTGCACACAATGCCAAGACCACCGCGGCCTGACATAGGAAAGTACGGCGTCGGGTTCTGCTGCTGCTCGCCAGCCGAACATCGGCCAAGAGAGCCTGCGCGTTCATGGTTTTCTTCATCCGTTCACCTCCCCGGGTCCATCGCTGGACTCGGACCCTGGACGGGAATCATCCTGGGGGCTGGGTTGACCGAAGAGCTCCGGGCAGCGTGTGAAGAACGCCTCCAGGAAGCCGGGTTGCGAATTGATGGCAGTACGGAGCTGGTCCGTCTCGCCCACCACCTGGGCCACGTCGGTCGCGCGGTCCGGGTGCAGGTCGAGGAGCTGCCGGAAGTAATCAAGCGACCTCTGCCGGTCGCCCGTGTAGGCGTATGCCAATGCGATGTTGAGCCGTGCCATCCAGAAGCGCGGATCGTTATCCGCAAGGCCGGTGGTCGTGATCCAACGCCAGCAGGTGATCGCCTTGCGCCAGTTTCCTTCGGCGTTGTACAGGCGTCCAAGCTGGTTGGCCGCGTGGCCGCGGTTCTCCTGTGAGAGCGCGGTGTCAAAGACGTCGCGGTAGATCTCGGCCGCACGCAGGGTCTTGCCCTCGTGAGCCATCAGGAAGGCAAGATAGATCTTGGCTTCCTCGTGATCGCAGTCGGTCTCGATAGCCTGGTGCAGTAGGCGACGGCCCTTATCAAGGGGCTCGGCGATGCGCTCAAGGCGACCGTTCAGGAGGTGCCTTGCCTGGCGCCAGTCCACTCCCGTCTGAGCGTCGCGGCCAGTAAGGAGAACACCGTCCACGAAACCGCGGCCCGCGGTCTTCGCGTCCGCGTGACTCGTTCCCGGATCCACGGCGACAGCGGACTCGAACACGCGCTCGCGGAAAGCGTCCAGATCCACACCGGCCAGCACGTAGGCCTTGCCCAGTTGATAGAAGATGGTCGCGAGGCGGTGCACCAGATCGATGCGCTCGGCCTCGGCCGCAATGTTCTGCATGGGATCGGAGCCAGAGTCGCCATCGATTGCGCCAGAAAGGGTGGCCAAGCGCGCCTCGAGGCGAGCCGGATCGACCATGTCCTTGTGCAGGCGCACGTAGCGCATGGCGTCATCGAAGAAGGCCCGGCAGGCCTCGGACTCTTCCATCTGCACCATCACGCGCGCCGCTGCGGCCTCATCCAACTCGCCGTCCACAAGACAGGAGAGATTCTCTTGAAGGGCAACCTCCGTCTCACTGAGGTCCGCGCCCCAGCCTGTGTGGAATTCCTCCGTGGATCCCATGGCGTCCCCACCCTGCGAGCTCGCAGAGGAATCGGAACGCGGCTCATTGCTTGAATGCCCGTCGCCATAGCGAATATCGTCCATGCTACTCATACCCCACCACCTTTCGATCCAGAGGAAGGTCCGACGCCTGGAGCTGGCGCGGATCGCAGTTGCGTACTGGTTGGATCCAGGGGCTCGGAGATCCTGCGCCCACTGGTGTTTTTCGGGATCGGGTCGCGCGCCGGCTTGCAATCGGGCGGCAGACCATCGAAGACGCGGCGCATGGCCCGGTGAATCTTGCGTCGCGCGCGGAAGATGACCATCTTCAGGTTCTCGAGCTTGATGCCCAGTTCTGCGGCGGTCTCCCGGTAGCTGGCACCATCGATCTCGACGAGGTGCAGGGCGCGCTGCTCACGGACTGAGAGCATGGAGTAGAAGCGCAGGTAGAGCTGCAGGTAGGTCACGTAGACCCGCGCGCACTCGGCCTGGCTCTCCATCTCGATCGCACCGCCCAGGGGGCCCTTGGCCTGGGTCTCGGGTTGGTCGGA
This sequence comes from Planctomycetota bacterium, assembly GCA_012959525.1. Classification (GTDB taxonomy): domain Bacteria; phylum Planctomycetota; class UBA1135; order UBA1135. Next base: position 9,922 of record DUDB01000021.1, read on the forward strand.
GAGATCCTCGAAGGGCACCTCGCGGCGTCCACCCTTGTTGCCCTTGCGCAGCTGCTTGAGCACCGTGTTGCGCACGATCATGGCCGACCAGACCCGGAAGGCGTCCTCGCGGGTGCAGTCGAAGCGGTGCGGATAGCGATAGACGTTGAAGAAGATCTCCTGCAACACGTCCAATCCGTCCACGTGGCTGCTGTAGCGTCGCAGGCGCGCGCCCACCTGGATCAGGAGATGGGAGCTGTTCAGTTCGTACAGAAGGCCAAAGCAGGCCCGGCTGCGATCGATGCGGAAGCGCTCCATCAAGCGCGTCGAGAGGGCATCGCGCACTGAATCGGTGCTGCGCGTACGGTCCTTGAGAATGCCCACCATCAGGCCGTACTCATCAATCCCTACTTCCTCTGCCAGACCATCAATCCGATCCCTCAGGCGTTCCTCCGCCCCGGGTGTCGAGAGCAGATTGCCGGAAAGGGCATGGTCAATGGCCTGCATGGACGGTAGAGACTCGAATTGGAAGGGGGGGAATGGGCAGTGGGGCCTGCGAAGACTCTCCTGGGGGGAGGAGGTGTCGTTCTGGGGCCCTGAAGGCGCCTGAGGACAGGTTAAATTGGCAACCCAGAACCGTAGACCCTGGATGCATATAGTAGAAGAGGTGTCGTGGGTGGTTTCTTCCCCATTGGTCACCGAACGCTACTTTTGGGGACTCCAGGGGGGATGGGTACGTAAACCATATCACAGCAAGAGGTTAGGAGAGTGCAAAATGGGGCACCGGCGCTAGGGTGGCGCGCACGAATCGCCCCCGCCCCCCCCCGCATGGCCTCTCCCTCCACCCAGCGCATCCTCGAGCTCGCCCATGCGGAGGGCTTCGACCTGGCCAGCCTGGCCCCTCTCACAGCGCCCCCCAGGGGGGAGGAATACGGTCGCTATCTGGATGCCGGCCGCCACGCGGACATGGACTGGATGGAGCGCAGCCGCGAGCGCGTCCAGGACCCCCACAAGACCCTGCCCGCGGGTCGCTCGATCCTGGCCCTGGGTCTCGGCTTCTCACGGCCCGAGGCGCCGCAAACCCCGGGCGGCACGGTGGCCCGCTACGCGGCCGGGCGCGACTACCACAATCTGGTGGGCAAGAAGCTCAAGCGCCTGACCCGCAAGCTGCGCGAAGAGGAGCTGGTGAGCGAAGCGCGCTGGATCGTCGATGCGGGTCCCATCCTCGAACGCTCCCACGCGGCCCAGGCCGGATTGGGATTTGAGTCCAAGGCCACGAACCTGCTGCACCCCCTCTTCGGCCCCTGGTTTTTTCTGGCGGAGATCCTGATCGACGCCGAAGTCGAGGGCCCCACGAGTCCGCCGGTGGACATCACCTGCGGCACCTGCACGGCCTGTTTGGACGCCTGCCCCACGGGTGCTCTGGTGGCACCCGGAGAGTTGGATGCGCGCCTGTGCATCTCCTATCAGACGATCGAGAACCGCGGCACGATTCCCGAGGAGTTGCGACCGCAACTGGAAGGCTGGCTCTTCGGCTGTGACATCTGTTCTGAAGTCTGTCCCTTCGGCCACGACACGCCGAACCTGACGGAGCGCTTCGGCTTGCACCCGGCCCTGGAACACACGGGGCTGGAGACCCTGGTGGACCTCTCCGAGGAGGAGTTCGCCAAGGTCTTCGAGGGCTCGCCCCTGCGGCGCCCGGGGAGGGCGGGACTGGCCCGCAACGCAGCCTTGCTCCTGGGCAACGAGCCCGGTGACAAGGGTCCCGACGCTCTGCTCCACGCTCTGGCCGCAGACCCCTCGCCTGTCGTACGCGAGGCAGCGGCCTGGTCCTTGGAGCGCGCCTTCGGAGAGGACGCTCGGGTACGGGCCGCCCTGGACCAGGTGGCGCGGTAGACTGGGGTCCGGGCGCCGGGGGCCGTGTCCATTCTGCGCAACATCCCTGCGCGCATTGTGTCCATTCAGATCGACGTGGGTCCGACCTCGCCCGTTCCCGCCCATCCGCCCAACGCACCTAAGTGCAGGCTCTCGCACCATTTGCAACTTCCTAGTTATTCCATCCTTACGGTGGCATCCATGTTGCTATACGGCCCTACGGATCACAAACCGCAAAGCCACAGGGAAGCCCGCGATATGGAAAACGACTACTACACTGACAAGAAATGGTGCCCCTCCTGCGAAGAGTACGGGCCCTACCTGATGAGCATCGAGCACTCCTACTGCACGACCTGTGGTAGCGAGGTACGCCTGTTCTCGGATGCCGACTGGGGCACCTTCCAGGACAGCATGTCGGCCCGTCGCCCCAAGGGCGGCCGTCCGCGCAACAACAAGAACTCCGGCGATCGCGGCCGCGAGTCCGCCTAGGGTCCTCACACCCCGGGCGCCCCCCCGTGGATATGGGGCCACGGGGGGCCCCCAGCGGGGCCCGGGTCGGCATGATGGGGCCATGCCCCTCGACTCCGCCGCCCTGCGCCAGCGCCTCGACGCGTCCCGACTGTTGCTGATCTTCACGCCGAAGCTCTGCGGCGAGCGGGACGCCTTCAATCAGCTGCTCGCCCTCCTACCCACAGTCGATGTGGTTCAGGTGCGGCCCAAGCCTCTGGGTCCATCCAGAGCTCCGGCCCCAGCCCGTGAGAGCCTCGACTGGTCCCGCCGAATTCTCGAAGCCGCCGCGACCATGGACGATGCGCCCCTGGTCCTGGTGGACGACCGCGTGGACGTGGCCCAATTACTGTTGGACGAGGGTCTGGCCGGCGTCCATCTGGGTGCCGACGACATGGACCCCAAGGAGGCCCGCGAGGTGCTTGGCAGCGCCGCGCTGATCGGGCTCTCCACTCACAGCCTGCAGGACGTGCTACGCGCCGAGGATCAGCCCGTGGACTACCTCGGCTTTGGACCCATGTATGACACGACCACCAAGGGGCTGAGCAGCGGACTGGGCCCCGAGCACGCCTGGGTGGCGGCCGCAACCAGCACGCGACCCGTCTTCCCCATCGGGGGTATCGACGCCCTGCGGGCCAGCGAGCTGAGCCAGGTGGGTCGGGCGGCGGTGGGTTCGGCTCTGCTGTCGGCCGAGGACCCCTGCGCGGTGGCGGAGGAGTTGCACTGGGCCCTCACCCAGGAAAACTGAGGACCGGATCAGCCTTACGCACCGGGACCGCCCCTCAGGGCAGCAGCAGCATGGCATCCCCATAGCTGTAGAACCGGTAGCCCTCCTCGATGGCTTCGGCATACAGCTCGAGCATCCGTTCACGCCCCGCCAGGGCGCTCACCAACATGAGCAGGGTGCTGCGCGGTAGATGGAAGTTCGTGAGCAGCCCATCCACGCACTGCAGTTGGCAGCCCGGATGCAGGAACAACCGCGTGAGCCCTTCGCCGGCCTTCAAGCTGCCGCCTGTGGCGCAACTCTCGAGGGCCCGCACGCTTGTGGTCCCCACCGCCACGACCCGTCCACCGCGATCGCGACAGGCTTCCACCGCTGCCACGGCCTCGTCTGACACGCGGTACCACTCGGCGTGCATGGGGTGCTCGCTGGGATCCTCGACGGTGACGGGCAGGAACGTGCCCAGGCCCACGTGCAGCGTGATCGAGGCCAACCGGACACCCCGCGCTTCCAAGCGTTCAAGCAGTTCAGAGGTGAAGTGCAATCCGGCGGTGGGCGCGGCGACCGCCCCGGGCTCCCGTGCGTACACGGTCTGATACCGGTCGCGGTCCGTCGAGTGGCGTGGATCCCCATCCCCCTCGCGCCGGATGTAGGGAGGCAGGGGCATGCGACCCATGCTCTCGCAAGCGGCCTCCACACCGGGCTCGTCCAGGGCACGGCCCGACGCGTCCAGAAGTTCCACGCTCCAAAGTGCACTGGGCTGGCCCTCCTCATCGACCCCGCGCGCCAGGGCGCGGACCTGAAGGTCGGCGCCCTGCACATCAAGACACTCCCCCTCGCGCAACTTGCGCGCCGGACGCACGAGGGTCTGCCAAGCCGCCGTCCCCTCGCCGGTGGCAGGGCCCAGGAAGAGAAATTCCACACGCCCGCCGCTGGTGCGATTGGCAAAAACCCGAGCCGGCCTGACGCGCGTGTCGTTCAACACAAGGAGATCGCCCGGCTCCAGGATCCCGGGCAGATCACACACGTGGCCGTGCTCGGTTCGATCCTCTGCCACGGCGTGCCGCAGGAGACGCGCCCGGTCCCGCGGCTCCACGGCTTCCTGGGCGATGGAGTCGGCGGGGAGGTCGAAGTCGTAATCGCTGAGTCGCACGGCTAGAACTTGCGTCCCCGGCGGCGGACTGTCCAGTAAGAGGCCGCGCAGAGCCCGAATCCTCAGTCCTGAGGAAGCCCTGCCTCGGTCGAGAGGCCCAGGTCCTGCATGCGCGCCACAAGGGTGTCCGGATCCCAACCCAGGTACTGCGCAGCGCGGGTCTTGTTGATGCGCCCCGATTCCAGGCGAGTCGAATCGAGCGCAGAAACGACGTCTCGCCTGCAGGGACGCCGCGAGGGCAAGCGCTTGATGGGCCCGAGCCCGTTCGCGCTGAGAACCGAGTGCGCTGGGTCGAACTCGATCACCTCCCCAGACGACTCGAGCAGGAGCTTCAGCAGGGCGCCCTTTAGGGCCGCCATCCCACCCTCCCAAGGCTGCCTCCAGAAGAGGCCCAGCGCCGCATCGTCCAGGCGCAGGAGAGGGCCCCCATGGTGCTCACGGAGAATGCGAAGCAAGCTGGGCACAAGGAAGGGCAACTCCACGCGCCGCTCCGCCAAACCTCCCACCCGCACCTCGATGTTCTCCAGTGCGCGAGCCAACCGCGAATCCAGGACTCCGTCCGTGACGAGAGTCTCCAGGCGCCCCTGAACGTGCACCAACACCTTCGCGCGCGGGCCGCTCTCCAGAGCCTGAGCCAGTTGCCTCTGCAGGCGTGCAGGCCAACTATCAAGTCCCTCGAACATGGCGCAGGGCTGTTCAAGCGCGGCCTTCATCTTCTGTGCACTCGGAGGCTCCACGCTGCCCAGAGGTGTGCATGCCCGGGGCGCCTTGCCGCCAGCCCTCTCCGCCGCCCACTCAAATTGCATCCAACGCATCAGGACACGCTTGCCCGCCCCCGCCGGCCCGCTCACCAGGACGGGTGCATGGGCGTGGGCAGCGGTCCGCAGCTGGCCGGCCAGGCGTTCGAAGCCGCTCTCCCCTGCTGCGAAAGCCAGATCGATGCCGTGCTGCTCCAGGTGCCAGGCTCGGAAGGCCGCCAAGCGCAGAGCCAGGGCCCGAGCCTGGAGTGATTGTTCCACCCGGCGCACGTCGCGCTCCTTGAAAGCTCGCCGGCGGTCGGACTCCAGAGCCAAGAGGGCCACGACTTGCCCCTGCAGTCGCGCGGGGATGACGATCCCTGAGCCAGCGTCCCGAGCCTGGGCCAAGGCCGCATCGGGCGCGTCGAAGCGCGCCACTCCGCCGGTTTGTAGTGAGCGCTCCAAGGCATGGCCGCCTCCCGCGGGGGAGCTCTGCAGCCCCTGACCTCCCGACCCCACGTGCAGCGTGGACTCCCCCCCCACCAGGAAACCCCACCAGCGTCGGCGCCCCAGCTTGGTCCCCACCTCCGAGAGCAACTCCTCAAAGACGCGGCCGCCATCCCGCACCGGCGCAGAGGCTTCAGGGGTTGAGAGTTCCTCGTCCGGTTCGTCCACGGCCTCTGATCCGGGCAAGAGCATGCAGTCCTCACCCAAGCCCCTGCCCCAGCTCTCCAGCCTCTCACGGGAGGGCAACAGAACGTGTCGATACTCAATTTGAATCCAGCCCGCACACTCCGCCTTCGCCCCTCTTCCTGGAATGGGGATCAAGGCCAAGGCGCGGGAGGAGGGATCCAGGGCACCTTCCGGTGCAGGCTCGCCCAGGGCTGACCGACGCAGCACCGCGCGGCCCTCAAGCAGCAGCTCGTATTCGGGCGCCACCGGATCACGCCAGGATCGGTCCCGACCCAGGTGCCAGTCCGGCACCGATCGATGGAGCCCCGGCGGTACTTGCGCGTCGTCGACTTTGGTGGCTCCCCCGTCGAAGCGGAGACGCACGAGCACGCCAGCCCCCAGCTCGCCGCGGCTAGGCAACGGGCTCGTGGCGGGCACGGGGATGCGGTGCTCCAAGGCGGAGCCCCGCAAGTGGGGCAAGGTCCGCGGCCACTGGGTACGCAGCTCCAGGAGATGGGCAGGCAGGCCCTCCTGCACGCCGAACTTCCGGTCCAGCGCACTCCACTCGGGCGGCAGATCGCCTTCGCGGACCAGTTCATCCTCCCGGACAGACTCCGGGCAGCTGGCATCGAGAATTGTCTGCGCCCATTCGCTCAACATTCGCGCGCGCCCAGCGATGCCGCCGGCCTGTTTCTTGAAGTTCCGCAGTTCATCCAGAGCCTCGTGCACCCGCCCCCGATCCAGGAGCTGCCCCGCCTGATCCGCGCTGAAATCCATGGCGGCCGGACCGCAGGGATTACCCCATTCAGGTGAGACGAGAGTGGATCCGTGCAAGCGATCCATCCTGCTGCGCCAGAGGAGAATGCGGTCCGCAGGAAGACCCAGCGCCTCGGCCCCGTCCAGCATTCGGGCCGCACTCACCAGAGCGCACTCCCCCGGCCCCGGAACGTCCGGGACACTCCAGCCCTGTAGCCGAAGGGCCTCCAGGTTCGACCAGACCTCCTGATAGCCGATAATCGGTCTGCCAAAGCCCAGGCAAGAATCCGCGCTGAGCAGCGTGCCGAGCCCATGCTGCATGAAGGCCTCGACGTTCTGCCGCAGTTGGCGCTTGAGTACCCAGTCCAGTTCGCGCTGTGCATAGGCCCGACCGACGCCCACGCTGGGTGCCGGGCCAGGGCCGCTCTCTGCCTGTAACAGGCGCAGGTGGGTCACCCAACGCCGCGCCTGCTCCCGCTCCCGCTCGCCACTCCGCGGATACAGGAGATCGATGACGTCAGAGTGTGGCAAGCCCATGGGCAGGAAGATGGGTTGGGGGTCAGGGCTGGGATTTGGTGGGTGGCTTGTGGGCAACGGCGAGCAGGTGGTCCAACACCCGGCGAACCCTGCGTGCCACGCGGCTGGCCGAGCTCCCCAATTCCGCGGCCACCTGATCGAGATCCTCGCCACTCAGGACAAGGGAAGAGAACGTGTGGCGCTCCTGGTAGGGCAGGCCGTTGAGCGCGACGCAAACCCGTCGAGAAGTATCGGGATCAATGCCCAGGGGATCGCCCAAGGCCCTGTGTACCGCAGGTTGGTGTGACGAGCAGCCTTCAGGGTTTTGCGTCGAGGACGATGACCCCGCGAACTCACGCTCTTCATCGAGTACCTCCTCAATGGCGGCGTCCACTTGGGTCTCCAGCCAGTGTGCGAAGGGCGGGGAGCCCTCGTAGGAACGCGAAGCCAAGGCAATGCGTGTCATGGTTCGCAGGTGTACCCAGTCCGCATCCAGGAGCAGAGAACGCCGGGCCAACCGCACCCCGACCACGCTCCTCAAGCCCAGAGGATCACCTTGAGCCAGGCGCAGGATCACCTTGGCCGGACCACCGCCGCACAGGTAGCGGCGCCAGTCCAGAGCCGCGCCACAATCGGAGTTCTCTGCTTGTTCGGTGGTGTCCCGCGGAGCGGCAACAGATCTCACGTCAAGCGAAGCATGGGCCTCGCGTGAGGTGTCGATGATTGGAAGACGACTTGAAGAACGACTGGAGCGAGAGGTCATTGCCTATCTGCGAGGATGGACAACTCGATGGCGGTTTGCGGTGAGCCTCGAGCGGGGGTGGCGGCGACTAGATTGTGTCATCGTTCCAACTAACGGCCCAGGATTCTGCCTCTACCCCCTCCTGCGGCTCCCGCAGAAGGGTTGGCGGGGACTACAGTGCCGACTGGCCGGCCCGTTTTCCCCGCAATGCCCCACGGGTATAGGGCTGCGGGTCTGTCGATAAGTAGGTTGGATGGGCGCCCCAGGTCCGGCACGGCGAGGCCACCATGATCCGTGGCGCCGCCCGCACGCAAACTGTCCAGGGAGGCGCGGCAGGGAATCGATGCCCCCGTTTGTCCTTTGGCGCTTGCCCGCCCAGGCCCCTACCATTCGCGAAGCCCACCGTTTGGCGTGACGGGGTTTGCGGAGGGTGTGCAGGCCAGTCCCGTACGAAGCGCGGCCCTTCAACACTCATCTGCCCCACAGCTCCGCCCCCTGGGAAGTCCCGCCATCACCGAACACGATTCCCCAGAGACGGTCCCCGGCAAGATCGCACGCCGACACGATCTGGACGCTCTGCGGGCCATCGCGATGCTCTTGGGCATCGCCCTGCACGGGGCGCTTTCCTTCGTGCCCTTCCCTTGGGCGGTCCAGGACAGCCAGCAGCATGGTGCGTTCGGCCTGCTGTTCTTTGCCCTACACGGGTTCCGCATGCCGGTGTTTTTCGTCATGAGCGGTTTCTTCACCGCCATGATCTGGCGCCGCCGCGGACTGGTACCCCTGCTGGGACAGCGATTGCGGCGCGTATTCCTGCCCTGCATGTTGGGGCTGTTCACCGTCGTTCCCGCCGTGAACTGGGTCAGCGCGTTCGTGATGTCCTCGCCCGCACAGGCTGGCCGCGAGCCGGAGCAGGAACCCGTCGCGGACGAAAGGCCGATCGAAGACATCTGGGACGCGGTGCGGGCCGGCGACCCCGAGGCCGTCGATCGGTTCGTGCAGGGCGGAGCGGATGTGCGCAGCGCGGACGCGAGTGGCACGACCCTCCTGCACTGGGCGGCGGTGCTCGAGCAGCAGGCCGTGACGGAGCGCTTGCTCGAAGCGGGGGCCGATGCGACAGCAAAGGACTTCGAGGGTGGAACCCCGCTGCACTGGGCCGCCTTCTTCGGGACACCCGAAGCCGTCGACCTCCTGCTCGCAGCAGGTGCGGACGCGAACGCGGCAAACAACAAGGGTGAGGCACCCCTCGACACGGTCTCCACGCCATGGGGCAAGGAGATCGCGGGGATCACTGCCTGGCTTGGGGACCTGATGGGGCTTGACCTGGACCTGAAGCGGATCGAACGGGACAGGCCCGCGATCATCGCGGCCCTCAAGGAGGGGGGTGCAAGATCGAGCGCATCCAACGAAGGCGTTGAAGACGTGGACGCGTGGATCGTGGGCTTATTTCTCATACCCGTCTTCCACCACCTGTGGTTTCTGTGGTTCTTGTGCTGGCTGGTGGCGGGGTTTGCCCTGTATGCGGCGCTGGCGAAATGGGTCGGCTTCAGGGGGCTGCCAGATCTGCTGGTGACCTCTCCCCTGCGCTATGCGTGGCTCCTGCCTCTGACCTGGCTGCCCCAACTGGTCATGCGGTCCGGCGGCGAGAGCCCGGGATTCGGCCCGGACACGTCGGGCGGCTGGCTGCCTCTTCCGCACCTGCTCTTCTACTACGCCATTTTCTTCTTCTTCGGAGTCGTCTACCACGACAGCGCGGGCAGCGCGCACAAGCTCGGGCGCCGATGGTGGTTGACGCTCCCGCTCGGTCTCCTGGTCGTCTTCCCCTTTGCCCTGGAGTTTTCCATGGGAGGTACTTGGAGCCGTGAATTCGAAGAGTTGCGCCATCCCATCGGAGCACTCCTGGAGGTCAGCTACACCTGGCTGATGGTGTTCGGCCTGATGGGGTTGTTCAGGAAGGTGTTCCAGCAAGCAAGCCCGACGATGCGCTACATTTCCGATTCCTCCTACTGGCTCTATCTGGCCCACCTGCCGCTGATCTTGCTGGCGCAGTGGTGGGTCCAGGACTGGCCCCTGTCACCCTTCATCAAGTTCCCCCTGGTGTGCGGGATCGTCACGGGCCTGCTCCTTTTGACCTACCGCTACTGCGTCCGCTACACCTGGCTCGGGACCCTTCTCAACGGACCTCGCCAGAAGGAGGAGCCAGCGCGCCTCGTTTGACCTGTTCTGGCCGCTTGAATCCCCCGCCTGGCGCGGCTTTCTCCATTGTTGAGCACAGAAGCCACAGGAAAACGGGTACGTGTGAGGGGCCAAAGCCACTAGTATCCGCCCCTCACTCCGCCCCTCACTCCGCCCCTCCCCCCTGCCCTGTCCCCTGTCCGCAATAGACACCTTGAACACTCTCCTCGAAGGCAAGACCGGCATCATCTTTGGCGTGGCCAACAAGCGCTCCATCGCCTGGGGCTGCGCCAAGTCCCTGGCCCAGGCGGGCATGCGGCTGGCGTTTACGTACGTGGATGAGCGGCTAGAGAAGTCCGTGCGCGATCTCGTCGCGGAAATACCAGGCTCCCTGGTCCTCCCTTGTGACGTCACCAAGCCCGAAGAGATCGACGAGGTCTTCGAGACCGTTCGTGAGGAATTCGGCTACCTCGATACGGTGGTGCATGCCATCGCCTTCGCCAAACGCGACGAGCTGCAAGGTGACTTCTTCAACACCACCAAGGACGGCTACATGCTGGCCCATGAAGTCAGCGCTTACTCACTGACAGCGATCTCGCGGCGTGCGCTGCCCCTCATGGAGGGACGCGAAGGGTCCATCGTCACATTGACCTACCTGGGATCCGAACGCGTGGTCCCCAACTACAACGTGATGGGCATCGCCAAGGCTGCGCTGGAGGCCTCGGTACGCTACCTGGCTGCCGACCTGGGACCGCGCGGCATCCGCGTCAATGCCATCAGTGCGGGCCCCATCCGCACCCTGGCGGCCTCGGGGGTCAAGGACTTCGCTGACATGACGTCTCACATCGCTGACATCGCTCCGCTGCGCAGGAACGTGACATCTGAAGAGGTGGGCGATTGTTGCCTGTTCCTGTGCGGGCCCCATTCGCGGGGAATCACGGGGACGACCATATTTGTGGACGCAGGCTTCCACATCATGGGCGGTTGAAGCGCCCCAAGGCCCTCCCCAACCCTGCCTGCAAGTTCCCAGACCCGAAGTGGTGGCCCGTTTCCACATTAGCACATAGAGTGCGCAACCCCGATCCGACTTGGACCGGGCTTGACCACCCCCCAGCCTCCCTCTGGAGCTCCCCCGTGAACCATCCGCGCCTCCTCGCCCCGCTACTCACCTCACTCCTTGTATGTGTTGCTTTAGTGGGTAGTTGTGCTGAGGCTCCCGTTGTGCCTGAGCCTCCCGTCGTGCCTGAGCCTCCCGTCGTGCCTGAGCCTCCCGTCGTGCCTGGGCCTCCCGTCGTGCCTGGGCCTGAAGAGAGGACGACGGCATCAGGCCTGGTCTACTCGGTGCTGCAAGAGGGCGATGGCAGCGCCTCCCCTGTCTTTGGCGACCGCGTGAAGGTGCACTACAGCGGTTGGCTCACCGACGGGACCCAATTCGATTCCTCCCGCGAGCGCGGCGAGCCCGCAGAGTTCGCGGTCGGACGCGTAATCGAAGGCTGGAACGAGGCCCTGGGCCTCATGAGCCCCGGCTCCCGGCTGAAGCTGACCATTCCCGCGGACCTGGCCTACGGGGGAGAGGGACGGCCCAGTATCCCCGCCAACTCCACCCTGATCTTTGACGTGGAACTAATCGCTGTCACCGCCCGCACCCTGCCCTTCCAGCCGTGGACCGAGGAGCTGGCCAAGACGCTGACCTGCAGCGGAACGACCTGCAAGGCACAGGATGGGAGCGGAGAAGCCCTCGCTGCCGGCCAGCATGACCACGGGGTGAAGTACTGCGTCCTCCAAGAGGGCACCGGAACGCCCTGCGCCGGAGCCGATGCCGTCTCGCTGGCCTTCGCCATGTACGACGAGAACAACAAGCCCATCCTGAGTTCCGCGATGGAAGGTGCCCCCTTGCTCGGCAACCCGGCGCAGATGCCGCTGCCCTTCCTGGGCGGTGCCCTGGCCCTAGCGCGCAAAGGCACGCGCATGAACATCCAAGTCCCCTACGCCCAGATGGCACGCCTGGCAGGAATGCCCGGCGTGGAAGAGGGCAAAACCTATCTCTGGCAAATCGAGATCCTGAGCTCCATGTCATTCAACAAACCTGAATTCGTCCTGCCCCCCGATGAGGAGCTGACCACCACGGCCAGCGGCCTCAAGTACAAGGTCGTTCGCGAGGGCGCGGGCACCAAGCCCACCGCCGCCAATGAAGTGGTGGCCCACTACGCGGGCTGGCTCACCGACGGCACGCCCTTCGACAACTCCTACGATCGGGGCCAGCCCTCGACGTTCCCCCTCAGCCGCGTCATCGGCGGCTGGACCGAAGGCCTGCAGCTGATGGCCCCGGGCGCCATGGTGATCTTCGTGATCCCCTCCGATCTGGGCTACGGTTCGGGGGGCTCCCCTCCCACGATTCCCGGAGGGGCCACACTGGTCTTCGTCGTGGAGCTGGTGGACGTGCGATGAGCGGAGAGGAACGCCGCCATCCGGCGGCCTTCCCCCTGGATGACCGCGCCATCTACGATGCCTACGTCGCGGGTCGCCAGAGCGCGGCCCTGACCGTGGGCGTACGGGTGGGTCTGTTCGACAAGCTCGATCAGACGCCGCTCGACGTTCAGACCATCGCTGACGAGTTCGACTTCTCCTTGCGGGGAGCGCGCTCCCTGCTTGTGGCTCTCGAAGCCATGGGCGTGGTGACCTGCGAAGAGGGTCTCTATGGACTCTCCCCGGAAGCTGCGGCCTATGCGGTGCACGGGCGTTCGGGCTCGCTGGTGAGCCTGATCGAGTTGGAGATGGATCATTTCCTGTCCCCGGTCGCTCTCCTTGAAGCGCTCAAGAAGGACAGCAGCACGGCCTACGGCGACGCCGATCCGTGGGAGGAGCATGAGCGCGACCCCGAAGCCGCGGCACGCTTCACGGCCGCCATGCACAGCGTCAGCGAACGCCCCGCCGCGGGCTTTGCCGAGGTCGCTCCCCTGGAGGGGATCGAACGCCTGCTCGACGTGGGCGGAGGCTCGGGAGCGCTCTGCCTGGCAAGCGCCAGCGCCCATCCGGATCTGAGTTGCACCGTCTGGGACCTGCAGGTGGTCTGTGACCTGGCCGAGAAGTACGCGGATGAAGCCGGGCTCTCGGAGCAGGTGCGGACTCTGGCCGGGGATATGTGGAACGAGCCGTTTCCCGATGGCCACGACGCCGTGCTCCTCAGCCAGATCCTGCACGACTGGTCTCACGAACAGGGCGGCGTCCTGCTGGACAAGGCCTTCGCGTGCCTGCCCTCCGGGGGACGCGTCCTGATTCACGAGAAAATCGTGGACGAGGAGGGCGGACCCCTGGCAAACGCCCTGGTCAACCTCGACATGCTGGTCTGGACGAAGGGCCAGCAATACACCGCGGCCGAGCTCAAGGGGCTCCTTGTCGCGGCGGGCTTCGAGGGCGTGCAATGTGAGCCCACCGCAGGATACTGGTCGGTGGTCTGGGCCAGCAAGCCCTGAAACGATCGCACCCATGTCCCAAGCCAACCCAGTCACCCCACCGGATCCAGACGACGCGCCGATCTTCGTGGTGGGCACGGGGCGCTCGGGCACGACGCTGCTGCGCCTGATGATCAACGCGCACCCGCGCATCCACATTACCCACGAGGCGTCGTTCTACATCGGCCGCCAGTTCATCCCCAAGCGCTACTCCGCCTCGGACTGGCTCGAGCTCTACTTCAAGTCCTTCCCCTTCGCGTGGCAGTACCTGCGAACGGCCGACGTACGCGAGGAGCTGGCCAAGACCCATCCCGGAGACGCGCCCCGAGAAGCTCTACCCGATGCCTACAAGGCCATCATGCGCTGCAAGGCGAACCAGCGTGGCTGCCCGCGCTTCGGGGACAAGACCCCCTTCCACGCCAGCTACATCGGGACGATCCTCAAGGACTTCCCGGGCGCGCGCATCATCCACATCCTGCGCGACCCGCGTCCCACCTGCCTCTCGCTGCGCGACATGCCCTGGGCCCCGGGCAGCTGGATATTGAACAACCGCTACATGGCGCGGCTGGCCAAGGAGGTCGGCCCCTACAGAGAGCAGATGCACGAAGTCCGGCTTGAGGACCTGTTGGCCAACCCCGAAGACGAGATGCGCGCCCTCTTGGAGTTCGTCGGTGAGGAGTGGGACGCGCGCGTCCTGGATCACACCAGCCACATCCCGCCCAACGACGTGCCTCCCTTCCCGTGGCTTCTGACCGCCACCCGCCCGCGGGGCAAGGTGCCCACGCGCCACTGGGCCGAGAAGATTCCACCGGCCTGGATCCGCCAGATCGAATTCCGGAACCGGTTCTGGTTCGAGACCTATGGCTACCCCCTCGCCGAGCTCGAGAAGGAGCCCACCTGGGTCGATCGCTTCAAGGCCGTCTGGAAGGACTTCCCCGAAGCCGGGCGCTTCCTGCGCCGCTTCCTGCCCCTGGCCCGACGCCTCGCCTCCAAGAATCCGCCGGACGCCGCCGAGGCCCAGCACCGCCTGCTGCACCTCAACCCGAAGGCCTGGGAGAACTACCCGGGCTTCGAGTTCCCCGAGCGGCCCGTGGTGGAGTGACGGTCGGCTGCCAGGGCGGACCCGGGACCGCTGCCGACGCGTCCTATCCTGGGATTCGCCTGCGTTTGCAGGCTTCTGATAGGGTCGACGTATGCGCGCCGTTCCCCTGATTCCCCCCACCCTGGCGCTGTTCGCGCTCTGCTGTGCCGGTCCCGTCTTCGCCACTGAAGAAGTCGACCCTTTTGCCAGCCTCCCCGTCACGATCATCCTGATGGACGACGTGGGACACGAGCTGATCGACCGCGCGGCCACTCCCAACATCGACGCGCTTACCGCGGGCGGCCTCAGCTTCTCACGCGCCTGGGTCTGCCCCGCCTGCTCGCCCACCCGGGCCGCGATCCTCACGGGTCTGTATCCCACGCGAACGGGCATCGGGTCCGTGCTGAAGTGGGGCGACAAGAGCGCCTACAGTCTGGGCCTTGAGCACACGACCTTCGCCGAACTGCTCAACGAGCCCGTGCACGCTTTTGGGAAGTGGCACGTGAGCTACCGGCACACCGACCCCAACGCCCAGGGCTTTGACCACTACGCGGGCAGCCTCTTCAACCTGAACGGCACGGGGACGGACTACTACAACTGGCTGCAGACGGTCGACGGAGTGACGAGCAACCAGACGACCTACGCCACCACCGCCACCACGGACTTCGCCCTGAACTCCGGCGCGGGCGTGCGCTTCCTGGCCTACCACGCGGCCCATGGTCCGGCACAGAACCCTCCCGGGGGCAGCGCGACCAGCGCGGCAGGCAAGACGATCGAGATGCTGGAGTTTCTCGACGGGGACATCGGACGGCTGCTGCAGAACTACTACGGCTACGTGATCCTGCTGTCGGACAACGGCACGGACATGGCCTATGGGGGTGGCAAGGGTTCGCTGATGGAAGCCGGGATACGCGTGCCGTTTGTCGTACACGGGCCGGGTGTCACAGCGGGCGAGACGGATGCCCTCGTCAACGGGGTCGACCTGTTCGCTACCCTGGCCGAGATGCGGGGCCTCCCCCACAACTCCCCGGACAGCGTCAGCTTCCTGTCCGTCCTGCGCGGGGGGAAGGGCCTGCGGCGCTACAACTACAGCGAGTTCTTCAAGCCCAACCCGGACACGTCCACTCGCACCTGGGCCATCTGCGATGCGCGCTACAAGCTGACCAACGAGGGTCTGCCCTCCACGACCGTGCCCGACATCAAGCTCTTCAGCATGCCCGCGGAGGAGTACATCCCCGAAGCGTCCTACACCCGCAGGGACCAAGAGGCTCGGGACCGTCTGTTCAGCACGCTGCCCTTCGGAGGCTGACGGACGCCACGCCGGAGTTGGACCTGGCGTGAGGGAGAGGGGCTCCGATGTTGGCAGGAGCGGTCTCGGCAGGGGCAGACCACTACCCGCGCTCCTTCTTGAAGATCATCAGGTGCGTGAAGCCCCGCAGAAAGAAGTTGCCCTCGGCGGCGGCCTTGTGGAAAGCGGGCTTCTCGAGCTTGCGGTTGCCGCGCACCACCGACACGTGATCGATGGGCCGGAAGCGCTTGCAGAGCGCCGCCGACAGGCGTGCGCCGATGGGTACGAAGCCCTGCTTTTTCTTGAAGGTGTCGGACACGAACAGGGCCAGGTAGCGACGGTCGCGCAGGACGCGGTCGACCTCACTGAAGACCTCTTCCATGGCCTCGAAGTAGGCCTCCTCGAAAGCCGACAGGGCACCGATGCAGCCGGGCTCGGGCGAATAGTCCACGTGGGTGGAGTAGGGCGGATCCATGAACACGAAGTCCGCTTTGCCGTCTTCCAGCGGCAGCTTGCGCGCATCGGCGCGGAAGATGTCCTCGCGCACAGGATTGATGTCGTAGCCCAGGCCGCGTCGCTCAAGGCTGCGCGCCACGTCCAGGGTCGTCCCTCCGCCACAGAAGGGATCCACGACGAGATCCCCCTCGCGCGTGTAGCGTTTGACCAGATTCCAGATCACCCAGGCGGGCGTGGCGCCGGTGTATCCGGGCGTGCCCATGGGCTCCTCGCCGTACTGCGCCGAGGGGGCGTACCACAGGCTGGTGGTCTGCAGGCGCGGGGCGCGCTGGTCGGGCCGCGGGCCCAGACTCCTGCCTCCACCATCAGTTCGTTGCGCAGACATGCCTGAAGAGTATTGCACTGACGCGCCTTCCTGTGGTTCCCCCGAACCAAAACCGAGCAGCCGTGCGCCGACCAACGCCCCTCTTTTAGATCCCGGCTGCCGCCCGGGCGATGGCGAGATCCTGGACGGCCACCCCGGTCAGGTCGGCGATGGTCACCTGATCGGCATGCGTGCGGCCGCCCCGGCCCGCGATCACGTCGCCCAACTCCAGGGCGTCGTCGAGATCAAAAGAGCCCTCGGCCACGGCCCGCGCCGCCTCCCCGCGCAAGGCCGCCTGGTCACGGCTGTCCACGACGACCAGATCGGCCGAACCCACCAGGCGCGCGCTGAGCTCCTGTTTCTCATGGGTATCGGAACCCATCGCCGTCACGTGCGTACCCGGGCGGACCTCGTCAAGAAGCGGTGAGTGGCTGGCCGTTGCGGTCACGATCAGGGAGCAGGCCGCGCCTATCTGCGCGGGTTCGCCCGCGGCCTCGGCCTCAAAGCCCAAGGCGCCCAGATCCGTTATCAGAGCGTCGAGCCGGCCCGCGTCACGGCCCCAGGCCAGGACGCTGCGGCACGGTGTCACGCCGCGCAGGTGGTCCAATTGCATTCGCGCCTGCACGCCGGTGCCGAGCACGCCGATGCGCTGCACGTCCGGGGGCGCCAGGTGCTTGGCCGCCACGGCGCCGGCGGCCGCGGTGCGCAGATCGGTCAGATGGCCCTCGTCGAGCAGCACGGCGGTGAGCGCGCCGTCTTCGCGATCGAACAGCAGCATCACGCCCTGGCCGGGTGGCAGGCCGCGGGCCACGTTGCCCGGGAAACCCGAGGCGATCTTCACCACGTAGCCAGGCTGGCCCTTTATGTAGCCGTACTTGATGTGCACCTCGCCGCGCGGCTCCTCCAGGATCAACTCCCCCACCGGCGGAACGACTGCGCGACCCTCGGAGTAGGCTACGAAGGCCTCCTCCATGGCGGCGACGAGGTCGACACCTTCCAGGACGCTCTCGATCTGGGGCCAGGTGAGGACGCGGGTCACGGAAGAAGCCGTGGATCGGCGGGGTCGGTTTGGTCGGGCCGTTTCATGTGGGCCAGGGTACCCTAGCCCACATGAAGATCGAGACCTTTGAAATGGAACGGTGGCAGTCCCTCCACGAGCACGACGTGGAGCTCAACCTGTCCGACAGCGGAGCCCACCCCCTGACACTGCGCGAGCTACTTGAGTTCGCTCCGGGCCTCGACGGGGTGCTGGACCAGGCTCTGGAATACACCCCGACCCAGGGAACTCCGCTTCTACGCGAACGGATCGCCGCTCTCTACCCCGAGGCGACGCCCGCCAACGTCTTGGTCACCACCGGCGGTGCCGAGGCCAACTGCGTCGCCGCCTGGACCCTGGTCGAACCCGGGGACGAGGTGGTGGCCATGGTGCCCAACTACGGCCAGCTGCCGGGTCTCGTCCGCGGGCTCGGGGCCAAGCTCGTTCCATGGGAGTTGAGCCCCGACTGGGAGGCCGGCTGCTGGCGGGCGGATCTTGAGCACCTCGAATCCCTGGTCAACGAGCGTACGCGCATGATCATGATCTGCAATCCCAACAATCCCACCGGCGCGGTCTTCGATGGCGCGTGGTTGGACGGGGTGGCGGCCATTGCGGATCGGCACGGGGCCTGGGTGCTCGCAGATGAGATCTACCAGGGATCGGAGTTCGACGCGCCCCCGACGCCTTCCATCTGGGGTCGGGGCGAGCGGCTCATCGTGACCAACAGCCTGTCCAAGGCCTACGGACTGCCGGGCCTGCGCCTGGGTTGGATTGTCTCTTCAGAAGCGGCTATCGAGGACTTCTGGGCGCGCCACGACTACACGACCATCGGCCCCGGCGCCCTCTCCGACCTGTTGGCCCAACGTGTCCTGGAACCGGGCGTGCGCGCTCAGATCCTGAAGCGCACCCGCGACATGCTCACCCACAACTGCGCGCGCGTCACCAAGTGGATGGGCCAGGCTGCCGATCGCCTCCAGTGGATTCCACCGCGCGCTGGGGCCATGGCCTGGATGCGCTACGACCACCCCTTGGGCTCCTGCGAGCTGGCCGAGCGCATGCGCACCGACCACAGCGTGCTGCTCGTCCCTGGTGAGCACTTCGGCAGCGAGGGCTGGCTACGCATCGGTTTCGGGGCGCAATCCGACAAGCTCGAGCGGGGCTTGGAGCGGCTCGCCACTTTGTTGGAGACAGCAGCCGTCTAGTCGGCCGAGAGGTCCGGTCCCAAGCGGTATCCCATTCCCATGCCTCGCGAGCCCATTGAGATCCCGGTAGACCTCGATACACCGGGACCGATTCGAGGCTGGCTCGACCTGCCGGACGAGGACTCCGGACGTGCAGTGCTCCTTCTGGCGCACGGAGCAGGGGTGGGCATGGAGAGTCCCTTCATGGCTGAAACGGCAGAGGACTTGTCCGCCGCCGGCTTCCCCGTCATGCGTTTCCACTACGCCTATGCCCAGCGCATGCTCGACGAGGGCAAGCGGCGCCCTCCCGACCGCCGCCCCCTATTGGAGACTGTCCACCGCCAAGCGGCCGCCACCCTGCGCACCCGCTTCCCCGGCCGACGCCTCCTGCTGGCGGGCAAGTCCATGGGCGGCCGCATGTCCAGCTATCTCGTCGCGACCGGGGAGCCGGCGGATGGGCTCGTCTTCTTCGGCTATCCCCTGCACCCGCCCAAGCGGCCCGATCGCCTGCGCAGCGAGCACTTCGGGGACCTCGAAGTTCCCGCCCTGTTCCTCCAGGGAACGCGGGATGCCCTGTGCGAGCTTGACCTCTTGCGGGACGCCCTCACCCGCTACGCCGGCCCCGCCCACCTGCACGTGGTTGAAGGCGCCGACCACGGCTTCGCCGTCCTCAAACGCAGCGGCCGCACGGCTGAAGAGATACGCAGCGAACTGATTTCCGAAGTCGTAAGCTGGGAAGCGCAGAGCTTCGGGGCCCTCACCTGATCCCAGGTACCGCGCGAGCGCCGTCCACCCATGCACACCGGGCCAGACACAAGAGGAGCAACGTGATGAACGAAAAAGACCACCAGACCGCCATGAGGATTGCGCAACTATCCGAGTCCGTCGGCATGCTCTTCTGCCTCGCAGGGGTGATGATCGGCTTCGCCGTATTCAGCACAGGATTCCTTCAGGGGTTCTACGGAATTGCAACGGGTACGTCGATGTTCCTTCCGACCCTGGGCATTGGGTTCCTGCTGATTGTCGCGGCACGCATCCTGCGCGCCGTGAGCGGCGGGGCCTAAAAGTTCCACCCAATGTCAATTTACGGGGAAGGAATGAGAGTTCGGAACCCGCCCGGAAGAGGGGGCAAGCAAACGCCATACAGGCACAAAGCCAAACGAGAAGTGGCAACATGACACCATCCGTGCCGCACTTGCTCGGGCAATGGGTGCCGGCTCCCTCAACCTCAAAACCAAGGTGGAAATGAGCCCATGACTTCCGCAACAGATCGGGCTGCCTCGTTCAACAACGGTGACCTCACTGTCATTCGACTCGTTTGTGGATCACTCTCCATCCTGCTCCTAGCTTGCGCGAGGTGGTTTACTCCCAATCAGATTGCTGCAGGTGAGCACCTCTCTTGGACAGGTCTTGTCCCCGGTACATGCCCAGGCTGCCCGCTGTGCGGGTTATCGCGTGGCTTTTCCTTCGCCATGCGTGCGGATTTCACCGCCGCCAGCAACCTCAATCTGGCCTTCTGGCCCATCTTTCTTGCAGTTGTCGTGGGCGCCTCCCAGGCTCCGCTCGCAATAAGAACCCTCTACCTCAAAAGCTAAAGCAGGCACGACATGCGCACCGCCATAGTCATCTTCCTCGCCCTCTCCGTGATATTCACAATTGGCGGTCTATTCCCCTGCCTAGGTTGGATCAACTGGATTGGAATGCCTTGCTCCGCAGTGTGCGCACTCCTTGGTCTAATCGGGACACTCAGTAAGGAGACGCCTGAAGCGGACAAGAGCCTCCATCTTGGCGCACTGATCGGTGGCGTATGCCTCTTGGGAATTGGTGGAGTCCGTTGCTTCCTGGGGGGGGGAGTCGTCTAACCGATGACGATTGCCAGCACCTAACGCGTCCCGATTACACCGATCTCCGCTGCCGATCCCCACGCCCCGCCGTTCACCTCGGAGAGGATGCGTATCTTGACGAAGCGGCCCTTCACGGGCTGGGCGAGATCGGCGGGCTGAGCCGTACGCGACTTGGTGAAGGTCGCCTTGGCGGAGGGCTCGGCGGGGAAATCCGTCAGGGTATCGGCCAGATAGAACTCCGTCTCGGCGAAGGCGCCGTTCCAACCACCGTCCTGGCGGGCCAGATAGCGGAAGCCCTGGACTTCATAGGACGCTCCCAGATCGATCACCAACTCGTGGGGATGGCGGGCAAGAATCTGGGAGAAGCTGGTGTGCCAGACCGTGTGGGGATTCCCGTCCATGGCCAGATACGCGAGCTTGCCATTGCCGGAGTTCTCGCTGCTGAACGCGACGAGCTTCATGCCTGCGGCGGGGATCAGGTTCTTGGCCGTGATCGTGTTGGCCTTGCCGCCCTGCTGGGATTGCGGCTGGTCTTTCGCCGTACCCCACTTCGCCCAGCGATCGCGTTCATGCCGCTTGCGTGAAGGGTCGGTGTAGGTGCCGGTCCTGGCGGGCGTGTGCTCCACCTCGGCGATGGCGACCAGGGACTTGAGCACCTGCGGGTGACGGTCGGCCACGTTCGTCGTCTCACTCACGTCCCGCGAGAGATCAAACAGAGCCCACTTGTCGTTCTTGCGATCCAGGATGGCCTTCATGTTCCCCTGGCGCACGGCCATCTGGTTGCCGTACTCCCAGTACAGGAACTGGTGTAGGGCCTGCTCGCCATCGCCCAGAAGGGTCGGCAGGATCGAGAGGCCGTCAACGTCCTCGGGCACTTCGCCGGCACACAGCTCCGCCAGGGTGGGCAAGACGTCGGGCTGGTAGAACACGAGATCGCTGACCTGCCCGGGCTTGATCCGACCGGGCCAGCGGGCGATGGAGGGGATGCGCAGGCCACCTTCGTACAGGTTGCCCTTGCCGCCGCGGAATTCGACTCCCGTGCGCGGGTCCTTGTTCGGCCCGAAGAAGCCGCGCGGGTGCTCCTTGGAGCGAAAGCGGTCCTGCCCCCCGTTGTCTCCGGTGAAGAAGACGATGGTGTTCTCCTCCAGCCCCAGTTCCTTGAGGAGATCGAGCACCTGGCCGACGTTGTAGTCGACCATGCTCACCATCCCCGCGTAGTTCTTGATGTCCTGATGGATGCTGGGATCCTGAATCCACGCCTCGTCCTTGTAGAGCTTCCAGGCCGGATCATCGGTGGGGATGTCGTACATCCCGTGCGGGGGGGTGATAGGCAGATAGCAAAAAAACGGCTTGTGCTTGTTGGCGCGGATGAACTCCAGTCCGGCCTCCATGATCTCGTAGTGCGAGTAGGTCTCGCCAACGCGCCCTCCCACGTTGCCTTTCAGCGCCACCTCTTCACTATTCCGAACCAGATAGGGCGGATAGAAGCT
>DUDB01000022.1 GCA_012959525.1 Planctomycetota bacterium
CAAGGAGCTGCGCTGGACAATGGAGAAGACCTTCGGCGAGTTCATTGGTGGAGAGTATTTCTCTCGCAATCAGCTCCTGAATGAGAGTGTCGAGATCTATGCCGACAAGAGCCGTGAAACTACGGACATACTGCATGAGTACTTCGTGCCGCATGATGCGCTGAAGGCCTTTCTCGCTCGCGCCCGAGACGTCGTGGGTGCCCATCCAGTGGACCTGCTCAATGTCACAGTGCGTGACGTCCGTGCCGACCAAGACACCATCCTGCGGTACGCGACAAGTGAGATGCTGGCCCTGGTGATGTTGTTCAGTCAGGCGCGAACGGATGCTGGCGAGGCGAGCATGGAGGAGTTCACACGAGCAATGGTGGACGCCGTGCTTGAGGCGGGAGGTACCTACTACTTGCCCTATCGTCTGCATCCCACGGTCGATCAGTTTCGACGAGCCTACCCCACGCACAAGAAGTTCTTCGCGGCCAAGCGTCGCCATGATCCAGGCGAGCTATTCCAGAATGGCTTCTACGCGCGCTACGGCCACTGACCCGGCGCCAACAGGTTCTAGCGGACCTCCATCGATCGGCCTCTACCGAAGCGCAGGCCCGATCCCTAGCGCTCGCGGCGCCGAGAGAGATTGAAGGTGTGTGCGGCCCCGGCCCACGTGCCCTTCTTGTCATCACCGTTCGCACCGGCCGCAACGATGCCATCTCCGATGGACAAGCCATAGCTGAACCCGTCGCCTTTGCCCTTCTCCATGGCGATCAACCTCGTGTAAGAGTGCCCGAAGAACGGGCTGAGCGGGTCAACGTCGAAGGCGTAGGCGGCCCCCGCACTCTGACCCTCATCATCGTCAAAGCGGGACCCGATGAGCACGTGGCCGCCATCGACAGACGTGGAGCAACCAAAGTTGTCAGCGGGATCGAGGTCCGAAGGGTTCAGCCTGGCTACCTGACCCATGTCAGGGTTGGAAAGGATGACCCCGCCCAGTAGTACGAGCGGTCGTATAGGCATTGAAATGATCAATCCCTTGAATTGCTTTTCCTACATGCACTCCGGGTGCGAGCAGGCGAGACGCGGATCCACTATATCCGACCCAGTGAAACTCAGGAGTGACTCAAATGCCCTCCAACGCAATACTGCGCCACCCGGTCCGAGTACGTCGGCTCCTTGATAGGCTAGCGTGGGTCGATCTACGACTGGACTCCTGCATTGCTTCGCCTTGCCCAATTGGTTCGTACATGATCTTGCGCACTTTGAGCTTCTGCCTGATGACCGCCGCGCCACAAATGGCGCTCGCCGTGGGGCCAGATGGCGGGGTTCGGCCCAACGTTGTCCTGATACTCGCCGATGACCTCGGCTATGGGGACGTTGGGTGCTACAACGCCGATGCTAAGGCCCCGACGCCCAACATCGATCGACTAGCTGGCCAGGGAATGCTGTTTAGTGACGCACACAGTCCTTCGACGGTTTGCACGCCAACCCGTTACAGCATCCTGACCGGACGCATGGCCTTTAGGACAGGGATGCGTGGTGTGTTTACGGGGGCCGGCGGGCCTTGCATGATCGAGGACACGCGCCTGACGATCGGTGGCGTGTTTCAGGGCACGGGCTATACGACGGCCCTCTTCGGCAAGTGGCACGTGGGCATGACCTTCCTCGACAAACAGGGGCAGCCCATTAACAAGAACGGGCTGGAGGCGGTGCAGCGTATCGACTACTCGCGCCCGATCTCCGACGCGCCGATTCATCGCGGATTCGACCACTTCTTTGGCACCGTTTGCTGTCCCACAACGGATTGGCTCTACGCCTTCATCGAAGGGGATCGCATCCCGGTTCCGCCCACGGGCGTCATCGATCGTGACCCGCTGCCCAATCATCCCTATTCGCAGGATAATCGGCCCGGCATGATCGCTCCCGGCTACGACTTGGAGGAGATAGACCTTGTGTTCCTTGAGAAGAGCCTCGCGTTCCTTAAGGAGCACAGCGAGAAGGCACCTGACAAGCCCTTCTTTCTCTTTCACTCTACCCAGGCCGTGCATTTGCCTTCTTTTGCCGGCGACGACTTCAAGGGCAAGACAAAGGCGGGGCCACACGGGGATTTCATCTTCGAGCTGGACCATGTCGTCGGCGAATTGATGAGGGCCTTGGACAAGCACGGTCTGGCTGACAATACGTTGGTGGTTTTCTCAAGCGACAATGGCCCCGAGGTGCCCACGGTCATCTCCATGCGAGGTGACCACCAGCATGATGGGGCGCGGCCATGGCGTGGCGTCAAGCGGGACAATTGGGAAGGGGGGCACCGCGTGCCTTTCATCGCGCGCTGGCCTGGAAAGATACCGGCGGGGTCGCGCTCGGAGCAGACGATCTGCCTGACCGACTTGATGGCGACCTGCGCCGCCATCGTTGGGGCCGATCTTCCCAACGACGCCGCCGAGGACAGCTTCAGTTTCCTTCCCGTGCTCTTGGGTACGGCGGGAGATGAGCCTCTGCGTCAGTACACCTTGCACCAGACCATCAGTCTGGCGTTGGCCATTCGGCGCGGCCCTTGGAAGTACCTCGACCACAGGGGGTCCGGGGGAAACAACTACTCTCTTGATGGCCGTTGGGGAATGAAGCCCTTCGCTCTGCCTGAGCGAGCTCCCGAGGCCCCGGGCCAGCTGTATCGGCTTGACGAGGATCCTGGTGAGACCACAAACCTCTATTTCAAGCACCCCGAAATCGTAGAGGAGCTCAAGGGCAAACTGGAGGAGTTCAAGGGTGATGGTCGCAGTGTTCCCGTGCGGCCGGGGGCCAGCCGTCGGTAGATCGCGGGGCCTCATTTCTGGTTAGGAGTTCGGGCACTAGCCCATTCTGATTGCGGTGTGCGCACACCGTCGGGCACCTCAGAAAACGGCTGCGCTTTCCTGTTGACAGGCAGCCGTCGTGGATGTTCATTGCGCACCATCCGAGAGCCCGGCCGGCTCTAGCCCCCTCTTCTCACCGTCCTCCATCCTATTTCTCAGATGAAGCGGAACGTCTCCGGACTCCCCCCCTCACGAGCGACCATCGCCCTGCGCTTGGGTTATGTACTGACGTTGGTGTACGGATTCTTGGTTTCGATTCGCCTCATGGGATCGGCCATTAAGGCGCTGGGAAGCGATACGGCGCAGGAGTTGTTCTCGGGCGTATCGAACCCCTTCGCCGGACTGGCCGTGGGTACTCTCGCGACGGTACTGGTGCAGAGTTCCAGTACCAGTACTTCCACCATCGTATCACTGGTCGGGCAGTCGGGCGGCACAGCACTACCGCTGAAGGCCGCAGTCCCCATGATCATGGGAGCGAACATAGGGACCACGATCACCAACACGATTGTGTCGATTGGTCACATACAGCAGGGGAATGCGTTTCGCCGAGCCTTCGCGGCCGCAACCGTGCACGACTTCTTCAACCTGATGCTGGTCATGGTCGCCTTGCCCATCGAGTTGATGACGGGGGTCCTTGAGAAGACTGCTACCGCTATCTCGGGGGCGATATCAAGCGTGGGGGGGGCCGAGTATCACAGTCCCATCAAGGCCGCGGTCAAGGCTGGGGCCAAGCCGATCGAGTCGCTCCTCGAGGGCCTGGGGTTGGAGGGCGTCCCCCTTGCAATCATCCTGGTGGCGGTGGCTTTGGCTCTGATCGTGATCTGTCTCGTTCAGATCACCCGCAACATGCGCAGCCTCATCAGCGGGTCATTGGAGCGGGCGCTCAACCGTGTTCTGGGCCGCTCAGGGATGCTGGGGATGCTGATCGGAATCGTCATGACCATTGCGGTGCAGTCCTCATCCATTACGACTTCATTGCTGGTGCCCATGTGCGCAGCCGGGGTTCTGACCCTGCGCAACGCTTTTCCCATCATGTTGGGTGCCAACATCGGCACGACGGTCACGGCGCTCCTAGCGTCTCTCGCCACGGACAACGAGGCCGGTCTGACGATTGCCTTGGTACACACACTCTTCAACGTGGGGGGGGTCATGATTATCTACCCCATACCCTTCCTGCGTCGTATTCCCCTACGCCTCGCGCGCCTCCTATCTGTACGAGCCCAGCGCAACGTTTTCTGGGTCGTGGGGTATGTGGGTGTTGTTTTCGTCCTTTTGCCCCTATTCGGGTATCTGGTTTTCGGTTCTCTCTAATAACCTGTAGCTAGTCTCATGTTCGACTTACTCCAAAGCTTCCGCGACCCTGAGGGCGGGCAGCACATGCTCCGCCGGTTCCGGGAGATGCTCTCCGACGGCCGTCGCGCCTTCGACTCGTCAGTCACCATTATCATTTCTGGGGGAGATCCCGCGGTTGTTCGCGACGAGGTCTTCAGGACCGACCAGCGGATCAACAAGAATGAACAGGCCCTGCGGAGGGAGTTGATAGTGCACGCCTCTGTGCACGGTGCGACAGCGTTCCCCACGTCGCTCTTGCTCATGAGTCTTGTCAAGGACGCTGAGCGCATCGGCGACTATGCCAAGAACATCTTGGACCTCGCACGCCATGAGAGTGCTCTGAGCTCTGATGAGAAGGACCTGGTATCCGGAATGGCGACCAAGGCCTCCCAGATGCTGAGCCAGGCTGCCGTGTTGTTTGATTCCCAGGACAAGGAAGCAGCCGCAATCTTCCTCAAGGAAGAACATGCGCTGAGGCATCAGTGTGAAGCGGCCATTGACAAGTGGGTTGACGACACCGACAGGAACCACTCTGCAGCCTGCCTGGTAACCCGCTTTATCAAGCGCGTCGCCGGGCACGCCGGAAACGTCGTGAGTTCAGTAGTAATGCCATTGGACAAGTTGGATTTTCACCCCGGTGGCGGGGGCGACGAGGACTAGTTCTTTCTGCCCGCTGGACCAAGGACTGCTTAGAGTCCCAACCACGCGAGGTTCTCCGGCAAGGGTTGGAGGTTGATTGGATCTGGGATCGAGTGGGTCGGACCTCCTCAAGGCGAGCCCTTTGGACAGACGCCATTGATGAACCCTCAACAGCATGAGTTCCCGGACGGCACCGTCCTCGTCTTGCGTGAGGCTACTCCCTCGGACGCCCGGGCGGTGCGGGATCATGTCGAGGCCATTAGCCAGGAATCCGAATTCACGACCAGGAGCCCGGGGGAACTCCCCATGAGCCTGGAAGAGGAGGAGGCTTACATTCAGTCATTCCAGGATGCGGACAACCAGGTATTTCTGATCGGTGTGGTGGACGAGGCCATCGTCG
>DUDB01000023.1:0-4351 GCA_012959525.1 Planctomycetota bacterium
GCCATCGACCCAGGCGTCACAACTGTCAGCTATTCCCTTGTGCCGGGAGGACTTCCGGGTCCCGGCAACATCACCGGCGACCCGCTCTTCTGGAATCCCGCCGCCGAGGATTTCAAGCTTCGCCCGGGCAGCCCCTGCATCGACACTGGTGACCCGAACCATCCTCTGGACTCCAATGGCTCCCAAGCGGATATGGGGGCCTATCCCCATGACCCAAGCTACTCTCCAGAAGCCCAGAATTACTGTACCGCGAAGGTCAGTGCTGCTGGTTGCGTGCCTCACATAGGGCTTGTTGGGCTGCCTACCCTGGGCACACCCTTTGCCATTACCGCCGACAGCGTGGATGTGGGGCGCTTCGGTATTTTGGTCCTGGCCATGTCGAGTGATTCGATTCCCTTCTTTGGGGGTGAGCTCTGTTTGGGGTCTCCCTATCTTCGGGGCCCAGCGGTAAGCAGCGGGACTGGAGCGGGTCCCTGTGATGGGCAATTTTCCACTGGGATAAGTATGGGGTTGCTTGGCCCCGCCGGATTTCAGCCCGGGGACGATTTGTTTGCCCAGTATTGGTACCGGGATCCCGCTGCGCCTCAGCCCGTTGGCTTGTCGGATGCAATACGGATCGGGCTGATCCAGTAGGGCAGAGCAGAGAGGTCTGACTCGACCGCTCGTACTAACGCCCTTCCAGGCGTCGGAGCCGCACGAAGTTGCTCAGGAGCCGAAGCACCGAGTCGTCGAAGACCTCTTGCGCCGCGCGGTGGTTGGATCCCCAGAACTTCTCTTTGGCGGTTTCGCGGATGAGGGCAAAGCTCGCGCCCATGTGGTCCATGGCGTAGGCCATCCGGTCCTCGGCTTTGTCCAGGTGGGTGGCTTCGGTGAGCCCTTGCACGTCAAAATGGTTGGCGGAGTCCATGATCGTGCCGTGGCCCAGTTGGAACCAGCAAGCGAGGTTGCCGCCCCCGTGGTCTTGAGCGCATTGGACGCTGTCCACAAGGACCTCTACGCGCTCGGGTTGCTGCACCTCGATCAGGTGTGAGCCAACGAGGCTGTAGATCGGTTGGACCCCGGCCCCAAAGACCCCTTCCAGGTAGGGGCTGTTCTTGTGGCATGGGCTGGCCAGGACACGGTTCATGACTTCGCCGGTGGTGGGGAGTTTTCCGACAATGCCAGGAGCCAAGCGTTGGATGGTCTCCGTAAGAGCCCAGCAGGAGCCAAACAGATAGCCGCCCACATGCACGAACCAATCCAGGCGCTCGATGTCAGCGGGTTCCATTTCCCCGGTGCAGTTGGAGACAAAGACACCTCCTGCGTCGAGGCCGGACTCAGGCACCTTGGCGCCGGAGGTCAGTCTGTGGTTGATTGCTAAACGCTCGAGCACTGTCTGGATGTGATCGCCACGGCTCTCGAGCACCAGCACATCCATGCCCCGGAAAATCGTCTCGTGGGAGGTGCTGTAGCCGTACTTGCGGTTGCGCTCCCGTTGGGCCTTGGTGTCTCGAAGCGGACGCTTGCTGCCCGTTTCTTGCCACCATTGGCTCCAGACATCAGGGTCCGGACCGGGAGCGTCTGCGGGACGCAGGCTGCTGAGGTATCCGTGGGCGGTGCGCGCCACGAGGGGCTCGGAGTCGGCCAGTGCGGAGATGATGGGGGGCAGGCCATCTGGATGCAGAGCCTTGGTGAGGCCAACCACCGCCGCACCCCTCAGGCGCCAATCGGATGAGGTTTGCAAGAGGCGCGAGAGGGTCACCGGGGCCAGGTCGCAGCGGGTCAGGCCAAGGGATACCGCAGCACAGGCGGCGACTTTCCAGTCTGAGTCTTCGCAGGCTACAGCCAGGGCCTTGCCGACCTTTTCGATCAGGGCTAAATCATGTCGTCCCAGGGCGACGGCCAAAGCCTTGCGCACCTCCGGGGATTCCTCCGCCCCAAAGCGTTCCAGGGCCCAGCTGCAGTCCTCTTCTTCCGTGGGCGGAGCAAGGGTAAGGGCAGCCAGTAAGGCGGCTCGCCGCACCCGGGAACTCGAATCCTTGGATGCCATTTGGCGAGCCACCGGCAGGGCGAGTTGCGGGTCCAGCAGCCCGAGGCAGCGGGCGGCCTCTGCGCGCACTCCCGCGTCCCCGTGTTCCCGTGCCTCTTGGGTGAGCACGATCCAATCCAGGTCTTCAAAGGCCGGGTTTCCCAGGGCCTCCTCCACCAAGAGACAGCCCCGGCGAGCCACGGATTCCTTGGGTGCGCCGCACAGCTCCCTGACCAGTTTGCCCAGGTCTTTTGTGCCGGTTTTCTTAGCGGCCTCCATGCCCGCCAAGCTGGCAAGCAGGGCGCGGCGCAGCACCACATCCGAAAGATCGGGGCTGCCCAGCAATTCATTGATGGCCGGCACCTGACTCCCGAGCGGTTGTCGCGTGGCCACTTCGAGGCAACGGGCACGCACCGCCGGGGCGGGATCTGCCAGGAACCGTTTCAAAAGTTCCGCCCTCTGCCCGCGCTGCAAAGCGATCAGCGTCCCCGAGGCTATGGCCCGCAGGTGGGGATCTTCTTCCTTGAGCAAGCGGCTCAACCCGCTGGGGGTTTTGGGCTCCTGCAGATAGGGACCTAGGATCGTGAGGGCTTCCATGGCGGACATCACCGTGTCCCGACGAAGCTTGCTGCTCAGGGTTTTCAAACCCTCTTCTGCATCCAACTTGCCAAGGGCCTCGGCCGCTGCCAAACGCAAGCGGCGTAGGGGAGCATCATGGCTCAGCTTGGCGAGGGTCTTGACGCTGCGCTCTTCCCCGTGTTCTCCCAGTGCCCGCACCACGGCCAGCTGCATTTCCCAGTCCTTGTCCTTGAGCAGTTTGTGCAGGGTCTTGGCCAGGTCCTCTTCGCCGCGCCCGATGGTGAGCTCCAAAGCCTGCAGCCGTTCGGTTGCATCCTTGGAGCGCAGGCTGGGCTCGGGGTCTTGGACGGCGCCAAGGGCAAGTCCCCCGGCCAGGGCAGCACCCAGAATCCAAGCGAGCGCGGGCTGGTGGCTGGACAGAAGTTCTTTCATGGGGGCAGCCTAGCGAATCGGCGGCTCCGGTGACACGAGGGGCATTGGCTGGATCCTCCAGCATAGGTTCAGGTCACGGCTGTCCGAGCAAGGACTGCTGGAGTGATCACGGAATCGCCGCGGACCTACCCAGGGTTTTGATCTTCCGCGCAGCGCTACTTGTCGGAGCCCGCTTCCGTGGCGGCCACGCGCTTCATGGAGATCACCATGGTCTGGGTGTTTTCCCCCGTGTAGAAGGTGCTCACATAGGAGTCGTCCGTGCGCACAGATTCTGAGCGGTGGGGGACAATCATGCCGGAATGGTCGGGAGCGTCCCAGCGCATGACCAGGGTCTTGCCATCGGAGGACATCTCTCCTTCCATCAGGGCGAAGAAGGAACTCATGCTGTCCACCCAGGTGCCGATGTAGCGCTTGGTCTTGGGGTTGTAGCCCATGGAGCCGGTGCCCGTGTAGGGCGTGCCCATGAACAGACAGCTGAAGGTGGACTGGTTCCAGAAGGCACCGATGGCGGTGTTGGTCTCGGTGGCGGGATAATCCATCTTGGTGCCATCCGGCATGGCCATGGTCAGGTTGCCTGTCCACTTGCCGGCAGTCGCGGTCAGGGCATTGTGCTCGGGGAGAGGTTGTTCGAGCACGGGGCCCTCCTGCGCGGCCTCCTGGTCCTGGGTCTTGCTTCCATTCGGCTGCGAGTTGAGGGCCAGGGCGGTGATCCCCAGGGCGGTGGCACAAAGGGTGAGCAGGATGATCCGGGTCGGGTTGATTTGCATGTCTTGGGTTGGCTTGGGGGCATGGAAAAATCCGCACCTGGTGGGGACACCGGGAATTGAACCCGGATGGCCTTGCGGCCGGCGGCTTTTAAGGCCGCTGCGTCTACCGATTCCGCCATGTCCCCGGCGGGTCTGCGGCGCTGAGCATAGTTTCCCCTTGGGGGGGCAGGCCCGCGCAGGCTGTCTTGGACCGGCCGGGAGCAGGGGCCAGGGGGCACGAGCAGGGCCGGCGAGGAAGGCCGCAAGAGATCCGTCCGTTGCGTGACGCGATCCGGGCCCAAGGGTGTCCTGTCAGGGGAACCCTCCGATCATCAGGCCTCCGCCCTTGACGAGGCCCTCCGGCGGGCTATCCTTCCAGCCCCCTGTTCCGCAAGGAGCAGGGCCGGAGTTCGGCGGTCGCGAGATCGGGCGCTCCCACAGGGCGGCATGGCCAAGTGGCTAAGGCAACGGATTGCAAATCCGTCATCCCCGGTTCGAGTCCGGGTGCCGCCTCCATCTCTCTTTTCGTGGCAGGGGGCTGCGGTGCGGGGCACAGTGCTGCGAAATCGCCGGTCTCGTGGATGCC
>DUDB01000023.1:4406-5154 GCA_012959525.1 Planctomycetota bacterium
TCAATACTACGAAGTTGACCGTCTATCAATAAAGTGACCAACAGGTTCTGGCGAGCCCAGCCCAGGCATCCTCGAGTGCTGACCTGAGCCAGGAAGTACGACGTCTAGGCCCTATTCCTGTACTTAGATCTCCCCAGTAGCTCCTACACTCCAGCGGAAATGTCCCCCACAAAGAGCATGGCCGCCATCGCACCCGGTGCGCGAATTCAGATCCGCGGAGAAGAGTGGATCGTGCGCAATGTTGACGCTGACGCGGCTGGCCGGGAGGCCTTGTCCGTGGTCGGAACCTCCGAGCTGGTTCGGGATCGGGAGGCCATTTTTCTGACTGCCCTCGACTCTCCCATCGTCTTGAGGCCGGAAGATGTCGAGTTGGTTGAAGACGACACGGCGCGATACCGCAAGTCGCGCCTGTACCTCGAGGCACTGTTGCGGCGTACCCCTCCTACCGATGACCGCATCCACCTGGGACACCTGGGAGCCATCGACCCCCTGCCCTTCCAGTTGGACCCTGCGGCAAAAGCGCTCGCGCAACTCAGGCCACGCATCTTGATGGCTGACGGGGTAGGGCTCGGCAAGACGATCGAAGTAGGAGTCCTCTTGTCCGAGCTCATCCGCCGCGGACGGGGGCGCAGAATCCTCGTCGTTGCCATGAAGTCGATCCTGGAACAGTTCCAGGAAGAGCTCTGGGCGCGCTTCACCATCCCCCTGGTGCGGCTCGAGTCCGTTGGGGTGCAGCGCGTCCAATCCC
>DUDB01000024.1 GCA_012959525.1 Planctomycetota bacterium
CCACGGCGGGCTCCACGGCGGGCTCCACGGCGAGCTCCACTGCGGGTTCCACTGCGGGTTCCACTGCGGGCTCAACTGCGGGCTCAACTGCGGGCTCAACTGCGGGCTCAACTGGGGCAGGTTTCGGTACGGATTGCGCGTTCGCGGCTTGAGCCTGCTCGAGAGCCCTCTTCTCTCCAGGGTTCCGAGCCGCCTCCTCCGCCGCACGCTTGTCGCGCTCCTCCAACTCCTTGGCCTTCTTGCGCCTCTGGTCCGCGGTCAGAGCCGAGAGCATCATGGTCATGCGTCGGCCCGCCATGCGCGCCGGCACTTCAATCTTGGAGAGGTCCTCGAGATTTGAAGACACGCGGCGCATGACGTCATAGCCGTGCTCGGGGTGAGCCATCTGCCGACCCCTGAAGATGCATACTATCTGAACCTTGTGGCCTTCCTCCAGGAACTTGCGGCCGTCCGTAAGGCGGTAGGAGAGATCGTGATCGGAAATGGCGGGCCGCACGCGCATCTCCTTGAGTCCGGTGGAGCCCTTCTTGCCGCCTTTGCGGTCCTTCTTGCGCTGCTGATACTTGAACTTGCCAAAGTCCATGATCTTGCAGACGGGCGGTCGTGCGTTGGGAGAGACCTCGACAAGGTCGAGTCCCGCATCCTGGGCGAGGCGCTTCGCCTCATTGGTAGCCACAACTCCGTGCTGTTCACCCTTCTCGTCAATCAGACGTACTTCGGGGACGCGGATGCGATGATTTAAACGGTAGTCCTGAGTGGCCACTCTGCTCCTTGTGTCATGGGTTTTGGAATGGTGTCGGGTTGGAGGCCGGGTTGGGCCCTGGGTGAGAGAAGGAGAGCCTTGACGGCCCCCACCACCACGCTTCCGCGGGCGGGGTCAAGAAGAATAGGGCAGGTGACCTGATCGCGCCATAGATAGAACGTCAACGCGAACCATCACGACCCTGCCTGTGCAGGGTCCTTTGCGGCTTCCTGGCCGGGTTCCTCCGTCGCCACCGAAGTCGTGTTGCGCACATAGACGTCTGCCAACTGCTCCGCACCGACTCCCGCTGGGGCATCGCACATGACGTCTTTGGCGGTCAGGGTCTTGGGGAAGGCCACCACATCCCGGATGGAATCCAACCCGAGGGTCAGAGCCACGATGCGATCGAGCCCCACCGCAAATCCACCATGGGGCGGCGGACCGTACTCCAGGGCTTCCAGCAGGAAGCCAAATTTCTCCTGCTGTTGCTCAGGGTCGATGCCCAGCAGCTCGAACACGCGCTGCTGCACCTCTTGCCGATGGATTCGAATCGAACCCGAACCCAACTCCCAACCGTTCATGACCAGATCGTAGGCGCGCGATTTCATACTCCCTGGGTCGGCCTTCATCTCCCAGTCGTCGGGCGCTGTGAACGGATGGTGGGACGAAGTCCAGCCGCCAGTCTGTTCGTCACGCTCAAACATGGGGAACGAAGTTACCCAGAGGAATCGGTAGGGGCCCTCGGGAATGAGGTCCAACTGACGGGCCACCGTGAGTCGCAGGTCGCCCAGGACGCGCCAGACGATGTTCTCGCTGTCCGCGCAGAAGAGCAGGAGGTCCCCGTCCTCGGCTCCCGTGAGATTCAGGAGGGAAGCCCCCACTTCGCCTTCGACGAAACGGGCCAGGGGGCCGGCGCCGCCCCCTTCCAGGCCGGGCTTCCACCAGGCCAGTCCCTTCGCCCCGAGCTCCTTGGCCTGTTTCTCCAGGGGCTTCATCTGCCCGCGTGAGATACCCGCGCCGCCACCGGGCACACGGATCGCCATCACGCGACCGCCGTTGTCCAGGGCCGATTGGAATACTCCGAACTCGCAGCTCGGCACCCAGTCGGCCAGGTCCACCAGCTCCATTCCAAAGCGCAGGTCGGGCTTGTCGCTCCCGAACCGATTCATGGCCTGCTCCCAGGTCAGGCGCGGGAACGGCAGCTCGAGTTCCATGTCCATGGCCTCCTGGAAAGTGTCGTCGAGCACGCCCTCCCAGGTCTCGAACACGTCCTCTTCCTCCACGAAGGACATCTCCATGTCCAGCTGGGTGAACTCGGGCTGACGGTCGGCGCGCAGGTCCTCGTCCCGGAAGCAGCGCGCCACCTGGAAGTAGCTATCCATGCCGGAGATCATCAAGAGCTGCTTGAAGATCTGTGGGGACTGGGGCAGGGCATACCATTGGGCCGGATGCACGCGCGAAGGGACGAGGTAGTCGCGCGCGCCCTCCGGAGTGGCCTTGGTCAGGATCGGCGTCTCCACCTCGCAGAAGTCCCGGGCCAGGAACGCGTTGCGCATGGCGGCGATGAACCGCGAGCGGTGCATGAGCTTGCGCTGCATGTCCGGCCTGCGCAAATCCAGATAGCGGTAGCGCAGGCGCAACTCCACGTCCGTGTCCAGGTCCTCGATGATCTCAAAAGGCGGGGTCTTGGAGGGCGCCAGACGCTCGATGGATTCGGCGATGATCTCGATCTCGCCGGTGGGGTGATCAGGGTTGGTGTCCTTGGGGCCGCGCAGCCCCACCTTGCCGCGTATGCACAGGCAATCCTCGGGCGACACGTGCAGGTCCCCCACGACATCCTCGGGCAAGACCACCTGCAGGCGCGAGTAGCGGTCACGCAGCTCGATGAAGTAGATCCCGCCCAGATTGCGCCGGGCGTGGACCCAGCCGTTGAGGGTAACTTCGGCACCGTCGTCCGCCGACGAGAGGGCACCACAGTGGTGGGTTCGCTGCCAGTCACTCATGAGAAGCGCAGCATAGCCTTGTTGCCCCGTCTGGGCGAGAACGGGGCATTCAACCCCGTCGCGAGCGGTCCGCGACCAACTTGCGCATGAGGGCCCGACGCAGGGCCGCTTCGGCCCGCCGGAAGTCGAAGTTCACACCGTCAGCTTGGGACCTACCTGCGCGCAGGCGGTCCCGCGCCCGCTCGGCCGCGCTTGCGGCGCGCTCCACGTCGATGTCGCTGGCCGGCTCGGAGGCCTCGGTCACAACGCGCACCGTGTTGTCGCGCACCTCGGCGAAGCCGCCGGAGATGAACATCTCCTGGCGCTCACCCTCCGCTTCGAAGGCCAGTTGACCCGCATCCAACGCGGCCACCATGGGTGCGTGCCGCGGCAGCACTCCCATGCCGCCGTCCAACGCGGGAAATGTCACCAGGGATGCGGTGGTATCGATCACGATCTTCTCGGGGGTGATCACCCGCAAGGTCAGCGCGTCCGCCATCAGCTCGCCATGCCCTTGGCTTTCTCAATCGCCGCCTCAATGCTGGCGACCATGTAGAAGGCGTCCTCGGGGAGGTTGTCGTGATCACCGGCCAGGATCTCCTGGAAGGAGCGCACGGTGTCCTCGCGGGGGACGAACACGCCCTGCATGCCGGTGAACTGCTCCGCCACGAAGAAGGGCTGGGACAGGAACTTCTGGATGCGTCGCGCGCGGTGCACGACCAACCGATCCTCCTCGGAGAGCTCCTCGACGCCGAGGATCGCGATGATGTCCTTGAGATCCGCGTAGCGCTGCAGGGTCTGCTGCACCTGGCGGGCCACGGCGTAGTGGTCTTCACCCACCACATGCGGGTCGAGCATGCGCGAGGTGGACTTGAGCGGGTCCACGGCGGGGTAGATACCCAACTCGGAGATGGAGCGGTCCAGGATGATGGTGGAGTCCAGGTGCGCGAAGGTGGCCACCGGCGCGGGGTCGGTGATGTCGTCGGCGGGCACGTACACGGCCTGCATGGAGGTCACCGAACCGTCCTTGGTGGAGGTGATGCGCTCCTGCAGGGCGCCCATCTCGCTGGCCATGGTGGGCTGGTAGCCCACGGCCGAGGGCATGCGACCCAGGAGGGCGGAGACCTCGGAGCCGGCCTGCACGAAGCGGAAGATGTTGTCCACGAAGAGCAGCACATCCTGCCCGAGTTCTTCGCGGAAGTACTCGGCCATGGTCAGTCCGGTCAGGGCCACGCGCAGGCGCGATCCGGGGGGCTCGTTCATCTGACCGAACACCAGCACCGCGTTGTCGATCACCCTCGCGATCTCCCCCTCGGGGGTCTTGTACTCGGCCTCGCTCATCTCCAGCCACAGGTCGTTGCCCTCGCGGGTACGCTCCCCAACGCCGGCGAACACGCAGAAACCACCCTTCTCCACCGCCGTGATGCGGATCAACTCCTGGATCAAAACGGTCTTGCCCACGCCGGCTCCACCAAAGAGGCCGATCTTGCCGCCCTTGGCGAAGGGGCACAGAAGGTCGACGACCTTGATGCCGGTCTCGAAGACCTCGGACACGGCTTCCTGCTCGTGGAAGGCAGGTGCGGGCCGGTGGATGGGCCAGTGAACCCCGTCCTCCAGCGGTCCCTTGGTCAGGGTGTCGAGGGGTTTGCCCAGCAGGTTGAAGATCCGGCCCTTGGTGCGCGGCCCTACGGGGACGGAAATGGGACCGCCCGTGTCCTTGACTTCCATCCCGCGGCGGCAGCCGTCGGTGGAGGCCATGGAAATGCAGCGCGCCACGTCGTTGCCCAGGTGCTGGGCCACCTCGAGGGTCACGTCGATGTCGCGCTCGGGGTCGGAGATCTCCACGGCGTTGAAGATGGCGGGCAGCTCGCCGGGTGCAAAACGGACGTCGACCACGGGGCCGAAGATCTGGGCGACAGAACCTACGTTGGTGCTGGTCATGACTCTAGGTGCGAAAAACTGGTTACGGAGGGAGGCTGGGCTACTTGACGGCTTCGGCGCCGCCGACGATGTCGAGCAGCTCCTTGGTGATCTTCTCTTGGCGGCGGCGGTTGTAGATGCCGCGCAACTCGGACTGCATGTCATCGGCCGCGTCGGTCGCATTCTTCATGGCGAAGCGGCGGCTGGCGTACTCCGAAGTCAGGGCCTCAAGCAGCGCGTTGAAGATGCGCGTCTCGAGGTACTTGGGAATCAGGTGATCGAAAATGGCGGCGGCGTCCGGCTCGAGCAGCGTCTCACCGCTCGCGACCGCACCATCGCTCTCAAAAGCGTCCGCCGCGATGGGCAGGAAGGGCACGTTGCAGGGACGGAACTTCACCATGCTCTCGAAGGCGGTATAGAAGAGCCGCACGTCGCGATACTTGCCGCTCTCGAACTCGCTCACGAGCATGCGCGCGGTGATCGATGCGTTGGCATAGTCGATCTGCTCCAAGGGCGGATCCTCAAGAAACCGCTCGATCTGGAAATCGCGGCGGTCCATGTAGGCGAACCCCTTGCGACCATAGACCATGTAGTCCACTTCAAGCTCGTGCTGCGCCCGCCAGGCTTCAACGGTACGCAATAGACTTGAGTTGTAGGCGCCGCAGAGGCCACGATCGGACGCCACCACCAAGGCCAGCGTGCGCTCCCCCGCGCCGGGGTTGAAGAGCGGCCGCTCGGCCACGGCATCCCCCAAGACGGCGGACAGGCGCGCTACCAGACCACCGATCTCCTCCGCATAGGGGCGCGAGCACAGGGCCCGGTCCTGAAAGCGGCGCAGCTTCGTCGTCGCCACCATCTCCATGGCGCGCGTGATCTGCTTGATGTTGCCAACGGAGGTGATCCGCTGCTGGAGTTCCTTGATGCCTGCCATGGGTTCAGGCCTGGATCTGCGCCTTGACCGCGGTGATGGCCCCATCGAGGACCGCTTTGGTCTCGTCGGGGATGTCCTTCTTGGCGCTGAGGATCTGCTCGGCCACCTCGGGGTGCGAGTCGTTCACGTACTCGATCAGGGCGCGTTCGAATTCGCCCACCTGCTTGACGGGCAGATCGTCAAGGGCGCCCGTCGAACCGGCGTACAGGATGATGACCTGGTCGGCCACCTTGACGGGCACGTACTGGCCCTGCTTGAGGACCTCCACCAGGCGCTCCCCACGGGTCAGCTTGGCCTGGGTGGCGGCATCCAGGTCGGAGCCGAACTGGGCGAAGGCCTGCAGTTCGCGGAACTGGGCCAGGTCCAGGCGCAGGGAACCGGCGGTCTTCTTCATGGCCGGGATCTGGGCCGCACCCCCTACCCGCGAAACCGAAATGCCGGCGTTCACCGCGGGCCGTACGCCGGAGTTGAAGAGGCTCGACTCCAGGAAGATCTGCCCATCGGTGATCGAGATCACGTTGGTGGGAATGTAGGCCGACACGTCGCCCTCCTGAGTCTCCACCACTGGCAGGGCGGTCAGGGTTCCCCCACCGGCCTTGAAGCGCGGGTTGATCTCGGGCGCGTTGTCCGCCAATCGGGCCGCGCGCTCCAGCAGGCGACTGTGCAGGTTGAACACGTCGCCTGGGAAGGCCTCGCGTCCCGGGGGCCGACGCAGGAGCAGCATCACCTGGCGGTAGGCCAGGGCCTGCTTGTAGAGGTCGTCGTAAAAGATGACCACGTGGCGGCCCTCGTCCCTGAAGCGCTCACCCATGGCGCAACCGCCGTAGCAGGACAGGTACTGCATGGAGGCCTCGTCGATGGCCGAAGCCAAGACGACGATGGTGTAGGCCATGGCGCCGGCGCGCTCCAGGCGACGCACGATGTCCACCACGGTCGATTGCTTTTGACCCACGGCCACGTAGATGCAGATGACCTGATCGGGGTTGGACGGATCGCCCCCACCGGTGTTGGCCTGGGACAGGATGGTGTCCACGATCAGGGCCGTCTTGCCCGTCTGACGGTCGCCGATGATGAGTTCACGCTGTCCACGGCCAATGGGGATCATGGCGTCCACGGCCTTGATCCCGGTCTGCAGGGGCTGGTCCACGGGCTGGCGCTCCACCACCGAAGGGGCGTCCTGCTCGATGGGTCGCAGATCGTCCTCGGTCGTGCCCAGCGGGCCCTTGCCGTCCACGGGGTCACCCATGGCGTTGACCACGCGGCCGAGAAGTTGCGGGCCGGTGGGCACGGAGATGATGCGGCCCGTGGCCTTTACCGTGTCTCCTTCGCGCACCTTGGCAGCGTCTCCGAGGAGCACGCAACCGACGTTGTCCTCTTCGAGGTTCAAGGCGATGCCGCTTACGCCGCCCGCGAACTCGAGCAGCTCGTTCATCATGCAGTCATCGAGGCCGTACACGCGGGCCACGCCGTCACCCACAGAGAGCACGGTGCCCACGCTCTGCATGCGGCTGTCGCCTTGGTAGTTCTCGATCTCTTTCTCGAGGATCGAAGTGACTTCAGCGGGTCGAAGGTCCATGGGAGTGTTTCCTGTCTGGGCGGCCCTGGAGTGGGCCGTCAACTGTTGTGTAAAGAGAGGTGGTTTGTTTGAGATGTCTGGTGGGGTGAATCCCTAGGAGCCCACGGCCGGCAGCCGCGCCTCCATCATGCGCCGCCGCAAGCCGTCCATCCGGCCCTGCAGTGACTGATCGATCATGCTTGTTCCAACGAAGACGCGCACGCCACCGACCAGGTCGGGGTCCACACGTCCGGTGAGGGTCACGTCCTTGCCGAGCCGCTTGGAGAGATCTTGGCTCAGGGCTTCAAGCTCAGCTGATTCGAGCGGGCGCGCGGACTCGACGATGCCCTTGGCTGCTCCCCGCTCCTCCAGGAGACGCTGCTCGAAGGCCGCGCCGATCTGCAGCAGGACCTCCTCGCGCCGACGCTCGAAGAGCAGGCTCACGAAGCTGCGGGTGTGGGGGTTGGCGCTCTCCAGAAGGCCGCCGAACTTGGCCAGGCGCTCGGAGGTGCTGCCCTTCGCGCCCTGCAGGAAGGCCACCACGGCCGGGGACTGACACTCAAGCGCGATGCGCTCGATATCCGCACTGATCTGATCCAGCACGCCTTGGCGACGCGCGAGGCCAAACAGGGCATCGGCCCACCGGCCGGTCACCTGATCCACTGCTGCGGCGACGACACCCACTACGCGCCTGCTCCGTCCGCGGGTCCGCCCACGATTTCGGCCACGACGCGGCGGTCATCCTCGCTACCCACCTGGCGACCGATCACCCGTGAGGCCGCCGAGAGAGAGAGCTCCACCACCTCGGCGCGAATAGCCGAGAGAGCCTTGTCCTGCTCGGACAGGATGGCAGCACGAGCGCTCTCGATCATG
Organism: Planctomycetota bacterium; assembly: GCA_012959525.1. Classification (GTDB taxonomy): domain Bacteria; phylum Planctomycetota; class UBA1135; order UBA1135. The sequence goes on from DUDB01000024.1 coordinate 8,004, forward strand.
GCATCCGCTTCCTTCTTGGCGTTCTCGATGATGTCCCGCTCACGGGCGTCCGCCCGTTCGCGCGCTCCGGCCAGGAGCTTGGAGGCCTCCGCCTGGGCCTCACCGAGGCGCACCTCCACCTCGGCACGGGCCTTCTCGGCCTCTTCGTTGGCCCGAGAGGCCAGGGTCACGGCCTCAGCGGCCTTCTCATCGCGGGCGTTCGCCATGACGGCGATCTTCGAGAAGACCATCTTCCACATGGGGATGAGGGCCAGTCCAAAGATGATCAGGGTCCAGAGGAAATTCCCCGCACCACCGACATCGAGCGGGTTGAACCCGTCTCCGCCGCTACTGACTGTGAGTATCGAAGCAATCATGGTCTGCACCTTCTGGGACTATGAAAGAGAACGCAGGAGTATGCTCCCGCGCCACCGTAGCCCTCCGAGAGGAGCGCCGAGGCGGCACGGGCACAGATCAACCAATGGCGATCAGCAGGGTGACGACCACGCCAAAGAGGGCCACACCCTCGATGAACGCCGCGAGAATCAGCGAACCGCCGCTGATGTCCTTGGCGGCTTCGGGCTGACGGGCGATGCCTTCGGCGGCACTGGCGCCGATACGGCCGATGCCCATACCTGCGCCCACGGCGGCGAGGCCGGCACCAAGGCCTGCACCCATTTTTGCCATACCGCTGACCGATGCCTTGGCAAGCTCAACGGCTTGTGTGTGCGCCAACAGGGCGGCCTCCTTGACGGCTTGGGCCGCCTCGGGGTCACTGATCACGTCTTGAATGTTGAAGGGAACCATTTTCTGGGTTTCTCCGTTTGGCCCCGCGAATCGCGGGGCGGGATAGTGGGGTTGTTGAAGAGTTGAAAACAGGGAGAGGCGTAAACGCCTAAAACTCCGAGCGGGCAGCGCCTAGTGCTCGGGGTGGAGGGAAGAGCCGACGAAGATCGCCGACAGGATGGTGAAGACGTACGCCTGCATGAATGCGACGAAGGCCTCGATTATCATGATGAAGACGCCGAACGCGACGGCAGGCAGCGCTGTGGCGTAGCCCATCGGGCTGAACGAATTGCCGGCGAAGTAGAAGATCAGCCCCATGAACGAGAGGACGACCATGTGGCCACCAGTCATGTTGGCGAACAGCCGAATGGTCAGAGCGAAGGGCTTGACCAAAACCCCCACGACCTCCACCACGAACAGCAGAGGCCAGAGCCCCAGCGGAACGTGGGGCACCAGGTTTTTCCAGTAGGCCACCGGCCCCTGAACAACCATGCCGCCGATGATCATCATCACGAGCACGATCAGGGCCAGGGCCGCGGTAACCCAGATGCAGGCGGTTGGCGTCACCGACCCCGGCACAAGCCCCATCAGGTTCATGAACAGGATGAAGAAGAACAGGTACAGGAACAGGGGCATGAGCTTCTCGGCGTGAGCCCGCTGCATATTGGGGCGTACGATCTCATCGCGCACGTACATGCAAGCCCCGGCCAGGAAGCGCGTCACCACGTCGCCCTTGCCGTCCTTCATGTGCCGCGGGACACCCGCAAAACCGATCAGGATCAGCAATACGGCCGCCAACTGGAAGATCTGCAGGTTGAAGGCCACCAACTGGACGCCGTCCGAGGGGTCCTGGTTGTAATCGAATATCGCCAGGCTAGCAGGCAATGAGAGTGCGAACAGGGGCTCGCCATGTGCATGGTCGTCGGCCTCCTTTCCGGCCTCTTCGCCGTGTCCTGCCTCTTCGCCGGCATCATCATGGTGCGGCGCCTCGAGGGCGGCCGGCATCAGGTGCATGTAGAGGGCGTTGAAAGCCCCCGAGTTCTCAGCGCTGTGATGGGGAGTGAAGCGCGTGGTCAACACACACGCACCGATCACGACCGCCAGCATGAGGATGGGACGCAGAAGGCTCATAGTGCGCCCTCCCCACGGATAAGAACGCGTGAGTTCTCCCAGGTTGTACTGAAGAGGCCTATCAGGGCAGACACCGCGTAGGCCAGGGCAAAGGCCATCCAATCCGCGTAGGCCCCCACCGCGTCCATGTACCGCAGGCACAAGACGGAAATGAGCAGGCAGACGATCTTCATGCCAAAGCCTTCAAGCAGTCCTTGCATGGCCCGACCAGGGCGGGTGTGAATCACGTGCCTCAACCAGAGCCCCGCAGTCAGACTGACAAAAGTACCGAATGCGAAGCCGGTCACTATCCCACGCGCGACCAGGCCCTCGAACTGCATGGCTACGAGGGCGGCGGCACCGAGGCCGACAAACGAGATGATCGCTGTGCGCGACATGGGACGGGGGCAGGCGGAAGGGGCTTGGTGAACGAAAGAAGAAATCAGGGCTCGGACCGCCAGCGGCCCACCGCTCGCAACAACGACAGTGTGCCACCAAAGAAACCGAGACCCACGCCCAGGATGAGTCCCCATGGACGGCTCCCGAGTCGCCCATCGACCCAATGACCCGCAAGGGCAAAGAGGCTGATCACAGCGCCGAACTGCACGCCGATCCCCGCAAAGCGACCCAACGTGTGGAAGGGACCCTGCTGGGTCTCTTCCGAAGGCACGGGGGGCTGATCGGGGGTCATGGGGGCAGTCAGTGCGGACTGTGAACCGGGCGGTCGAAGGCCGCATCGGGCCCTGTCATACCAAGCCCGAAGTGGGTTGGAATCTGGGGACCGGAACGGAGTTTCGGACCTGAGCTTCGAATTGACAACGGCCAGCGCTCCGAGGGGGCTCTTGTGCCCCAAAACGAAGTTCAAACCGCTTTTCAGGCCGAACAATGTAGGGGTGTGAGCCCCCTCGTCAATGGCCGGAGGGGAAATTGTGCCAGCACCGGGCGCACCCGCTTCCCTCTCCGAGATCGCCCGGCTAGCATGCTCGCCCGTTCGCCGGCGTCCATCCCAAACAGGGTCCCGGCGAGCTGGACTCTGACCTTCGCGCAGGGCCTGGCCCTGCACCCTACCCCTTGCCCCCATCTGCCCCGTGGAACGCACCCTCGTCCTCCTCAAGCCCGACTCCACCCAGCGTGGCCTCGTCGGCCGCATCCTGACCCGTTTCGAAGAAAAGGGCCTCAAGCTCATCAGCCTCAAAATGCGACAGTTCCCCGAGGAACACCTGCGCGAGCACTACGCAGTGCATGCCGAGCGCCCCTTCTTCAGCAACCTGGTGAGCTACATGGGCTCCGGCCCCGTGGTGGCCCTCGTCCTGGAGGGTCTGGAGGCCATCTCCGTGGTGCGCACCCTCGTCGGGGCCACGAACGGCCGTGAATCGGCCCCGGGTACCATCCGAGGCGACTTCGGCATGAGCTTCTCCAACAACCTGGTGCACGCCTCGGACAGCAGCGAATCCGCGGCGACCGAGCTGGCCCTCTGGTTCCCCGACGCCGATGAACTGGTGGAGTGGAGCCCGGCGGACCTTGAATGGCGCTACAACGTGGGCGAGGAGCTGGCCTGAGGCAGCAGCCCGAGAGCATCCCGTCTCTCCAGGCCGGCCACGTCGCCGAGCTGGTGGCGGAACTGCAGCCGCTCCTCAAGGGCTGCGGCGTGCGCGAGATCCAGGCCCTGCCACCCCGTGACCTGCTGCTGATCGTCGAGCCGCCCCCCACCCCGGACGGCCCCCCCATCCTACGCCTGCGCTTGAGCGCGAGCCCCGAGACCGCCCGCCTGCACCTGCAACAGGACCGGGTTCTCGTCCACGATGGCCCCGAGGGCCCCTTCTTCAAGCTCCTGAACGCGGAGTTGGCGGGCGCCATAGTGCGGCGCGTGGAACAGGTGCGCGGCGATCGGATCGTGCGACTGGAGTTCGGCGCCACACCCTCCGGACGCCGACGCGCCCTCATGGCGGAGCTGGTGGGCCGCCACTCCAACCTGATCCTGGTGGGACCCGAGGATGAGGTCCTGGGCATGCTGGTGCCGGCCCCGGCCCGCAAGGCCCACGCGCCACGCATCGTGGTGGGCCAGGCCTGGTCCCCCCCAGGCGGCAAGGCCGCCGGACCAGGCACAGACTCGGTAAGTCTGTCAGAGGTCTACGCCGAGCCCGACACGCTCCCCCCCGGCCCCGTCAAGGACCGCGCCCCTCTCTCCTGGCGTGTGGAATGCGCCGTGGGCGGGGCGGCACAGGTCAATCGGCAGGACAGTCTGCGCAAGAAGTTGCAGTCCCGGGCCCAACGCAAGCTCACCCGTGCGCGCGGCCTGGTCAAGGGGCTCCTCAAGCGATCCACCGCCATCGACGGGGCGGAGCGGGTGCAGCAAGATGGAGAGCTGCTCAAGTCCGTGGTGGGCCGCCTGAAACGCGGACAGAGCAGCGTCGAGGTCCCTGACTGGTTCACCGAAGATGCGCCTATGCGCACCCTGGAGCTGGATCCGCGCCGGCAGCCCACCGAGAACGTGCAACGCTACTTCGACCGACACAAGAAACTCCTGCGCGGGCGTGAGTCTTTGGAGCGCGAGCTGCAACTGGCACAGGACAAGGTGACCGGGCTGGAAGCCCTCCTGCTTGCGGCTGAGGATGATGACCAGGATCCCGCCGCCCTCGACGCACAGGGAGTTGAGGCGGGCCTGCTAGACAAGCCCCAAGAAGCCGATCCTCGCAAGCGCAAGGCCCCCGAACCACGCAAGCCCTACCTCACGTATCGGGTGCACGGGGACCTGGAAGCACGCGTGGGCCGCACGGCCAAGGACAACGACGACCTCACCTTTCGCCATGCCCGGGGCAATGACCTGTGGATGCACACGGCGGACTGCCCCGGCTCCCACGTGGTACTGAGGTTGGAGCGAGGGCAGGAAGCGTCGCAGGAGGCCATTCTGGAAGCCGGTATGTTGGCCGTCCATTTCTCGCCAGCGCGCCAGACGGGCCGCGCCCAGGTACACGTCGCACCCGTCAAGCTGGTCCACAAGCCGCGCGGCGCGAAGCCGGGTCTGGTGACCCTGTCGGGTGGCAAGACTATCCACGTACGGGTGAAACAATCGCGACTGACCGAGCTACTCCGGGGATAGAAGCCCGCCTCGGCACTCCACCCTCCTATCGACTACACTCCACTCATGGCTCCCCTCCCCCATTTGACCCTCGCCAAGACCGTCACTGTCGTCCTGTGCATCCTGGCCCTGCTGGGTGCCTGCAATTCTCAGGATAAATCCGGCATGACCAAGGAGGCCAAGCTCGGGCTACGCCTGGAAGCTGGCCTCGGGTACTTCCTGGAGGGCAAACTGGACCGGGCACAGCAACAGGTCCAAAGGGGCCTGCTGTTGGACGATGACAATGAGCGCCTGCTCTTGTTGTTGGGTGACATCCACCAAGCCCGCGGCACGACGGCCGACATCCGAGCCGCCGAAGCCATCTTCAGGGCACACCCCGCCCAGCACGATTTTCGTGTCCGACTGGGCTTGGGCATGGCGCTCGAACGGCTTGGGATCCTGTACGACGATGCCGCGTCCGCCATCCGGTCAGGGGACCAAACAACGGACGCCTTGGATCCAGCCAAGCGCGCCGATGCGCTGGCAGCCCATGCGCAGGAAGCCTGGACTGAATGCAGGGAGAGCTACCTCAAGACCATCGAGATCCACTTGGGCAACATAAAGGCCGTCGCAGGACTGGTGCGGGTCTGCGCCCTCCTGGGCGATGAGGTTGCAAGTACCCAGTGGGGCCGGGAGTACATCCAAATCCTGAAGAGCGCCAGCCGCATCCGTCAGCTCGAGCTGGAGGACGCCACCCTGGCCGCCAACCGTGAGAGCGAATTGAGAGGCGCCATCGCCCTCAACGATGAAGCCACCGTTAAGACACACCTGCACATCAGCACGATCTACACCCGTCAGGGCAACCTTCAGGCGGCCGTGGATGAGCTAGGCGCGGTGCTCGCCATTAACCCCGACCTCCCCCAGGCCTATAGCCGCAGGGCGCAGCTGTACTTTGACCTCGCCCAGTATCAACGCGCCTACGACACGCTGCAGAGCTTCCTCAAGCTCTCGGCCCATCAGCCCTTCGATCACCCCGACATCCGCCAGGCGTATACGCTCCAGAGGCGCTGCAAAGACGCTCTGTCTGCGGCAGACCTGCTCGGCTCCGATGGCTGAGACCGCCGCTGGATTCGCTCACTTTGAAGCGGAAGCCTCGCCGTAGCGCATTTCGAGAGTCTTGACCGCTGGCGGATTCTCCACACCCCGTGGCGACAACACGGTGACGAACAGCCGATCGTACTCAGAGTCCTTCAGCGCGGGAGTTCCGCGCAAAGACACGACTCCCTCCACACGGCCCCCCAGAGCCAGAACCAGGCCTGGCGTCGTGTTGGAGTGGCCGCTGACGACGGCGACCGATCCCGAGCGTAGCCCGGCTACCTGCTCGACGAAGGAGTCCAGCGCAGCGGGCGAGTAGAGTTCAATCTCCACGTCCAGAGCGGCGGCCAAGGGCGCCAGAGTTTGGCGCGTGCGCCGGGTGTCGGTGCTGAACAGGTGCGTCACGCCTGCGCTCTGGAGCACCCTTGCCAACTCGCGGGCGCGGGCCTGACCGCGCTCGGTAAGCTCGGGATCCACCGGGTCCGCGAGGTTCTTCTCCGCGTGCCGCACGGCGATCACCGTCACCGGTTCGAGGGTCGTTGGCGGAGCCGGAGCAGGGTCCTGGACGACACCCAAGGTGAGGAGGGCCAGCGTGCACAGAACAGAAGGGCGCAGGGAATGAAGCATGCCCCCAGTATGACGGGCAGGCCCCCTGATCCCGATGCAGAAGTTTCTCTGGGGAATGGGTTGACGGATATGCCACCGTTGGCATATTTATGCAGTAGATCTGCATATTTCTCGCATACCACTGCCCCTCATGACTCCATCATCTCTCAAACTTGCGCGTAGGAGGGCCATCATAGAGCTCCTGCAAGCAGAGAAGGTGCATAATCATGCCGAACTGGCCGCCCTTCTTGACGCTCGCGGGCAGGCGGTCAACCAGGCGACCCTGTCCCGGGATCTGCGTGACCTCGGGGTCGTCAAAGGCTCGGACGGCTACACCCTCTCCGAGGGGGGTGCCCAATCACTGGAGGCCCCCGGCCAGCGGCTGATCCTTGCGGCTCGCCAGTACCTCTCATCCATAGTCCAGGCGCAAAATCAGGTCCTCTTGAAGACTCCGCCTGGAGGTGCCCAGCCCCTGGCCCTCGCCCTGGATGCCGGGGACAACGAAGACCTGCTGGGGACCCTGGCCGGCGACGACACGATCCTCTTGATCGCCGCCGACGCCCCGGGTGCCGAACGGCTTGTGACCTGGCTTGAGGGCATGAGATGAAGCGCGCCATCGTGGTAGGCAGTAGCGGCTACGCGGGCCGGGAGTTGTGCGGCCTCCTGGCCGCGCACCCCGAGATCGAATTGTGGGCGTGCATGACCTCGCGCTCGACTTCCCAGCCCGCGCGGTCGCTGGATGCTCAAAGCCCTCTGAACCCCGAGCGGTTTGGCGAAGCGGACGTGGTGTTCCTGTGCACTCCCCACGGCAAGGCAGCGACCCTGGCGCGGGCCGCGCTGGATGCGGGCAGCGCCGTGGTAGATCTCTCCGCCGACCTGCGCCTTCGGGATGCGCAACAGTACGCCGAAGTCTACGGGCTGCCCCACCCGGCGCCCGAGCTCCTGGACCAGGTGGTCTACGGCTTGACCGAGCGCGCGAGGATTCAACTCCAAGGGGCACGGGCGGTGGCCAACCCCGGCTGCTACCCCACTTCGGTTCTCCTGCCAGTCCAGCCTCTGCTGGACGCCGGTCTGCTCGCGCCCCAGGCCCCCATCGTGGCCGATGCCAAGAGCGGCGTCTCGGGAGCCGGTAAAGCACCCACCGAAGTCACGCACTTTGGCAACGTGCACGAGAACTTCCGCGCCTACCAGATTGGCACCCACCGCCACGCGCCCGAGATCGCTCAGGAAGCGGGCATCGATCGCCTGGTCTTCGTCCCACACCTGCTGCCCTGCCTACGCGGCATTCTCACGACCCTCTACCTCACCCCCCACCCGGGGCAGGCCTCCGAAGAACGCGCCGTCGAGTTCCGGTCCTGCCTGCTCGAGGCCTACGCGGGCGAGCCCTTCGTGCAGGTCCTGGGGGAGGGCACACCCGAATTGAAGGACGTGCTCCATACCAATCGTTGCCACATCGCCGTACACGCCGCCGGACCGCTGGTGGTGGTGACGAGCGCCCTCGACAACCTGCTCAAGGGCGCTGCGGGCCAGGCCCTGCAGAACGCCAACCTGATGCTGGGTCTCCCCGAGACGCTGGGCCTGCCCGGAGCGCTACACAAGCCAACCCACACGGGGGTCCTGGCGTGAGTGCCCAACCCCTGCTCGTCATCAAGATCGGTGGCGACCTGCTTGAGGGGGGCGCCACCTTGGAGGCGACCGCCGCTTCCATCGCCGCTACCTGGCGCGCCGGGTACCGGGTGGTGGTGGTCCACGGCGGTGGATCGGAGATCGCCCGCTGGGCCAAGGCGCTCGGACTCACCGAGCACAAGGTGGATGGGCTGCGGGTCACGGATGCCCAGACCGCCGAAGTCGCGCTGGCGGTGCTGGCGGGAACCCAGGGCAAGTCCCTGGCGGCGGCCCTCGGACGGCAAGGCTGCGAGGCGATCTCTGTGTGCGGGGCTGACGCCGGGCTGCTGACGGCGCGGGTGGCGCGCGAGGGAACCCTGGGATTCGTGGGCGAGGTGCAGGAGGTTCGCACCGGGTTGATCCGGGACCTACTGAAGCAAGGGCGTATACCTCTCATCGCGCCCATGGCACCCCTGGCCGAGGGGCAGGGGCCCCTGCACAACATCAACGCCGACGCGGCGGCTGGGCCGATCGCGGTGGCTTTGGGGGCCGATGCGCTGCTGCTCTTGACGAACGTGGAGGGCGTACTCGATGGCAAGGGAGAGTGCGTCGAACAACTGGATGCTGGAGGGGTGGCGGCCTTGATGGCCGAGGGGGTTCTGGCTGCAGGTATCGTCCCGAAAGTCCACGCCGCGCTGGAGGCGGCCGAAGCTCTGCCCCATGCGCATGTGCGTATCGCGCAGGCACCCCGGAATGGCGCCTCGTTGCACACACTCCTGGAGAACCAAGAGGGAACACTCCTCTCAGCTCAAGAGGCCCTGACCCATGACTAGCTCCCTCATGAGCACCTACCGCTCCGGTGGCCCGCAGTACGTTGCGGGCCAGGGTGCCGTGCTGTTCGACGCCGAGGGGCGCGAGTGGGTCGACCTGCTCTCAGGGCTGGGAGTCACGGTGCTCGGGCACTCGCACCCGCGCTGGGTGGAGGCCGTGCAGGAACAGGCGGCGCGCCTGGTGCACACCTCGAACCTGTATCCGCAGGCGACAGCAGAAAAGGTGGCGCGGCACCTGTGTGAGCTGACCCACATGGATGGGGTGTTCTTCAGCAACAGCGGCACTGAGGCCGTTGAGTGCGCACTCAAGTTGGCGCGCAAGGCAGCAGGTCAAGGCCAACACGCAATCGGCACACACTTCCTGGCCCTGGAAGGCAGCTTCCACGGGCGCAGCCTGGGCAGCTTGTCGGTCACCTCCAATGCCGGGTACCGCTCGCCATTCGCCCCCAGTCTCGAGGCGCGCTTCGTGCCGCGCAACGAGGTGCAGGCCTTGGAGGAAGCCTTCCAACGGGGCGCGCCGGCAGCACTCATTCTAGAGCCCATCCAGGGCGAGGGCGGCCTGCACGTGCTGGACATCGCCTACCTACAGAGCGCACGGGAACTGTGCGACCGCTATGGCAGCGTGCTCATCAGCGATGAGGTGCAGTGTGGAATGGGCCGCAGCGGCACGTTCGTTGCCTTTGAGAAGGCGGGGGTCCAACCGGATGTGATCACTCTGGCCAAGCCCCTAGCCGGCGGTTTGCCGGTGGGCGCCACCCTCGCACGTGGCCCCCTGGCCCAGACCCTGCGTCCAGGGGATCACGGCTCCACCTTCGGCGGCGGCCCCCTGGTCATGCAGGCGGCATGGGTAGTGCTGGATGAACTGACCCGCGGTGGGCTGCTCCAGGATTTGGCACCCAAGGCCAAGAGGCTGACCGCCGGACTCGATGCCCTCGTCGCCCGCCACGAGCTCGCCAGCGAAAGGCGCGGCTACGGTTGGATGCAGGGACTGGTCCTGCCCGGCCAGGCAGATGCCGTCCAGGCGGCCATGGGCGAGCTCGGTTTCCTGGTGGGAACCGCCGCCGGCGACGTGCTGCGCCTCTTGCCGCCCTTCGTACTCACCTCTGAACAACTCGACCAAGCCCTCACTGCCCTGGACGATGTCCTTGGCGCATACCCCCAACCCCTTCCCTGCACTTCGTGATGGAACACGCCTTCCCCCACCAGAATCTCGTCAGCGTGGCCGACCTCAAGCTCGACCACATCCTGAGCCTCTTCTCCACCGCAGCCGCCCTGAAAGCCGAACGCGATCGCTACAACGATCTCTTGGCTGGCAAGCGCCTGGCCATGGTCTTTGAAAAGGAGAGCCTGCGCACGCGCTTTACCTTCGACATCGGCATGCAGGACCTGGGCGGCAGCGCGGTGTTCCTGGACCACACCAGCGCGCGCCTCGGCAGCCGCGAGTCCGTGCCCGACATGGCCAAGAACCTGGAGCGCTGGGTGCACGCCATCGTGGCGCGTACCTACAAGCACCGGGCCGTGACCGAGCTGGCCAAGCACGCGCAGATCCCCGTGATCAATGGACTCTCAGATTTCCTGCACCCCTGCCAGGCCCTGACGGACTTCTTCACCCTGTGGGAGAAGTGGGGCTCGGTCGAGGGTCGACGCATCGCCTACATCGGGGACGGCAACAACACCTGCCACTCCCTGATGCACGTGGCCTCGATCCTGGGGGCGCACATCACCGTCTGCACGCCGGAGGGCTACGAGCCCAATCTGAAGGTCATGAACCAATGCCTGGCCGCGGCTGCCATCTCGGGCTCAGAGGTCACCTGCTGCAACGATCCGGTGCAAGCCATGCAAGGTGCCGAGGCCGTGTACACGGACGTCTGGGCCTCCATGGGCCAGGAGGACGAGACCGAAGAGCGCAGCGCGATCTTCGCCGAGTACCAGGTGAATGAGACCCTGCTCGGCCACAGTGAGGACGCGCTCTTCATGCACTGTCTGCCGGCACACCGCGGCCAGGAGGTGAGCGCAGGCGTGATCGACTCCGAGCGCTCCATCGTGTTTGACATCGCCGAGAACCGGCTCCACGTGCAGAAGTCCATCCTGGTCTGGCTGCTGGCACCGCACCTGGCCCCCCACTCCACGGCACCCGCCGACAGCCTCCAGTCCCAACTCGCATGAGCGCCCCCAAAATCGTCCTCGCCTACTCCGGCGGCCTCGACACTTCGATCATCATCCCCTGGCTCAAGGAAGAGAAGGGGATGGAGGTCCACTGCCTGGCCGGGGACGTGGGCCAGGGAGCCGAGGAGTTGGTCGGTCTGGAAGAGAAGGCGGCCCGCTCCGGCGCAGCCTCCTGTCGGGTCGTGGACCTGCGTTCGGAGTTCCTGACCGAGTGCGTCTGGCCCGCACTCAAGGCCCTGGCGGTCTACGAGGGGCGGTACCTCCTGGGTACCTCCCTGGCGCGACCGGTGCTGGCCCGGGCCCAGGTGGCCTACGCCCGGGAGGTGGGTGCCGAGGCCCTCTGCCACGGCTGCACGGGCAAGGGCAATGACCAGGTGCGCTTTGAGCTCGGCTACATGGCCTTCGCCCCGGAGATGCAGATCATTGCACCCTGGCGCGAGTGGTCCATCACCAGCCGCGAGGAGGCCATCGACTACGCCGCCGAACACCAGATTCCCATCACCGCCACACGCGAGAAAATCTACTCCCGCGATCGCAACCTGTGGCACATCTCCCACGAGGGCGGCGCCATCGAGGATCCCTCCAACCCGCCGCCCGCCGATGCCTGGCAGTGGACCACCGATCCCAAGGCAGCGCCCGATGAGGCGCAGTGCGTCACGCTGACTTTCGAGAAAGGAGTGCCCGTCGCCGTGGACGGTCAGGCTCTGGAGCCCGTCCCCCTCCTGGAACGGCTCAATGAGCTGGGTGCCGCGCACGGGGTGGGCCGTGTGGACATCGTCGAGAACCGCCTCGTGGGCATGAAGTCCCGCGGCCTCTACGAGACGCCCGGTGGGACGATCCTGATGGAAGGTCTGCGCTCCCTGCGCGCCCTGTGTGTGGAGCGTGACAGCGCCGATCTTGCGGACCGCCTCGCTCCCGAGTGGGCACGCCTGGTCTACAACGGCCAATGGTTCCATCCCAAGCGTGAGGCCATGGACGCTTTCTTCGATTGCCTGGCCCAGACCCAGACGGGCGAGGTCACCGTCGAGTTGTTCAAGGGCAAGGCCACCTCCCTGCACGCTTCAAGTCCCCACAGCCTGTACCGCGAAGACCTCGCCTCCTTCACCATGGGTGAGGGCTTCCAGCCCCAGGACTCCGAAGGGTTCGTGCGCCTCTTCGGTCTGCCGGGCACTGTGGCCCAGGCCGTCGCCACGGAGTCAAGGACATGAGCTCCACCGAGAAAATGTGGGGCGGCCGCTTTGAGGGCGCCAGTGACCCGGCCTTCGAAGCGTTCAACTGCAGTCTCGGGTTCGATGCGCGCCTCCTGCAGGAGGACCTGACGGGCAGCTGCGCCTGGGCACGGGCTCTTGGTCAGGCCGGAGTGCTCGAGGAAGGAGAAGTGAAGCAGCTGGTCGCCGCCCTCGAACAGCTGGGCACGGAATTGCGGGACGATCCCACACCCCTCAATCAGAGCGCAGCGGAGGACATCCACGGCTTTGTGGAGCACGCCCTGCAAGCGCGAGTCGGGGATCTGGCGCGCAAGCTGCACACGGGGCGCTCGCGCAATGACCAGGTGGCCACCGACCTGAAGCTGCACCTGCGTGGTCAGGTAGCCAGCCTGTGCGCTGGCGCCCGGGAGTTGATGGGTGCTCTCGTGGACCTGGCCCACGACACCGCAGATCTGGCCCTGCCCGGCCACACCCACCTGCAGCGAGCCCAAGCCGTCACGGCGGGACACCATGCCCTGGCTTACGTGGAGATGCTGGGCCGGGACGTGTCGCGGCTGGAGGCCGCCCAGGAACGGGCGGACACCTGCCCTCTCGGCGCGGCGGCTCTGGGAGGCACGGCCTGGCCCGTGGACCGCAAGGCCCTGGCCGCGGACCTTGGCTTCGGCGCGGGCCCCACGCGCAACAGCATGGACGCGGTCAGCGATCGGGACCACGCCACCGAGGTCCTCTTCGCTTGCTCGCTATTGATGGTGCACCTCTCACGGTTGGCCGAGGACTGGATCTTCTACTGCAGCCAGGAGGCGGGGTATCTACGCCTCGCAGACGAGGTGTCCACCGGCTCCAGCCTGATGCCCCAGAAACGCAACCCCGATGCCCTGGAACTGGTGCGCGGCAAGTGCGCCCGGGTTCAGGGTGACCTGACCACGATGCTCACCCTGCAGAAGGGTCTACCGCTGACCTACGACAAGGATCTACAGGAGGACAAGGAGTGCCTGTTCGATGCATTGGATACCACCCGCGCCTGCCTGCTGGTGACAACCACGGTGGTGCGCAGCGCGCGCTACGACGCCGAGCGCTGCCGCGCCGCCTGCGCCGGAGGATTCATGGAGGCCACGGATCTGGCCGACCTCCTCGTCGGGGCCGGCCTGCCCTTCCGCGATGCTCACGGGCGAGTGGGCGCCGCCGTGCGCGCGGCCGAGAAAGCGGGGGTGAGCTTGGCGGACCTCGACGCCTCCGACCGGGAGCAGCATCTGCCCGAATTGTCAGGCGTGGATCTGGCCAGCGTCTTGTCCGTGGAGGCCTGCCTTGATCGACACGACTGCCTGGGAGGCACCGCGCCCCATCAGGTCCTAGCCCAGGCCCGGGCCTGGAAAGAGAGGCTGCAAGCATGAGCGGCGTCACTATTCGCCCCGCTACCCTCACGGACGCCACTACCATTCTCGAGCTGGTCAACCGACTGGCCGCCGAGCAGGTCATGCTGCCCCGCTCCCCCGCCTCGGTCATCGAACACATTCGGGACTTCGTGGTGGCCGAGGTGGATGGCGCCTTCGCCGGATGCGGCGCCCTGGCCATCGTCTGGACCGACATGGCGGAGATCCGCTCCATCGCCGTGGATCCCGTCCATCAGGGACTGGGCCTGGGCCGCCGCATGGCCGAGGTCCTGATCGCCGAGGCGCGCCAGTTGGGGCTGCCCCAGGTAATGGCCTTCACCTACGTGACCGGCTTCTTCACGGGGCTGGGCTTCGAGGTCGTCGAGCACTCGCGTCTGCCCCACAAGGTCTTCAACGACTGCCTGAACTGCCCCAAGTTCTACTCCTGTGACGAGACGGCCGTGCTCCTGGCCCTAGTGCCCAAGGAGGAGATCCCTGCACCCATCGGCGGGACAGCCCACCTGCCTCTGCCGGGCAAGGGCGCACTTCGGCCAGGGATGCCTACTCCAAAATCGACCTGACCGCGCTCGGGTCTACTGGTCGTCAGCGGTCCCGGGCAGCGCGCGCTTGGGATTGCGCGCCAGGTTCGAGCTCCCGCGGGTGTTGCCCCGGGGAACCACCCAACCCTGCTCGGGGATCAACTCGAGGGCCGAGTCGTGGATGGCCGTTCCGCCGGGCTCGACGGGGCGCAGATGTCCGGGATTGAACGTAGCGGGGTCGTCCCCGTGCACGGCCGAGTGGGTTCTGACGGTCACTCCACCCTCCAAGCCGCTCGGCGCGGGTCCAACGTTTAGCCCCGCACCCTCCCCACCCAAGAAGTGGATCATGCCCAGGGCAAAAACCAACCCCGCGGCGGCGGCCAGGCTGGCCACACGCAGGCGCGGGAAGGAGTACACGGGCGCCGGACCGGCTTGGGGCGTGCTTGCAGGCCGCTGGGGAACGAGCACTTCTCGCTCCGCCCCCGAACCCGCAATCAATCCCTCAGCAACCAGACCGGCTCGTACCCCACCCCACACAGACCCGCCTTCGGGTGAAAACTCATCCGACTGCAGCATGGAAACCAGCGCTCCCCGTGCCTGACGGGCACGGTCCTCATGGAGGCGACAGGTCTCGCAATCGTCCAGATGGGCCTTCACCTGGGCCAACTCCTGAAGCTCCATGTCGCCGCCCACGTAAAGGGGCAGGGCGGCACGGGCATCGGCGCAGTTGGGCAAAGGGTTGGACATGGGTGTGGGGGGAATAGGTGTGCTTTCGTTCTTCAGGGGGGTCTACGGGGCCCAGGACTTAGCCGTTGGCACCGTCTTGTCAGAAAATGGGGCTTTTAGGCCTCTTCTCCCTCCTCGAGCAGGCCCCAATCTGATCCCTCGTTGGGCCGCAATCGCGCCTGAGCCAAGCGCGTACGGCGTTCCCACTCCTCCTGGAACAGTTTTCGGCCCCGGTGGAGGCGCCAACGCACGGTGACGTGGGTGGCCCCCACGATTTCGGCTATCTCGGTACAAGGCAGCCCCTCCAGCTCCCTCAACACCAGCACCGACTGGAAGTGCGGGGCCAGCGCTTCCAGGCAAGCGCGCACCTCGTCACCGGTCTCGCGACTCTCCAGGGCGTCGGACGGCAGGGCCTGGCTGGGGTCGGGCAGGTCGATCTGCCCTGGACCGTCCTCGTCTTCGGTGGAAGTGGATTGGGTGGGCCGGCGCTTGCGCAGGTGATCGATGCACAGATTGGTGACGATGCGAAACAGCCAGGTGCTGAAATCGTGCTGGAAATCAAACCGCTCCAGGTTCTTGAAGACCCGCAGAAAGGCCTCCTGTGTGAGGTCCTGGGCGTCCTCGTCCGTGGGCACCATCTTGCGCGCCACGTGCTTCGCCCGCTTCTCGTAGCGTCGGACCAGGTCCCCGAACGCGTCCTCCTCCCCCTCGAGAGCCTTACGGATCAGGGCATGATCCACCTGGCGGGGGGTGGGCTCGGGTTGAGCGCTGGAATCGCTTTGAGACGTAGAGGACATGGCAGGAGCGTGGACCTTGAACCTAGTGTATCGGTCATCCTTTCCCAGCACCTGCACACGAGATCGGAGAGGAAGGCCCACGGAGGGTCCTACGCAGGGGCCATCCGATCGTTGGCGGTCGGCGGGCCCTCTCAGATTGTCGGGAAGCGGCCCTCTACGGCCCCCATGCGGCGGAATTTCTCTCGCCGGTCGGCAACGAGCTGAGCGGGATCCACCCCCTCCAACTCGTCCAGGTGCTCGAGGATAGCGTCTCCGAGGTTCTGGAAGACCACCTCCGGATCCCGGTGCGCGCCCCCCAGGGGTTCGGCCACCACGCCGTCGATAACCCCCAGCCGGGTCAGGTCCTTGGCGGTCAGCTTCAGCGCGCTGGCGGCCTCGGGGGTGCGCGCCCCGTCCTTCCAGAGGATGGCCGCACAGCCCTCGGGGCTGATCACCGAGTAGTAGGAGTACTGCAACATCAGAACCCGGTCCCCCACGCCGATGCCCAGGGCGCCACCGGAGCCTCCCTCGCCGATCACGACACACACGATGGGAACAGCCAGATCGAACATGCCCAGGATGTTCTCGGCGATGGCGGCCGCCTGACCGCGCTCCTCGGCACCGATGCCCGGGTAGGCACCGGGTGTGTTGATCAGGGTGACGATGGGCAGCCCCAGCTTGGCCGCCAGGCGCATCTTGCGTAGGGCCTTGCGATAGCCCTCGGGGTGGGCACAGCCGAAGTTGGTCTCCAGGCGCTCAGGGGTGGTCTTTCCCTTGCGATGGCCCACGAGCATCAGGCGCCGCCCGCGCAGGGTGGCGAAGCCGGTCACCATGGCCCGGTCGTCCCCGTAGTTCTTGTCCCCGTGGAGCTCGATGAACTCGTCGAACATGTGGTCGATGTAGTCCGAGGCCACGGGACGCTCCGGGTGGCGCGAGACGTTCACCGACTCCCAGGGGTCCAGGTCGGAGTAGGTCTCGGCCAGGGCCTCCTCGATCTTGTTGCGCAGGGCGCGGATCTCCTTCGAGATGTCCAGATCGTTCTTCTGCGAGAGCTCGGTCAACTCCGCCAACTGCGCCTCCATCTCCCGGATGGGGGCCTCGAAGGCCATCCCAGGCGAGGCGTCGGGTTTTCGGCGGTCCTTAGACAAGGTGATTCGCGTGGAAGGGACAGAGGGGAAGGCGAGGTCTCGGACCAAGGTGCACCTGACGAACACCATGTTCGGGGACCGGGCCTGAGAAGGCAAGCCCAATGGGCGCACCAGGAGTGCACGGGAGGCATCCCGTATAAACCTCGAGCTTCCCCGGCGGGTAGCCCTCCCTTACCCGAGTGCCCCCTGTAGATCCGCCTCAAGTCCACCGAGTTCCGGAGCCGTCCCCAGCGTGAGCTCCATGGTGTGGCGCAGGGCAACCTCTTTGGCGATGGCCAGGCCCAACCCACTACCGCTGGGGTGACGGGCACGCACATCATCCGCGCGCCAGCGCCGTTCGGTCAGGTGACCGATCTGGTCGGGCGAAATCCCCGGACCATCATCGAGTACCCGTAGGCTGAAACGGCCCGATTCTGCCGACAGGACGACCAGGACACGGCCGTCCCGATCGACGTAGCGCACGGCATTGTGCACGAGGTTGCTCACCGCCTGTTCGAGCAGGGTCTCGTCGCCGCGAACCACCACGGGATCGCCAGGCAAGACGGGCTCAACCCGCACGCCCTTCTCGCGCCCCACGGGCATGTGCCGCGCCACGACGCGTTCGCACAAGGCCACGAGGTCCACAGGATCCCGGCGCGGAGGAGCGTCTTCCGCTTCGAGCTTGGCCGTTGTGGCGAGGTTCTGGATCAGAGACGTCATGTAATGCGCTTCCTCAATGGCGTCCCTGAGAGTCGCGGCCTGTTCCCCTGATGAGGTCTTCGCCAGACTGGTGAGGTGCCCTTGGAGGACGGTCAGGGGCAACATGACGTCGTGGGTCGTCCCCTCCACAAACTCCCGCAGGCTGCGTTCGCGCTGCTCGAGGAGGTCGGTGTGTGCACGACACTGAGCGCCCGCCGCATTGAAGGCCAAGGCCAACTCGCTGATTTCGTCGCTGCCCTCCACGGGAATGGAGGTGGCATACTGGTCCGTCGCCGAGCGACGAACGTTGCGGGTCAAGCGTCGTGCCCGCCCGACGACCGGGCCAGCGCTGAGGAGCAGTGTCAGCAACATGACGGAAACCAGTGCGGTCACACCCCACAGGAACTCCCGCGCGAGTCCAAACTCGCTTGCACCCACCTGGCGCGCCAGGACGATGGCGGAGGGGCTCTCCGGTTCGTCGAACCAGTCCATGCGCACCGCGATCTCCAAGGGGCTGTCCGAATCGTTCGACCGTCCACGACTGACGACCTTCCGCCCGTCCAGCAGGCCCGTACGCAAGTCTTCGTGCAACGCCGGGGCCAGCCGGTTGCGACTGGTCAGATCCGCCGAGTAGGCGAAGAACTCGACCGGAGGTCCGAGGTGGGAGAAAGCCCGCGGCCCGCCGCCTCCGCGAAGCATGGCCTGCATTCGCGTCTGACGCTCCTCCCAGGTGGGCATGCCCTCGCCGCCCATCCCCGGTCCCATCCCCGGTCCCATCCCCGGTCCCATGCCCGGTCCCGATGGAATCGGCCACGACTCCGGCCAACGGCTGCATTCGTCGCGGCCTCCGTCGAGCATGCGCTGCAGGACCAGACGCGTCAGCCCATCCACCGCATTGGATCGCTCGATCGCGGACCGCGCCCATACTGAGCCGGCGATCAGCGGGATGCCCGCAAGCAGGGCCGTCAAGGCAAGACGGGGGCGCAATCTCATGCATCCGGCTCCAGTCGGTAGCCCACACCCCAGACCGTCTGCAGACAGACCGCCCGATCACCGAGCTTCCGACGCAGTCGCGAAACGTGCACATCAAGGGTGCGCCCCGTGCCGTCCCGCTCCGGGTCCAGCACGTGCTCCGCCAGCCAACCACGTTCTACGGCTACGCCCGGCCGGCGAGCGAGGGCCAGGAGCAAATCGAATTCGACGCGGGTCAGGTCAACGCTCTCCTCTCCAACAAAAAGACGTCGCGCACTCTGATCCAGACGCAGGCGACCGATTTCAATGCTGTCTCCCGCGTTGGCCAGAGGGCGACGCAGGCGTGCATTCACCCGGGCGACCAACTCTCCAGGCCAAAAGGGCTTGGTCATGTAGTCGTCGGCGCCCAGGTCCAGGGCGCGCACTTTGATGGCCGCGTCCGTCTTGGCGGAGAGCACAAGGACGGGCACATCGCAGCGCTGACCACGGTAGTGCTTCAGCACGTCCATCCCACCGGTGCCCGGCAACATCAGGTCCAACACGATCAGGCCGTACTGGCTCGGGTCGGCGGCCAGTGCATCGTGCCCGTGCCGCAACCAATCCACCTCAAAACCGGCCTCCGTCAGATGGCTACGCACCTGGCGGCCCAGTTTGTCGTCGTCTTCAACGAGCAGGATGGTCTTGAGCTTGTCCGGAGTCACGAAACGGGAGGCCCCTCCTGAGGTGCCGCGATGCTCTTTTCGCCTCTAGATCTTACGCCACCCTTAAGCTGCGAGAGATTTCATTCCGGGTGCGTGAAAAATTCGCCAAATCCCCTCCGCAGCTTCAGACCATCGAAAGGTCCGTGAACCATGATTCGTTTGTTCAGCAACCTCCTACATGCCGGATAGACCCATGATTCTTCCCTTCCGCTACGCACTCGCGCTGCTTGCCGCGGCCCCTTCTGCCCTGGCCCAGCTTCCGCCCCCACCCGTCCCGCCCGAGAATCCCATCACCGAGGAGAAGCGCATCCTGGGCAAGCTCCTGTTCTGGGAAGAGCAACTCTCCAGCGACGACACCATAGCCTGTGCAACGTGTCACATTCCCCAAGCGGGTGGCTCCGACCCCCGCACGGCGCGCCACCCGGGACCCGACAGCATCTTCTTCAACGACGACGACAAGTTGGGCTCACCGGGAGTCGCCGACATGGACGGAGTCGGTGACTACGAGCCCAACGCCGACTTCGGCTTTGGCACGCAGGTGACGGCGCGTGCCTCCCAGTCCTTCCTCATGGGCGCCTATGCGCCGGACGGTTTCTGGGACGGACGTGCCACCAGCGAGTTCATCGATCCCCAGACCGGGCTGGTTTCGATTCCTGTGGGCGGTTCCCTCGAATCCCAGGCGGTGGGGCCTCCCCTCAGCGACGTGGAAATGGCCCACAGCGGCCATGACTGGAATATGCTGACCGCCAAGCTGGCGCGGGTCACGCCCATGGCTCTGGCGAGTAACCTGCCGCCCGACATGGCCACGATCATGAGTGGTAATCCGAGCTACGGCGATCTGTTCCAGAGCGCCTTCGGAGACGCGGCCATCACGGCAGAGCGCATCGCCTACGCCATCGCAACCTACGAGCGCACCCTGATCCCGGACCAGACACCGTGGGATCTCTTCATGGCGGGCAACCAGAACGCCCTGACTTCCGACCAGCAGATGGGTTGGATGATGTTCCAGGGCGCTGGCCCCAATTGCGTGGCCTGTCACGTGCCGCCGGAGTTTACCGATCACTCCTTCCGCACCATCGGATTGCGGCCGCCCAGCGAAGACATGGGCCGCGCGGACGTCACCGGAAACAATGGCGATCGCGGCAGCTTCAAGGTCCCGAGCCTGCGCAATGCCGCCCTGAAGCCCACCCACTTCCACAACGGGGGGCTTCTGGACTCACCTGTCAACAATATGCGTGACGTGGTCGAGTTTTACGCCCGGACCGATGGTCACAAGCAGTTCAAGGACAATCAGGACCCGATCATCCCGGCGATTTTCATCCCCCCGATGGCCATCAACTTCCTGCAGGACTTCCTGGAGAATGGACTCACCGACCCGCGCGTGGCCAATGAGACCTTCCCCTTTGACCGCCCCACGTTGGCGTCCGAGGTACGCAAGGGACACCTGGAAGTGATTGCGGGCACGGGGACGCCAGGGTCCGGGGGAGTGATTCCCCAGGTCATCGCGCTGACCCCGGCAACCGTGGGGAGCCAGAGCTTCCTCCTGGGCCTTCACGATGCCCCCAGTGGAGCCCAAGCGTTCGTTCAGATCTCCTCCAGCGTCCCGGGTGGATCCGCTCAAGGTCTGCGTCGTGTGTGGTTCCCCGTCGGGTTGCAGTCGGGCGGGTACGGCACGTGGCATTGGGACGTCCCTGGGGATCCCAATCTGGCGGGCGTCACCCTGTTCGCCCAGTGGCATGTTCTCGACCACGGAGCCCAGGGCCATCGCTCACGCAGCGACGTTGTGCGGTTCAAGGTGCTCTGATTCGCCTGAGCGAGGAACAACCGACACGGAGGCTTGGGGCGTAGGTCGCCCGGGCGCGGGCAATGCGCGCCCCAAGCTGCAGCCTGACCCCGGCCAGGGCCGGCGGAGTCCAGTTCTCCCCTTCCTGGGCGCTGCATGAGTTGGGAGTTGCGCGGGCTGCGCCTCCTCCCCTCGCGGAACTGGACACGCTTGCACGTCGCCGGGGTGCCTTGCGGTTGGCCTGCGTGAGGTCAGGCTACCTCTCAGTACTGGACTCTATTTCCGCGAGTCGCTGCCCGAGTGCAAAGGGCAGGTCAAACTTGGTCGCCCCACCCACAAAAGTGGTTGGAAGGGCTTTCGGCACACTCGCTCCAGGGTGAATCTGTGGGAGACCCTTGTTTCCTTGATCCCCTTCCCACGCTGCCATGTATACCCGCTGCCGATCGTCGTTGCTCTCCCTCTTGGCGCTCACCCTTCCGGCCGCTTCCCCCGGTTATGCCCAAGAGGGCCAGGCCGGCATGTTGCGTTATCCCGACGTTAGTCAAGCTCAGATTGTCTTCGTCTATGCCAACGACCTCTGGCTGGTGGACCGCGCCGGTGGTCTAGCCACACCCTTGGCGAGCCCAGCGGGGGCCGAGCGCAACCCGCGCTTCAGTGCCGACGGGAAGACCATCGCCTTCAGCGG
>DUDB01000025.1 GCA_012959525.1 Planctomycetota bacterium
GTGCCCATTCTCGTCCCGTTCGCAGACCTAGAAACGTGGCGACGCAAAGGACTGCACCCGCAAATGCCAATGCGCTCAGCGGACTCGTGATATTTTCGATTCCGACGCCCACGAGAACAGCTGCGCTCAGCAGAAATCCATACATCAGGAAAATGACGGGCCCCGCCGTGATTTCCGAGCGAGCGGCGTCTCGATACCAGCCGGAACGCTTGCGATCCCAGAGAGATGCTCGTTCTCGGACCGAGGTGCTTTTGTCATTCATGGCAAGCAGGTGGCAAGGTCCCCGTCGTCTCCCTCTCCGCACAGTATGGCGGTACCTTTAATCCCGCAAGTACTCGCCGACTGCGTGTATAGTGTCCGTGTGAACACAACTCCCGATTCCACACAAGGGCTCCGGGGATAAGGGGTTCAAAGGGTCTCCGCACGGCGGGGTAGGCCTAGGCCGAGACAGATCCTTACGCCTCTCCCCCTTAGGGAGGTGGACTAGCGGGAGCGAGGAGGGTCCCCGACGCCGGGCTACCTCTTGTCCAAGCTCACGCGAAACGTGTTTGCCTCGTCGGTGACTTCAACCGTTGTCGTGAGCGTCTGCCATTCCGTGTGGCGTATGACGAGCCGCCATTTGTACATGCCGACCCCGTCTTGCGCATGCCAGCCCGGTTGTTCCTTTAGGCGGGGGACGAAGATCCGCGTGGGTACATACACGTGGTCGAGCACGGGCTCCCCAGGGGCTCGCTCAAGGAAGACGACAGCGCCGCGCAGCGGGGCGTTTGTGCCGTCGGTAACCAGAACGCGGACCTCTACGGTGGGGCGGGTTTCGGCAAGGCCCAAGTTCACGGAATCGCCAGCGGCGATTTCAGGGACGGAGAAATGGACCGTCTCCGCATTGCTTGAGGAGACCTTCAGGTCGGCACGCTTGACAGCGGGTCCCGAGAGCTCAAAGCGGGACCCCGCCACCTTGACCTCGCGGTACTTGAATCCTGAGAACTGCATGTCCTCCGGGGGCAATCCGCTGCCGCTGATGACCACTGTGCCGAGCAGGCGGCACATATCGACTTGTACTTCAGGAGGTAGTACCAGGGTGAGCTCGCCACCGAATGGCATCCTACAGGTCACGGCATCGTCTGTGCTGGGTGAGAACCCGGGGGCTTGAGCACTGATGGTCCACTCATGGGCTGACATCTGCTCCAGTGTGAATTGGCCGTACTCATCTCCGACAGCCCTCGTGACGCCCCTTCCTGAAGGACGGCGGGCCGTCACTATGGCGTTCCGGACTCCCCAGCCCGTCGGGTCGACGACGACGCCGGACAGACCAGACGTGGCCTCGAGGACGACATCCAGACCTTCCAGGTCTCCGTGGACATCGGCATCCACCCGGCCTTCGCTGTAGCCTTCCCGAGTGACTCTCAGCCAGTAGCTGCCCTCGGATACGTCATGCAGGACAAAGGTGCCGTCCTCATTACTCGTCGTCGCACGCCTGTTCAGGTTTCCATTGTCTCCGCGCATCGTAGCCGTCACGGAAGCGCCAGCCAGCGGGAGTTCACTTCGACCCTCTACAGTGCCCCTCAGTTCGAAGGCGGGTTGTAGTGGGAGGACCAGGCCCGTGCGGATCTCCCCTGTCGCTAGCCGCACGATCTCGACTACGGCGGCGCCAGTCACCCCCTCTTTTCTGGTTTGCGGCGGCATCGTCATCAGCGCCAGATTGGAATTGGAGGGAAGGGCCTCGAATTCAAATCGTCCTTGGCCGTCTGTCACGACCGTGTCAAGCATGGTGCCTGGACCTATGGGGAACCCGGGTGGGGCTTCGCGACCTCCCCTCCGGCCCCCGATCTTGTTTGTATTGCCCTGTACACATCGGACCACTCGACCGGCGGCGCCCTCACCCTTCTGATCGAGAACACGGCCCGATAGTCTTGCTGGTGGAGCGATCGTGACTACCCACTCAGCGGGCGTGGTGTCCTCGGAGATCTCGCGGAAGAGCGGCCCTTTCGTCACTCCCCAGGGCACTCGGATGTAGTAGCGGTACGATCCCTCGGCCACGCCCCGGAAGAGGGCTTCTCCGCCGGCTCCTGTCACCTCAATCGGTCGCGTAATCCCCTGTAGGGGATGATCCCGACCACGCTGGATCATGTGTAGGTCCACCTCTGCTCCTGGGATTGGCGCGCCGTCCGTGCTCTGCTCCATCCGCACGGTCAGGTCTATCCCACGTTGAATCGTGACCGCCACATCGGTGGGTTGGCCGGAGAGGACGGTGGCGGTTGCGAGCGCTGGCGGTGCCCCTTGTTTGTGGACCGTTACCGCGTAGGTCCCGGGGAGCAGACTCTCGAACCGGAAACGCCCATCCGCAGAGACCTCGACCTCCGCCATGGCCTCTTGCGGCAGGCTGTTCCCAAGCCAGCACCGGACCCGGGCCACAGCTGGCATCGAGGTGTCCGCACCCGGCCCCACCAAACGACCGTGGATGGAGCTGCCAGGGTTGAGCAGGATCACCCACTCTGCAGAATCCGATCTGGCGGGGTCCGGCAGGTCGGGCCTGCGCAGGGCGAC
The DNA here is from genome assembly GCA_012959525.1 of Planctomycetota bacterium. Classification (GTDB taxonomy): domain Bacteria; phylum Planctomycetota; class UBA1135; order UBA1135. The sequence continues at coordinate 2,545 of DUDB01000025.1, forward strand.
AAAGTCGGGGTGGGAAACCGTCAGGGTTCCAGGGGTTCGGGGGGCCCAGGAGACCTCGAAGCCGCCCTGCGCATCGCTTACGGCAACACGCCGAGCCTTCCCCTGCAGGACTTCAATGCGGGCGCCGCTGATAGGTGACTCATTGCCTCGTCGCACGACCCGGCCCCGAAAGAAGACCTCACCCATACCCTGCAACATCGCCTCGGTGCGCCCCGATTCCGTGGGCGACGAAGGAGCGCCCTCCAACTTCGAGGCCAGAGGACCCGGTTCGGCGGCGGGCTCGTCACCTCGTGAGCGCTCGGGAGCCGGCAGGTCCACATCCTTCGCGGGCCCCGGGCCGATCCCCGCGCCCGACCACAGGGACAGGGCCAGACCCGCGACCACAAGCAGGCACACGCCGGACAGCAAGGCGAGAGGTTTGAGGCGGACCATGGATTGGGGATCAAGTACTCACGAAGGGATGGGGGCAAGCGTATTCTCAATTGCTGATTGTGGGTGACTGCCTCTCGCATGGCGTCTGAGGGGATAAGGGGTTCAAAGGGTCTCCGCACGGCGGGGTAGGCCTGGGCCGAGACAGATCCTAAGTCCTCTCCCCCTTAGGGATGTGGTTTGGGCCTTGGCAGGCCCGCCTTGGGCTCGGCGGTGCATAGTGCGCGGCCGGACGCCCAATTCTGATCCCTAGGGGGGAGGGAACAGTTTGGACACGGGGAGGCACCTCCACCCTCCACCGAAACTTGCCATGCTGCCACCGGTGAAGGGGCTGAATGAGACCGTCCGCCCCCTGCTAGGGCGCGTTCACAATCAGTCCTCGCCGCCCCGTGGACACTGCATGAAGGTCCCGTCCCTCCCTTCGGGGGCGAGTTGTGCAATTCGTAGGGACACGCGATAGTTTCACGGGTGCAACCCAACTTCGAATCCCTCTCGCTCTCGCCGGCGCTGCTCGCCGTTATCGGCGACCTCGGATACTCGCAGCCGACGCCGATTCAGGCGGCGAGCATTCCAGCGCTGCTCGCCGGCAAGGACCTGATCGGACAATCGAAGACGGGCAGCGGCAAGACGGCGGCATTCGCCTTGCCTATCCTGCAGGGGCTCGACATCGGGGGCCGCGTTCTGCAGGCAATCGTGTTGTGTCCGACCCGTGAGCTGTGCGCGCAGGTCGCGCGTGAGGTGCGCAAGCTGGGTCGCGGACAAGCGGGGCTCTCGGTGCTCGAGCTCGTTGGTGGTCAACCGGCGCGGCCGCAGAGAGAGGCCCTCGAGCGTGGCGTGCACGTGGTGATTGGCACTCCCGGGCGCCTGCTCGACCACCTGCAACGCGGGGCGCTCGATGCACGTACGATCAAGACGGTGGTGCTCGATGAGGCCGACCGCTTACTCGACATGGGTTTTGGCGAGGACGTGAGCAAGATCCTGCGCGCCCTACCGCCCGTGCGTCAGACGGTCCTGTTCTCGGCTACGTTCCCGGATTCTATCGAGGCCATGAGCCAGGCCCACCAGTCCAACGCCCTGCGCGTGAACATCGAGGAACCCGACGATGCAGCCGTCGAGATTCAGGAGCTACGGCTCGACGTAGAGCCCAACGCAAAACTCCACGCGCTGTGCTGGGTGCTCCACGCTTACCCGCACGAGTCCGCGCTGGTCCTCTGTAATTTTAAGGCGACGGTCTCCAAACTGGTCCACACCCTGGCCGGGTCCGGGTTGAGCGTGGACCGCCTCGATGGCGACCTGGATCAGTTCCATCGTGACCAGGTGCTGGCCCGGTTCCGCAACCAGAGCGTTCGCGTACTGATCGCGACCGACGTCGCGGGGCGCGGCATCGACGTCGAAGGCCTCGACCTCGTCATCAACTTCGAGTTGCCCGCGCAGCCGGAGATCTACGTGCACCGCATCGGTCGGACGGGCCGTGCCGGGAAGAGAGGCGTCGCCATCTCGCTGACGACGGGCCCGCACGACTCGCGCATTGAAGCCGCGGAACGCCTCACCGGTAGGCCCATCGAAACCTTGGAGCGAGAGCCCCGCGACGATCCCGGCCTCGCAGCGCTGCTCGAGACCCTTGCCGGTAGCTCCAAGATGGAGACGATCCTCATTTCGGGCGGCCGCAAGGATCGGGTGCGACCGGGGGACATCCTCGGTGCGCTCACAGGAGACGCCGGCGGGCTGCGCGGCGCTGATGTCGGCAAGATAGAGGTCCAGGAGCGTCTCTCCTACGTCGCCGTTTCAAAGCGCTTCAGTCGCGCTGCGGTGGGGCGTCTCAACAGTGGGCGCATCAAGGGCAAACGCTTTCGCGCAACCTTGGTCGGAGTGGGGGCTTCCCGCTCCTAGGTCGAATCGCCATGCCCTCCGAGCAACCGAACAATCCGGGGATAAGGGGTTCAAAGGGTCTCCGCCCGGCGAGGTAGGCCGAGGCCGAGACAGATCCTAACTGCTCTCCCCC
>DUDB01000026.1 GCA_012959525.1 Planctomycetota bacterium
GCGCGTGGCCCGGCACCTACACCGCACGACTCACCGTCGGTGACCAGACGATGGAGACATCCTTTGTGCTGTTGCCCGACCCGCGCTCATCAGCCAGCCAGGAGGACCTTGTCCGCCAGCACGACCGCATTGCGGCCATCTGCGTCACCTTGACCAACGCCCACCAAGGCATCCGCGACCTGAGAGGCATACGCGCGGATCTCAAGACACTGGCAGGCAAGTGTGGTGAAGAGAGAGAGGATGAAGGCCCGTTCGCCGCACTACTAGATGAGATCGCGAACGCCCAGGAGATCCTGACCTCCGTGGAGGAGGCTCTCTACCAGACCCAGAACGAGAGCGCCCAGGATCCGCTCAACTTCCCGGTGCGCCTGACGGACAAGCTCGCGGGAGTGAAGGGCTCCATCGCCACGGGCGACTTTGCTCCGACGCGTCAGGCCGAGGCCGTGGCGGCCGAGCTGACGGAGGCCATCGAGGCCGAGTTGGCGCGCCTGCAGGAGGTGCGCGAGGTGCGCCTGGCCTCCATCAACACTGCGGCCAACGCCCTCGCCATCCCTGCGGTGCGGGCGGAGACCAAGGAAGAGGAGAGCGACGAGGCCGACGAGGAGGACTGAAGCGCGTGCGCTCCTACCAATCGGGATCCGGGTCCCCAAACGGGCCGCTCAGGGAATACCCCTCGGAGACCGAGTAGGTCAGCAGCTGCGCGTGTCCCCCACCCGCGCGTTGGAACAGGTCCGCCAGCCACTCCTCCTCGCCGGGCCAGGGGTAGGCGTAGACAAGATCAAACTCCGAGAGCTCCATGCCAAGTTCCCCGTAGGCGTCCGTCCCCTCGGCAATGGTGTGAAACTCGCCGTCGAGCAAGTGGACCTCGTCCCTGAAGTCCACGGGCACGAAGCTACCCTGGGTGAAGGACGCCGAGCTGCCATGGCGCTCTGCCAAATCCCGGGAGAGGTCCACCAGCCCCTCCTCGATCTCGATCCCGTGGGCCTCGAATCCCAGCAGGTCCGCCAGGATCGTGATCACCCCCATGCCTGAACCCAGCTCGAGAAAAGTGTGGTGCCGGTCACGCAATTGCCTCAACTGCTGATAGGCCCCCTCCGCGTCGGCGGGGATGAGGTGATGGAAGGTGCCGCCGCGAGCCTCGATAAACGTCTCCCAGATCTGATTCCCTTCGCGCAGCAACGGCTCTAGGTTCTGCTCCAGGCGCTGATCGCCGGCCACCCGATCCCCGCGCTCCCGGGCCTTGCGGGCACGGAAGCGGAGATCGGCGATGGCCTCCGGGCTTGGCTTGAATTCAGAGGGACACATGTGAAACCGAACCCAAGGTTACGCCAGAGGCACTTGCGTGCGGGGTTCGGATTCGGTTCTCACGCCGGCATGCAGCCCGAATGGGTCCCCCACTCTCACTCCGGTCCTTTTCTACGTCGGGTTGGAAGCAAGATGCAGCCGACCCTGGAATCCCTGAAGCCAGGGCAGGCCGGCGCGGTACTCTGAGTTCACATGTTCGTCCTGTTCCACCAAGTGGAGTTCCTGCTCTTCCTAGCCCCCGTGCTGGTGGGCTATTGGATGGTCCCCAAGCGGACGCGGAACTTCTTTCTGCTGATCGCAAGCTACGCGTTCTACGCCAGCTGGAATTGGAAATTTGGCGGCTGCCTACTCGCGTCTACGGCTGTGGACTACTGCGTCGGTCTTGGAATCCATCGCTCGAGTCAAGCACGCACACGTCGAAGGCTCTTGACGCTGAGCATTGTCACAAACCTGGGGATGCTCGGGTTCTTCAAGTACTCCAACTTCTTCCTTGAGAGCCTCGTCGAACTAGCGGGAGTGTTTGGTTTCTCGCTCGACATTCCAACGCTCAACATCATCCTCCCCATAGGGATTTCGTTCTATACGTTCCAGACCCTCAGCTACAGCATTGACATCTACAGGCGCAAGCTCGAACCAACATCCAACCTGGTCGACTTTGCCTTGTTCGTTGTGTTCTTCCCGCAGCTGATCGCGGGCCCAATCGAAAAAGCCCGCGACTTGCTCCCGCAGCTTCGCGCCCCGAAGTTTCTTAAGGACGTAGACTGGAAGCACGGGCTGTACCTGTTTGGCTACGGCTGGTTCCTGAAGGTAGTCATTGCCGACCCCGTGGGGGTTGTCGTCAACGAAGCTTTCGGGCCCCCGAGCGCAACGGTCGGCAAGCTTGAGGTGAGCGGCTCGCGCGTCTTGATGGCGCTCTATGCATACTCGCTCCAAATCTACTGTGATTTCTCGGGGTACTCGAAGATGGCGCGCGGGCTCGCATGCATGTTTGGAATCAGGTTGAGCCGTAACTTCTACCTGCCGTTCTTCTCACGTGGATACATAGACTTCTACAAGCGCTGGCATATCACGCTGAGCAACTGGATCGGCGAGTACGTGTACATGCCTCTCTACTACTACCTTCCACGGACGCGACTGTTTGGTGCCATTACGGGCACCAAGGCCCGTCTCTACGTTTCGGCTGCGGTCGCACTGCTCGTGACACGCATAGTCTTCGGGTTGTGGCATGGGGCCTCGGTGAACTTCGTTCTTCTAGGCTTGTTCATCTACTGCGGCCAGTGGGCCTCGGTCTTGGCGAACCAGTTGACTAAAAACAGCAGTCTCCGAAACAACGCCGTCCATGCAGCTATCGCTCGGCCGTTGCAGAGCTTTGTGATGATTCACATGTTCGCCTTTGCGATGCTCTTCTTTCGGTCGCACAGCATCGAGCAGGTAGAGGAGTTCTGCAAGCGGCTCTTGACCGATATCGATCTGTCGGAGCTGCTGCGTTCTGATCTGATCTGGTCCATGTACCTACCTGCGGCCTTCCTCTTCTCATACGAGCTGCTGCAGTACCGCAGAGATGACGAGTTCGCGATTCTGAAGTTGAGCGGATATCGGCAGCTAGCCTTCTGGTTGACACTTGCAACCTTTTGGATCCTGCGAGCCGATCCAGGAGGAGGCGCTTTCATCTACTTCCAGTTCTGACCATGCCCTTGATGGTGGCCTGCGGTGCGGTTAGCCTGATCCTGTGCTCTCCCGTGTGTCTCAGGTGGGCAACGTGACTGCAATCACCTACCCCCCCCTGAGCTAAGAGCCTAAGCCCATGAGTATTGCCGTTCAGATTCGAGAGATGCTTGAGGCGGAGAAGGACTTCAAGATGAGCCCGTCTGTCTCCGACGACGACTCATTGATCGAGAGTGGTGTTGCCGATTCCTTCGCAATGATCACCCTGGTCGTTCTTCTAGAGAAAACATTCTCTATCAAGGTGGAGCCCGAGGAGATGTCGCAGGACGTATTTTCCTCGATAGGGAGAATTGCCGGCTATGTGGAGGGAAAGCTAAGTGGTAACGATCGGGATTGACCACATACAATTCTCCGTTCCCGAACTTCCCGCGAGCACGGCGTTTCTAGAGGGGCTCGGCTGGAGTCTCGATTTCCAGCAGGCGAATTTCGCGCCGACGGCACGTCCTTATTTCCGGGAGGTGGGCAAGAGCATGGCGTACCTCAAGCGCGGTCGTTCCGCCATTGAGTTGATAAACGCATCGTCGCATCCGGGCCCGGTGAGTTGGATGCCGATATTCTCTTCCCGCCTTCCGGGTGAGGTTTGCTCCAAGGGATCCGCGTCAGGGGAAGAAGTTGAGGTCCGGGCTGAAGAACTGGGGACGGCATGCCGGTGCCTTGACGTCATGGAAGAAGACGCGGAACTGTGTGGAGTCCGACTGTCCAGCGCGAAGCCTGAAGCCTCCGCAGCTTTCTTGGAGTCGCTGGGATTCAAGCGTAACGCGGACATCGTGGGGATCAGCCTGACCTATCCGCCCTCGATCGTAGGAATGGGACTTACCGTGACCATCGTTGCGGGGCCTGAGCTCATTGAGAAGGCGTACGTAGACGATCTAGGCTTGAGCCTGATCGCCATGCTGGCCACCGATCTGGATGCTGGCGTGAAGGTCATGAATGCTGCGGGGTACTGCTCCACGGAGATCTACGACTACCAGATCAACGGACGCCCAATCTCCAATTTCGTCGTGCAGGGTCCAGGAGGCGAGTTGGTCGAGCTGATTCAGATTGGGAGAGCGTAGAGATGGCGAGCAATAATCAGCTCCCGGATTTTCTTGGCGTAGGAGCGGTCAAGGCAGGAACCACATGGTTGCATCGCAACTTGTTCAAACACTCCGAGCTTTACCTACCCATCCAGAAGCCTGTTTTCTTTTGGGACCGCCATCGGGAAAAAGGACTGGAAAGCTATGCCCGCATCTTTGAGCCCGGGAGGGATTGCCTGTGTGGCGAGTTCACGGCGAGCTACAGCGTTTTGCCAGCTCAGACTAAGGACGAGATTCGCGATCTGATGCCCGACCTCAAGCTGATCTTGATCCTCCGCGAGCCAAAAAGCCGCGCCTGGTCAGAGGCCAAGATGGAGCTCACACTCATCCAGGAGCGCGACACGGGAACACTCCAGGAGGGTGACTATCTCGACTTTCTGGAATCGGAAAAATGTCGAGAGCGGGGTGACTACGCCGCGATCATCCGAGAGTGGTCGGCACGCTTCCCTCGAGAACAGATCTACATCGGGCTCTACGACGACATCGTCAGAGATCCCCGCAAGCTGCTGACCGAGGTGTTTGAGTTCTTGGACGTGGCTGCGCCGGAAGATTGGGCTGGGTATCCGTTTAGGGAGCGCATCTTCAAGGGGCCGGAAATCGGGCTTCCCGCCCGTTGCGGAGAGTTGCTCGACAGCATGTACACGCCGTCCGCCATCGAAGAAATGTCCAGCCTTGCAGGCATCGACCTCGCGCAGGCTTGGAACTACGCTTGAGGAGACCATGAACGCACTTTGGGAACTCTTGCAGGGTGCAGTTCGCGACTGCGGAGACGGACCGTTCCTCACGGACTTGCGAACCAAGGAGAGCTTCACCTATGGCGAGCTGCTCTCGCGCTCTGAGCGTGCGGGAGCGTGGTTGGCTTCACAGGGAGTCGGGATCGGCGATCGTGTCGGGTACGTCACCAAGAACGACCCTGCTTTTTTTGAGCTTCTATTTGGATGCGCCTGTCGCGGCGCTGCCCTGGTGCCCATCAATCAAGACGGCACGCTTGCTGAGATTGCCGAGGTTATTGAGGACTGTGAGGCCAAAGTCGTACTCACCGACGTGCCCAGCGAACAAGGCTGGACTCTCCTTGATCGGGATCTTTTCGCGGGGTTATCCGCAGGGACCGTCGAGGAGTGTGCGCCGGAGCAAGACGCAATACTTGTCTACACGTCAGGGACGACGGGGCGCAGCAAGGGGGTCATTCTGAGTCACAAGAGTCTGACCACGATGGCGGGGACATTGGCCTCCGTGTACGACTATCAGCCGGGGCAGCGCTTCCTAAGCATGCTGCCGAACTATCACATCAACGCACCCGTGGTCACTGGGTTGGCTTGCATCACTGGTCGTTCGCATGTCTTCGTCACCGCCCCCTACGGATTTACGAACGCTCGGTTCATATTCCGTTTCGTGGAAGAGCACAAACTTGCCGTGTTAAGTCTGACGCCCTCGATTATGGCCTCGCTCCTGAAATTCAATCCGGAGGGAAGCGATAGCGATCTCTCGTCGGTTAGGCAAGGTTTGGTCGGTACCGCCCACTTGCCCGAGGACCTCTGGATCCAGTTCGAGGAGAAATTTGGTTTTCCCTGCTATCAGGGCTACGGCCTGACGGAAACGACGACTTGGGCGACCATGACTCCGCCGGACGAACGCAAGCGGCGTGACTCCGCTGGGGTGGCCATCGGGTGTGAAGTCCGGATTGACGAGGAGAACGGAGACGAGATCCTCATCCGCGGTGACATCGTCATGAACGGTTACAACCGGCGAAAGGCACTGACCAAGAAACAGTTCAAGGGCGATTGGTTTCGAACAGGAGACCTCGGGAGAGTCGATGAAGACGGCAATCTCTTCATTACCGGGCGCATCAAGAACATTATCAAGCGGCGTGGCATTCTGATCTCGCCCGAGGAGATTGACGGGGTCCTGAGGAGTTTCCCGGAGACCACGGATGCATGTACGGTCGGTGTACCAGATGATCTGTTTGGCGAGCGCGTTGTATCCGCGTGCGTCATCGACGACGAGAGCCTTGAGGCGCTCGCGGCGTACACACGCACAGCGCTTTCGACCTATAAACACCCCGACGAGTTTCTCGTTGTGCGGGAGATACCCAAGACCGGTATGGGTAAGCAGGACCTGCAAGAATTGAGGAAAATTGTGACGGGGGAGAAGTGCCAAGAGATTGCGGGCAGCTTCGATGTCTATAGGTTCCGGCGGGCTCAGACCCTTGATATGCCCATCATCTGCGACAGGATACAGACTGCTCTCCTCAGGGGAGGCAGCGTTGACTTCGTCGGGTTCTGGGGCGTCGGCTCCCGTAGGGAGTGCGCTGCACCCGATGTAGCCGCATTGGATCGCTTGGAGCAGTTCGTATCCGCAATCGATGGTGCCGCGGGACGACAACTAGCGAGTATGACGCTGATCCTCGCAGACATTCACGCCAGGTGTAATCAGACTTCCGGTGACGTTTATGAGCCTTACCTTGATGCGATTCGCCTGCTAGCGGAGGAGCGGGGTCTCAAGACCATGAGGCTGAGCGAAATCTGGAGCAAGAACCAGCTCGACCTGGACGGAGTCTTGAAGCGCATGTCCGATGCGGATTGGGTTAGGAAGTGGGAAGAGTTCTCATTGCATGAGGAGTTCCTGCAGCAGGCGTCGCATCGATGTGTCGGTGACGATTCTGTGGTCGAGGAGTACGCTTATCGCTACTTCGTAACCATCTGCGCCGAGAACCCGGTCTTGGAGGAAGTGTTCGCCGACGACGTCTTCGTTACCTATAACGGCCCCGAATTCAGAGTAGCCCTTCCGCAGCTCCCGATGTTTCATTTGCACTCGATCAAGCCGGGCACAGCAGCGAAGCCCTGGTTTCTGGACTGAGTTCCAGCGGGGAATAGAACGCCGACGTGGGTCCCGATCCGAGGCAGCGGGGCACCAAGATGAATCGAGGGACGGATCAGGAGGATGGGCCCTGTTCGCCGATGTTCATGAGTCTGTCCCACGTTGCATTCAAGCCTGCGCTGACAACGTCCCATGAGTAGAGGTGCCAGGCTCTATGCTCGGGATCGACCCAGGGCTCAGGACGGAGTGGCCTATATGAGTTCCCGCGAACAGGTTGATCCCCCTTAGTGAGTTCAAGTATTCGCTCACGCCGTTCCATGATGCGATCTTGCAGTCCCTTTGCGTAGCGCCGGTGGATGGCTCCCCTGGGGTGTTTGTCTGATGGGTAGATGTAGTCCGAAGGCCCGTACAGTACTTCGAGTGGGGGTAAGAGCTCGAAGAATCGGCTCGTCATTGCCGTGCATCTGCCCCCGGCTAGTTCAAATGCAAAAATCGGAATTGAGCGCTTTCGCGCAAACTCGCTGGCGATCCTGAGATTCCTATTAATGGTTTGGAGGTTGGCCTGCTTGCCAACTTGCCACAAGATCATGTCGGGGCGAAAGTAGCAGGCACGCTTCAACTGCTGGCCGAATGTTGTCGAGGCATTGGGCACGCCCAGGTTGAGCAATTCCCAAACCGGCTCCACCCCCGCTGGCTGATTCAACAGTTCCTCGAGATGCACAGGCCATGTGTCTTTCAGCGGAATGCCTGCGGCCATAGTGATGGACCCACCGATTACGGCAACCCGAAGTACACCTCCTGACTTCTTACGGGTGGCGTCCTCACCGCGTAGACCGAGATTGTTGACCTCGAAAGGCTCGCCCTTATTCCAGCCTCTTGTGTTGGGCATGAGCCCCCAACTGCCCATGGTGTCTTCATCCCTGGTCGGAGGTTCGAGGGCGAACTCAGACATCAGGGTAAGTTTGATGGTCCCCACCTCCCACGGATTGAACCCTGCAAGTCCGAACTTCCTTACGCGAGAGCCGGTCTCGGCCACAAACAAGAATCCCACGAGAATGGTCACGACTCGCCCCAGTACAAGCACCTTTCGAAGAAGAGCTGGTAGGGACATGGCCATTGAACGGGTTGCAACTTAACTCAAGATCAGGAGTCAAGCTCGGTGAACTCTAACCTACCATTTGTGGTGTTGGCGGTACTCCGTGCTTCCCTCCCTACCTGACCCACCCCATGAAAAAGGCCGTTCTGGGAGCTTCACCGGCCTCGCGGGTTGCGGCCCTACCAGCTCTTCAGTTTCCGATTATGCCGACTGCTGCTTGGCCGCCGTGCCCGCACCCTGCCCATGAGTGAAGATAAAGACCTGCTGCAAGGCCGGGTGCACAAGCTCGAAGGCCTCCTGGAAGCTCTGGAGCTGGAGGTGGAGCGCGCCCACGCACTGATGGATCAGTGGGATCTCCCGCGCGAGGTGACGGGCGAGGATGGTCGGCCTCTCGAGCTCTCTCTCGCGGGACGACTTGAACGCCTGCCCGAGAGCGACTAGCGCAGGTAGAGCAGACGCGGTCCGAACTCGGAACCGGTCAATGTCAGCGGAATCGCAGTCGGGAATTCATCGGCGGTAGCGCGCCGGTACTGAAGGCCCAAGAGCCCACCGAAGTAATCGTCCTCCCCCAGGAGCACGCCGCTATACCGACCTTCCTTGAGGGCGGCGCGCAGCTCCACAAACAGATCCTCCCCCACCTTCCCGAGATCTGCTGCGGAGACATCAAAGAAAGTCATGGCATGGGTGCTCCATCCCGCGCCAGCCCTCGCCGCGAGATGCGGTTGATAGGGAGCGAAGATGGGACCGTCGACCGCTTCTAGTGCTTGGACCACGGCCTCCATTTGCGCGGCCGCACCGGGCTGCGGCAGGTGCTTGCGGGGATCCTCGAGCAGCAGTGCGAACTGCAACCCGACGGCACCCAGGACCCAGGCGACGCCCGGGCCTCCTTTCTCACGGACCATCCCCACCATCTGACCGCCCAGGTAGGCCAGGGCCAACGCGGCGGGCATCAGAGTGTTGTCAAAACCGCCGATGTGCGCGCGACCGATCCAAGCAGAGGCCAACAGACCCGCGCACCAGGCGAGACTCGCACCGCCGTCCTGGACCGAACTCCGCCGCGCCCACAGCAGAGCGAGCACTAGGGGTGCGAACCAGATCATGTCCTCAGTCCAAAACCCCAGGATCTTCGGCGAGTGCCACGGGTGCGAGCCCAGCAGTTCGAACAGATACCAGCTTGACCAACCCTGCGAGGAGACGTGCAGGCCAACCAGACCGCCGCCCCCCACCACAAGAAGTCCAAGGGCAAAGGCTTTCCAGCGTCGCCAACCCTGAAGGCACAGGGTGAGCGCGAGTGCACCTGCGGGCAGCAGAGCCGTTTGCTTGGTGAGCACCGCCAAGCCCGCCAGAACCCCAGCCGCCACCGCATCGCGGGTGCCCCCTCCACGCTGAACCATGAGCAGGCTGCCGAGCGTCAGCGCGAGAGCCAATGAATCCACGCGCCCCACGTCCATCCAGGCCCCGGACCAGGAGAAGGCGGCGGCGAACAGGCCAGCGGCTACGAGTCCGGGGAGCCATGACCCTCCCTCGCGTCTGGCGCCACAGGCCAGCATCCACAAGATCGCCAGGCTCGCGATGACGGAGACCAGCCTCAGGGCGATGAAGTTCACTCCGGTCACGAGGGACACGCAGGAGGCAGCCCAATAGAAAACCGGCGGGTAGGGGAAGGCGCTGAACTCCAGGTTGGGCGCGGCGTAGAGCGGCGCCTCGGACCCGATCCGCAGCACGTGGGCCAGCATGCCTCCCTCCTGCCACTCCAAGGCAAAGGGGAACGTGAGTCGCCCGGGGATCACCACCAGATAGGCCAAGAGGCTCAGCCCGGCCAGAATGGAAACGAGAGGCGCGAGGCGGCGGTCCATGTCCAGAGGGTAGCGGGACAAGGAGGGCCACGCCCACTCCCCTGTGGGGTTATGCTGCCGCCATGGGTCGCGCAATTCCTCCTCCCCTAACCCTACACCCCCGTAGCTGCCCACTGCGCTGCCCATGGGTGGTTGGACTCGCCTTACTGGCCCCCGCCCTCGAGGGCTGCGGCGAGTCCGTCCAGCCCGCGCCCGGCCCACCCATGGTGTACACGCGCCTGGCTGTGGACCTGTTGGAAGACGAGCCGCGCTGGCAATCCGAATCCCACGTGCCGGGCCATCCTCCGCGGGTCGAGGTCGCCTGCCCATCCCTGGATCAGGTGAGCGACTCAGGGGATCAACTGGCCCTGATCCTGCCGCCGCCCGCCGCCGTGACCTTCGAGGTGAGTGACGACGATGGTCCGGTGTTCCTGCGCACCTCGTTTGGCGTGGACCGTTCGATGGCGCGGGTCCTATCCAAAGGTGCTCCGCCCCTGGAGATCACCTTTGCGGTCGAAGTCAATGGAGAGTCGGTGGCCACGCGAAAGGTCACGGTGCGCTCTTCCGATGCACAAGAAGAGGTGACGAACCAGACCAGCCACAACTCCTGGGTGCGTCTGGGGCCGCGCGAGGTGCCCCTGATGCCGGGCGATCGGGTAAGGCTCACGACGCGTCTTCCGGCGGGCGCGCCCTCCACCCTGCCCGAGACGCCCGCGGCCTTTGGCAGCTTGCGATTGGAGAGGGAGCAAAAGCGGCCGCGAACCCTGGCCTCTCCCAAGAGCCCCAACCTTGTGCTTGTGGTCATGGACACCGAGCGTTGGGATCGCACCGAGCCCTATGGATACGAGCGCCCCACCACGCCCCATCTGTCCGCCCTGGCCGCGCGGGGTGTGACCTTCGAGGAGGCCTACTCCACCTCCTCGTGGACCTGGCCCGCCACGGCCTCCATGCTCACGGGCCTGCCCCCCACGGCGCATGGGATCCGTGTGCACCAGAGCGGATTCCTGGCCTACGAACTGGAGACCCTGGCCGAGTCGCTACAGGACGCGGGCTTCTCCACCGCGGCCTTCGTGGCCAACCCCCTGGTGTCCCAGACGCACAACTACTCCCAGGGCTTCGAGCATTTCCACGGCACGCCGAAGATGGTCAAGGGCGAGGGCATCCTGCCCCAGACGGTGGAGTGGCTGGAGGCCCACGGCGACAAGCGGTTCTTCCTCTACCTGCATCTGGCCGACCCGCACACGCCGCATCGTCCCAGTGAGGAGGAGATGCTCGAGTTCACCGGACGCACGGAATCCCTCGTGCCCCCCACCGCCCTCGTCACCCGCAGTTTCGTCCTCAAGCGCGCCCTCCCGCCGGGCCCCGACGGCCTGCCCCAGGCCGAGAAGATCATCGGCCCCGATGAAGGCCCCTGGTACTCGGACGTGTACGACGCCGGGGTGCATCAGGGCGACCGCGCCCTGGGCGAGTTGCTCGCGGCCCTGGAGCGGCTCGGCCATCGAGATGACACGGTGATCGCCTACACCTCCGACCACGGCGAGGAGCTCCTGGATCACAAGAGCCTAGGCCATGCCCATGAGCTTTGGGAGGAGTTGGTGCGCGTGCCCCTGATCCTGGCGGGCCCCGGCATTCCGAAGAACACGCGCCTGCCCGGTCCGGTCTCCAACCGTCACCTGGGTCCGACCCTGGCGCGACTGGGTGGAACCGAGTTACGCGCCCCCATCGACGCTCTGTTCCTGGCTTCGGGTGACGCCCCGCCCGAGCGCCCCATCTTCTTCGAGACCCACGAGGGTTGGTGGAAGGGCAGCACCGCCACGCTCTACGGCGTGCGCGAAGGTCCATGGGTTCTGCACTGGGGCCTGGACGGCGGCCAGGCCGAGAGATCCGCGGCACCCGCAGGCGGCGAGGTACGCCTGTACGACCTGAGCCAGGACCGCGCCCAGAAAGACAACCTCGCACGCGCTCAACCCGAGCGGGTGGAACGGCTCAAGCGGCTGATCTCCGAGGAGCTGGCGCGCCTGGCACCCCAGGCCCCGCGCCAGAAGCCACGCACGGGTTGGGGCACGCGCGCCCTGCTCGAGGCCATCGGGTACGCCTCGGGGGAAGACGAGTAGGAGCGCGGGCTCAGTCCTTTTCCTCCTCTTCCTCCTCTTCCTCCTCTTCCTCCTCTTCGTCTGGGTCCCCGGTGTAGCCCAGGGCTTTGAGCTGCGCGAGCTGCTGAGGTGAAAGTTGCAGGACCGTGTCGGCCTTCAGGAGGCGTTGGCGCACGGTCTGCATCAGGTCCAGCAGATTCGCTGACAGGGCCGGGGAGTTGCCGGGCACCGAGAGGTTCTGGGTCTCGCCACCATCGGTGTCCAGGTTGTAGATCCACGAGGGGACCTGCTCGCCCTCCTGGTCGGCGGGCAGGATCCACTTCACGCCGCCGTGGGTCACGGCCCAGTCGTTGAAGCCGCCCACCTCGCGGGTCTGGAAGGTGAACACGGGCGCGGCCGCCGAGCGCCCCCCCAGGTCGCGGCCCATCCAGCTCGGGTGGGGCGCAATGCCCACGAGTCCGGCCGCCGTACGCGGCAGGTCGATGAGGCTCACGTGAGCGGAGATGGACTCGGGTTCGATGCCTGGTCCGTGTACGAGGAACGGTACACGGCTCTGCTCCTGCCAGACGGCGCTGCCGTGGCCGAAGGAGCCATGCTCGCCGAAGGCTTCGCCGTGATCGGAGATGAAGAGGTGCAGGCCGTGATCGGAATAGCCGCGGCCCTGCAGAACCTCCAGCCAGCGCTGAAAGCCCAGATCCAGGTCCGCCGCGCCGCCGCGGTAGAGATCCTCGAAGGCCTTGACCTTGTGCGCGCCGGACCCGGGCGTGGGCACGCCCCGCTGCATGTCTTGGGTCACCGACACCAGACCGGGGATCACGGCGTCCTGGTTCTCGGCGAAGGGGTAGTCCTCGGACAGGCGCGCGCGCGTTTCCGCGCTCACGTCGTAGGGAGCGTGCACGGCGTAGGTGTGCACGAGGAGGAACAGCGGCCGGCCGTCGTCCCGGTCCAGGAGGTCCTCGGCACGCTCGAGGGTGTGCGCCAAGCCTAGGGTGTGCTCTTCAAACCACTCGAAGCCCTGGGCCATGCCGAAGCTGGCCGAGAGGTAGGCGGCCTCGGTCACGGCGGCCGTGCGATAGCCCGCCGCGCGCAGGTGCTCCGCCAGGGTCCAGGCCGCGGCCGGGAGCACGTCCGTCTCGGTCAGGACCCCCAACTGGGGCGGGTAGAGGGCGCTGAAGAAGGCCGCGTGGGCCGGGAGGGTCCAGGTGGCGGGAGACTGGGCCTGGAGGTAGCGGCGGCAGCCCTCCGCGTAGCGATTGAGGTTCGGAGTCAGCTTGGGATCCCCGCCCCAGGCGGCCATGTTGTCGGCGCGGAAGGTGTCGGCGATGAAGAGCACGAGATCCGGTGACGCAGACCCCCAGGGCCGATCCGCGGGCTGGCCGATGGCGGCGGGCGTGATGCGAGCGGTGAGCACGGCCGCCAGACACAGGGGACCGCGCGCCGTCAGGGCGAGGGGCAGGTTCGGATCCAGATCGGCGGGCAACTCGACCCGATGCTGGACCGGAGCGGGCAGGGCCGTCAGGGGTTGGCGGGCGCTCAGCAGTTCCCGCGACCCACTGCGCAGAATGAACCGGACCTCGGCGGCGTTGTCGTCTCCTTCGGCGGCCACGCGCCCCATGGCCACGGTGGAAAAACGCAGGACGCGTCCCCCGCCCTCGCTCGCGCCCAAGGGCACGGGAGTTTCGGGGAAGAAGGTCATGCCATCGGCGGTCACGCCCCCCACGCGGATGCGGCTGTGTCCTTCGGATTCAAAGGCCACGGGTACGGGCTCCTCCAGCCGCAGGCCCTCGGGCGGGTCCTTGCCTTCGGGGATGGCGAGCAGAACCCGTGAGCCCACCATGCAGGCCCCGGCTCCATCGCGCGCCTTGGCGAGCAGGCTCAACAGATCGCTCGGCAGCGCAGCCTCGCCCAACTCGTCGAGCCGTCGTTGATGGCCCGGGTCGAGCTGCAGACGTGGAAGTTCATAATCCCCCTGGCTCAGGCTCGCCGGTTCTGCACCGCCGGGTGTGGATTGCGCGCCCAGGGGGCGGGGAGCCCAGAACAGGCCGTGCTCCAGAGGTGCCCAGGCAGACGCGGGAACCTGAACCACGAGGCGCAGGGCTGAACCATCGCCACGCTCCCACTCGACTGCATGGCCGCCCCATGCGAGGCCGTCGAGATCATCGCTCGCGCTCAGGCCAACCTCGTGTCCCTGGGACAGGAGCGTCCAGCTCTCGCTCGGCGCATCGTCCTCGCTCACCCACAGGTAGACGCAGCACAGGCCAAGCCCGACCCAGGCCAGCCAGGGGATGCGGTGGAAGAAGCGGGGGAGCATGGGGAGAGTATCGGTTGGAGCTTCGTCTGGAGCCAAGCCCCAAGAGCGGTCGCTTGGGCTAAATCATCCCCGGAGCCTGCGTCGCACCTCGTCCAGATGGGCCGGGCGCGTGTGACAGCAGCCGCCCACCAGGGTGGCACCGGCGGCGACCCAGGCCTGCACGGCGTCGGCGTAGGCCGCCGGATCCAGGGGCCGCGAGTTGATGGACTCGGGGTCCAGGGGATCGAAGGGCCCGGGCAGGGCGTCCACCGCGTTGGCGTACCCGCCCACGGGGCCATCCGTAAGTTGCGCCAGACGCGGGATGGCATCGGTGATCAGGTTGGCGGCGCAGCAGTTCACGAGATGCGCCTGCACGGGAAGGTGCGCGGCCTGGGCGAAGGCCTCCTCAATGGTCTCCCCGCCCGGCAGGAGACCCATGCGATTGCCCTGCAAACTCCAGCTGAGCCAGACGTCGCAACCGCTCTCCAGGGAAACCTCCGCGGCGACGACGGCCTCGCGGCCCAGGGAGAGGGTCTCGCACAGAAGCAGGTCGGCGCGCGGGGCCAGGGTCTGCACGAGACGCTGGTAGTCGCGACGGAGCTCGTCCTCGGCAACCACGAGGTCGGCGCGATAGCTGGTGTCCAGGGGAGGAACGGAGGCGGCGATACGCACCTCTTGCCCCGACTCATCTCGCGCGCGCTCAGCCAGGTCGAGGGCCAACAAGGACAACTCCTCGACCCGATGCCCCATCCCCTCGCGGGCCAGGAGTGCTGGCGTCACAGCGTAGTTGCAGGCCGTCACCACCTGCGCGCCAGCATCGATGTACTCGCGGTGCACGGCCACGACTTCGTCCGGCGCCTCGATCAGTGCCTGGGCCGACCAGATGGACTCCCGATGGCAAGCCACCTCCACCCCTCGCTCACGCAGCTCCGTGCCGGTGCCGCCGTCCAACAGAATTACATCGGTCGAATTCACAGTTCAAAACCTAGCGCAGGGATGCCACCTACAACAGCAACAAGGCGAGGGTCTGTTCCAGCCACCCGCTGCGCCAATCGTGGGGCACACAGGACTAGGAGAGGCCGAAGTTCCTTTGAGCAGACCGTCACGCACCGTCAGGTGGGGTGCTCCCTGGTCCGGGAGGGTCTATCGGAGCACCACGGTGAACATGCATGGCATCAGAAGCGCGTCATCGAGATCGAATCGACGTCGATCACGGCGCTCTTTTTCACGGGCTGGATCGTGAAACGTGTGTGGAAGACCGGCATGGACGACGTGGCAGGAGCCATGGCGCTGATCGTGAACAATTGCCAAGAAGAGCTCAGAGTCTTGCGCTCGGTGTCACTCTGCAGAGGATTGGTCCACATCTTCTGGTCGCGAAAGTCGATGGTCAGATCGACCTGGTCGCCAGCCTTGCCGCCGCGTAGCCAAACCTGGACCGTAAAGGTGTCTCCGTTGCTGGCCGGGTTGGGCTGGAAGATGGGCTGGTCGACGAGGCGCACGAAGACCTTGCCATCCTGCGCCCGAGAGGCGTCCTTGATGCGCTGCACTCCGGGTCGGTCAAAGTAGCGCCAGCCATAGCCGCCGAAGGGGGCCACCTTCTCAAAAGAACCATTGGCCACATCGCCGCCCATACCGTAGCCGCACAGGACATCGGCGGCCTTGCTGCGCTGCCACCCCAGCACGCTCTCCAGGTGTCGGGCCAAGTACTCCGCCATGCCGCCGTGGTCCGCCTCGCAACCGTGCCACTGGGGAAACAGCCAGGGGAAAACAGCCCAGGACATGTTCGGGTCGTTGCGCGCCGTTATCACCTCGTCGATGTAGTTGGCGGTCTCGTTGTAGTCCCAGCCCCAAGCGTTGTAGAGCATGATGTGCGCATTGGGATGCACGGCACGCAGGTCGTCGAGGAAAGTGTGGTAGGCCGCCATGATGCTCGACTTGGAGCTGCCCACGTTGTTCGCGCCCAGGTTCATGACCACCAGGTCCGGGCTGTAGCGGCTGAAGTCCCAGCGCGGGTCCTCACTGAAGCGCGTGATGCGATCAAAGCGCTTGTTCATCGACTTCAACGTCCCGCCGCTGACGGAAATGTTGTGGTACTGGGCGTCGAAAATGCGTGAGGTGATGCCTGCATAGCCCAAGGTAGACCCGATCAGGTCCGCGGCATTCTTGTTCTCCTCGCTCTCCAGCGAGTGCCCGGCAAGATTCGAATCTCCATAGAATTCAATGCGCCGGCCCGGCAAGGCAGGGGGAGCAACGAGTCCCTTGCCGGCCACCTCCAAGCCATAAAGGGTCGAGTTCGTGCCGTGATAGGTCTCCTTGACCAACTCAATCACGTGCGCCCCCGACCCCAGCCCTTTGGCCAAGGCGTAGAACTTTCGCGCCCCGACGAAGATCTTGGTGCTCGCCGCATAGTCACCATCGAGTACGACCCGAAACGTTTCCGTCACGGACCCTGAACTCAACTCGGCACGCAGACCACCCCCCTCAAAACGCACCCGAATCGAGGACCCCTGCCAGCCACAATTGGGCTGCTCGGGGTTAGTGAAATCCCAGCGCCCGACGTACTGGATCTCCGGATCCGTGGGTCGTACGGGTTTCCAGGACGCTCCCGGCACCTGCGCAAGGCCACCAGGACTGGTAAGCGAGAGACAAGCGAGGAGAAGTAAGGACCTAAACATGGAGAGCCAGGATGGGGGCAACGAGATCTACATGTATAGCGGACACCATTCTCCCCCTTACCGCCATACCCGATACCGTGAACGGCTCGACGGCCCGCCTACTCCCACTCGATCGTGCTGGGGGGCTTGCTGGAGATGTCGAGCACCACGCGGTTGATGCCCTGCACCTCGTTGATGATGCGGTTGGAGATGGTGCGCAGCAGCTCGTGCTCCAGGTAGGCCCAGTCGGCGGTCATGCCGTCCTGGCTCTCGACGATGCGCAGGGCGATGGTGCTCTCGTAGGTGCGCGCGTCGCCCATGACGCCCACGGACTTGACGGGCAGCAGCACGGCGAAGTACTGCCACAGGGTCTCGTGAGCACCGGCGGCCTGGATCTCGCTGGTGACGATGTGGTCGGCATCGCGAAGGAGGGCGCAGCGCGCGGGGGTCACCTCGCCCACGATGCGCACGGCCAGACCCGGGCCCGGGAAGGGCTGGCGCATGAGGATGCGCTCATCGAGGCCCAGGTGCCGGCCCACCTTGCGCACCTCGTCCTTGAACAGCTCGCGCAGGGGCTCGACGAGCTGCATCTCGAGATCGTCCGGCAGGCCGCCCACGTTGTGGTGGCTCTTGATGGTGGCGGTGTTGCCGCCGTGCACGGCGACCGACTCGATCACGTCCGGGTACAGGGTGCCCTGGCCCAAAAAATTCGCATGGTCGAAGCGCTTGGCCTCCTCGCGGAAGACATCGATGAAGGCGTGGCCGATGCGCTTGCGCTTGAGCTCGGGGTCCGTGACTCCGGCCAGATCGTCCAGGAAGCGGTCGGTAGCGTCGACCGTGGTCAGGTCCATACCGAGGTGCGCGCGGAACTCCTCTTCCACGACCTCGCGCTCGCCTTTGCGCAGGAGGCCGTTGTCCACGAAAATACAGTGCAGCCGCGAGCCGATGGCCTCGTGCATGATCATGGCCGCCACGGCGGAGTCCACGCCGCCGGACAGACCCAGGACGACCTCGCCCTGCTCCCCCACCATTGCGCGCACCTTGGCGATCTCGCGCGTGGCGATGTTCTCCGAGCTCCAGTCCCCGGGCATCTGGCACACGTCGAACAGGAAGTTGTGCAGCACCTCGGAGCCTCGCACGCTGTGGCTCACCTCGGGGTGGAACTGAACGCCGAAGAAGCCACGCGTGGCGTCTCCCACCACGGCGTGGGGGCAGGTGTCGGACTGGGCGTAGTTGGCGAAGCCCGCGGGCAGCCTTGTGACCTTGTCCCCGTGGCTCATCCAGACGACCGTGCGGCCCGCAATACCCTCGAGCAAAGACTCGGGACGGAGGACCTCGATGGAGGTATGGCCGAACTCGCGCTCGCCGCTGCCCTCCACCGTGCCGCCCAGGCTCTGGCACATCCACTGCATGCCGTAGCAGATACCGAGCACGGGCACGCCCAGCTCGAGCAGCTCACCGGGTACGTCCGGCGCGTCGTCGCCGTAGACCGAGGCCGGGCCACCGGACAGGATCACGCCGCCGAGGTTCATGCGCCCGGCCACCTCCAGCGCCGTGCGCGGAGGGTGGATCTCACACCAGCTGCCCGCCTCGCGCACACGCCGTGCGATGAGCTGGGCGTACTGGGTACCGAGGTCGACGATCAGAATGCCGCGCGCTGTTTCACTCATCCCCGGGGTTTACTCATCTCTGTGGGCGTAGTTAGAGGATTCCTTGGTGATCACCACATCGTGCGGGTGACTCTCACGTTGGCCGGAGGGGGTCACGCGCACGAACTGGGCGCGCTCCCAGAGGTCTTGGATCGTTCCCGATCCTGTGTAGCCCATGCCGGACCGCACGCCGCCGCACATCTGGTAGACGAAGTCCGAGAGCCGCCCCTTGAAGGGCACCATGCCCTCCACGCCCTCGGGCACGAGCTTGTCCGCTTCCTCCACGTGGCCCTGCCGGTAGCGCTCCTTGGATCCGCGCTGCATGGCGCCGATGGAACCCATGCCGCGCACAGACTTGAAGGAGCGGCCCTTGTACAGAACGGTCTCGCCCGGGCTCTCATCCAAGCCCGCGAAGAGACTGCCGAGCATGACGCAGGAGGCGCCTGCGGCCAGGGCTTTCACCACGTCTCCCGAGTAGCGAATGCCGCCATCGGCGATCACGGGCACGCCGCTGCCCGCCAGCTCCTGGGCCACGTCACTGACGGCGGTGAACTGGGGTACGCCCACCCCGGCCACCACACGCGTGGTGCAGATGGACCCGGGTCCGATGCCGACCTTGACCCCATCGGCACCCGCGTCCGCCAGGGCCCGCGCTGCGGCGGCCGTGGCCACGTTGCCCGCCACCACATCCACGTCGAAGCTCTTCTTCAGGTCGCGCAGGGTGTCCTCCACGTTGGAGGAATGGCCGTGGGCGGTGTCCACCACGAGCACGTCCACCCCCGCTTCCACCAGGGCCTCGGCGCGCTCGAAGTCCTTGACGCCGATGGCCGCGCCCACCCGCAGGCGTCCACGATCGTCGCGCGCCGACTGGGGATAGTCCGCCAGCATGTTCAGGTCCTTCATGGTGATCAGCCCGGCCAACTTGCCGCCGTCATCCAAGATGATGAGCTTCTCGACCTTGTTCTCGTTCAGGATCACCCGCGCTTCATCGAGCGAGGTACCCACCGGCGCGGTGACCAGACCGCTGACCGTCATCACCGCCGACACGGGAGTGGAGTCATCGCCGTGGAAGGACAGGTCGCGCCGGGTCAGGATGCCCACCACCTTGCCCCCCTGCACGATCGGGAAGCCGGAGATGTTCTGGGAGCGCATGATGCTGCGCGCCTCCTCGACGGAAGCGTCGGGCGGAAGCGTGAGCGGATCGAGGATCACGCCGTTGGCTGAACGCTTGACCTTGTCCACCTCGCGCGTCTGGCCTTCCAGATCCAGGTTGCGGTGGACGATGCCAATCCCCCCTTCGCGCGCCAGAGCAACCGCAAGCTTCCACTCCGTCACCGTGTCCATGGCCGCCGAGGCGAGGGGCACGTTGATGGGCGTATTGCGACTGAAGCGGGTCGTCAGCTGGATGTCCGCAGGCAGAATGTCCGAGTGCTGCGGGACGAGCAGCACGTCGTCGAAGGTGAGGCCGACCGTAAGCTCTTCCATGGCGGGTTGTATTGGGGGGGGGGCACCCGAGGGCTGAAACCCATAAAACGAGAGTTCCGTGCCCTGGAGTTGAAGGAGCCAAGTATATCGACCCCGCCACGCGCCTCCAAGCCGCCGCAAAACAAAAGAGGGCCCAGCAATCCCGCACGAGGCGAAACCACTGGGCCCAAAAGGAGGAGAAGGTCCTTGTCGCCCACCTGGGGCCCGAAACTGAAGCCCACTTGTGCTGGGGCACAGCCAAGGGGTGCTGAGCGGTCGAATCCCCCTCCAAGCCTCCCAATGCCCCCCTGCCCCGCAGGAAAATGAGGAAAAGCCGGTGCCAGCACTCCCAACCGCCCCCCGGGCTGGTCGATACTCCTTGCGCCCCCCTGGCACCCGCGGGGCACCCCCCGCTCCTCTCCCCATGGACTCCACCCCCCATGTCCCCCGACCCCGCGCCCTAACGCGGGTGGCCCTGGTGGGCGCCGGCTACATCGCCGAGTTCCACCTTGAGATCCTCGCGTCCACGCCCGGGGTAGCGTTGCTGGCCGTCTGCGACTCGGATCTGAGCCGCGCCCAAGCTGCGGCTCGTCACTACAAGATCCCCCACGCCGTGGCCAGCCTCGAGGAGCTCCCCGCGCTGGGTGTGGAGTTGGTGCACCTAACCGTGCCCCCCAGCCTCCACGTCCCCCTAGCCCGCCAAGCCCTGGGCTTGGGTCTCGGTGTATTCCTGGAGAAGCCCCTAGCCCTCGCCGCATCCGATGCGCGCGAGCTTGTGGCCCAGGCCGGTGAACTCAACCTGCCCCTGGCCGTCAACCACAACAACGTCTTTCACCCGTCCTTCGTGCGCCTTACGGAACGACTAAAGGCCGGGGAGATCGGGAAGCTGCAGCACGTGCGCGTGTGCCTCTCCGTTCCCCTGCGACAACTGGACGCCGGGGATTACACCCACTGGATGTTCCGTGCCCCCGGACACATCGTCTTTGAGCAGGCCACGCACCCTCTCTCACAGATCGAGCACCTTGTGGGCAGCGTACAAGAGGTCGAGACGACTCTACTGGGAACGCGCGAGCTGCACCCGGGCCAGACGTTCCACGAGCGTTGGCTCATCGCGGGCCGTGGCGAACGCGGCACGGTCGAGCTGTACATGGCCTTCGGTCAGCCCTTCACCCGCTCGACCATCGAGGTTCTTGGATCGGATGGAAGCCTGGAAGCCGACCTGGCCGCAGACACCCTGTCGGTCGAGCGCAAGACCCAGGCGCTGGACTTCTGGAACACCTTCCTGGCGGGGACGGGGCGCGCGCGCTCGCTCGCCCGCGACAGCCGACGGGGGCTATGGAACTGGAGCCTGTTCACCCTCGGACTCGGGCCCCGCCGCGACGCATTCTTCGTCGGCATGCGCGACTCGATCCGCGCCTTCCACGCCGCCCTGCACGCCAAGACGAGCCCCCCCGGCAGCGGAGAAGAAGCCACCCGCGTGGCCGACTGGTGCGATGCGGTGGCGAGCACGGTGTCCATGGAGCCCGCCGACACACCCCAGGTGCCCGATCCGGGTCCCGCTCGCGAGGGAGAGGTCGTCCTGACCGGCGCGACCGGCTTCATCGGACGCCAGGTGGTGCAACGCCTGCTGAAGGAAGGCCAGCCGGTCACCGCCATCACGCGCCGCCTCCACAGCCTGCCCCCGGAGATCCTGGAGCCCGCCCTGGACGGGCGCCTGCGCTTGTTCGAGGCCACACTCGACGACGAGCCCGGCCTCCTGGCCGCCCTCGACGGGGCACGGGTCTGCCTGCACCTGGCCACGGGCGGAGGCGATGACTGGGAGACGGTGCAAGAGGCCATGGTCCAACGCTCGCGACGCCTGGCCGAGCTGTGCGCGGACGCCAAGGTGCAGCGCTTCATCTACGTCTCTTCGGTGGCCGCGCTCTACGCGGGCCCCGATGCGGGCGTGTCCGAGATCGATGACTCCTACCCCACCGACCCGCGTCCCGAAGCGCGACCGATCTACGCGCGCGGCAAGATCGCCGCCGAGCAGACCCTGCGCGAATTTGGTCGCCGCTCGGCCATGGAGATGGTCATCGCCCGACCGGGGGTGGTGATGGGCGCTGGGACTCCACTGCAACACTCCGGTCTGGGGCTTTGGGTTCGGGACAACCACTGCGTGGGTTGGGGCCAAGGCGAACACCCGCTGCCCCTGGTCTGGGTGCAGGATGTAGCCGACGGTCTGGCACGCGCCGCCATGCACGAAGGGTCCGATCTCAGTGGCCGGGCCTTCAATCTGTGCGCGCGCACGTCGCTCGGGGCACGGGCCGTGGTGGAAGCCATGGCACAGGCGACCGGCCGCGACCTCCACTTCCATCCCCGCTCGCTCTTCCTGAGTCAGACCATGGAGGTCGGCAAGTGGATCGTGAAGCGCCTCGGCGGTCGACGCGCCCCCTTCCCTGCCTACCGCGACCTCAAGTCCCGCGCCCTCGCCCCGCCTTTCCGCTCCGAGACCGCACGGGAGGTCCTGGGTTGGATGCCGGCGGAGGACACGCCCTCGCTGCTGGAGCACCTGGTGGACGTGTACGCCGAGGAGCCGGAGGACGCGTGATGGGTGCGCACGCCGAGCGCCGCCCGCTGCGGGTCCTGCACGCCTTCGCCACCTTCGTCCCCGCAGGCCCCCAGCTGCGGACCCTGGACCTGATCGCCGGCCTGGGCGAGGATTTCGAGCACGAGATCATCGCCTGTGATGACGAGCTCTCGGCGCGCCACTCCACACCCGAGGGGTGCCGCTACACCTGTCTGCCGTGCCCCAAGGGCGGTGGCCCGCTGGGGAGCGTGCGCGCCTGGCGCGCGCTCTTGAACGAGTCCAAGCCCGACCTTCTCCTGACCTACAACTGGGGCAGCTTCGATGCCGTCCTGGCCGCCCGCTCCCTCGGCGTGGGCCACCACGTCCACCACGAAGAGGGTTTCAACGCGGACGAGGCCCAGAGCCAATTGCGCCGCAGGGTCTGGGCGCGACGCCTGGGCCTGGGCCGGATCGCGCGCCTCGTCGTGCCGTCGCGCCTCTTGGAAGGCGTGGCTAAAGAGGAGTGGAAGGTGGACCCGGCAAAGGTACAGCTCGTGCTGAACGGCGTGTGCACCGAGCGCTTCGGATCGAACGAGACGGAGCGCGCGCGCATCCGCACAGAGCTTGGCCTGACAGCGGAGGAACTCCTGCTCGGTAGCGTGGGTCACCTGCGACCGATCAAGCGCTACGACCGGCTCCTGCGTAGCGTCGCCCGGCTGCGCGCGGGCGAGGGCGGCGAGCGCGTTCACCTGTGCCTGGTGGGTGCGGGACCGGAGCAGGAGCGCTTGGAAGCACTTGCGGTAGAGCTCGGCCTCGGAGATCGCGTGCACTGGGCCGGACACCAAACCGACCTGGCTGGGTGGTACTCGGCCATGGACCTCTTCACCCTCACCTCCGACAGCGAGCAGCTGCCCGTCTCCCTGCTGGAGGCCATGGCCTGCGGACTGACGATGGCGGGCACGGACGTGGGCGACGTGCGCGCCACCCTCCCCGAATCCACCAGAGACCAGCTCGTGCCCCTCGCACACGACGACGTGGAAGGCGAGCTGGCACGCTTGTACGCCGAGCTTCTTGGCGACGCGGACAGGCGGGCGGCCCAAGGAAAACTCAACCGGGAGCGCGTCCAGCGCGACTACTCACGCGAGCAGATGCTCACCACCTACCGGGACCTGTATCTCGAGGCGGCGAAGCGATGAGTGGCGCACCCGCAGATCCCGAGCCGTTCCCGCCGTTCGGTGTGCACGCCTCCGAGCGCCTCTACGACTCGCACTGGTGCGGCCTGCGGCGGGATCAAGTGATCCTTCCGAACGGTCAACTGCAGGAGTACCACGTGTTCGAGATCCCCGACGCGGTCGCCATCGTGCCCGTGCGCAGCGATGGCCGGGTGGTGCTGGTCGGCCAGTATCGCTACCCCAGCGGTGAGACCCATTGGGAGGTCCCCGCGGGTCGTATCGACGAGGGCGAGGCCGCGGCGGATGCAGCCGGGCGAGAGCTCTTGGAGGAGTCCGGCTATCGGGCCAAGGAGCTTCGTCCCCTGCCCGGCTTCCAGCCCACGGGCGGGATCAGCCCCCACTTCGTGCACGCCTTCTGCGGCCTGGATTGCGAGTGGGACCGGGATCCACAGCCTGACCCCTCCGAGCAGATCATCGTCCAGGACTTCAGCAAGCAGGAGATCGTCGCCCTGCTCGAAGCCGGAAGCATCCGGGATGGGTTCACAGCAGTGACGCTGCTCTACGCGTTGCAGCTGGGCCTGCTGGGCTAGGCGGCCAGACTATTCCAGGAGTCGCTCTGCGCTGGCCAGCACGGCCTGCCAGCTGCTCTTTCCGAACTCCACGATGAAGGGGTCGTCGGAACCCCGCCGGCCGAGCACTCCTTCGGCGCCGGAGGGATCGGTCATGATGGAAGCACTGAAGTGCCGACCATCGATCAACTCCAACTCCACGGACAATAGGGTCGCACCTACGGGAGCCCCCGCGTCCACCCGGCCGCGCACGCTCTCGACAAACAAGCTGCGCAGGGCGCGCAGGTGATTCTTGATGGGCGCGACTCCGATGCGCTCGCCGCCCTCTCTGCGCCAGGTGTCCACCGTGTCCGGATCCCGAACGAGGGTGCGCGACTCCGCCAGGGCCGTCCCGCTCAGCTCGATGCGGCTCACCAGAGCCTCGGGATAGGTCATCCACTGCACGTCCAACCAAAAGCGCGGGTCCAGCTGGATCGGACGCAGGCGAGCGGCGCGGTAGACGGCGTCCGCTCCCATGAGGCGCACATAGCTGGCCCCCCCTCCGGAGACTTCCGCCCCCTGCAGCAGGCCGATCACACGCTGGCCATCCTCATCCCACACCTCGATGGCGAGGGCGTCCTGGGCCAGACCGTATTCCCCGTGAGTGCTGGCATCGAGGCTCACCAGATCGAGAGTGGTGAGAGACGTGAGAGCCGTGAGAATCTCATCCACGGTGCGTGCACTCGCCGAGTAGCCGTGGTGTTCAGGTAGGGACCAGGCGCCCTCCGCGCTGCGCTGCAGTTCCATGCGCTCATCCCCTCGCACGAGCTGCGCGCGGGCCGCCTTGTCCCGATAGAACTCCGTGGCCAGACGGCCGATCGTGCGCGCATCGCCACCCCGATCCCTGAGGGCGAAGTCCAGGGCAGTCAATCCTGCGAGCAGACCGATCAGCAGGCAGTTGGTGCGGGTAGGTCTCACGAGTCTTTGCCTCCCCGACGGCCGAGGTTCCAGGCCAGGCCGAAGCCGAGCACCAGTGCCAGGGTCAACAGGATCGGCACCCACATGGCACGCGCCTCGTCCGAACGCGCTCGGCTCGTAGCCTCCTCGGCCCGGACCAGACGACGGTCCAGCTCGGCTTGATTCGAAGCGGCGGGCAATTGGGTCAGGCCCATCTCCTCCAGGGCGACCGCCTCGAAGTCCACCAGGTCCCGGTGCTGCGGAACCTTGCGGCGCAGGTCGATCAGGTCCTCGCCCTGGGTCAGCCAATCTACGAGGTTCATGAGTAGGAGCTGGTTCTCGCGGCGGCCGATGAACGGATACAGCTCGTAGTTGCCCGCATCGCGCATCCAGTCGGCGTCCCCCATGACCACCACGCGCGCATCACTGCTGCGGGAGAGGACCTTCTCGGTGGTGGTGCGCTTGGTCGTCGTGGGATCGGCATCCAGCAACACGTCGTAGGCTGCAGGCGCCGCACCCTCGAAGGGAGAGGGCAGGGCACCGCTCAACACGACGGCCAGATCGTAGACCCGGCCCGATCCCGAGGCGGCCTCGATCACGCTGCGCGAGTTGATCTGCTCCTGATCCGTGACGTGATGATCGCCTATCTCTGTGCGGTGGGCGCGCTCGGAGCTGCGCAGCAGGGCCAGACGAGTCACGCCCGGGGGCGGGTCCAGCGGAGCGATGGGCTGGGCCCAACTCAGTACCGGCCGCTGCAAGGCCGTGGCCACGGGATGGGTCGGGTCCAGGCCCTCGTCACGCACTTCAACCAGCAGAGGGTGCTCGCAGATCTCACGCGTGGCTCGTGGCTTGCCGGTCTCAGGATCGGGAGCCTGGGGTCGCAACCAACCCTGCTGGGCGGCCCACAGCGGATCCCATACGTGCTGGGGTGTGGGCAGAGCCCCCCAGGCCGTCAACAAGGCATCGAGCCCTGTGGGGAGAACGCCATCACCACGGTCGGCCCCCGCCCGGTCGAGACCGAGCCAGGAGTAGTCCGCCTGATCCACGCAGATCACGAGCCGGCCGCCGCGCTGAACGTACTGATCCAACTCAAAGGCCGCGCGCGGGTGCAGCTTTGTGGGACGCACCACGAAGACCAGATCGAGGTCGCTACTGATGGCATCGCCGAACTTCAGCCCCGTCACGTCCTCCAGGGAATGGCGGCGCTCCAGTAGAGCGCGTGCGGTCACATAACTGGAACGAGTGGCCGTGGTGGCGTTGTCGAGCTTGCGCTCCCAATCACCGAGCCAGCCGATGCGCGCCCGGCGGTCACGAACCAGGGAGTACACGGCGGAGGCAAACTGCACCTCGAAGCTGCGTGGATCGACGACGTCGAGCACCTGCTCGCGGCCCCGGTACTGCAGCTGTAGTCCGAAGAACACGGCCTGGCGCACGATCTGCGTTCCCTGTAAGGACTCCTGGGTGATGGACTGGATGCCCAACTGCGCGGCGCGCGTCGCGGCCTGACTGGAAGTGGAGGGATCCAGAGCCACCAGCTCCATGTGCTCTCCGGCCAGTGCCTGCAGCTCCTGCAGCTGTCCCTGGACGTGGGCTTTGGCCAGGGCCATCTGCCCGGACTCCAGGCGACCCGTGAAGAATGTCGTGACTTGAAGGCGATCCTCGAGGCTGCTCAGGATGCGAGCTGAGGCCTCCGAGAGTGCGTAGAGTTGGTCCTCGGAGAGGTCCTTCCTCCGGGGCATGTGCTGCCGCGCAAGATCATTGCCCACGACCAGCAGGGCCCCGAGCAGGAGCGCCGTCAGCCAGAGGTTGAGACGCATGTTCAGGCGCGCGTTGCGCGTTGAGGATCGGGTGGAGCTCATGGCGCTATTTCCAACGACGTGCCTCCACCACCAACGCATTGAGAGTCAAACCAAAGACCACCAGCAGCGCGAAGTACAAGCCGTCGCGCAGGTCCAGCACGCCACGTGCGGCGCTATCCAGGAAGTGCGTACTGGGACAGGCGTAGTCCACGAAGCCCGCGAGGCTCACGGGCAACACGTCCACCAACAGTCGCAGGACCCACAGCATTCCCAACACCAGAGCGCCGAGCAGGAAGGCCAAGAGCTGATGGGACGAGAGCGCTGAAACCAGCTGAGCCAAGGCCACGTAGCCCGCCCCCAGAAGGAATGCGCCCCAAAGGCCACACCAAACGGTCGCCCAGTCGAGATCCCCGAGGCCCGAGACCGTCCAGGCCACGGGCATGATGGAGAGGGTCACCAGCAGGCAAACCAGCACCCAGGAGGCCAGGAACTTGCCCAGCACGACCTCACGGATGAGAACCGGATGGGTCAGGAGCAGCTCCTCGGTACCCGTGCTGCGCTCCTCGGACCAGGTGCCCATGGTGAGCGCAGGCACGAGGAAGGCGAGCAGGAGCGGCAGCCATGTGAACAGGACGATCAGGCTCGCCTGACCGCCAGCCCAGAGGCTGGGCAGGGGCGTGGGCCCGATCGGATACCCCATGTAGAAGAACAGTCCCGCTTGAACGAGTACGAACAGGCCGATGGTCACGTAGGCCACGGGGGACTCGAAGGACGCCAGGAGCTCGCGCTTGAAGATGGCCAGGGTGCGACTCACAGCGTCCCCTCCTCGCCCGCGCTTCGAGTGCACTCCAGGAAGACCCGCTCCAGCGTAGGGACGTCATGGCGCAACTCAAGCAGAGGCCAGGCCCGGTCGACCGCCAGGGCGCTCAACCTCTCGGCCACCTCAAATCGCTCGCGCACGTCCAGCTGCAGCCGCAAACGACCGCTTGCTCCTCGGCCCGACACGGAGCAACTCAGGACTCCCGGCAGCTCGGTGCAGGCCGCAAGGGCCTCTTGTTCTGGGGCCACCAGGGTCACCAGGAGGCACTCCTCGCGACCAGCTGAGAGCTCGAGGAGACTGCCGTCGGCCACGATGCGTCCGCCGGCCAGAATGATCACACGCCGACAGACCTCCTCCACCTCGGGGAGCACGTGGGTCGAGAGCAGGATGGTCTTGGTCTCCGCCAGGGCCACGATACGGTCGCGAACGCGGACGATCTCGGCCGGATCCAGACCGGAGGTGGGCTCGTCCAGGATGAGCACGTCCGGATCACTGATCAGCGCCTGGGCCAGACCCACCCGCTGCCGATAACCCTTGGACAAGGTCCCGATCTTGCGCTGGATGTAGCCGGCGAGGTCGGTCGCTTCGAACACACGCTCGAGCGCGTCCTGGCGCTGCACTCGATTAAGGCCACGCAATTCGCCCACAAATTGGAGGTAGCGGTCGACACGCATGTCCCGGTACAGCGGCGTGCTCTCGGGCAGGTAGCCAAGAGACGCCTGCGCCTTCTGGCCGTCGCTGGCCAGATCATGCCCGGCGATGTGCACCCGGCCCTGGTCGGGGTGCAGGTAGCCCGCGAGCATGCGCATGGTGGTGCTCTTGCCCGCCCCATTGGGACCGAGGAAACCGACGATCTCCCCACGGCCCACCTCGAAGCTGACATCCTCCACGGCCCGCACGTCGCCATAATGCTTCACCAGACCCTCGGCCCGGATCATGGGCTGGGAGACCCCTCTGGGGTCAGGGGTAACGGGTGCGGCGTTGGGAGCGGAACTCATGGGGCGTCAGGGGTCGAGGTGGCCGGCGGGTCGGCTCCTGACCCCACGCGTAGAGGTGATGCAGGGATGGAGCGTCAGGCCTCGGGGTCCACCTCGAAGCGGTTGAGGAAGTCATCGGTCTTATCCACCTCAGAGAGACGAGTAATCAACAACTCCATGGCCTCGATGAAGTTCATGCGCAACAGAACCCGCCGCAGGGTGTGTACCAGCTTGACCCGACGCATGCCGAAGAGCTTCTCTTCCTTGCGGGTGCCGGCCTTCTCCACGTCGATGGCGGGGAAGATGCGACGATCGGCCAGCTTGCGGCTGAGCACCATCTCCATGTTGCCGGTGCCCTTGAACTCCTCGAACACCATCTGGTCCATGCGGCTTCCGGTCTGCACCAGGGTCGTGCCGAGGATCGTCAGGCTGCCCGCTTCCACGGTGTTGCGCGCCGAGCCGAACAGCTTGCGCGGACGCTCCATGGCGCGGCTGTCGAGCCCGCCGGACATGGTGCGACCCGAACCTGCCTGGTTGTTGTAGGCCCGGGCCAGACGCGTGATGGAGTCGAGCAGCATGACGACCTCCTCGCCCATCTCCACCAGACGGCAGGCACGCTTCCAGGCGGCCTCCGCAGTCTGGATGTGGATCTTGGAGGTCTCGTCAGAGGTCGAGACGTACAGCTGGGCGCGCTCCACGGAGCGCCGCCACTCGGTGGCCTCCTCGGGACGCTCGTCCACGAGGACGATCATCAGGTGCACGTCCGGGTAGGCCTTCTCAATGCCCGCGGCGAACTCCCGCATGATCGTGGTCTTGCCCGTGCGCGGGGGCGCGACGATCAGGCCTCGTTGACCACGGCCGATGGGACACAGGAGGTCCACAATGCGCATGGACACGTTGTCCAATGCGTCCCCCACGGCGTAGTGGAAGTCGGGATCGATGCTGGTGAGGTTCTTGAACGGCGTCTGGTTCTTCCACTTGCCGGGCTCCTCGCCATCCACCTCCTGAACGTCAGCCAGCTGGTACTTGTGCTTCTGCCCACGGGAGATCGGGCCGGTGATGATGGCTCCCTCAGGCAGCCGATACTTCTGGATCAGGTGCTTGGGGACGAAGATGTCCTCCTTGGACTGGCGGTAGCCCGCTGCCTCCCGGCGCAGAGCCCCATAGTCGCCCTTTTCCATGATGAACATGCCGGTTTCGACACGCGAGTCGAAGCGCACTGCGGACGTGGTGCGATTCTGCTTGCCACGCTGAGGCTCGGACCGGGATTCCCGGTTCTCGCCACCGGGCTTGCCCTGTCCTCCATCGTTGCCCCGGCCGCCCCGCCGCCGGCGACGACGACGCCGAGGGCGATGCGAAGGCCGCCCCTCTTCGGATCGGTCTCCCTCGCCCTGGGGCCGCTCCTGTGATGCCGGCTTCGAAGAGTCCCCTTCGGGAGGGCTCGAGGTCTTCTTGGCCTTCTTCTTGTTCGTCCTCTTCTTGGCTCCCTTCTTGCCCGCCTTGGAGGCGGACTCGTCCTCTCCATCCCCTGAGCGACGGCTAGACCTACGCTTGGGCTTGGATGTGCCGCCGCTCTCGCCAGAAATGGCTCCGAAGGGGAGCTCGTCTGAACCGCGATTGGTAGTGGTGCCTTCCTTGGAAGCCAATATGTCCTCGATCAATCAGGGGCCCGAGGGCCCGGTGTGTGTCCGCCGGGGCGGAGGGGGGGAAGCTGCGCTCGCCTGCGCAAGCGCACTATCCGTTCGGGAGACTCCGTCAGACAGACGGTGTCGATTCAGCTGACACGCCAGCCAAACCCTTGGGAATCTCCTCTTTGGCCCTCACTTGTGGAGGTGCACAGGAATCCCCGGGGCTCGCTGCCGCGGGCAAGGTCAGTCACCAAATGGGCAACCCGCAAGGGGTCCGACCATGGGTCGATGCTGACTCGCCAGCCCGACCCTAGGGTAGATGACCGGCGACATTCAAGAGGATGCCCCAAACCTCCTTTCCCGTCCAGTCCCAAGACCGGACTGAGCCCCAGGCACGGCCCAACAGGCCCTCTGAGGGTCCCCGGACGACTCTG
Source organism: Planctomycetota bacterium (assembly GCA_012959525.1). Classification (GTDB taxonomy): domain Bacteria; phylum Planctomycetota; class UBA1135; order UBA1135. Next base: position 30,888 of record DUDB01000026.1, read on the forward strand.
TAGCGCAGAAACGCTAGCCCAAATTGGGGCTGGGGGTGGTCGGGGTGAGAGGATTTGAACCTCCGACCTCTGCGACCCGAACGCAGCGCTCTACCAAGCTGAGCCACACCCCGATATCTGCCAGCGGGCCGAAGCCCGAACGCGGGCAAGGAGAGTACGCCCAGCCCCGGCACCCGTCAACCGATGCCGTGGCCGGACGGAAGCTACTCGCCCAAATCGATGAACACGCCACCGTTATCCTTGGCCAGGCGGCGCATGAAACCCTTCTCGAACTGCCCCAGGGCGATGGTGTGGATCACGATCCGCCGTAGGCCGTTGGCGCGCTTGATCTCGCGCAGGATCTCGTCCCGGTCCGTGAACTGACCCGTAGTGGGCTTGCCATCCGAGAGGAAGAAAATCGTGTCCAACTTGGTGTCATAGCCCTTGGGTTTCTTGCCGTCGAGGCCCAGGCCCGCGGCCAGTGCGGCATAGGTGTTGGTCTTGCCGGCTCCCAAGCTGGCAGCTCCCACGAGCCCCACCTCGGCCAGCGCCTGCTTGGACGCACCACCCAGAGGTTCGAGCTTGCGCGCAAAATCCATGGCGCTGGATTTGTTGAGCACGTTTGCCCGGGTCAGCCCCTTCTTCCACTTCGTGACCTTCGTGGCGAAAGCCAGGATGTTGAACTCAACGTAGGACTCCAACCCTTCAATGGTGCGCGCGAGTTCAGTCTTGACGATGTCCATGCGCGAGAAGGAGGGGTACTCCCCTTCCGCAAAGCGCTCCTTGTCCACCACTTCGTTTTCCATCGACCCCGAGACGTCGATGATAAAGAGAACCCTGCGGCTCGGTGTGTCTACCCCGTGGAAGGCGACGCTATCGGAGGGCTTGTACATCTCGGCGTACTCGGCCTGCTTGGCACGCAAGGCCGCGAGCTCCGTGTCGGTGGGAATCTCGTAACGGTCCTTATAGTTGCTCCAGAAGCGTTGCCAGAGCTCTAGTCGCTGGCCGAATCCGCGGGCCGTCAGGCTCTCGAGAGCGGCAGCGGCATCGGCCCGGAGTCGGCCCTCTTCTCGTTCCAGGGCCTCGATGAGAGGCTGCATGGAGTCCTTATGACGCACCACTCCCAAGGCGTGGATCGCGCAGGCGCGAACCTGCCAGGCCGGGTCCTGTAGCGCTTGCACGGCGGGAAAGCGAACGAGGTCGGACCCCATGGAGCTCAGTCCGTCCAGGGCCGCGCAGCGCACGGCGATCTCCTTGTCGGTACACAGGGGCAGACACCGGGCGGCGTTCTCCTCCTTGCCACCCGCGGCCACTGCCATCAGCGCCAGGCGGCGCACGTTCCAATCCCGGTCTTCGAGGCAGTCGAGCAGGGCTTCGCCCAGATCCACGTAGCCGCCCCGCATCACCGCGTCCAGAATCCCGGCTCGTCGCTCGGGCTTCCTCTCCTTCTCAAGCGTCGCGAAGACGTGATCGATGGGCCCGCGGGTCTTGAACTGGCCCAACACGCGCGAGGCCGCCTCCACGACTTCACCCTCTGAAGCGCTGAGAAGCGGCAGGAGCACGTCCACCACCTGCCTGGCCTCCACCCCTTCCAAGGCCAGAATGGCCTCGATCTTCTGGTCGACATCCTTGTACTTGCGGTAGTACTTCTTGAACTCCGCGATGATCTCATCGTCGATGTTCGCTGCGGACCCCACCTGAACCGCAGCGTCCAGAGAGGCCCCGGCGCCTGACAGGGCCAGCGGCGCACAGGCCAGAATGGAGATCAGGACGGACCGGGGGAGTATCGGCATGGGAGGGCGGGCTTCGGGCCCGTGCCAAGGATAGGGGTTTTCGCCCCCAAAGTTTCCCTCTCCCTGCTACTGGGTTCCAGGCCCCCCCTACTCCTGTGTGCCAACGCCCCTGGGACGGACACCCAGGGTGGCGCTCGCCCCCGCCAGGACCCGCACGTCGGTGCTGGTCACGGTCACCTGTAGGCCATTGGCGATCCTCAAGGTGACGTCGTCCCCGTCACGGCTCAAGAGGGTTCCGGTCAGGAGCCCGCCCGGCACCCCCACGCTCACCTGGGTCAGTTGCCCGATCTGTCGGCTGCCCAGTCGGTCGCCCGTCTGAGCTATTCCAGGCGTTTCAAGGGTCTCAAGGCTGGCTAGGCGGTGAGCCTCGAGGCTCATGCGGCCCAATCGCGTGTCGATCCAGATCTGACCCATGCCCACCTGATGCAGACGGCCTTCGAAGACCGCTCCACCGTGCAGAGTGGCGCGCACCGCCCCAACGCCGGGAGTCAGCAACCGGTCAGCTTGAGAAATGGCGCTCTCGGGAATCTCCGGCCGCGTCCAGCGGTTCCCCTGCGGGACAGGGGAGAGACCGCGCAGAGGTTCATGCATGGACGGATCGTCCAGGCTGGGCGTGGCCGCAGCCATAAGGTCGGCCGTCTTGAACGAGTCCCCCGGGCCAAATGCCCTCTGGTCCTCGAGCACGGTACTGGACGGTGAGCTTGTCGGCAGGTCGAAGGCCTGGCTCGAGAGCATTCCCAGCCCCTGCGGGGCGAGGTCGTTCGGGTGCAGCACGATCGGCTCCGATCCCAGCGGGTTCCATCCGCCGCCGAGGAGAAGGTTCCCCATCTGCACGTCCTGGGCGCCCACGGACTGGCCCAGAATCAGATCGAGGGAGGCGCGCCACGAGCGCCGACCGCGATGGGGTCGCTGCGGGGGAGCTGAAGAAGCCAAGGCCTGATCCTGTGTACCCGGGACCATGCGGGAGCCCGGTGTGCTGGGCGTCATGCTCGCGGCCATGCGCAAGAGTGCGGTCAGACGCGCTCGCAAAGGCGCGACCACAGCCACGGGTCGAGCACTCGCTTGCTCAACGACGGAAGGCATGGGAGCCTCCACCGCAGTGGCTGCGGGAGCTTGAACGGCGGGCATCGACGGTTGGGGCGCCACGGGAGCTTCGGAGACCAAGGCTACGGGCGCCAGGGGCGCCAGGGGCGCGGCCGGCCCGGCCGAGGAATCCCACTGGGATAACGACCAGATGCACAGGAGGGAGCCACACACGATGGAGATCTGGCGGCGGGTAGGAACCCTGCGATGCTTGGGTTCAGAGTCCGCATCCGATGCCGCATCCTCGTCGTCCGGGTGTTCTCCAGCCGCTTGCATCGGCTCCGGATCGATAACCTCGTCCGGGGTTTCCTCGAAGCACTCTTCCGTAAGCTCCGGGGCCAGGGGCGCGCCCATCAACTGGGCAAGCTCCGCATCACCGCGTTCGCCCGCGACGTCGGGCAGCAGGGGCTGCGGTCCCGCAGCCGGCACTTCGGCCGGACCGCCTCCGAGGAGCTGTTCTAGTCCGAGGAAGTCCTCACCGCCCTCGGGCGGCGGCAGATGGGAGGGCTGTCCCAGAGGGTGGGACTCGGGCTCGGAAGGCGTGGAATCAGGCGGGAAATTGGACATGGTGCAGCAACGCGTGGGTGAATCTGGAGGTCCACGGGCGACAATCGGAGCCCTGCGAACCACCCTCTCATCGGCAATAAGTCGCCCTCTGCTCCAGTCCCACCGGCCCACCCTTGGCACTTCCCATGGGGAAAGCCCGGGGTGGGGCACCCGATTGCATCAGGATGGGACGAGGCCCTGCCCACCTGGGCTGGACGGGGGATGGGGAGCGGTGGAGATCTGGAGAGGGCGGGCCCTCGTGAAATCGGGACGATTGGTGAGGGAGTTCCCGCGGGAAGAGCCTTCGGGTGACGAGGAAACCCGTAGGACCCTTACTCCGAGTAACTCGTAGGCTGTGATCCGCTGGGCTTACCCACCATGGTCCTCCAGAAATGATCGTCGACTTCGGCAAGACCTCTGCGGACTACGCCCGCCATCGCCTGGGCTTTCCCGAGCAGTTCTTCGACGCCATTCGAGAGCGCGGGCTGGCCAGCCCCGGGTCCCGGGTGCTCGACGTGGGCAGCGGGACCGGGGCTCTCGCCCTCCCATTCGCCTCTAGAGGGGCCCATGTAACCGCCCTTGATGTCTCGCGGCCGTTGCTGGAATGCGCGCACCGCGGGGCGGCTGATCGCGGGCTCGAACTCGTGACCGTGCAGTCGAAGTTCGAGAACAACTCGCTCCCCAGCAATGAGTTCGATTTCATCTGCGCGGGACAGTGCTGGCATTGGTTGGAGCCCCGCGCCGCTACCTTGCAACTCGAGCGCCTGCTCGCGACGAACGGTCGCGTCCTGCTCTGCTCCTACGACTGGTTACCGATCGAGGGCAGCGTGGTGGCAGCGACCGAAGCGCTGATCCTCGAGCACAATCCCGGTTGGAACTGGGGAGGACTCGACGGCCGACACCCGGAATGGGAGCACGACCTGACCGCGGGTGGTTTTGAAGTGCTCGAAACGGCCTATGGCGAGCATGACGCCCCCTACACCCACGAAGCCTGGCGCGGTCGCATTCGCGCTAGCGCAGGCATCGCCGCCTCGCTGTCGCCGGATGCCGTTCAGGCGTTCGACCGCGCGCACGAGGAGCTCTTGAAGGCTGAATTCGGGGAAGACCCACTGGTCGTCCCGCACGTGTACGGCTTCTGCCTCGCGCGGACCGCAGAACGCTGACCGGGTGTGCCCTGATCTTGATCCCGGTGTGTTGCGCTGATGGACCCTCTCCCGTGGGCGACACCGCTACCGAGAAGGAGCCCGGACGACCTCGCCTGCGTGGAACCCCAGGGCGACTAGCCCTGGCGCAGGACGCGCGTCCCCCCACGGCGGGCCGTCACGCCCACGGTGTCGAAGTGCTCCAGCAGGGGAATCAGGAACTTCCGCGTGGTCCCGAGACGGTCGCGGAGTTCGGGTATGGCCAGCTGTCCGTTGCGCTGGCAGTTGTCCACGATGGCCTCGCGCACCCTTCCATAGGGCTCGCTCGCCAGGAACAAGCCTCCGCCAACGTGATGGATCTCGCCCTCGTCCACCAGCAGATCCAGCACGCGTTGCAGGTCCTTGGAGCCCAAGCCGAGCTGCCCCTCGAGCGCGTCCCGGTCGGGCGGTTGTAGCTGGCCCTGGATCAGGGTCGCGAGCACCTTCTCGCGAGCCGCCCGGGTCGCTTCGTCGAGCTCGACCTCGCGCCCCTTGGGGACGACCATGCCCCCGGTCTCACAGGAAAGCTCACCGCGCTCCTCCAGGGTCTTCAATAGGGCTGACAGCAACCCGGTCTCCAACCCGCAGGCACTGCGCAGGTCGCGCACGTCCATCTTGCGTCGCTCGGGGTTCTCGGCGAACCAGCTGGTCATCGCATCCCCCACCTGGGCCAGGCAGAGATCCAAGGTCTGGGCGTGCATCCAGCGCCCGGCGGGGCCCAAGCTGAAGACGAGGTCTTCGGCGGTGAGCTCGGCGAGCAGGGCCGTCACGTCGGCGCGAGAGGCCTTCACGGCCACGGTCAACTCCTTCAGGTCCATCCATCGTTCCGGCGCCCGGGCCAGCTCTGATTCGAGCCGCGCGCGCGCCGATCCCAGACTGCCTGCCTGCCGCTCGAGTTCGTCCAGAACGAAGGTCTTGAAACGCTTCAGGCGGTAGCGGCTCTCTTCCAGAATCACTCCACCGCCGAGGGTCATGACGGGGGACGCCAGGCGCATGACGAAGCGATCTCCCGGGGCACACACGAGGGGCTCGGCCATGCGGAACTGCACCAGGCCTTCCTGTCCGCCTTCGAGTTGCTCGCTGTCCAACAGCACGACCTCACCGAGTGCGTCAGCGGTGCCCGTGTGCACGCGCACCTGCATGCGGTTAGTCAGGGGGAAATCGAGCCCCTTGAGGGCGCGCACCCGTGCCCCGACCATCTTCAACGACTGAAAGAAACCGGGCGCCGCGACTACGTCCCCGCGACCCACCAGGTGGTGATCGACGTCGGCCAGGTTAAGCGCGGTGGAGTGGCCCGCGCGCGCCTCGCTGGCCTTCTCGTGGTAGGCCTGAATGCCGCGCACCTTGCCCTTCTGTCCCGAAGGCAACACCTCCACCGTTTCTCCCACGGACACCGAACCCGAGATGGGGATCCCCGTGAGTACGGTCCCGAAGCCCCGCACGCTGAACACGCGCTGCACGGGCATGCGGAAGACCCCCTCGGCGGGCCGCGGCTCGGTCTCGGAAGCCATCTGCACCAGGGTCTCCTTCAGGGCGTCCATGCCTGTTCCGTCCACCGCAGCGACGCGCAGGATGGGGGCGTCTTCGAGGAAAGTCCCCACCACCGATTCGCGCACGTCCTCCTCCGCCAGGTCCACAAGCTCGGGATCCACGACGTCGACCTTGGTCAGGGCCACGAACCCGCGCTGCACGCCGAGCAGATCCATGATGGCCAGGTGCTCTCTTGTCTGGGGCATCACCCCGTCATCGGCGGCCACGACCAGGATGACCAGATCGATGCCCGAGGCCCCGGCCACCATGTTGCGCACGAAGCGCTCATGGCCGGGAACGTCCACCAACCCCACGATGCGACCATCGGGCAGCTCCATGCGGGCGAAGCCCAGGTCGATGGTCATGCCGCGCTCCTTCTCCTCGGCCCAGCGATCCGGGTCGGTGCCGGTCAACGCCTGCACCAGGGTGGACTTGCCGTGGTCGATGTGACCGGCGGTCCCGATGACGATGGGTTGGATCTCCATGGCGCCAAGGATAGCGCTTCGGGGCCCTCCCACCCCAGCCCCCTTGACGGCAGCCTCCGCGGGGAGAGGATGGCCCTGCCATGAGCGACCCCCTTCCCTTTCGGACCCTGGCCCCCTGGCTGCGCGAGTCATTCGGTATGCCCGTCTATCGCGTAGCCCTGGATGCCGGCTCTACCTGTCCGAACCGCGACGGGACCAAGGGCCTTGGAGGATGCACCTACTGCGACGTGGAGGGCTCGGGCACCGGTGCCCTGCGGGGCGGCGCCGAGCTCGAAGAGCAGCTGTTGCTGGGCCTCAAGCGCATCGAGCGCCGCAAGCGCACGCCGGAAGAGACCATCGGGGCCATCGCCTACCTGCAGTCTTACACAAACACCTACGTGGACATCGCGCGTCTGGACGAGGTGCTGAGCGTGCTCGATCCCTATCTGGGCGGGCCCCTGTCATGCCTGAGTGTCTCCACCCGTCCCGACTGCCTCTCGGACGAGACCCTACAGCGACTCGCCCAGGTGGCCAAGCGGGTGCCGGTCTGGGTCGAGCTGGGCCTCGAGTGCGCCAATGACGAGGTCTTGCAGCAGATCAACCGACTGCACACGGTGGCTGATTTCGAGGACGCCGTCCGTCGAGTGCATGCTGCGGGACTGTCCGCCGTGGGCCACGCCATCCTCGGCCTGCCCGGTGATGGCCGCGAAGGTGCCCGACACACGGCCGAAGTTCTGGCCCGCTCCGGGGTGGCGGGGGTCAAGGCACACCACCTGATGGTGCTCAAGCGCACACAGATGGCGCACGCCTGGCGAGCCGGAGAGTTGGACGTGCTGACCTGCGCAGAATACGTAGAGTGGTTGGCGGACTTCGTGGAGCGCCTGAGGCCCGAACAGGTCCTGCATCGACTGACCGGCGACTCGCCCGCGGAGAATCTGCTCGCCCCACACTGGGGAGTAAACAAGAACCAGGTCCGGGAGGACCTGGCTGGCTGCCTACGACAAAGGGACACCTCGCAGGGCACCTTGTGCCCCCCATCCTGGAGTTCGGGCCTGGATAACGCATAATCGCCCCCCCCTCGCCTCGTCCACACCCTGGCCCCGCACGCACTCGATGAACCACCGTCCCCTGCCTTTCTGGCCTCTTCCCGCGTTGGGCCTCATCATCGCGCTCACCGGGTCCCGCGCCCAAGCCCAGAATTGGGATGAACGCCCCGACGGTTTCGCCCCCATCGGAATCAGCACGGACGGGGAGAAAGCCTACGGCGCCTGGACCTTCTCCTACCAGAACATGCGCACGGATGGCAGCGGGCTGCTCGACGGTCGCGGGCAGGTCACCAGTGCAGACGTGTTCGCCGACGGCTACGCGGCCTCTCCTCAAAGCGCGACTCGCGAGGCCCACAACATCAACGCCCTCTTCGGGTACAGCGAATCCACAAGCCTCTTGCTGACCCTGCCCTTCCTCAACAACGAGGTGACGATGCGCGGAGAGGTGGGCCAAGCCTACGAACTGCGCAGCACGGGCATGGGTGACCTGAATATTACGAGCCTGTTTCAGTTGGGCCACGCAGAGGACGAGGTTCTGCACGCGCAATTGGGAGTCTCTTTGCCAACCGGATCACGGGATGAGCGCGGAGTAACTCCCCTCAGCGGCGGCATCTCCGAGAAGCTGCCCTACAGCCTTCAGCTCAGCAGTGGCACCCTGGATCTCATCCCCGGAATCACCTACGTCAAGCGCCATGAGAGTACCTCCTTAGGGTTCCAAGCCAAGGAGATCGTGCGCTTCAAAGAAAACTCGGACAACTACCAGTTGGGCAACGTGGCTCACCTCAGCGGGTGGGTTTCACGAGTCTTCAATGAAGACGTCTCGGGCTCTCTGCGCCTGGGCTACCGCCACGAAGGTCGCATGAAAGGTCAGGATCCCAGTATCGACCCGACCCAGTCCCCCATGCATGATCCGAACAGCCAGGGCGGTGACCGAGTCACCGTCTGGGCGGGGGTCAACTACATCGAGACCGGCGGCCACTCGTTCGGGTTCGAGCTCGGAGGACCTCTCTGGCAGGACCTGAACGGCCCGCAGCTGGAGCAGGACCTCTCCTATGCTCTGGGCTGGCACTACTCCTTCTAGCCCCTCGGTAGTACGGAGCGGGGTCGAAGGACGCGCCGCGCGGCTGGCCGCCTAGTACTGGTAGAAGATCCGGTCGCAGGAGGGGCACTGGACCATCTCCGTCCCCCGCGCCAGTCGCACGCCGATGTTCTTGGGAATCTGAACGAAACAGGCCTGACAGTGACCATCGAGCAGCTCGGCCAAGGCCTCGCCCTCGCGGATCTCCAAGAGTCGCCGATAGAGCTCCAAGTGATCCGTCTCAATTCCATCTGCGGAGAGTTTGTTGCGTTCGGCCTGTAGCTCTTCGAAGCGCGCATTCGCCTCTTCCAGCTCCTTGGCTACATTCTCTTCAAACTCTCCGAATACAGTCCTGGCCAGCTCCAACTGGCTCTCGGCAGCCACTATGTTTGCGTCGCCCGTGTCTCCCATCTCCAGCTTCTTCAGGGCATCGTCTTCCGCCTGAGAGATGTTGCGCTTCAGCTTGCGCATCTCGTGCTGATAGCTCATGAGCAGGGCCGCATCGACCTTGCCCTTGTTGGATTCGGTCTCGAGCTTGCGGAGGCGCTGGCGCATCCCCACCGTGAGGTCTTCTATTTCCTTGGCCTCTGAACGCACCCCACGAATCCGTATGCGCATTTCCTCGAGCTTCGTTTCTTGATCCTCGATCTTGGTCGTGCGCAGAGCCAGTTCCTCAGGCAAGCGGCGCTGCTCGGCCTGGACCGTGAAAATGTGGCGGTCGATCTGCTGAAGGCCCTGGAGAGCCTGCAAGGTTTCCTGCATGGGGTGGGATCCGTGGGTGAGAGGGCGGGGCAGTCTACCGCCAGTTGGGGTGCGCGTCAGGTCTCACCGCTCGATTTGATTGGCTTGCCCAATTCGTCCCCCCCCGCCCCGCTCGGTGGATGCTTCAGCCCTGCTCCGAGCGGAGTCTCTCCACGGCAGCTCGGGCTTGCTGGGAGTCAGGGAAGCGGGCACTCCACTGGCTGGCCCGTCTCCGGGCCTCGTCACCACGCTTCTGCTTCTGTAGCAGGTGCACCAAGAGGCGCCAAGCGGCCGCCTCCTGCGCACGTGCGTTGGTGAAGGCACCGTGGTCCACGGCCTGGCCGAGAATCAGGCAAGCCCGCGTTGGATGGCCCCGGCCCGCAAGGATCGAACCCAGAACCGCTTGGGCCCGTGAGCCGCGGGGATCGAGGCGTACCGCCTCCTCCATGGCCGTCTGGGCCTGGTCGACCTTGTTCTGTTCCAGAAGAACGGCGCCGAGATGGTACTGGGCACTCTGGAGATTCACTCCGCTCTCCAGGGCAGCCCGGACGCTCGTTTCCAACTCGGCCCAACGCTCCTGGCGCATGAGGAACCCCAGCCAGCGATCGAAGGCCAAGGGATCCGAAGGCGCGAGGCGCACGGCCCGCTCAAGGAGGGTCCCGGCTTCATCGAAGCGCTGCAAGTCCTCCAAGATCCCCACCCGGGCCAGGATGGTTTGGGGGTCGCTCGGGGCCAGGTCCAGAGCCCGTGCAGAAAGTGCTTCCGCCGAGGAGAGCTCTCCAGCCAAGGCATGCCCTACCGCCAGATGACGCAGTCCATCCGCCTCGGCCTCCACCCGGTCCCCGCGCAGGGTCCAGGCCGTCGTGAACATCAACAGGCACAGGCCGGTCCAGAGCCCACACTCCCGGCGGCTCCCAGCCCGCCACCGATCCACAAGCCAGATCACTGCGTGTCCACCCAGGACCATCAGCAGGGGCAGGATTGGTGCCCGGAAGCGAGAGCAGACAAAGAACAACACCACGCTGAAGCTGTAGGCCAGCAAGAAGCCCCACAGGGGGAACAGCCTGTGGCGCGGTCCATGGACCAGAACCAGCACCAGGCCCAAGCCCCCCAGGGCCAGGAGGACCGAGAATCCCAAGGGACTCCAGCGCGTCACAGCACTGAACCGCCGGGCGAAGAACCGCACGGGCTGGTTGTTGCTGATCTCCTCGTCCTTCAGGAACAGGGCCCCTTTGTGGAGCATTCCCCCAAGGGCCTGGAGGGGCTGCCCACTCGCGTAGTCCAGGGCCTTCGCCGTGTAGTGCCCGGAGATCTCAGAGGGAGCAAGAGAACGCCCCACCTCCAGCTCCGCCAGGCCCGCCGCCTCCCCTGCCGTCCCGAGGAAGTCATCGCTTGTGGTGCCCGGAACCTTCGCCGTGCGTCCGTCGGCACCAGGATGGTTGCCGATCCAGAGATTGACACCTGCCTGAGAGGAGATCAGCACCAGATCCTTCCCGACAAACAGGTTGTAGGCCGTGATGGGCAGAATCGGCAGCAGAGTACCCAGGGTCAACCAGGCACACGACGCCCAGGCTCCGGGGCGCCGCCCCCCCTTGCGTCCGACTCCCAGGATCCAGAGTGCCAGCAATGGCATGAAGAGCAGGACGTTCGGACGCGTAATCGCAGCCAACCCCCACGCCACTCCAGCCCGAACCACCGGCCAGGGTCCTGAAGCACCACGCCCCTCCCCTCCCAGATTCAAGGTCAGCCACAGGGCTAGGAGGTTCAGCGGAATCGACAGGGTGGGCAGGAGCAGCTCACCGTCGAAGTAGATCAGCACCCAGTAGGTGGCCGCCCCCAGACCCGCGAGGGTGGCGACCCGCCGATCAAACAGACGCCGCGCCACGCCGTAGGTCAGGACGGTCGTCGCAGCCCCCAGGAAACACTGCACGAGCCGGACGCCCATCAGGCTCCCGCCACACAGCTTGAGGCACAGTGCCAAGAACCAAGGGTAGAGCGGAGCCCGGAAGAAGGGTCCCTCCTGAAACTCGCGACCTGCTGCCAGCTCCCGGGCCCAGTCCAGGTGAAAGGCCGGGTCCGTCACCGGCGCCGTGAAGTAGGGGCTGGTGCTCAGGTCGAGCACATAGACCGCTCGAAGCGCAAAGGCCAGGGCCGCAAGCCCCAGCACAACCCAGCGCTCACTGGAAGCCCCACCCCCATGCCCATCGGCGGGCGGGTTCGTCTGCATCGCATCCTTCACGGACCGAGTCTAACGACCGAGAGGGGTTCGAACCGAACCCCTCCCGTAGGACATTCACCAGAAATGACGGCCTTGGGCCGTGACGCCTAGAAATCGCCGTAGTCGTCCTCGACTTCCACACCGTCCAGGAAGCTGGCCAGCTGGCGAGCACGCACCGGGTGGCGCAGCTTGCGCACGGCCTTGGCCTCGATCTGGCGCACGCGTTCACGGGTCACGCGGAAGATGCGGCCCACCTCTTCAAGGGTATAGGTGTAGCCGTCTCCGATGCCGTAGCGCAGCTTGATGATCTCCCGCTCGCGGAAAGTCAAACTGGAGAGCACGTCGTCGATGCGATCCTTCAGCATCTCCTGGCCCGCTGCATGCATCGGACTCTCCGCCGACTCGTCTTCGATAAAGTCACCGAAGTAGCTGTCGTCGGATTCACCGATGGGGCGATCAAGGCTGATGGGGTGCTTGCTGATCTTCATCACGCGCTTGGCTTCTTCCACCGTGATCTCCGTGGCTTCAGCCACTTCCTCCACGGACGGTTCCCGGCCCTTGGCCTGGACCAGACGCTTGGTGACGTTGCGCAGCTTGCTCATGGTCTCAATCATGTGCACCGGAATCCGGATCGTGCGTGCTTGGTCGGCGATCGAACGCGTAATAGCCTGGCGAATCCACCAGGTAGCGTAGGTCGAGAACTTGTAGCCACGACGGTACTCGTACTTCTCCACGGCCTTCATCAAGCCCGTGTTGCCCTCCTGGATCAGGTCCAGGAACGAGAGTCCGCGGTTGCGGTACTTCTTGGCAATGGACACGACCAGTCGCAGGTTTCCGCTGGACAGGTCGCGCTTGGCTTCCTCGTATCCGGCGTAGTGCAAGATCACATAGTCGAGGCGAATCTTCAAGCGACCGATGGGCTCCATAGCCGCCATCTCCAGCTCGAACATGCTCTCCCGTAGCTCTTGGAGGAGCTCTTCATTCTGAGCATCGGCCGGAGAGCGCAGAGCCGTCTCGAGCTTGCGTTCCACCGAGCGCATCTCGCGGTAGTGCTCGGCCAGGTCATCGCTGTAGGGACGCACCTTCTTGATCTGCAGGTGGCACTCCTCCAGCAAGATGATGAGCTTGCGACGCAGATTCTGTACCAGGGCCAGAGCCTCCGAGCGCGCTTCGCCCTTGAGTTCCGCGCCACCGATCAGGTGCGCTGCCAGGGGAAGGTAGGCCTCACGCATGCGTACATGCAGGCGCTCGATGGTCTCGATGTTGACCGGGAGGCGCTTGGCCAAGAATGGCTTGCCCAGGGTCTCCACGATCTTCGGATCATCGTCGGGCTTGGGATTCGGATTGACCTTGAGTGTGCGGTCGAAGGCGAGATTGCCGTCACGCACCTCACGCAGAGTAGCGAGGGTCTCGGTCATGCAGATTCCCGAGCCCATACACTTCTTGCGGAAGCGCTTGCGCGTGATCTCGATGGATTTGGCAAGGAAGATCTCCTCGGGGCGCGTCAGCAGCGGGATCTCACCCATCTGGGTCAGATACATGCGCACCGGGTCATCAATCTTCTCCGGCAGGACACCCTTCGGTGCCTTCGCCGCCGCGCGTTTCTTGACCTTGATACCGGCCGCAGGCCTCGCAGCCGTGGCGCGGGGGAGAGCAGCCGCGGCGTCCTTGCCGCGCTTGGGGCTATTGGCCGAACGGCCTTCGCCATCCATGATCTCAATACCCGCTTTCTCTAGACCCGCAAAGACCTGATCCATCTTGTCGGGAGGCACAAACTTGTCTTCAAGAAGCTTGTTCATCTCGGCAAAGGTCAGGAAGCCTTTCGCTCGGCCTTCGTCAGCAAGAAGCTTGACGGTCTCGTCGATTTTTACAGTCATCTTTGGGGAGTGGGGAAGGATCTAGGAGAGGTGGGAGGGGACGGAACCGCGCTGGAGTTCGCGGGTCTTGTGGGTAATCTGAATAACCAGTTCCTGGCGAGCCTCTTCTGAGAGGTCGGGGTCACTGGAGCGGACTTGGAGTTGGGAGACCTCCTTGCGCCGAGCCAGCTGGTCCAAGGTCTGGAGGCTGGCTTCAAGAAGCTCGTGAGGGGGAAGGCCGGACTGAGTGGCGTAGGTGACTAGGGAGGAGATGTGATTACGGACGGGATCTGCGCCGAGTTGGGTCATGACACTCGACTCGTCGATCAGCTTGTCCTCGTCCTCGTAGAGGACCAGTATCGCCCCCATGACGGCCTTGAGGCCTACATTGGGGCAAGAGTCCACCAGAGAACGGATTCGCGGGACCAGCGCTGAATCCATGAGAACGGAACCGACTGCGGCCTTGTAGGCGTCCACTTCGCGCTTATCTACCTTCTTTTCAGACACTTTTCCGCCGCTGGCCGACCCGCCGTCCCCATCGGGTCCCCCGGCGGGGATCGTGTTAGGCGGAGGTAAGGTGTAGCCCGGCTCCCGCACGCCGCGCCTGATGTGATTGCGCGCCTCCAGGATCGTGGACAGGGGCATCGCCAGGCGCTCAGCCAGCTGGGCGTGCAGAGACGAACGGTGCACAGGCTTGGTCAGGCGCTCGAGTAGGCGCAGGACGTCGTCCACCGCGTGGGCCTGCTCCTTGCCCTTCATCTCCCCCAACCCCTGGGTGAGAAAATCGAACCACTCCTGGGCTTGATCCAGCTGGGCGGTGAATGCCTCCGACCCTTCGCTGCACAGGTCGGCAGGGTCCATCCCGCTCGGAAGCACGGCCACTTCCAGGTCAATGTCCAGGGGCAGGAGTCCATCGAGCGCGCGCCAGGCCGCTTTCCGGCCCGCGTCGTCCCCGTCAAAGACCAGGGTCACTCGCCGCGCACCACTCTTGCGGACCAGCCCGGCATGGGTCTCGGTGGTCGAGGTCCCGAGCACGGCGCAGACGGTATTCAGCCCCACTTGATGGGCCGCCATCACGTCTGTGTAGCCCTCGACGAGGATCAGGTGCCGCCCCTTGCGCACGTAGTCAATGGCCCGGTCGAGGGCGTAGATCACGCGTCCCTTGTGGAAGTAGTCCGATTCTGAACTGTTGATGTACTTGGGACCGGCTTTCTCGTTGTCGCTCAATCGACGCGCACCGAACCCGATGGTGCGCCCCTTCAGGTCTCGGATGGGGATCACCAAGCGTTCGCGGAAGAACGAGTACTCCCCACCGTCGTCGCCGCGCCTCAGGACGCCCGCCTGCACCCATGCCGCGCAGGGATCGCCCGCATGCCCGCGTCCAGCCTCCTGCCGAGCCAGCCGGACCAGCTCCTGGCGGTTGCTCGGTGCCCAGCCCAATCCGAAGGCCTTGATCGTGTTCTCCCCCATCCCGCGTGAGGCCAGATACTCGCGAGCCATGCGTCCTTCACTGCCCTGCAACTTGCGCTGGAAGAACTCATCTGCACAGGCGAGCGCGGCCATGCCAGGATCGTCCTCGCCGCGCTCCGCCCGTCGGCCACGGCTCTTGGGGATCTCCACGCCGGCCTGCGCGGCAAGTAGCTCGAGCGCATCCGTGAACCCCAGGTTCTGGCTCTTCTGCACGAAGCTCAGCACGTCGCCGCCCTCGCCGCAGGCGCCATAGCAACGCCACGTCTGCTTCGCCGGATCCACCTTGAAGGAGGGCGTCTTCTCGTCGTGGAACGGACAGCACGCCTCCCACAGGCGCCCGGCCTTCTTCAGGTCCGGCACGTATTCCCGTACGACCTCTTCGACGGCCGAGCGCAGCTTCACCTCATCGATGGCGCGCTTGAATTCGAGATCCTGGGACATATTGGGGAGGACGAAGCGCGAGGCGGTCGGAGCCTCGTTGGGTCGGAGTGGATGGAGCGCGGACACGTGAAACCCGTGGAGGTCTCAGATGCGGAGCAAACCGCGAATTTCACCCCACCGAGGCGCTCTTGACCGCCTAATACGGGGTCCAAAAGCCGCTCCAGGAGAGGTACCGAACGGCTCGGGTTGAGATGCACGCAGGGGCAGCGTGAGTCTCGACCTGGGACGACCGGCAGCCGGATACACCACTATGAGCCCATCCGTAGGGGAGTTTGAGGTGGCCGGACCGTGGTGGGGACGGTGACCAACCTCCAATGGGGATGGGGAGGGGTGGACCCTGACAGAGGAAGTATACACGCCTCCGAAGCCCGAGGCCCACCCGGGGCAGCTTTCTCGCTGGGACCCCCCCCGATCTTGGATCCCCGGATTGGGCATTCCAAATGACTTCGACCAATCCGCCACTATTCGGCCAGCTTCAATCGGGAGGATGCATTGGGGCGGATCCGTCGGGTGAAGGGCGTGCGGTCAACTCTCCTCAGGCCTCCAGCCCAGCCCCCGAGCCCCCTCCGCCAGCCCCCAGAGGTCCCCGGGTGTCAGATTATCCGCCCGGACCGCCCCACCGATGCCGCGGCTTTCTAGCAACTGTCCCGCTTTCTCTGCTGAGCGGAACATGTCCTTGAGCACCCGAGCGAGTGACTGCCGGCGCTGCCGCAGCAACCGGGCGGCAAAGGAAGAGCGGAACCTGCGATCTTCGGCAGGGGCCAGATTCTCGCGTCGCGTCAAGCGCACCACGGTGCTCTGGACTTTGGGCCTGGGCCAGAACAGGGCAGGTCCCAGACCACGGATCCGCTCTGGAATGAAGCTCTGCAACAACCCGACGGTGAGAGGCCCCCACTCCCGTGTGCCAGGCCCGGCCAAGAGGCGCTGGGCGACCTCATCCTGGATCAGGACGGTCATGGAGATCGGTGGACACTCAAGTCCTGCGCACAAGGCCAAGACTGGTGCCGACACCGAGTAGGGCAGGTTGCTGACCAGATGCCAGGCGCCCTCGGGCGGGAGGTCGGACAGCACGGAAGCGTTGAGAGAGTGCTTGCTCTCGAGAATGTCAGCCACCACGACCCGGGCGTTCGGGTAGGGGTCCAGAAAGTCCTCGGCGATCGGCGCGAGACGCTCGTCGATCTCTACGGCCAGTAGGTGCACGCCGGCGTGAGCCAGATGAACGGAGAGAAATCCACAACCTGGGCCCACCTCAAGGACGAAGTCTCCCGACTCCACCTGAGCATCCCGGGCAATGGCGCGCGCTGCATTCTCGTCCAAGAGAAAATTCTGACCCAGTTGCCGTGACGGCCGGAATCCAACTCCCTCAAGAGCCGCGCGGAATTCACTCCATGCAGGCCGGGGGGCACGAGGGGGTTCGGACGAAGCCCGCGGCTGAGCAGCGGGATCTTCCCTGCTCGAATCCCCGCTCATCCCTTGGCCCCCTCCAGCAACCACGCGATTGCCGGGGTGCCATCCCCCTCTTCCACCAGTCTTGCCAGCAGAGGCACGGCGCGGCGCCCCCAGGATCTTCCCACGGCCACCATGCGCTCACGCCATGCGGACTGGCTCCAGGATGAAGCATGCTCAAGCAGGTACTCCCGCGCCCCGACAACGCAGCGCAGACCCAGATCGTCCGAGCGATGCCCCGCTTCCAGACCCGTCGCATTGAACCGACGCACGCCGTCAAAGGAGAACAGCTCCTGCGCCCGGACCTGGAACGAACCGCCCATGGCCCACAGGGAGTAGGGCGAGCGTCCTTGGAGTCGCCAGGCCATGGGCTCCACCTGATCGGGGAGAGGAGGGGCGACCCACTCCCACACGTTCCCCACTAGGTCCTCGACCCCGGTGCCCGTCGAAGCGCCCCCGGGAAACGACCCCACCAAGGCCGAATGCCCCAAGCCCATTTCGACTGTATTGGCCACCGAAACCCGGCGGGTGTTGCCGTGGGGCCAACTCTGAGCCCGACTGCCCCCCGCGATGAACATCCACTCCGCGGCAGTGGGCAGGCGCATGCCGCGCGCTCCGGCCAAGGCCTCGGCCTCCCCATGGGTCATGCCCACCGCGGGAAGATACTCCCCTGCGCTGAGAGGAGCCCAATCGGAGAGGTCGGCCAACTCTGCTTCCGACCGCCCGCGCCAGTATTCCCAACGCCCACGGGTGACTTCAAATCGATCGACGAGCAGGTCCTCTTGTACTTCGCAGCGCATGCCCACGAAGGGCGCAGCCCAGCCCTTGGGCACGAAGGCGAATTGCTCCACCTCCGCACGTGGAGAGCCTTCCACGGGCAAAGGCGAGCAGGCGCTCAGGAACAGCAAGGCACCGGCAATACAACCTGGAGCCAAACAAAGAAGCCCGCTCCCATCCGCCTGCGGATGGGAGCGGGCTTGTGTCCGCTCAAATTCTACCTCGCGCGCAATGGACGCCGGCCACGAGAGGGCCCCGGGCGTCCTGACGCTCAAGGGTTTAGCCCTCCGGGTTGGAGACGTAGATCTCCACGCGCCGGTTCATGCGCTTGTTGTCCGCAGAGTCATTGGCTGCCACCGGCTCGTGAGGGCCGAACCCCATCACTCGCACGCTGGCGGACTTGATACTCTTCGATTCGACGAGCAGCGCCCCCACGGCTACTGCCCGCGCGGCGGACAGCTGCAGGTTTCCGTGCGGGAAACGCTCAAGGGTTGCGGGCTTCTTGACCGGATCGGAGTCCGTGTGACCGCGGACCCAGATGGTCCCGTGCGGCTGAGCAGCAATCTCCATGGAGATTTCCATGAGGGCTTTCGTGCCGTCGGGCCCCAAGTCCGCCTTCCCCGACTCAAACAGCAGCCGGTCCTGAATCATGTAGAGGTAGCCGTCACTCAACTGGAACTTCTCCACGTCCTTCATGGGTCGGTTCATTGCGCTCAATTGACGCTCTAGCTCACTGAGCTTGTCGTAGGCCTCGTCGGTCAGGTTCGCGCTGAGTTGACGCATGCCCTCGTCGCGCATCTGTGCCTGCAGGTCGTCATAGTCGATTTGCAGCCGTTGGTAGTCTGCGTCGAGGTCAAAATACTCCGTCTGAGACTGCTTGGCAGACGCCAGAGCCTCCTCGTACTGATGCATACTGACTAGGCCGAGCGATTGAGTGCTTTCGCACGAGGAAATCAGCCCGGTAGCGATAAGCAGGGTGGTGGCCCCCGCCAAGCGCTTCCCCCCTCGGATGTGCTTGTTCATGTGTTCTTCCAAGATTTAGTTCTACGCGGAAAGGACTCGTGTTCCCCCCCTAGTTCGAAGCCCACCCGATCCCCTCGACCGGGCGGCGGGGAGTGGGAACGATCCGTACCCCCCGTGCGAGGTGCAGTCTAGCCATCCGCGAGGGGCGATCTCAAAGGGATTGAGACAGATCCAAACGAGCTGGGCCCCACGCTGACCTCCCAGCGAGCCAGGGTGGTCCTGTTGGCCACCAAGCGGAGGCCCCGTTTGGATGGGAACGCTCGCCAGCCGGCGCTCCGCAGCGGAGAGCACCGGTGGGTAGGGAATCCTCCCACAGGCACCCACCAGGCCGATGCAAACCCACGTCAGGGTCTTCCCGGGCCTCCCAAATGAGGCGGGAAGCCTGTGAATCCCCCCTGGGGGCTAGGCGGCCCAGAGCCCTTTAGCTGTTGTCAGCCGAAGACCCGATCTTGCCGCCAAACATCTCTGCCACGGACTTGGCAACGCCATCGGCATTACCCGAGCTGACGGCCAGGGCCACAGGAAGCCCTAGAATGAACACGAACGCCGTGGCAATCATGGCCGCGCGGAGGCCCATGCCTTCCACTCCATCGTCTTCCTCAACCGCCACGGGGCGCGGACGCTTGACCTTGGAAGCGGCCGCAGGGGCTGCCTCTTCCTCTAGCTCAAGTTCACCAACCTCTTCGACGTCATCGTCAATCAGGGTGTCCACGTCGGAGATCTCCTGGGTGGCCATGCCGGACTCTTCGTCACCCACGGCATCGTCCTCGAAGACCAGCTCTTCGGCCGGCTCATTCAGGTCGACCACCTCCCCACCGGACAGTTCGCGGCGAAGAGCATCCACGTCGCTACGGCGCAGCTTCATGGTGTCACCCTTGCGGAAGGCGCGGATATCGCCCTCGGAGACAAGCCGCTTGAGCTCGTCCTCTTGCAAACGCAGTTCGTCGAGGGCCTCGTCAAAGCTGAAGAATTCGTCGGGCACGGTTCGGTCTCCTGAAATTTGTGGGGGGGGGGAAGGAAAGGTCTTAGTGTTCGCCAGCATCCTGAGCTGACTCGAAGACCTTGAGCAAGTCTTTGTATCCGAGGGGACGCCCCTCAGACTCTGTCCTGTCATTGAACCCATCGAGCTGCAGGTCCAAGTCGATCCGGCGGGCTCCGACAAACTGAACCCCACGGGTGCTCTTGGAGCCCCCGGTCGCCTGGTAGATACAGATGTGCTTGCTCTCCGTGTCGATCAGGTAGAGGATCGACTGGCCGGTCATGTCGACGCCCGTGACGGCAATCATGCTGCCGTTCGAGTCCGCGGTGCCACCGGCCGCCATGGATGTCGTCCACTCGGGCGGGTCCGGATCCTGCGCCCAGACGGGCTCGAGAACGGCGCCTGCCCCGAAAATGAGGAGCACGCCCAAGGCGAGCAGCCAGAGGGGATTGCCGGAGGGGCTGGGTGAGACGGGGGGAGGAGCCATGTGGGTGCCCACCATAGCCGGCCACCCACCTCTCGGCTACAGGACAATCCCACGGAAGGAACGTGCTTCCTTGTGGCGCTACGGGGGAAATCAGCCCTCTCAGAGGCCCACAACTTCGCCCGAGATCTCTTCCACCAGATCCTTGAGCGTCACCCACCCCACGGGCGTTTCCATGGTCCCCACCACGGCCCCGCGACGCCCGCCACCCCTCAGGTGCAAAAGGGCCCTGTCTACGGGGGTGTCCGCGGGCAGCGCCGAGACCCTTCTGAGGTGGGACAGGACAGGGCTCTGGGGACCTGCAGCGAGGACCTCCAATTGATGAACGTAGCCCTCTAGGCGGCCGCTGCCATCCACGACGGGGAGGCGGGTGAAGCGCGCCTCGCTCACCTGTCGGTACAGATCCTCGTCACCCTCATCGCGGCGGACCATCTGGACTTCATCCCAGGGCACCATGGCGTGGGAGACGGGAAGAGTCCGAAGTTGGAGGGCATTGCGTGCCAGCGCCTCGGCACGCTCATGGAGGGCCCCGTGGCGCCGACCCTCAGCGAGCAGGGCCGTCAAGCGTTCTGCTCGGCCCCCGGAGGCCACGCGGCCCGGACCCAGTCCGAAGAGGTGCTCGAGTGAGGCGGTCAGGAGACGCAGGACGCGCTCGAAGGGCCAGAGCATCCAACGGGCGGTGAGGATGAGTGGCACCGTCGAATAGACCATGGAGTGAGCGCGCCGCCTGTAGATCTCCTTCGGCAAAGCCTCGCCCAGCATGAACAGCAGCGGGGTCAGGATGAGGGTGAGCACGAGCGCCCGCAATGCCGGGTCCAAGACCCTTGCACCCAAGGACGCACCCAACAGGTGGTCCCCCACGTGGGAGGCAAGTTCGATGGCAAGGTTGTTGCCGATCAGAATCGTGATGAGCAGGGCGGATTCGTCGCTCAGGAGAATGCGAACCATGCGCGCTCGGCGATGGCCCTGGTCCGCTTCCATACCGACACGAATGCGAGAGAGAGTGTAGATACCCGTTTCGGATCCGGAGAAGACAAAGCTCGCCACCAAACACAGGAGCAGGGCAAACAGCCAGATGAAGAGGTCCATCAGGAGTCGCCCCCTTGGCGGTCTTCCAGGTAGAGCTCAACACCCAAGACCCGGCGGCCCCGGACCTCGGTGATCTTGCACGCCAGGCCAGCGCCCAGCGTCACCTGATCGCCCTCTCGCGGGATGCGTCCCAAGAGAGCGGTGACGTAGCCACCGACTGTCTCGAACGCATTGGGGACGACCTCTGCTTCGAAGAAGTCGTTCCAGTCACGGATGGAGGCACCACCTGAGACGCGATAACAGCCCTCGCCGAGGGGGATCACAACACGGTCGAGCTCCTCCCCTTCAACACGCATGTCTCCCACCAACTCCTCGAACAGGTCTTCGAGGGTAACGACGCCCGCCGTGCCTCCCCACTCATCGATGACTATCGCCTCGGCCACACGCTCGGCACGCAGGATCTCAAGCATGCTCAGAACGCTGGCCACCTCCGGGACGAACGTGACGGGCATGATGAGCTCCGCCAGGGGACGATCGGATTCCAGGAGCATGTCACGAACCTCAACCCGGCCGACCACCGTGTCCGCGTCACCGCGAATGACGGGCAACCAGGTCAGGCGTTGACGCTCGGTCTCCTCAAGCAGGTGGGCGCGCTGCTCGGCATCGTGGTCAAGATCGGCGGCCAGCATGTCCACCCGGGGCGTCATGATCTCACGCACGCGCAAGTGCCCCAAGTCGACGATCTCTGCCAGGAGGTCTGCCTCCCGCCCGGCGAGATCTCCCTCCTTGGCGCTGAGCTCCAGGGCGGTAGCCAGATCCTGCGGTGAGACGCCCCGCTCCGCGGCAGGTCCCACACCGAACGCACGCAACATCACGTCCATGACCGCGTTGACCACACGCCGCAGAGGGCGCACCCAGACCAGGATGGGTACCAGGGGAACGGCCACCAGGCTGGAGACGCGCTCGGAAGAGCGCAGGGCGAGGGTCTTGGGGACGATCTCTCCCACCACCAGCAGGGCCAAGAGAGCCTCCGCACCGGTAAGCAGCCCGTGGCTCTGCATGGCCGAAGGAAACAGATAGGGCAGGCTCGTGAAGAAGAGCAGATTGATGAAGAGGTTACCCAGCAGGATAGTGACGAGCAGCTCGCGCGGCTGAGACAGAAGCCTTCGCACGCGCGGCTTGGCGGTCGCCACCTGCTCTTCACCCAGACTGAACAGAGCCGTCTCGGCTCCCGAGAAGAAGCCCGAGCTCAGGAGCATGCCCGAGGCCCCCAACCAAGGCAGAGCTTCGCCCAAGGTCATGAGGGCTCCTCCCCTGGGAGGTTCACCGACGGCTCTCCACCCTGGTAGACGGGCAGCCTCAACTCGACCAGAAAGCCCCCCTCGGGAGGAGTGCGCAGCTGGACTTCGCCGCCATGTCCGTTCACCACGTTGTGCACAATGGCCAGACCGAGACCGGTGCCCCGCCCGGTGTCCTTTGTGGTGTAGAAGAGGTCCGCCGCGCGCTGGATGAGGTCAGCATCCATGCCGGGACCGTTGTCCACGACCCAAAGTCGCAGCCACTCCCCCTCACTCTCCAATCCGACCCGGATGCGACCCTCCCCGGATGCATGGTCGACTAGGGCGTCCAGGGAGTTGACGAGCAGGTTCAAGATGGCCTGACCCAATTCGTTGCGTTGGCCGCGCACGAGGGGCAGGGCGCTCCACGCTTCGAAGGCCTGCTCGTCAGAGGCAAGGCGCGCCCCTCCCTCGCCTTCCAGCCACATCTGCGTCCCCTGAACGTCGGCTCGATGTTGGATCAGACCAAGCGCATCTCCCAGAGGCCCCACCAGAGCGAGGGGCTCCACGGCCGTCTCCCGGGGAGCGAGGCGCAGCACCTTGCCCACGGTCTCGCCGATGCGCTCCAGCCCCCCCTGCACCAACTCGAGGTAGCGCTCTCGGGTTTCCGGGTCCAGGTCAGGGCGGCCCAGGACCTCGAGGGCATTGAGCATGCCCCCCAGCGGGTTGTTGATCTCGTGGGCGATGCCAGCGGCCAGCTCACCCGTCGCCGCCAGGCGTCGCTGGGTCATGGCGGCGGCTTCAGCCTCTCGGGCAGCCGCCGTGGCCTCTTGGACCTCAGTGGCCAGGCGCGCATTGAATCCCTCGAGCTTCTCCGCCATGCCGTTGAAGCTCCGCACGAGATCGGCCAGCTCATCACGCCGGCGAACCTCCGGAACCCGCGCCGTTAGGTCCCCCATGCGCAGGCGCCTAGCCCCCTGGGCGAGACGGCGAACCGGATCGAGCACCAGACGGTGTACGCCGAAGAATGTCGCGAGCGTCAGCATGACCGTCGAGAGCAGGAACCATGGACCGAGCTGGCGCAGGATGGGGCGCACGATGGGATCTTCACGGGGGCGGAGCCAAACTCCTCCCCACAGTTCGCCCGAAGCGAGGCGCAAGGGAACCGCCAGCCCTCTCTCGTCCCCCACGGGGTCGCCCTCGGTCGCGGCCTGCCGGATCTGCGAGAGAACGGCCTCCTGGTCCCACAGCGGAGAGCGGTGCGCACTGCCCATCGGGTTGAGGTAGACCCTCCCCAACCGGAGATCCGCCGGCGATGGATCCTCCTCCAGCGGGTCGATGATGGCGCCCGTCATCCATTTGGCGGGGGAGAAGAACGGACCCGGCATCAGATATAGCCAGGTTGGAAAGGGGAAGAAGCCCGCGCCCCAGATCTCGCCTGCAGAATCCCCGGCCGGTCGGGTAAGAGGCAGGAGCAGCCCTCCGCGAAAACGAATGGAAATCTCCGCGCGCTGAGCACTGATCAGTGCCTCGCGCAGGTAGGCGCTCATGTCCCGGTCGTAGCCCCTTTGACGCGCCGGAGACAACCCCAAGAAGACCATGGTGGACAAGCTCTTGCGAACGTGCAGGGGCCAGAGAACGCAGGCGGCCAAGAACCTCTCGAAGTTGGGAGCGCAGAACGCGAGGTGGGGATGACTGGGCCACGGAGCCCCATGCTTCATGAGCCCCGCCCCCCAGACCTCTCCCGGCTCCATGCGGGGCAGGTTCAATCGCACGCGCGCGGCGCCCAGGAGCATGGGGAGGCTATAGCCCACAATGGAAGGGAGGACCGGGGGCAGCGCTCGGCCCGTGGGAACCCAAGAACGGGTGACGGGAACCGTGACGTTGCGAGGTGCTGGGCGGGGCCGGCGCAGGGGGATCAAGACACCGTCGGGAACGAACTCCGTGCGGCCACTGAGGCCCACGCGCCGCAGGTCACTCAGGAGACCGCCGCTGGCCTCGAAGCTACGCAACTGAACAATCTGAGCATCCTCGTACCGGGACCAGCGGGACCAGGAGAGGATCTCTCCCGTCAGAGCCTGCCCCTGCTCGTCGAGCAGGTTGCGCAGGCGCTCAAGCACAAGCTGCTCGTCCAACTGCGCCAGCTCAGCGCGTTCCTCGGAGATGATGTGCGTGAACCACACCAAGAGCCCACCGAAGACAACCACGTTGAAGGCCGTCACCAGGGCGACAACGCGTAGCCACAGTGGCAGCCCGAGGGACGAACCGCGCCGGGCTAGGGGTGCGTTCGCGCCTCGACCTTGAGGCTCTGTCCTGGGCTCGGTATTTGGCGGACTGTTAGACACTGTGTTGAACGGACGCTTGCGGCTTCACCATCGGATTCATCCATCCCCTCAGGCGCCACTGATGGAGTTCATGATCTCCATCAAGGGCATAAACAGGGCCACGACGATGAATCCGACGAAGACAGCCATCAAGATCAAAAGCAGAGGCTCGAGGACCTTGAAGAAGGCGTCGATCTGCCGATCGACTTGACGCTCGTATGCGTCCGCAACCTTGAGCAACATCCCGTCGAGGTTTCCGGTCTCTTCACCAACCTCGACCATGTTGGTGACGAGGTCATCAAAAATGCCGGACTCACCCATGGGGCGCGCGATTCCCTCGCCCTCTCGAACCGTACGCCGGATGGCCTCGACGCCACGGATGAGCACCTCATTGGCAGTCGCATCCCTGACGATAGCCAGAGCATCGAGGTGCGGCACTCCCGCTTCGATCAGGGTGCCGAAGGTACGTGAGAAATCGGCGATCATGGAGCGCGAGACAAGACTCCCGAGCAGGGGAATCTTGAGCAACAGGCCGTGGGCACCGTGACGGTAGCCGTCGTTACGCTTGAGCAGGGCGAAGTGTGAAACCAACAGGATGACGGGCAGTCCGACCACGACGTACCAATACTTGGCAGCGAAGGTGGATGAGTCCAAGAGAACCTGGGTTACCTGAGGTAGCTCAACGTTGAACGACTGGAAGAGCTCCTCAAAGCGCGGGATCACGAACAGGATGACCGCCGTGATCACGCCGCCGGCCACCATGGAGAGGATCAAGGGGTAGATCATGGCTCCGATGACCTTGCCCCGAATCTCAGCCGCCTTCTCGCGGAAGGCGGCTAGGCGCGTCAGGATTCGGTCGAGGACCCCGCCCGCCTCACCTGCCCGCACCATGGATGAGTACAGCGTGTCGAAGCACGCGGGGTGCTTGCCGAGCGCTTCCGACAGAGGCGTACCCGATGCGACGTCCTCTGTCACTTCGGCCAGGATGCCCTTGAAACGCCCGGGCCGCATCTGACCCTCCAAGATCGTCAGAGCCTTGACGACCGGGATGCCCGCCTCACTCAGCGTGGCGAGCTGGACGGTGAAGTCGGTGATGAGATCCGACTTGACGCGGCCGCCCTTGGCCGAAGATGCACTCGTGTCGCCGGCGCCCCCTGTCGGGCGCGCCTTGGCACTACTCGCCTGTTGGGTGCTCTTTGCAGAGCGTTGGATGCGTTTGGCCATTGTGTGTCGGGCAGACTAGCAGGGAGGCGTAAGGGGGAGAAGGGAGAGCCGCGGCGAGGGCTTGGCCCAGCCTACCCCAATCCCCGGTCGGCATGACGGGCGGGAAGGTCGGGGAGCGGGCCCAGAATGCAAGGGATCCGTCTTACCCCCACCAAGGGAAGAAGTTGCAGGACGACACGGACAAGGGCCCCACCGACTCAAATGCCGGTCTCGCGTAGGACCTCTTCGACCGTCGTCAGGCCCTGGGTCACGGCGTCGATCCCGCGCTCGCGCAGGCTGCGCATGCCGGCTTCCTGGGCAGCGGAGCGCACATCCTCAATGTTGCCACCGGCACCGATCGTACGCCGCAGTCGATCGTCGATGACCATGATCTCGAAGATCCCTGTCCGGCCCTTGTAGCCCGTGTGGTGACAGGAAGCGCACCCCTCGCCAAAGTAGAAGGTGCTACCCGCGAGGCGCTCGCCAGCGTCCCCTAGCTCGCGCAAGAGATCCTCGTCCGGATTGTACGACTTGCGACAGTCCGCGCAGATCGTGCGCACGAGGCGCTGGGCCACGACCGCCTCGAGGGTGGCCGTGATCAGGAAGGGCTCGATACCCATGTCCACCAGACGCGTGACCGTCGAGGGGGCGTCGTTGGTGTGGATGGTGGCGAACACGGCATGACCGGTCAGGCTGGCTTCGACCGCGGTGCCGGCCGTCTCCCCGTCCCGGATCTCACCCACCAGAATTTTGTCTGGGTCCTGGCGCAGGATGGAACGCAAGACCGCGGAATACGTCACGCCGATCTCTTCGTTGATCGGGATCTGAACGATGCCCTGGATGTCGTACTCCACCGGGTCCTCCACCGTAATGATCTTGACATCTGGCTGGTTGGCCTCCGAGAGCATGGCGTACAAGGTGGTGGTCTTGCCCGAGCCCGTAGGGCCTGTGACCAGCACGATGCCATGGGGCAGACTCGTCAGGGCACGCAGGTGGGCATCGTCTTCCGCTTGCAGCCCCAGTGCGGCCAGGTCAAGGCTGACCGCCGAGCGGTCGAGCACGCGCATCACACAGCCTTCTCCCGAGGGGCCTGGGATCGTGGCCACGCGCAGGTCCACCTGACGCCCGTCAATGCTCAGCTCAACCCGACCGTCCTGGGGCAGGCGCGTCTCAGTGATGTCGAGATCGGCCATGACCTTGATGCGCGAGATCAGGGGCAGGGAGAGGTGCCGGGGTGGAGCCTCGACCTCGTACAAGCTGCCATCCACCCGATAGCGGATGCGGAACACGTCGGCGAAGGTCTCAAAGTGCACGTCGCTGGCTCGGTCCTGGATGGCGCGGTGCAGGATTGAATTGAGCAAGCGCACGACGGGCATGCTCTTTGCGGCGGACTCGGCATCCCCGCCATCCACGGAGGCGGCCGCCTCAGCGATGGCGTCCGCGAGCGAGCGCTCCTCTCCGTAGCTCTCCGTGACCAAGCGCTTGATCGCCTCCCCATCGGCCACGGCCCCACGCACCGGAGTTCCCGTAGTGAAGGACAGGTCCTCGAGAACGGCGGTATTCAGCGGGTCGGCAATGGCCACCACCAACTGGCCCGCGTCCAGCCGAAGAGGCAGCACCCCATAGGTGTGGCACGCACTGCCATCCACTAGGGCCAGCACTTCTGCATCTGGAGTAAAGGTGCTGAGGTCCACCGTCTCCATGCCCGCCTGCTCTCCAAGAGCCATGGCCACGTCCCCTTGGGAACAGGCCCCCATGTCCACCATGCACTGCCCGATAAGTCCTCCGCCCTTGCGCTGCTCCCCCAGGGCGGCCTGGATCTGGCCTTCCCGCAGGACACCGCGTGCCTTGAGAATCTGCCCCAGAAGCAGCCGGCCCTCACCGCCTTGTACAGTGTCTGCGCTCAAAGGCGTGACTCCAGGTCGCGCGGATCCTGCGCGTAGTCGAGGGCGACCTGACGATCAATCTCCCCCTTGGCCACCAGATCGAGGATGAAGTCGTCCAGGGTGACCATGCCCATGCGACGCGAAGTCTGGATGGTGGACTGGATCTTATTGGTCTCGTTCTTGCGGATCAGGTTGCCCACGGCAGGAGTGTTGATCATGACCTCGAAAGCGGCCACGCGACCGCGCTTCCCGGCACGCGGCATGAGCACCTGCGAGATCACCGCAACGAGCGAGACCGAGAGCTGCGCGCGGATTTGCTCCTGCTGGTTGGCGGGGAAGGCATCAATCATGCGGTTGACTGTGCGCGCGGAGCCCGTGGTGTGCAGAGTGCCGAACACAAGGTGTCCCGTCTCTGCGGCGGTGATGGCGGCCGAGATGGTCTCCAGGTCGCGCATCTCCCCCAGCAGGATCACGTCCGGGTCCTGGCGCAGGACCCGTCGCATGGCTTCGGGGAACGAATCCACGTCCTCGCCCACTTCGCGCTGCGTCACGAGGCCCTTGCCGTGGGAGTGGTAGAACTCGATCGGGTCCTCGATGGTCACGATGTGCTTGTCCATGTTCTGATTGATCCAATCGATCATGGTGGCCAGGGTGGTCGACTTACCCGATCCCGTGGGACCGGTGACGAGCACGAGGCCGCGCGGCCGACGCAAGAGCGCCCGGCAGGGCTCGGGGAGGCCGATTTCCTCAAAGCTAAGAAGCCTGTTGGGAATCAAGCGCAGGACGGCGCTGAAGCGGCCCCGCTGGCGCATGCACGACACCCGGAAGCGATCGCCGGAGGGGTGCGCGAGCCCCAAGTCGGTGGTGCCAACCGCCGACGTCAACTCGGCCCAGTGCCTCTCGTCGCACAGGTCTTTGCAATAGGCCTCGGTGGCCGCGTCGTCCAAGACGTCAATGCCGAGAGAGACCAACTCCCCGTTCACCCGGCCCACCGGCGGGCGGCCCGGATTGAGGTGCAGGTCGGAAGCTCCGACCTCGATGGTTGTCGACATCAACTCTTGAATGGTAGGCATGGGTTTCCTGAGTCTCCCTAGGACTTGGTGCGCGTCACACGCAGCACTTCGCTGGAACTGGTCGTGCCATCAACCACCTTTCGGGCGCCGTCGATGAGCAGGCTCTGAATGGCCCCAGTGGCCACGGCGGTGTCGCGCAGATCCTCCAGGGAACTCCCCTGGAAGGTCATCTCGCGCAGGGTGTGGTCCATCTCAAGCCGCTCGTACAGGGCGACACGTCCGCGGTAGCCGCTGCCCTCGCACAATCGGCACCCACGGGGCTCGCGGAACGTTCGATCAGCACTCTCAGCCGTCGTCATCCCCAGCGCGGCACGCTCCTCCTCCGTGGGCGTGTACTCGACTGAGCACTCGCTACACAGACGCCTCACAAGACGCTGGGCGATTATCGACTGCACCGAGGCGGACACCAGGAACGGCTTGACGCCCAGGTCCATCAGGCGCGTGAGGGCCGAGGGCGAATCGTTGGTGTGGATGGTGGAGAAGACCAGGTGCCCCGTCAGGGCAGCCTGGATGGCGATTTCGGCGGTCTCCAGATCTCGAATCTCCCCCACCAGGATCACGTTCGGGGCACACCTCAGCATGGCCTTGAGGATGCGGGCGAAGGTCAGGCCGATGCGATCGTTCACCTGCACCTGATTGATCCCGCTGATGTGGTACTCCACGGGATCCTCGGCCGTGATGATCTTCACGTCCGAGCGATTCAATTCCTGCAGAGCGGCATAGAGAGTGGTGGTCTTGCCCGATCCCGTGGGCCCCGTGACCAGGCAGATACCATTGGGCTTGCGAATCACGTGCTTGAACCACGCGTAGTCGTCCGCGCCAAATCCCAGATCGCGCAAGCTGATCAGGTTGGCACTGCGATCGAGTAGACGCATCACCATGGACTCACCGTGACTGGCGGGCAGGATCGAAGCTCGCACGTCGATGGCGCGGCCCTTGATGGTCAAGCTGATGCGCCCGTCCTGGGGCTTGCGTTTCTCGGCGATGTCCATCCTCGCCATGATCTTCAAGCGTGAGATCAGGGGGGCCGAGAGGTGATCGGGGTGCTCGGCCACATCGCGGAGCAGACCGTCGATGCGGTAGCGAATGCGCAAGCGACCGTGGCCGGGCTCCACGTGGATGTCACTGGCTCTCTCCTCGAGGGCGTCCGCGAACATGCGCGTCACGAGGCGGATGATGGGAGCATCCGTCTCATCCTCCCCATCGCTACCCATGCTGGCGGCCACGTGCTCTTCCCCGCCGGCGTCGTAGTAGCGGGCCAGAGCGCGGCCGAGCGCGCTGGGTGAAGCCAGAGCGCAACGGATCTCGCCACCGATCACGAAGGACAACTGGTCGGCCACGATGCGCTTGAACGGATCGTCAATGGCCACGACAAGGGCCCCGTCCTTCTCCATCAGGGGCAGGATGCCTTGCTCAGCCGCCATCTCCCCAGGGACGCGATCGATGATCTCCTGACGGATGTTGCCCTTGTCCAAGTCGACGAAGGGCATGCCGTTCTGGGTGGCGAGGGCGCGATACACGACGCCCTCCTCCACCAAGCCCTGCTTGAGCAGCGCCTGGGGCAGGGAAAGGTCGCCCCCACGTTGGAGGGACATGGCCGCTCTCAGGTCAGCCTCGGAGAGGCTGCCCTGAGACACGAGCAGATCGCCGAGTTCGGTACTCACTGCGGTAGTGTACCGCCTGTAACCCCCACGACTACAAGATCCTCGCCTGGGAGATTGGGCCCAGGCGGCTGGGGTTGCGGCTGGGGTTGCGGCTGGGGTTGCGGCTGGGGCCGCCCCTAACGACGGTCTGGAAGCACGGTTCCCACGCCAGCGCGACACACGCCAGAGAATCGCACGGCCAGCTCGGGCTTGGTGGGGTGACCGGTAAGGATCACCATCACGCCACGGAAGGAACCGTCCGATCCGTCAGGCAAACCCTCCAGCACAAGCTGGACATCAATCGCGTTGCTCAAGCCAACGGCGGGCCGCAGGGAAGTGCTGAAGTTCTCCTTCCAGGCCAGCTCCTGCCCCGCTTCGGGACGCAGCTCCACGGTCGCCTTCGAGAGATCGAAGTTGGGATCGTGAGAGATGACCTTGACGTTGCGCTTGACCACTTGTCCGGGACGAACGAGCCCCATGGAGAGGAACTGGGGCGTAAAAGAGAGCGCGCCCAGGACGCGGCCGTTGACGCTTGCCGAGACCTTGTAGAACTTGGCCCCTCCCACGATCACAGGGCCCGGCCCCGCGGGTGTGCTGGCCTTCTCCTCGGGCATCTCAAAGTCCGAATTCAACCGGACCTGGTATCCGATCGGCCCTTCGTTGGCACCCTCTCCCACTTTGACCGTGGCTTGCCAGTGGGCTGAACGGCCGTCTTGGTGTGGGCTGACGGGGGAGAGATCCACGGTCATGCCGGGGGGCAATTTGATGGGGTTGGACGTGTCATTGCTGAGCATCACGGGCTCCCCGCGCGAGGTGCGAATGTCGATCACCTGCACCTTCTCCTCACCCTCCTTGATGTCACCCATGTTCACGAAGGGCGGGGTTGCCTTGATGAAGGGCTCGATATTGGAGGTCAGCGCCAGCTGGGTCAGACCGATGGGGTCGTTGGTGTAGACATTGATGCGCACCTGAGTCTTGTTGGTCTTGTGGGTAGTGTCCAGCCTGGCCTCGATCTGCACTTCGCGGCCTGAGGGAATCTCGTCACCCATCTTGTAGAGGCCGAAGTTCCCCATTCCATCATCGACGGAGACCTTGCTCACGGTGCAGCCGCAGGTCGGACTCGCTTGCCGAATCCGGACGGGGTTCTCACCGGTGCTCGTGAGGTTGAAGGTGTGGTTGAGAATGTCTCCCTGGCGCGCGGCCCCAAAGTCGTGCTTCTCTGCACCGAACTCGATGGAGAGGCGCGCATCAGGGTCTTTCTCGGCTCCCGCGATGGGAGTCTGTCTATTCACGGGGCTCTGACCATTGTTGAGCTGCTCGCCGATGGGTGAGCCACTCGGGATCTTCTCGGGAGCTCCCCCAGGGTTGCTCGGAGTCCCCGGTACAGAGGAGGGCACCCGCGTGCTACGAGCTCCGGTGCTCCCGGCGACTCCGGGTACCTTGCGGGCTCTGGGAGCCTTGGCGCCGTCCTTGGGCCGCTTGCGTTTCTGTCCCTTGGCTGACCCCTTGACGCCGGTGGGCGGGGTCGATGCCTGACCCTGCTTGAAACCCGGAACAAGGCTGCCCGGCGTGCTCTTGGTTGAACTCACCGGGGAGGCGGGGGAGGCCGTGGCGGACCCCTGGGCCTCCGTTGTGGACGGTGCGTCAGACGCCTCTTCCGGGCCGCTCGCCCCCTCCTGGCACGAGCAGAACAGGCCGACCACCAGACAACCGGAGATCAGACGAGGAGCGAGAAGGAAACGGGTGCTGAGGTGGGCTGATGTGGAATGCATAGCGAGGTTCGGTTTTGGTGCGGCAGAAGTGTAGCGTATCGATTCGGGGTGGGAATCAGAGCTAGGTCTGGGGCCAACAGTCACAAGCAATCGGGAGGAAAAGCCGGTGAGAGACCCGTTCAGTGGTGAAAAGAGAAGTAACTGGAGAGTATTTCGGTGGTGGCCAAGCCTGCTGGCCGGCCTGACGGTCGCCTGCGTGGCGCCCCAGCCGAGCCCCAAGCAAGTGGCTGATATCTCACTGGGGGATCCCCAGAGCGCTTTTGAGGCCTTCATTACGGCCCACCAAGGGGACCTGTTAGCGGACGAGTACGGTTGTTTCTCCATGCGTCTGCGGCGTAAGCATGGCCTCTCCCAACACGCCTACAGGGAGTTTCGGGATCAACTCCTGGAGCAGGAACCCAATCTGACCTGGGCCCTCTACCGGGCGCGTATCGACGAGATCCAGCCCCTGGGACCCCGTCACGTGCACCTCAAGGCCCACGTGGATCTGCCTGCGCTGATGGACTTATTCCAGGACGAGCTCCTCATCGAGGTGGATCTGGTCCTTGAGGACCGTTATGAGGTCTTGGCGGGCAACCGCACCCTGGCAGCCCAGGGGGGGCCCCCCGAAGAGTTCGACCTTCTGGCCTCAGGGCTCCTAGCCCTTTCGGAGGACGGGCGAACGCTCACGGCCCGAATACCCCTCTCAGAGCCGTTGGAGGGGGGGCAGTTGGGAGAGGTCACCTCTGTGGAGGTCCATTCCCGCTGGCGCATAGATGGCCTGAAAGTTGGCTCAGTCCAGATCGACTAGTTGGCCGATAAGAACGGGGTTACGCATCCCATCCGTTCCCCCCACCCTGCCAGCCAATGACTCCCCGTCCCGGTTCGAAGCGCCCAAAGCACGCCCCCAAGGGCCGACCCAAGTTTGTCTACACCTTCAGGGAGGGTGAGGCGGAAGGCGACCGGGAACAGAAGAACCTTCTGGGAGGCAAGGGGGCGAACCTGGCCGAGATGTGCCGACTGGGCCTGCCTGTGCCACCGGGCTTCACCATTACAACGGAAGTCTGTTCTCACTTTCACAAGCACTCGCGCCGCTACCCGGCCAGCCTGCGCAAGGAGTTGAACGGAGCCCTGGCCCAGTTGGAAGAATCCATGGGCAAGCGCTTCGGCGACCCCGCGAACCCGCTCCTGGTCTCGGTGCGTTCGGGAGCGCGGGTCTCCATGCCCGGAATGATGGACACGGTTCTGAACCTGGGCCTCAACGACGAAACGGTCAAGGGGCTGGCAGCCCTGACGGAGAACCCACGGTTCGCCTGGGACGCCTACCGACGCTTCATCCAGATGTATGCGGACGTCGTCTTGGAAGTGCGAGCCTCCAAGGGCGAATCCCAGAGCCCTTTCACCCGCGCCCTAGATGAGCTCAAGCGCAAGCGAAGGGTCACCCAGGACACCGAACTTGACGCGGAGGACTGGATGGGGCTGGTGCGCACGTACAAGAGCCTAGTCAAGAAGGCCACGGGCAAAGCCTTCCCCCAAGATCCCCAAGAGCAATTGTGGGGAGCCATCGGGGCCGTCTTCCATTCATGGAACAACGAGCGCGCCGCCGCCTACCGTTCCATGCACATGATCCCCTCAAGGTGGGGAACGGCAGTAACCGTCATGACCATGGTCTACGGAAACATGGGCGACACATCGGGTACCGGAGTGGCCTTCACCCGAGACCCAGCCACCGGAGAGAAGCGCTTCTATGGCGAGTTCCTCATGAACGCTCAGGGTGAGGACGTGGTCGCGGGCCTGCGTACACCCAAGCCCATCTCCAACCTGCGCGACGTCATGCCCAAGGCCTACGCCCAATTGGAGCGCATCCAACGCCTTCTCGAAAGGCACTACCGTGACATGCAGGACCTGGAATTCACCATCGAACAAGGTCGCCTGTTCATGCTCCAGTGCCGCACCGGCAAGCGCACGGGTTTTGCTGCCGTGCGCATCGCCACGGACCTCGTCAAGGAGCGCAAGATCACCCAGAAGGAAGCCCTTTTGAGGGTCGACCCGGAGGCTCTCGATCAGCTGCTGCAGCCGGTCTTCGACCGCGTGGAACAGGAGCGGGCGCGAAAAGAAGGGCGCGTGTTGACCCGTGGGCTCAACGCCGGTCCAGGGGCCGCTTCGGGGCGCATCGCGTTCACCTCTGAGGAAGCCATCGCCTACAAGGACGCGGGTGAGAAGTCGATCCTGGTGAGGCTCGAGACGTCGCCCGAGGACATCCGCGGCATGCAAGCCGCCATGGGCATCCTGACCGTGCGAGGCGGCATGACGAGCCACGCAGCACTGGTCGGACGACAGATGGGCAAGGTCTGCGTGGTGGGCGCCGCACACCTGCGCATCGAGGAGCGGCGCAAGACTCTACGGGTGGGAGATCGCCGCGTGCCGGCGGGCGAGTGGATCTCCATTGACGGAACCACGGGCGAGGTGTTCGTGGGCCGACTCGCCACCCAACCCTCCCAGGTCACGCAAGCGCTGTTCGGCAAGGGCAAGCGCGCCGAGCGCGCGGCCCAGTCCCCCACCTTCAAGGCCTACAGTGCGATCATGCGCTGGGCGGACAAGCACCGCTCTCTGGCCATCCGCGCCAATGCCGATCAACCCGACCAATGCCGGATGGCCACGGCCTTTGGTGCACAGGGAATTGGCCTGTGCCGCACGGAGCACATGTTCTTTGGTGAGAAGAAGATCGGCGCCATGCGCGAGATGATCTTGGCGGATGACGCAGGGGCCCGTAAACGCGCCCTCGCCAAACTCCTGCCCCTTCAGCGCAGAGACTTCGAGGGCATCTTCATGGTCATGGGCCGACGTCCCGTGACCATCCGCACCTTGGACCCGCCTCTGCACGAGTTCCTCCCCCACGAGAAGAACGCCCAGAAAGAGCTGGCCAAGAAGCTGGGACTGAAGCCAAGCGACATTGCCGCCAAGGTCGAGAGCCTGACGGAACTCAACCCGATGCTCGGCCATCGTGGATGCCGTTTGGGAATCACCTTTCCGGAAATCACCCAGATGCAGGTGCGTGCAGTCTTTGAGGCTGCTTGCAACGTGGCCAAGCGCACCGGCAAGAAGCCTCGAGTGGAATTGATGATCCCCCTCATCGCCAGTTCCCAGGAACTTGAGGTGCAAGAACCTCTCGTACGCGCCACCGTGGAAGAGGTCTTTGCCAAGAAGGGTATCCGTGTGCCCTACCTGGTCGGAACGATGATCGAACTGCCCCGTGCGGCTTTGGTGGCGGACGCCATCGCACGCACGGCGGAGTTTTTCTCTTTCGGCACCAACGACCTGACGCAGACCACCTTCGGCATCTCCCGGGACGACGCCGGCAAGTTCATCCCCGAGTACATCCAGGAGGGCATCTACGCCGGCGACCCCTTCGCCAGCCTGGACACCCGCGGGGTGGGGCGGCTGATGGAGATCGCGGTGGAGCAGGGCCGGGCGACCCGGCCCGAGATCAAGTTGGGCATCTGTGGGGAGCACGGTGGGGACCCGCGCTCCATCCGCTTCTGCGAGGCCCTGGGCCTGGACTATGTCTCCTGCTCGCCCTTCCGCATCCCGATCGCCCGCCTGGCAGCGGCCCAGGCCGCCTTGCGTGCCTAGGGCCCTGTTCGAGGCCTGAGGGCAGGTTGTGAGGAACTTGCTCCACGCTGAGTGCGTCGAGATAGACTGGTAGTGGATGGTGTATGCCCAGGATAGGGACCCACCGTCGGCCCAAGTTCCGTGCCCCCATCAGGCCCCAGCGCCCAAGAGCTATGCACCAGCACTCAATGCCCCGCTCCGTCAGCTTCCTCGCCATCCTGCCCTTGAGCCTGTGCTCTCTCGCCTCGGCCACGCCCCAGGATGGCGCTCAGGTGGTTCCTCCGCCCCAGAGCGTGACGACCACCCTCCCATTCGAGGAGCCGGACTTCATGGTCTCCGAGCGCGTGCCCCACACGCGACCGGGCCGCGTTGAGACCATGGAAGAGGTCATGCGCCGGGAGGCCCTGCGAGTGGACAAGGACTTCGTGAACCCGCGCGCGCGCAACGGCCGCCAGGGCAGCTGGCGCGTCCCGGGTATCCGCCGCAACTACAGCCCCCACTCGGGCAAGCACTACCTGTTCAACAAGTGGGGCGATACGCGCATGGGAATCGGCTTCCAGGAGGCCGTGAAAGTGGAGGGCGCTTACGTCGCCGGACACGGCCCCATGGGCGGCTCCTTCGCCAAGTCCCTGCAGGCCATCGGCTATCTCAACGGTGTTGAAGTCGGACGCTCACAGGTCCATCCCGAGGTGGGCATGGACCACACCTGGTTCGCGATCGACCTTGACGCGGTGGACCGCATCGAGATCGTGGCCGGAGCGGCCTACGGCGGCGCGGGTTGGTATGCCCTCGACGATCTTGCCTTCACTTCCTCGCGCACCGGACGCCGCGAGGTGCTGGACTTTGAAGACCTGACTTATGAAGACGTCATCACCGGATCCGGTTATGCGGGTCTGACGTGGGAGACAGGGACCGGTGTGTTCGACGACGAGATCGATCCGATCTACATGACCCCCCCGCTCAACCTGAACGGCACGACTGGAACCGGGAACGGTCCCGGCCTGGGTTCCGGCTCTGGGTCCGGCTCTGGGTCCGGCTCTGGATGGGGCGCCGGCCAAGCTGGCGGCGGCACCTATTCGGGCAACGGCACCCTGCCCGTGCTCCTGAAGAAGTTCCAGGGTCCCAAGCTCGGTGACCCGGGAGCGGGCTATGTCCCCCCGGACACCTGTGGCTCGGTGGGTATCAACCACTTCGTGGCCGTGGTGAACATGAACATCTCGATCTACGAGAAGGCCACGGGCACTCGTGTATTCAACTCCTCGCTGCAGAGCTTCTTCGGCGTGGGGGGATCCGCGGGGGACCCGCGCGTGGTCTTTGATCCCGACAGCCAGCGCTTCATCGTGCTCGCCACGGACTTCAACAACGACATCTTCCTGGCCGTCTCCAGCACGTCCGACCCCACGGGTAGCTGGTTCAAGACCTCCTTCAACCCGGCCCAGGGCGGCGATGCGGGCAAGTGGCCCGACTACCCCACCCTGGGTGTGGACGCGCGCTGGATCATGACCGCTTCGTACATGGTGGGTAGCGGCAGCCGCATGACGCTCTTTGCCATCGAGAAGGCACCGCTCGTGGCGACCACCCAGAGCATGGGTGTCATCAGCGCCTTCAGGAACCTCTCCTGGGAAGGCGCGATCCAACCCTGTGTCCATCTGGACGACGTGGGCGTGGCCTACGCGGTGTCCTGGCGTACCTCGAACCAGTTCCGCATCCGGACGCTCAACCCGCCCGCAACGGCCCCGACCCTGGCCTCAAACTACATCCCGGTTTCCAAGAGTTGGAGCTCCCCGCCGAGCGCACCGGTGCTGGGAAGTCCGAACCTCGACACGCTGGATGGCCGCTTGATGAACGCCGTCTTCCAGGGCGGTTCCGTCTGGACCACTCACTCGGTCAAAGTCAACAATCGAGCGGCGTGCCGCTTCTACGAATTCGACGTGGCCACGATGACCGAGGCTCAGCTGGGTACCGTGCGCGACACGGTCAACCAGAGTCTCTACTACTTCAACCCGTCCATTGCGGTGAACTCAAAGGGGCACGCCGTACTGGGCGGAACCTCCTGCGATTCCAGTCAGTATGCCGGCGCGTTCTACACGGGCCGTCTGGCGTCCGACCCGCTCGGCGAGATGGCCGAACCCGTGGAGTACAAGCCCGGGCAGGCTGCCTACAACCAGGGCTCCAGCGCGCAACGCTGGGGCGACTACAGCCTGACCAGCGTAGACCCCACCGACGACACCATCTGGACCATGCAGGAGTTCGCCAGGACCGGGAACGTCTGGGGCAACAACATCGCCCAGTTCGATTTCGTCCCGGACTGTTCGAGCAACATCACGCGCTACTGCGACCCCTCGAGCCTCGGGACCCAGATCGACGTGGATACCTGCTCGCTGGGCGCGGGCGCGGTCATCTTCACCTACTCGGGGGGCACCCCCGGGCAGTTCGGATACCTCCTCGTGGGTTCGGGATCGGGCGTGATAACCAATCCCCCCGGTGCATCGGGCGATCTATGCCTGGGTGGAGCCGCGATCGGTCGCTACACGGCGGACCTGGGCGTCATCGATGCGGGTGGCTTCTTGACCACGGACGTGATCAACGGCAACACCGGAGGTGGCTCGGGCCAGCTGCCGGGCACCCTCGGCGGATCGCTCACGGCGGGTTCCACCTGGAACTGGCAGTACTGGGCGAGGCACACGGGCGTCCCCTCCACCTTCTCCGACGCCATCAGCGTGACTTTCACGAACTAGAGAGGTGCCCTCGGCGGGGCGCCCGCCCTTCTGGGACTCAGTTGCCCCCGTCCCGGTCGGGGATCAGACCCGGCTTGCCCCGTGTCGGGCGGGTGGGCTTGCCTTCACCTGAGCCAGGCGAGCCCGCTAGGGGTAGGACGATATCCACGGCTGAAGACCCGGGCGAAAAACCCGCCAGGGTCCTTGTGCGGAAACCGCGACGCATGGCGACAAGCCGCAGAGGTGAATCGCTCGGGGTTCCGTAGATCGTGTACTTGCCTTGGTGATCGGTGACCGCAGATTGATCGCGCACCGGTGACCAGCGTTTGTCCTTGGGGGACTGCTCCTCAACACGCACATGGACACCCAGGAGGGCGGCACCTTCGTGGTCGGTCACTCGACCGCTGGCGAGAAGCGGTCGCATGCGGAAGACGAGATCGCCCAGATCGTATTCCCCGGCGGAGTCGGGCACTCGGAAGGTGCGTGTGGCCTCGTACGGTGCCTGACCTGCGACGGAGAACAGAGCGGCCGCCAACTCAAAAACCTCCTGACGATCGGGCGTGCCTCCGAGCGCGCCACCGATGCCGCGCTCCGGAGGACCGGAGAGCACAATTTCAAAGCGTCCCTCCCCATCAGTGGTGAATGGCGGTCCACCAATGAGCCCTTGGCCCTGGTCGAGGGTGTAGCGGCCGCGTTGACCCGAGAGGACCCGGCCCCCGTCGCGAACCGCCCGCCCCACGATGATTGGGTGAAGTTGGTCCCACTTGATGGTCACAATCTCCTCGGCCCCATCGGACACGGGCCCGCTGACCTCCTCGACGTGCGCCGGCCGCTTTTGGGAGCCACCCAATCGCACCGCCAACCGTGTACCGACACCCACGTGCCCAAACACCGCCTCGCCCCCGATCAGACGCTGGCTTGCGGCACCTTCGAAGGTACCGGCCGAATCGAGCCGGCCCAACCTGACGTCCACAACCTCGTTCATCAGAACGCCCCGCTCGTTGTACACGCGCACCCGCAGGCTCCCCATGGGAGGCAAGGTCAGAACCAAGGGCTCTTCGGGTAGCGCAAAGGCATCGAACGCCACACGGGGGGGATTATCACAGGGGAATCCGAAGGTCGCCGCGAACCGCGATCCAGGAGCGGGGTCCCCCAGGGACCGCCGCAGGGCGGGAAAGAAGACGACTCCACCGGGAGCCGTGCTCATGCCACTCAACACCGGAATGCGGTCCCCCTTCAGTTCGCGTTCCAGCACCACGGCTACTGCCGAGCGCGGCCGACCAGCGGAGTCCTCGACCCGTAGGTGTAAGTCGGAAATGCTAGAGACGACCAAGGTGTGCTCGAGGGGAGCGGAGCCCTGCCATTCCCATTCACCATGCAAGCCGGGATTGCGCGTGCAGAGTACACCACTCAAGGTGCGGGGAATGCGGACCTCGCCGGCCTCATCGCTCTCGCGGCCCACCCCCTTGCTGCGAATGAACGTGCGCCGGGCCCGGCCATTATCCCACTGGTTCTCCCAGCCGCGAGCCTGGGTGCGATCCAAGAAGACCAGGCGTACACCAGGGAACGGAGTGCCATCGGGATGCGTGACACGCACCCGCGTCTGAGTGTTCTCCGCGACGCGCTGGTCGCTCTGCGCCACACCCTCGGGCCGAACGGACACCTCCGCAAGGGCAGCGTCTGCACCTTGCGTCGGGCTGGGATCCGCGTCCCCGGGCTGACTCCTACCGGGTACTGGCCAATCCAGTGGCCGGTCTGGAGCCCCCCCCGACCCCATGCGCAGGGCCAAGAACCCCACACCCAAGAGGGCCAGAAAGAACAGGAGTAGCAGAAGGGACTTGTGCATGGATGGTGTTGGCGGCTTCGCAGATCTCCGAGTCAGGAGTCCTTGAGCTTTGAGCGGTAGAGTTCCAGGGGAAAGTACGGGCGAAACAAGGTGGCGTGAGAGCCGGGCGAGACTTCGACCCGACCGGGCCGCTCCTCCAGGTGCAAGATCTGGATACCGTCCCTGGACACCTCACGGTAGGCACGCCAGCGCACCTCGTAGACCCCGAGGGCCGGAACGATGCACTCCACCTCACTCCCCTCAATGACGTACTCGCCC
Organism: Planctomycetota bacterium; assembly: GCA_012959525.1. GTDB lineage: Bacteria > Planctomycetota > UBA1135 > UBA1135. The sequence continues at coordinate 71,642 of DUDB01000026.1, forward strand.
GTCTCCTCCAGCAACCCCCTGCCCCGACGGGTGGCCCGTTCAAAGCGAGGATCGAACTCCAGGGCGGCGAGGCGCAGGGCCACACTCACCCCATCGTCTGCGGGGTGTACCTCCTCGGGCAGGGCGATGCGCACCGGATAGCCCTCACGCAGTTGCAGAGGTCGACTGAAGCTCAGAGCGGGGACCTCCAGCACACGAGCGCCGCTGGCCAACACGGCCACGTCGATCCACTCGGAAGTGGAGGTAATCGCATGTGGCGAAGGTCCCCGCACCCAGTTCGTGTAGATATCTGGCTCCCCTTCCTCTCTCGCCCTGCGCCAGAAGAGCATGACGTCCGTGGCCGGTTCTCCAAAAGGCCCGAGCACTTCAAAGGTGAACAGGTGCAAGCCTTCTCGCAGATCCACCTCCAGGCGTGTGACAATTCCTGAGGGCTCCATCGGGACGCTCTCGATGGTGTGAACGGCGTCCTCGCTCTGACCCGTGACGAAGGTCACGCGCACGTTGCCCGGAGGCAGGTCCATAACCGAGAAATCTCCCCGTGTACCGAGAGGGAAGACAAGCGACATGGTGCTAGAGCCATCCACGACTTCGAGCTTCATCAAGAGGGTGCGGGGGTCGACCCCGTCGTCGAGACGCACCTGACCTTGAAGAACTCGGCCGGCTTCGGGAGAGGCCTCCGGGCCACTGCGGCCGGACTTGGTCACGGACTGCCCGCTGCCGGTCTCCTCCCAAACGCGGCCCTTGCTGCCGTTACCAGAACGGGACTCTGGCATCTTTGAAGAGCCGACGAACAGGGCCAAGAAAACCAGCGCCGCCAAGAACATGAACGCGAGCACACTTGCCCGTCCCAGCAACCGCCGTGAGTACCTGTGCTGCATCACCGTGGGTTCATCCTCCAGTCGCGCCGACTAGGAGGGCTCCTTGGGCAGAGTTCGGGATCGGAGGTAGTTCATGGTCGATGCGTGCACGCGGTCCATCAGGATCTGAGGCGCAACCCGTTCCTGCTCCAGGTCGTCCAGGTTGGCCAGACACCAGGGACACTCCATCTGGGATAGATGGAAATCCACGAACGACCTCGGCCCCTCCTCAAGACTGCCGTTCAGGTGCCGTGCCAGCCAGTGACGCGCAGGGCAGGAGGCATGCGATGCGGCCCACTCGTCCGACACACGGAGGGCCTCCGCGCCCCCAATGGCCCCCTCCTCCTCGGACAGCGCATCCAGCAGCATACGGTCGGCCACACCCTGTCCCGCCAGCGCCCGCATGCGCGCCAGCGCCCGGAACTTAACGCCCGCCACGGCTCTCTCCCCTGACAACCCCATGTGCTCCCAGGTGTCCCGGTTGCGCCAGCCTCCCAAGAACAGGGCCTCGATCACCATCAAGCGCTTGAACTCCCCCAGTCCCCAGGTCTCCTGCACCCAATCCCGCAACACCTTGACGAGCAGGGTGCGGGTGCGCGTCTGCAGATCGCGCTCCCCAACAATGGACCCCGGACTGGACGGTTCGACGGCCAACTCGTCCAGGGGATCCGACTCGTCGGTTCCATCGGTGGGGCGGGAAAGGGTGGCGTCCCGGCGGCGACGCAGGTGATCGATGGTGCGGTTGCGACAGATCCCGAACAGGTACTGCTCAAGGCTGTAGACCCGGTCGAAGGCAACGATTCCGCGCACCGCACCTAGAAATACCTCCTGCAAGACGTCCTCGCGGGCCTGCTGGTCAGCAACGCGACGAGCCACGTACGCATACAAGCGTCCGGCGAACTGACGCTCGACCTCCTTCCACGCGTCATCCTCCAAGGCCTGAAGGCGATCGAGATGGAGCAACGAGGGCTTCAAGGAGCCCCCCATGCGTCCATGATGCTCAGGCCCGTGCCAATGGCGATGAACCCTGCAAGGACCATAACCAACATGAACGTCGCCAGTCCCGCGGCCCGGTGGCCGACCCCGGTCGGCCTGCGCAAGAGAGCATCGCCCAGCGCGGTATAGCCCTCCGGCACGGCCTTCATGAGTAGGGTCAGCATGGCTACGAGTACCTCCATGGCCACGACCACGCTTGTGAAGATGGTGCCCAGGGTGCCGCCTTCCACGTGCGGAGGAACGGGGATCGTGGGTGTGGCCGGCCCCAAGGCTGGGGCAGCAAACTCGAGTGGTGTGGGAAGTTCCAGTCGAACGCCGATCTCGGACACCGGTCGCGAATCCGCTTGAATTCTCTGAGCAGCGCGAGCCTCGGCTAACGCGACGGCAGTCAACTCGCCCGACTCACCGGGACGCAGGATAGCGGCCTCATCCTTCGGATCCAGGCGAATGGACTCTCCTTGGCGCGCTGTCTGACCCAGCGCTTCGAGCAGGGCACCCACATCCTGGAAGCGATCATCCGGATCCAGCCGGAGGCAACGAAGGACAACGGCACGCACCCGCTCTGGAAATCCCGTGGGAAATTCAGGAGGTGCATCGTCTTCGCGGAACACCAGGGTCCCGCTCTCGGTGGACGTGTAGGGCGGATGTCCCACGAGAGACTCGAAGAGGATGACACCCAGTGAATACACGTCGGCACGGTGGTCGGCGCGGCTGCGCAGCACCTCCGGAGCCATGTAGTGGGGCGTTCCACGGCCGAAGGAAAGCGTCATGCGTCCATCGGTGAGTAACTTCGATAGACCGTAGTCCCCCACCCGCGCCACCTTCCCTTTGAGGAAAATGTTGCTGGGCTTGAGATCAAAGTGCACCAGACGGCGATCGTGCAAGGCCAGCACACCGCGGCAGGCCTGGGTAAAAATCGGCAACGCTTCATCCTCGTGCAGAGGCCCGCTCGCGAGGCGCCGACTGAGAGTCTCCTCTCCCGCATAGCCCATGATCAGATACGGCACGCCCATGACTGTGCCCATGTCCTCGATGGTCACGAGGTTGGGGTGGTCGATGGCGGCGAAGTGACCAACTTGGGAGAGTTCGCGCTCCACCACTTCGCGCTGCGCGTCGTCCTCCAACTTCAGGAATTTGATGGCGAAGGACTTGCCGATGGACTGCTTGCGAGCCTTGTACACGTCTCCGAAGGCTCCGCCGCCGAGACGGTTCTGGATCTCGTAGCCCGGAATGAAGTCGGGCTTGCGAAAGGTGTTGTAGAAGGCCTCCCAGTCCATGGCGTTGGTTTGGGCCCGCGATTCAGCTCGGGCCCCTGTCGATTGTAGGGTGGCTACCGGGTGAGAGGCAGAGGGCACAGGGCGGGGAAGTCGAATCAGGATCCCCCAGATGTACCTCCACGCGCTCGCTGGGGGGGAAGGGCCCTGCCCAGTGGGTCTCTATCTTGCCTCCTGGGGTGCGCAGACCCTCCGCGCACTTCAGGTGAAGCGTGAGCGCACCGTCCTCCTCTCTCACGGTCAATTCCACGTGGGATTCGGGTGCCTTGCCACGCCAGAACAGGTGACAGTCTGGGGTGGAGCCCATGCGCACGCTTCCTCCCTCGCCAGGCGGAATCAGCAGAACGCGTCGGGCCCCTTCGGCGTCAAGGGCGCCTGAGAGTTGCAGAACGCCCGCTGCACTGGAGGTACAAGGTTGGGTGAGGCGCACGCCACCGGCAGGCCCGATGGAGACCTCCTCGCCTTGCCCCAGGTCCGGCCCGCTCGACTCACCAGGGACACACATGCGCCAGTGGACTCCACCGTGGAAGGACTCCACCAAGACAAGCTCTAGTTCACGCGCCCCGAGATCCCCCCACAGGGGGACGTCCGCCTGGCCTCCGGTCGCGTGCCCCAAGCTCAGGGAGGTCCCGACGACAAGCATGGCCTCACCACCCTCATCGAGAGCGAGCTGGGCGCGGCAAGAGTGAGGACACGGTGCCATGACCTAGATCTCGCCGAGATCATCTCCAGCGTTGCGTACTGAATCCCGCACTTGCCGAAGTCCCTGTGAACCTAGTGGGTCACGACCACACCACCACCCTGGTCTCGGGCGCTAACGAAAGCGTCCCGAGCACTGTGGTACAGGTCTTCACGACGATCAATGTCGGGAGAGGGGTAGTGGGCGATGCCGACCGAGATACACATGGGGTCACCGACCAGATCGGTTAGCCCACGCTCCTCGGCCATTTGAGCCACGCGATGGGCCATGATCGAAGCGCCGTCCACGCCCGTGCCGGGCAGAAGGAACAGGAACGAGCTCTCATCAAAACGACCGAGAATGTCCGTGTCGCGGGAGGATGCGAGGAAAATGCCCGCAAGCTCTTTCAGCGCAGCGTCGGACGCCTGACCCTCGAAGCCCAACATCACACAAGCGAGGGGGTCGCTGAAGCGTCGCGCACGCTTGAACTCCTCGTCGAGTTTGTAGTTGAGGAAGGCGTAGTTGAACAAGCCGGTACCTTCATCGATGATGGCTGTGATCAGGCCCTGGTTGGGTTCCCCTGTGCGCAGGTCTGTCAGCAATGCCGAGGGGAAATCAAGGCCATCCGCTGTGGGTGCCTCGTCACTGCGCATCGAGGAGGGCAGCGCCGGTGAAGGCGAGGTGTGATTCGCCAGCGCATCGGTGAGGCTGCCGCGGGACAGGGGCCGGTGGAGGACTCCCGTTGCCCCGCAGAAACGAGCGATGGGCTCAGCCAGGTCGTTCTCCAGATCCACCACCAAGAAGGTGCGGCAGCGCGTATGGCCCGTGAGGCGCCGACACAATTCGTAGGCGTTCTGACCGCTCACCCAGGCATCTACCAGCAACAGATCCCCGGGACAGGGGGGGCTCACGAGCAAGCTCTCTGCATCCTGCACGTGATCCAACTCCCAGCCCTCCATCGAAGAGAGGGCAGCCTCTGCCGATGCGAGAAGAGAATCGTCCTTGGTCAGGATGCGTAGGGTGCGGAGTCCGTCTCCCATAGCTGGGGTCCTTGTCGAGTGCTGAGGTGAATCGCCCAAGGCGCAATGCGCGGCTCAGGCGGAGAATGGAACGCTACGGTCAGCCCCCCGAGGGAAGGCTCATCTACTACCAGTTTGCACGCTCTGGGGCTGTGAGTCACGCAGGATACCCTTGGAACTCCCAAGGCAACCCCAGAATGGGTGCCCTGTCGGGATTGGGACCTAACCGTGGAGATCTTCTAGCCAGGCGTCATCCATCTCGTAGTTGGCGTAGACGTTCTGGACGTCGTCGTTTTCCTCGAGATCATCGATCAGTTTGATCACCTTGGCGGCCTCGTCCTTGCTTTGAACGGCCACCGAGGTCTGGGGGATGTAGCCGGTCTCCGCGGAGAGGAGGGCAGCGCCCGCCGCTTCAAGCCCCTGCTTCAGGGCGAGGAAATCCACCGCCGGGCCCAGGACCATGGCGACTTCTCCGTCCACTTCAACGTCTTCGGCGCCGGCCTCCAAGGCGATGTCCATCAACGCCTCCTCGTCGAGAGCCTGGCCCCCTTCCCCACCCGTCATGTCCACGGCCAGAATCGAGCGGAAGTCAAAAAGGAACGAGACCGAGCCCGACGAGCCCAGGTTGCCGCCGCCGTGCTCCAAGGTGTACTTGACGTCCGGCGCCGTGCGGTTGCGATTGTCGGTCAGGCAGCAGATCAAGAGCGCAATGCCACCCGGTGCGTACCCCTCGTAGATCAGTTCTTCGAAGTCCGCGCCGCCCTTGTCGCCCGAACCCTTCTTGATGGCACGCTCAATGTTGTCCTTGGGCATGTTGGCCGCTTTGGCCTTCTCGACGGCGTACTTCAGCTTCAGGTTGGTCTCCACCTCCGCACCGCCTTGGCGCGCAGCGGAGATCACGTTTCGAGCAAGCTTGCTGAAGATCTTGGCGCGCTTGGCATCCACCGCATTCTTGCGGTGCTTGATGTTGGCAGAGTGTGAATGGCCAGCCATGGTCGTCATCCTCGGGGGCTCGGGGCCCCATCTTCATGATGGACTCGGAGAGGGGATCCCACCCAATGGCTAGGCCAAGGGCGAAAGCCCCCCCGTGAATCCGTGCAATCGAAGCGGAGACTTAGCGCTTGGAGAACTGGAAGCCACGGCGCGCACCTCGGCGACCGTACTTCTTGCGTTCTTTAGCACGCGCGTCCCGAGTCAGGAGCCCGTTCTCACGCAGGATATCGAAGGTTGCGGGATTGATCGTCTTGAGCGCGCGTGAGATCCCCAGAGAGACCGCTTCGGACTGCCCCGTAAGACCCCCACCGGATACGTTGCAGAACACGTCGTAGGTGGTCTCGGACTCGGTAGCCACGAGCGGCGAGCGTGCGGAAATGGCAGCCTGCATGGTCGGGAAGAACTCTTCCATGCTGCGGCCGTTGACGATGAAGCCGCCGGAACCGGGCTTCAGGCGCACGCGGGCGACGGACTTCTTACGTCGGCCGAGACCCCAGGTCCAAGGATTGTTGACTGCCATGATTTCAGTATCGGGGGATGGTTGTGGGTAATCTGCTTGTTGAAAAGAGCCGCTAGAGCTCGGTGACCTTCACCGGCTGCTGAGCCGTGTGGGGGTGATCGGCGCCGACGTAGACCTTGAGGCGCTTGAGCATGGAGTGACCGAGGCGCGTCTTGGGCAGCATACGCCGCACGGCCAGGGTGACGATGTCCTCGGGGCGACGCTCGGCCACCTCCTCGATCTTGACCTCACGAAGTCCACCGATGTAGCCGGTGTAGTGAGGGTAGAGCTTCGTGTCGGCCTTGGTCCCGGAGAGCCGGGGCTTGGTGCAGTGGACCACGATGACGTGGGCGCCCCCGTTTTCCGACGGCGTGTAGGTCGGACGGTCCTTGCCCATGAGATTACGGGCGATGGCCGCGGCCATACGACCGAGGGTGTGTTCGCGAGCGTCGTAGAGCAACCAGCGCTCTTCAGTATCCTGTGCGCGGACGTGGGTAGTGGTCATCGTGCTTCGCCCATCGAGGGCGCTGGCGGGGAGAAGGACTCCGCCGCCGGAGGCTGTCGCGAACCCGCGGGAGGGGTTCGTGGAATCGGGAGTCTCAAGAATTGGGGCCCAAGAGATTAGTGTCCCGACGACGGGCCATCAATGCCCCGGGGCCGGTTCCCAGGGGCCTGCCGCTCTTTTTTTTGGAGCCTCCGCGGAAAACTAGGGCGTCCAGGCCACCCAGCGCAACCAGACGTCCTCCCCAGCCACGCGTGGCGGGCCCGCCCAGGACCCCTCAGCCATGTGCGCCACCAGCACCGTCTTGCCCATGGGCAGGCCCGCTGAGAGCCAGCCGGGGAGAATGGGAGCCCCCCCCGGGGGGGGAACCTCCGGAGGCGACCCGGGCAGGGGCTCGCCCAATTCCCAGGCTCCGTGAAAACGCCAGGAGCCGTCCTCGGTACGGGTCCAGACTCGATCCATGGCTCCCCAGGCGTTCAGCTCGGGTCCACACCGTCGAGTCTGCGGATCCAGATTCGAGAGTGCCGTCAGGGTCCCGTTGTCCAACTGAACCTCTTGGGAGTGGCCCCACTCCCCCAAGGCCACCTCCCAGCGCAAGCGACCCGATTGCGTGCCTTCCATGCGCAGGCAATCCTCGGGTTCCAGGCTCAGGGGCCCCGCAGCACTGCGGGCCAGCAACCATGGCATGCCCGGCCCGTTCGGGTTCCCGGAGCCCTCCATGACACGCACGCGGGTGGCAACGCGATCCCCTTGGGCCCCCACCAGCCACACGCTCCCGCAACCCAGTGCACAGGCCAGCAAGAACGCGGTCGGCGGCGATGAGCGCAGCCCGACCACGAGCAATGCCGTTGCCAGAGCCAAGGCCAATGAAGGGAGTGTGGCCCGAATCTGACCGGGCTTCACGGGCGGCCTCGTCCTCTGACGCAGACGGGGTGAGTAGCTCTCCCACTCCAGCCGGCGCTCATCTTTACTTACCCAGCCAGCGAAGACGGCGCGCCCCTCCTTGGGGTGCACCTGGATTCGCGGAGCCTGACCGTCCAGGGCACGCGGGGGCAGGGGAACGATCAACTCACGGCTCTCCCCGGCCGCCAGCCCCAATTCAACCCGTGTCTGGCCCGCTTCGCCCATCTCCAGGAACACGCTCTGCAGAGGCCCGTGCAGTTCGAGGCGCCCGAACTCCAAGAGATCCCCGTCGGCTCCCGGGTGTGAGCGTGCTGGGCTGGCAGCCAAAAGGACAAGGGCGAAGATGGCGAGCCAGAGCGCGTGTTGCAGAGTCTTCACTCGGACACCTCCTCTTCTTCCGAGGGTTCGCTACCCGCTTCAGGCGATGCGGCGTTCTCTTCGCCGCTTGCTTCACCACCCTCCTCGCTGTCCTCGTCGATCAGCTGCACGGGTGGACTGGCCAGCAGCACGAGCCCCACCGCAAGAGCGGCGGGCAGGATCGGCCACTGAAAGTCCATGGCCATGGCACGCCCATGGGCCCACTCCAAGGGTGAGAGTGCGGCGTAGACGGCCAAGCCCTCTACGGCTCCCCCCGCCGACCCGTCCCAGCCAGCCACGGCCTGCAGCACGGGGGCCAACAGCACGCACGACAGCCAGCCCCAGGCGTAGCGCAGTGCCCCCTGCCCCGAGCGGCTGGATCGCTGGGCCGCAACCTGCAACGTGACTGCCAGGAGAGCGCCGCAAAAGAGGGTGAGGTAGAGGCCCGCAGCCGGGAAGCCCGCGGCCCGGTCCAGAGCACCCGCCAAGCACAAGAGCGGGCCCATGAGCGCCACGGACAGCCCGACCCGCGTGGACAGGCCGGCCATTTGAACCGGACGCTCATCCGAGCCGGTGTCGCGCGCAACCCTGGGGACCCCCGCCAGGGTGATCCATATCAACAGCATGCTGGCCGAGCGCGGCACCCCCGCCAGAGCCTCCAAGCCCAGCGTGGGGCCCGCCAGGAGAACGAAACACAGCAGCCAGCTGATAGTTGCAGTCACCATCGGGGCCACCACCGCCTACGCTCTCGGGTCGTCGAGCTCATCTGTAGTACTCGGCCTCGTCGAATCGCACGTCCACCGCATCAAAGCCCCGTTCGAGGGCCTCGCTCACGTGCCCCCACTTCGCCTCCACGGGTAGCTCGCCCGGCCCCGCCTCACAGGGAGCATCCCCGAAGTGGATCACCCGTCCGTGGGATTCGCTCCCCACGCCTTCCAACTCCAAGCGTGCGCCACCGGGCAGTCCATCGAAGGCCACTTCACGGGTGGCGTCAATCAAGGCCCGCCCCATGCGCACCCTGTCCGCCGTGCCGAGGTGCTCCACCAGGGAGCGTGCAATGTCGAGAGCTGCCAACACCGAACCATTCTTCAGTTCGTCACCCACTTGCGGGGCATGGATCCCTCCGGCATCGAATCCTGCCAGCACGGGTAGGAAGTAAGCCTCTTCGGCGGAACCCATCCGGTGCGGCACATCTGCCGCACCCGGTAGGAGTACACCGCGCGCATCCTTGTCGTCGGGGATCATGGCCACCGGATAGTACTTGGAACTCCAGCGCACACAGGCAATGGGTTGGTGCAGGCGCAGGGGGATGTCGAGCCCATCGGGCCGAATGAACCGAGCGGACCCGACCTTTTCCACAAACGGCAGCTGTTCAATCTTCGAGCACAAGCTCTCCAAGGCGCTTCGGTCGTCCGCCCGCACGCGTCCCTCCTCGGCCAGAAACTGGCGCAGGGTGTCGGACCACTGGGGGAATACGTCGGGGCATTCCCTGAAGAGCGCACTGCGCGTCAAGTCCACCCACGCCCCTGCACGCGAGCGAGCCTCGCTCTCCGATGTACGCCAGACCCAGCCGACTCCTGCCAAGACTATGACCAGGGGAACCCAGACGGGAATTGAACCCAAAACCCCGGCGCGGCTTGCAGCAGTCCGCGCCAGAGCAGCCTGGCGTACCGGCGCGGGGGCGTATGCTTGAGGTTCCATCCCGGAGAGGTTTCCCCCGCGAGGGACGAGCCACTGCGCGGAGAAACCGTCCCGTCAGTTGCGGGCCGTTACCAGACGCGTTTCTTTCGACCGGTCTTCACCGACCAAACGGGAACCCCCGGAGCCTCCCGCCAAGCGGCGAGTAGCCTCTTCAATAAACAGGTCCAGGGAAGTTTGGATCTCGACCACCTGCTCCCTGGAGAGGGCGATGGTCTTTCCGGCCCCCTGGGAGTGCAGCTCGTGACCCAGCAGACGGGAGACGACTTTGATGTGGGCGAGGTGGCGGTGGAGTTGGTTGCCTTGCTTGCTGTCCATGGTGTGTGATTCTGAGCTTCGGTGGAGGTGGATTCGTCGGACGCGCCGAGAGCCGCGGGTGGGCTTGGTGGCACCCTCCCTCAGCCTTCTCGGGCTCGGTGGCGGGGCACCGAGTAACTTTGATACCCATTGGGAGGGTCCGGCTCAAGAACTGACTTGTGAAGTCCCCCGGGATTGCCAATCCTCCCCATCCCATGCCTCAAGACCCATCCAGCAATTCTGGCGACACACCCTTCGGGTTTCTCCCCGCGGAGCCCTCGCCCCCTGAGAAGGGAGAGCGCCTGAGCGAGTGGAAGGGATACCAGCTTCTTCCCTTCCAGATCCAGGCCGTGGAGGCGGTGCGCAAAGGCAACAACGTTCTGGTGGCGGCGCCTACGGGATCGGGCAAGACACTGGTGGCCGAGTACGCCATTGAGGACGCGGTGCGGCGCGGCAAGCGCTGCATCTATACCTCGCCTATCAAGGCTCTCTCCAATCAGAAGTACAGGGATTTCCGAGACGACCCGGAGGTGGACGTCGGGCTCATGACCGGAGACGTCACGATCCATCCCCAGGGCCGGGTGCTCATCATGACGACCGAGATCCTGCGCAATGCGATCTTCGAAAACCCCAGTCTCCTGGACGACGTGGGCTTCGTTGTCTTCGATGAGATCCACTTCATGGACGACAGGGAGCGCGGAACGGTCTGGGAGGAGAGCCTGATCTTCTTGCCCGAGAGCGTGCGTCTGATCTGCCTCTCGGCCACGGTGAGCAACGTGGAGCAGTTGGGGTCCTGGCTGAGCGAGATCCGCACGCAGCCCATGGAGGTCGTGCGCGAATCCCGGCGACCGGTGCCCCTGGCCCACTACTGCTGGACGGAGCGCAACGGCACCTTTATTCCCGGCAAGCTCAAGGGCATCCGCAACCGCGCGCAATCGGCAAAGGCAGCAGGGGGCAACCGCAGGGGTGGACGACGCGGTGGCCGCGGTCGACGGGGACGGGGCGGGGGCTTCAGCGCGCCCCCCGATCCCACACCCCTGTTCGATGAGTTGATCGCCGAGAAAGAAATGCCCGCGCTGGTCTTCTCCTTCTCGCGCAAGGACTGCGAGCGCCTGGCTCGACGGAACGAGCACCGCCAGCTGCTCTCCCCTGAAGAGGCCAAGGCCATGGAGGCGCTCCAGCTGGAGCTGGTCGAGCTCTTTCAGATGCCCGAACGCACCCTGCGTGGGGAGATCTTCGCCCTGGCCCGGGGCGGTGTGGGCTACCACCACGCAGGCATGCTGCCGGTCTTCAAGGAGATGGTGGAGCGCATGTTCACCGCAGGTCTACTGAAGATGCTCTTCACCACCGAGACCTTCGCCCTCGGGATCAACATGCCCGCACGCTCGGTGGTCTTCAACGCCCTGCGCAAGTTCGATGGGGTGTCCTTCGATTACCTGCGGACCCGCGACTTCCTGCAGATGGCCGGGCGCGCCGGGCGCCAGGGAATTGACACGAAAGGCCAGGTCTACTGCGTGTTGGGCGACCGGGACCTGCTCGAGGCTCCCCTCGAACGGCTCTTCGCAGGCAAGCCGGAGGCGGTCACCAGCCGCTTCAACCTCTCCTACTCCTCGATCCTGCATCTGGTGGAACGGGTAGGACGCGAGTACCTGCATGAAGCTTGGGAGCGGTCCTTCCACTGCTACCAGGGGCGCGAGGGCAATGAGAAGGCCCGCAAGAGGCAGCGCAGGGACCAGCGACGCTCCATCGATCGCTACCTCGCCCTGCTCGACGAGCTGGAGTACCTGGACGGAGATTCGCTCACCCCTCGGGGCCGGGTGGCCTGCACCTTGAACGGCTACGAGCTGCAGATGAGCGAGCTCCTCTTCCGCGGCACCCTCGAGAACCTGAATCCCAAGGCCTTGGCCACGGTGCTGGTGGGCCTGGTCTACGAGGAGCGCCGACGGCACGACCCGCCACAGGTGCCCGAGCGCATGTATGGGGCTCTGCGCCGCTCCGTCTCAGGAGTGGTCAGGGAGATAAACGGCCTCGAGGCACGCCTGGGCATCGACCCGCCCGTCAAGCGCCCGGACTGGGGCCTGACCCCCGCCGTACAGCGCTGGTATGAGGGAGCCGACCTGGAGGAGCTGGAGGAGTTGGGCGGCTCGACATCCGGGGACATCTGCCGGGTGTTCCGCATGAGCGTCCAGCTTATGCGCAATGTGAGACGGGCCGTCGGCCCCGATTCTGACCTCGCAGACCTGCTCCAGGATGCCGTCACGGCCCTCAACCGCGATGAAATCGATGCTCGCAAGCAGCTGGAGCTGGGGTAAGGCCGCGATAAACTCAGTTGCCGGAGTCACCAGGGGGGGTAGTCGATTGCACAGGCCCCCTACTCCGGTACAATCCCAGGATAGGGTCTGCACGGAAAACGCTCTGGTACCCCTTCTCCCCCCACCCTGCAGACCCCCAAAGCATGCTCCTGTCCTTCACCCTCGCGGTCCTGCCCGCGATCGGGCCCGCGCCCGTACACCCCCTGAGCCGTGCGGCAGCTGAAAGAGCTCCGCACGGGGTGGTTGCCGCCCAGGACAGCGGCAAGGAAACCTCGGCGCTCGCGCTCGTTGGAGACGACACCAAGACACTTGTTCGCCTGACCACCTTGGACAAGGTGCACTTGGCCGCCAACTACTATCCGCCGCGCTCGAAGACTAAGCGCTCCCCGGCCATCATCCTGCTCCACGATGCCGGCGGTCAGCGCAAGGGCTTGCGGCCCATGGCCGAGTACCTCAACAAGAAGGGCTTCGCCGTACTGCTCCTGGACCTTCGGAGTCACGGTGATAGCGCGACCGAGAAAATGGACTGGTCCAAGCTGGACGAGCGCGGCCGCACGACCCAGTGGGCCTTCGCCAGTCGGGACCTGGCCGCCGCGGCCAAGTTCCTCCGAGGGCAGAAAGGAGTGCACACGGCCAACCTGACGGTGATCGGGCTTGGAGCGGGTTCGAGCCTGGCCCTGCGCCACGCCCAGGAAGACGAGAACGTACGCGCCACGGTGCTGCTCAACCCGCCGGAGAAGGCGTTGGGCATCAAGATGGCCAGCGCCCTGACGGATCTGGGTGGTTTGCCAACCCTGATCGTGAGCCCCAAGGAAAGTCGCGAGATCCATTCCGGGCTCCAGATCCAGTGCCACAAGGGCAACGACGGCCTTGAGTACGTGGACCTCCAGAGCCTCAAGTCCAGCGCCAAGGACCTGCTGGCGGACAAGCGCCTGAACAACGGCGTCTACACGTGGCTCAAGACCCACGTGCTCTCCCCAAAGTAAAGCCGCAGGGGAAGTGACGGGCACCCGTCCGGCATGGCTGCGAGAGTGGGAATTGGATGTTCTCATGCTTTGATCGGACACCCGGAATTGGTCCAATCGGTCTACCTCCCGCAGGTGACCGCCATTGACCGACTCTCCCCCGGAACCGCAACAGCCCTCCCCGTCCGATCCTGAGTTGGGAGACGAGGAGCGCTCCTGGTTGTTCGCCGAGGGGGATGCGGCATCGGATGAGGAGCCGGCGGGCGAAGCCCTCAAGACGTGGGAGTTGCCCAGCATGCCCCCCCGCAGCGGGGTTCAGGAGACGGTGGACGAGCGGGTAGAGTGCATTCAGGAGGCCGTGCGGCGCACTTTCGGGTTTGACGGCCTGCGCCCGATTCAGGAGCAGGCCGTGCGAGCCACCCTGGAAGGCAAGGACAGCCTGGTGGTCCTCCCCACCGGCGGCGGCAAGAGCCTGTGCTTTCAGGCCCCGGCCCTGACCGAACCGGGCCTGGCCTTGGTGGTCAGTCCCTTGATCGCCTTGATGAAGGATCAGATCGATGGTCTGAACGCCAGCGGTGTCCCCGCCCGCATGTGGACCAGCGCCCAGAGCAGCGAGGACATCCGCACGGTTCAGCGCGAACTGGACGACGGCCAGCTGAGTCTGCTCTACGTCTCACCGGAGAGGCTGGCGGCCCCGGGGTTCCTGGAGCGAGTGATGCGGGCCGGGGCCTGGATGGTGGCCGTGGACGAGGCCCACTGCATCAGTCACTGGGGCCACGACTTCCGGCCCGAGTACCGCATGCTGGGTGAGCTGAAGGCGCGCCATCCCGAACTGACCGTGACGGCCCTGACCGCAACGGCCACCCCCCGCGTACAGGCGGACATCGTGAGCGCGCTGGGCCTGCACGCGCCCTTGGAGTTGGTGGCCAGTTGCGACAGGCCCAACCTCACCTACCGCGCCCTGCCTCGCACGGACCTGGTGGGTCAGTGCATGCAGGTCGTCGAACGCCATCCCCGCCAGGCGGGCATCATCTACTGCCTACGGCGCAAGGACACCGAGTCCCTGGCCCGCAAGCTGGCTGGCAACGGAGTGCGCTGCCTGCCCTACCACGCGGGCCTCACGAGCCAGCAGCGGCACCAAGCCCAGGACTCCTTCCTCTCCGAAGGCACGGACGTGATCGTGGCCACCGTAGCTTTCGGCATGGGCATCGATCGGCCCGACGTACGCTTTGTGATCCACGCCAGCCTGCCCAAGGGAATCGAGCAGTACAGCCAAGAGACCGGCCGCGCCGGGCGCGACGGCTTGAGCGCGGAGTGCCTCATGCTGTACTCGGGCGCCGACTACCACCTCTGGCGCAGCATCCTGGAGCGCAGCGCTCGGGAGGGTGCCGAGGAGGGGCTGGAGGGCATGGACCAGTTCCTGGAGACCGCTCTGGATCGTCTCTCGGAGTTGTGGTCCCTGGCCGGGCGCGCCACGTGCCGCCACCGGGCTCTGGTGGAGCACTTTGGCCAGCGCTGGGAGGGTGAAGGCTGCGGCGCGTGCGATGTGTGCCTGGGAGAGTTAGAGGAGGTCTCCGGGGCCACCGTTGTCGCCCAGAAGATCCTCTCATGCGTTGTACGCTGCGACCAGCGCTACGGTGCCGCCCACGTGAGCGACGTCTTGCGCGGGGCGGACACGGCGCGCATCCGCGAGCGGGGTCACGACACCCTCAGTACCTATGGACTCCTGAAGGACCAACCGGGACGCGGAATCCGCTCATGGATCGATCAGCTCCTGGGTCTCGGACATCTTGCCCTAGCACGCGGGGACTACCCCACCCTCTCTCTGACCGAGTCCGGCGCGGAGGTCTTGCGTGGGGAAGCCGAGGTCAGCCTGTTTCTCCCGCGGCTTCCCAAGGGAGCCAAGCGCAAGAGCTCCCCTCTGGCCGCCGCCACCGAGGAGGGGGGACCCGAGCCCGATCCCAAGCTGTTTGAACACCTCCGCAAACTGCGCCGCAAGCTGGCCAGGGAGCGCGGCGTCCCTCCCTACATCCTCTTCAACGACCGCACCCTGGCCCTCATGGCCGCCCACCGCCCCAGCACACGGGAAGACCTCCTGGCTCTCAAGGGTGTGGGAGAACGCAAGGCCACGGACCCCGGCCCGTTGTTTCTGGAAGCGATCGCCGGCTTCGGTGGGACAGAGGTCCCCCCTCCGGACGGAAAGGCACCTGCGGAAGCGGGAACCGGCACCCGCTAGGGGTGCCCCAGCTCGAGACAGTCGGGACTTCAGCGTGGAGATCGACTCAATTTGATATCGCTGTCATCATTGCGTCCCATACGAAGTTCCATTTCCGGATCGGCCTTCAGGTGAGCCCTTCGGGACGACCGATAGGAGGATTAGCCCACCACGGGCCCCCCACTGCAGCGCCATGACCGGCATGAGCCGGCACGCTCGGCGGGGACCGCAAACCAACTCCTGTTCCACCCATGCGCGCTCCCAAACCCGGCCCCTTAGCCCACCCCTGCCTGTCCCTGATCCTTCTTTGCTCCCTTGTCGCCCCCGAAACAAGGGCCAACGAGAGCCGGACATCGGACCTCAGCGCACCCTGCCTGGTGCACTGGCAGCGCAAGACCTTCGAGCCGGGTCAATGGCCCGTGGAGTTGCCGGCAGAGGGCCAGGCTCTCATCTCTTCCTGGCGCGGTTGGGCCCAGGAGATGGGCTATCGCATGGACTTCGATCCTGACATGCGCGTCATGACCCTCTCTGGCACCGAGCGCAATCGCTCCGTCTGCAAGGAGGACAAGTTGGTGAAGCGCACGCTCCAGGCCTTTGACCTCCGCCTACCGGCCCCCGAGTCGGCCCGAGGAGGCTCCGATGAAGGCCTGATCGAGAAACGACAAGAAGCACCCGTGGCCCTGCTGCGCCTGCAAAGTCGGGCGGACTATCTGACCGTGCTCGCTTTTCTCAAGGTCACGCATCCCGAGCTGGAATCCTGGGCGCAGGACATGGAGTCCCGTTCCGGGTTCATCCTGGCCGAGCCCCTGTGCGCAGCCTGGATAGAAAATGGTGTCGATCAGGACGGCTATCGCTCGGACAATGAACTGGTGCACAGGCTGGCATCGGGCCTGTGCCAGTCACGCTTCGGAACAGTCCCCCACTGGCTTGAGCGGGGAGTGGCTTGGGACGTGGAGTTCGAAGTCCAAAACTCCGTCCACTGTTTCCCGGACCGCTCGGGCGACTTCGACAACGACCAGCACAAGCAATGGGAGCAGGATCTGAAGAATCTGTGGGCCAACCGCACGAATTCCGCCCTGGCGCTTGAGGATATGAGCCTGTGGGAGCCCGGCACCTACGACGAGACCTACGCAGGCATGTCCTGGGCTCTGGTGCGCTTCCTTCATGAGTACCGCGAGGACTCTCTGTCCCCGATCCTGCACGACCTGGGGGTCTATGAGGCGAACCAGACCCGCGAGTCGGGGGCATCGGGAAGGAGGATCGCCACGCCGGCCATGGTCACTGAGAGCGTCTTGCGACGCTACGCAGGAAACGAGGCCCTAGCCGAGGTGACCGAGTTCTTCCAGCGCGGGAATCGCTACTACCCGAGTCGCTGATCGTCAGGGCACATCCGGTCTTCCTCAGCCCGTTGGGCTAAGATGATCGGGTGCGCGCTCCGCTTCTCTTGGTTCTGGTCGGGCTGGCGGCCCTGGTGGCCTGCGGGCTTCTCTGGCTCGGCCGCGGCGAGCCGGGTCCCCTCCCGGCGCCCGGCCCCATGGAGCCATCCGCAGACCCCGGACAGGCTGTGGACGCCCAGCTGACGCTGCCGACGTCCGACCTGCAAGCGACCGACATCGGTGGCCAACGCGAGAATATCCCAGCCGAGCTCTCTGTAGCCGAACAGATCCCTCCGCGCGATGCAGTGGGTGACCTGGCCCTGACGCTGCGCGTTCGGGATGACCGAGGCGTGCCGGTTGAGTTGATCCTGCTCCACGCCTACCACACGCCCCCACCCCTTGAGGATGGCACCCAACTCAGCACTGTTCACATGGCACGCTCAGTGGGAGAGGCTTCCGGAATTTTTGAGGTGACGGGCTTTTGCGAAGGTGAGTGGAGACTAATCCTTAGCGCGCCGGCCTTCGGCTGGCGCCGAGGCCGGGGACGCAAGATGGTTGAGGTCCTGCTGCCACACGGCCCGGGAATCCTCGACGTCGCCCTGCCGCGCCCAGGCCTTGTGCGAGGCCAAGTCCTTGATGCCGATGGTCTTCCCCTGGAGGGCATCCGGGTCCTGGCCAATCTCAACGAGAGTGAGCGCTCCGACGAGTACGGCGAGTTCGAGTTCTCCTCCCTGGCCTCCGGCCCCGTGACCTTGAAGGCCTCACGGGGGCCGGCCAGAGCGGAGACGGAGCTAAACCTGCTCCCTGGCGCTGAACTGCGCGACGTGATCATCCGCTTCCCGGCTGCGGGGCGCATCAATGGTTGGGTGTTCACTGCCCAGAACGAGGCTGCGGCCGGGATCGACGTCGTGCTCCTGTCAGGCAAAGACAAGCTGGCCAGCACACGCACGGACGAATTCGGAGAGTTCATCTTCGAGCCGGTGCTTCCTGGTGATTACCTGGTCGCCGCCATCTACATGGACCTCTCCGAGGATTCGGGTCCTGATTTCTGGGAGAGGCTGCACACCCAGAAGGTCACCGTCCAAGCTGGAGAGACCGCGGAAGTCACGATGCAGATCGTCCAACCGACGTCCCCGGTGCGCATCTTCGGCACCGTCACGATGGCTGGGGAACCCGTGGCCCACGGCCACCTGTACGCCATCTCCGAGGGAGGGCCGGCCCTCGAGAAGGCACGCTACGCCGTCCTCGGTGAGGACGGTTCCTATTCCATGGAGCTCGTCTCACCCGGTCCCGTGATTTTCTACCAGAGGACCTCCTCGCCGCCCGTTTCGGTGGCGGACGTGCCTGCGGTCGCCGAGTACCGGCACGACATCACCCTTCCCACGGGGTCCATCATCGCCATGGTCAAGGGCGGGGAGCCGCCCGTGGTTGTTCGGCTGCACGCAGTCGAGAGTCTGCCGGTCGATTGGGGGCGCAACAGCAGCTCCATTCGCACCACCGACTCCAAGGCCACGTTCACCCAGGTCATGCCGGGCCGGTTCGCACTCACCGCCCGTGACGATACCGGGCGAGTGGCCTCCCCCCATGAAGTGGTGCTGAGCGCAGGCCAGGAGCAGACCGTGACCCTGGCGTTCACGGCAACGGCCCGTGTGTCGGGAACGCTCGTCGACCAAGAGGGGCAGCCGGTGCCCGAGGCAACCGTCGCGGCCCTTGCGGAACACGCGGTCCCGGCCGGCAGCACGCGCACTGACGCACAGGGACGATTCACGCTGGGAAACCTCGCGCCGGGCAACATCACCATCCTTGCGAGCAAGGGTCAGCAGTGCTGCACACATTCATGCCGCTTGGCGGAAGGCGCCGGGACCAACCTTGAACTCGTGCTGGTCGAAGGGGGAAGCGTACTCGTCCGGGTCGTCGACAGCGCTGGCCGGGCCCAGGGTGCCAGCGTGCGACTCCTGGACGCAGCGCAGCGAGAGTACGTCCCGCTGTCCACATCGGATTCCTACTCCTCGACCGTTGAGCACTTGGAGGAGGTGCAGATCTCCAGGTCCAGCTTCGACGCCCTGCCCCCCGGCCCCTACACCATCCGAGCGAGAACCCTCGCGGGCGGCGTGTCCGAGGGAAGCGTTCTGATCGAAGCGGGTGAACGCAAGATCAAGACGATCGTCACCGACTAAGAGCGAGCGCGCTCACGCAGGTACTCCAGCAGGCTACTCATGTCCTCGGGCATCGGAGCCTCGAAGGTCACTTCCTCACCCGATCCCGGATGGGTCAGGACGAGGCGCGCTGCGTGAAGCGCCTGACGGCCCATAGCGGGTGCGTCCTCAGGAAGCGGAACGGGCAGCGCACCGGGATGTCGGTACACACGGTCCCCCACGATCGGGTGTCCGAGGTGGGTCAGGTGAACGCGCAGCTGGTGGGTGCGCCCGGTCTTGGGATGGGCCGCAATGAATGAGAACCCACTCAGGCGCTCGCGCACCTCGACCAGAGTGGCCGCCTCCCGACCCTCCCCCTCATCCGTGACGCGGTAGCGGTCTCGCCGGCGCTGGTCGATCCCAATGGCCCCGCGCACCCACTCGTTATCGAAGCGGGGCTCCCCGTGGCACAAGGCAAGGTAGGTCTTGTGCACACGCCGCTCCTTGAACTGCAGCTTGAGATCGTCGAGGGCCTCGGGGGTGCGACCGAGAACCATGACTCCGCTGGTCAGCCGATCAAGACGGTGGACGATCCCTCCACGCCCCTCGCCCTGAACCTCGGGCAGATCGCCGAAACGTTCCTGGGCTAGGTCGGACACGGTACCTCCGGCAACCCGGTCCGTGGGATGCACCAGCAGCCCGGCGGGCTTGTGGATGACGATCAGATGCTCGTCGTCATGCAAAACGTCAAGGGTTCGGATGGGGCGCCCTGCGGGAGTAGTGGCCACCTCGACCTCGGGTGCCTCGACGAGAATCTCCTGCCCGCTCTTCAGGCGCAGACCTGCCCGCGCGACACGCTCTTCGCCCACCCGAACCCGGCCGGCCTTGATCAGGGACTGGATCCGCGAACGGGAGACACCGTCCATACACTCCACAAGGAGGAGGTCGAGGCGCTTGCCCTCCGATTCGGGGGCAACACGGAAGGATTGGGCTTCAGATTGGGGCTGCATGATTGCTTGCTGGGAAGAAGGAGTCGGGATGATAGGGTAGCCCACTCTGTTTCCACCACCACCGGCTCGCTACAAACCATCGGCCTGCTTCCCACCCCGCCGTAGCCATGCAATCCACCGCAAAGAAGGTCCTCCTCGTCGATGACGAAATTGGCACCCTTGAGGTGATGGGCACACTCCTTAAGGCCCAAGGCTTCAGCGTGGGTTTTGCCGCTTCTTCACGCGATGCCAAACGGCAGCTGGAGGCCACCCCCTTCGACGCTGTCGTCAGCGACGTGATGTTTGACGGTCACCCGGAGGGCGCCCAGATCCCGGCCATGACACGGGAGGTGCGACCCGAGGCCATCGTGATCCTGATGACCGGCTATCCGCAAATTGACGGGGCCGTGGCCGCCATCAAGGACGGCGCAGTGGACTACCTTCAGAAGCCTGTGGACTCCTCGGTACTGGGCGCCACCATCCACCGCGCCCTGCGTGAGCGCGACCTGCGGGACCTGCGGGACCATCAGGAGGAATTCACATTCCAGAGCATGGTGGACATTCTCTCGGATCTGGTCTCCCAGACCATCGAGCGGGTAGACCCCTACACCGCCGGCCACGGAGAACGCACGCGCAAGTACTGCCGCGAAATCGCCGGTGGCATGGGACTTGACCAGGTCACCACCGAGCGCCTGGAGTTGGCCGCCATCGCCCACGACTACGGGAAGATCTACCTGGACGACCTAGGCTTCTTGACCAAGAAGGGACCGCTAACCTCGACGGAGTACAAGGAGGTACAACGTCACCCAGAAGTGGGCGCCACCAAGCTCGGCAACCACCGCGAGCTGAAGGACGTTTGCCGCTTCGTGGCCGAACACCACGAGCGCTGGGACGGCGCCGGCTACCCCCTGCGCTTGAAGGGCAAGGAAATTTCCGCTGCCGGACGCATCCTGGGCGTGGTCGAGGTATTCGACTCGGTGACCACAAAGCGCTCCTACAAGAACCCCTGGAGCCTGGACAAGACCATCGACTTCTTCGAGGCCCAGTCGGGAAAGGCCTTCGAGCCCGAGGTGCTCGACATCTTCCTGCGCCAGCTCGAAACCCAGGGCGCCACCTGGCTGAATGCCCCGCAGCGGGATCTGGAGGCTGCGGGAATCACCCCCGCCGTTGACGCCGTAGACGGCGCCCTTCAGACCTGATCTACAGGCCCGCAGGGGGTGGCCTAGCTGCAGATCGGTGCCGATCTTGCGCCACGCGTGGTGGGCGCTATCCTTGTTGCCCCATTGCTTGTGTTACGTGCCCCCATCGGGGGGGTAGTGCACACTGAATGGCACCATCCCCCGATTTCAGCGGCGGTTGGTGCCCACTTTCGGCCCCAGTCCCTGCCCCGGCCCCTCCTAGACCACTCGCGCTGCCCATGCTGCTCCATCCTACGCTCCTCTCGATTGTCCTGTCCGCTTCCTCCCTAGTCCTCGGTTCGGATCCGGCGGACCTTCAAGGGGCAGAGTCCCTGACTCCCCCAGGCCTCTTGGAATTGGCCGGCGGCACGACCGTTGTGGGATCAACACCCAAGGAGATTCAGTCCCTGGTGGACAGTATCCCCGGTGCGGCGAGCGCCCTGCGAGTCCTGGATGCCGAGACACCCCAGCGGCGAGTCGCGGTGCCCAAGTTCTACTACGGCGTGACGGAGGTCACCCACGAGCAGTACGCCGCCTTCTCGCGCGCCACCGGCTACCGTCCCTTGCAGGACTGGGGTGCCGCGGCCATCGAAGCGGGGCGCCTGGCTTGGTTCGAAGAGATGAACACGATCAACGAGCAGCGCAGAGCGGAAGGCAAATCCGTCCTGCGCGAAAAGTTTGACACCGCGGCCTGGTGGGAGGAGAACTGGCAGGATTCGGGTTGGAACGTACCCGACGACATCAAGCTCATGCCGGTAACCCACGTGAATTTCGCCGACGCCGAGGCCTACTGCGCATGGGCCGGAGTGCGACTGCCCACGGAGGTTGAATATCAGCACGCCGTACGCGGCTCGGGCAAGGATCCCTACCCCTGGGGTGAGGACTGGGAGACTGGCAAGTACTGCGGCACGAGCGAAGTGCGGGGACACGCCAAACCCTATCAGGTCGCCCACTTCGAGGAGGGCAAGTCCAAGGAGGGTCTCTACGAGTTGTCCGGCAACGTCTGGGAGTGGACTTCGAGCCCCTACCTCGCCCCTGAGAAATTCAAGAAGAACACGTACAAGGTGGAAGGCAAGAAGAAGGTGTGCTCCCCGCTCTGGAATGGCAACAAGCGCATCGTGGTCGGAGGCTCCTTCCAGAACCCGCGCTTTGCAGCCCGCTGTACCGTACGCCGCGCTACGCCTCGAGATGAGGTCACCAACGCCATGGGCTTCCGCATCGCGGCCTCGACCGACCCAGGCAAGGACATGGCCAACGCGCTCTTCAACTCGCACCTCAAGCACTCCGACTTCAGACCCAGCGGCGTCACCTACGCCCCGGATCAGGTGCTCGCCAAGGATCGCTGGATTGCGGAGACGGCCGGCGAGGGTGCCCCGGAGAACTACGGAGTCATCGGGGACTACCAGTACATCCTGTTCGTGCCCCTAGATGAGCTTGAAGAGACCCAGGACGCCAGCCTCCGGCGTGACAGCCTGAGCGTCCCCGCCCCGCTGGGCTTCCTCAGCATCAAGGAGCCCATGCTCAAGCCCGCCCTGGCGCCGGGCAACTACTTCCTGTACTTCCGCGCCGCGGGAGAGGTTCCGGAGCCGAAGGCCGAGGAGGGCGAGGAAGGAGAGGCGGAAGCTGAACCTGATACGCCCGTCCTGGATTCCTTGCTTGAGGGTCTGGACCTGGACGTGGACAACCTGCTGATGGTCGATGCGCAGACGGGCGAGCGCGCGGCGGGATTCGAGATCCCTGGCCTGGCTTTTGGCAAGGGCGATGCCGGCGGCGGCTGGTCCAAGATCGTCAAGACTCACAAGGAGATCGACCCGAACAACCCCAAGAAGCAGATCGACGTCTCCGAAGACTGGCTGCGATGCGACATCCGCCTGGGCACGAAAATCCGGCGCCGCTCTCTGATCTTCGGCCTGGAAATGATGCCGGACCCTGCTCACTTCACGAGCAAGTGGCGCAAGTAGGCTCAGGCCCCGACTGACCCACCCACGCCATGACCACGGTCATCGTCACCCGCAAGAACGGGAAGGTCTGCATCGCTGCCGACTCACTCGCCAAGTACGGCAGCACTATGGAAAGTGCCAGCCTGATCGCCAACAGTGAAAAGCTCGTACAGGTGGGTGATGCCTGGCTCGCACCAACGGGACCGGCGAGCGCACAGTTGGTCCTGAAGAGCTACTTCGCCGATGAGAAACGGGCCAGAGATTTCTCCAGCGCCCAGGGCATCTTCGAGACCTTCGTGGACATGCAGGGCATCTTGAAGGACGACTACTACTTGAACCCCAAGGAAGACGAGCGCGACCCCTTCGACTCCCTGCAGATGGAGATCCTGATCGCCTCCCCTGCGGGCATTTTTGGGGTCTACCCCCTACGGTCCATTCAGGAGTACACGCGCTACTACGCCTTTGGCAGCGGCGCGGAGTACGCCCTGGGCGCCATGCACAACGCCTACGAAGCCTGCCCGGACGCGAGCAGCGTGGCCCAGGCGGGACTGGCAGCGGCCACGGCGCTCGACGACTCCACCGGCCTACCCATCACCCTCCAGGAGATCACTCTGGATCAGGCCTGAGCTTGCGGTAGCGCAGGGCGCTGACGCGGCCCGTGGTCAGAAAGGTTGAGATGCCCAAGGGACGGGTGAGCTGCACCTCGGGGCGCAGACTGAACTCGTGCGCGGCCAGGGCCAGATCCACGATCAGCTCCTCGTCGAGGAAGCAGCGCAGGCGACCGCCGGCCACCCGGATACGGATGCGGTAGTCACGCCCTGTTTCAAAGTGCACGAAGCGCCGGGTCGAATTGTTCGATGCATCCTCGCCGTCCACGCAGGACAGCCCGGTCAGGGTCCCGCCCCACCCTCCCAGGACAAGCGTCGCGTGCTGATCCTGTACAGGGAACGTCAGCCCACAGAAGAAGTCCGAACCCGACAGACGTGCGGCCCGGCACTCGAGCTCGTAGTCACGAGTGGGAAAGGCCCCGGCGTAGGTCACTCCCGTCAGAGGCGAGCCGAAGGGCAGGATGAGAGCCCCGTCTTCGATGCGCACATCACCCTCGCCTCCAAATAAAGTCGGCTCAAGCGCCCCCAGCCCCCGTCCATCGATGAGCTCCGTCCATGGCCCGGGACGCAGGTCGTCTTCCGTGAGTGGAACGACGGACGGCTCCGGAGATCCTGCGCAGGCCGCAACGAGTGTCAGGGCAGCTAGCGGCTCGAGCCTCACGCGCCGTAGCGCTCCTCGAGCATGGCCAGGGCAGCGCGCACACCAAAGGCATCCCCACCGACCGGGCGTCCGGCCTGGGCGGAATCCGTCCAGCCCATGGTGTCCACGTGGGCCCAGGCCTGATTGTTGGAGATGAACTCGCGCAAGAACAGGGCGGCGGTGATGGCGCCCCCCATCCCTGTGGTGCCGATGTTGTTGAGGTCGGCCACGGGGCTGTCGATGAAGCGTCGATAGGGCTCGTGCAGGGGCATGCGCCAGAGTGGGTCGGTCACGCTGCGGCCGGCGGCCAGGTAGGCGTCAGCCCAGGCGTCGTCGTTGCAGAAGAGCGCGGGCAGCTCCGTGCCCAGGGCCACGCGCGCCGCACCGGTCAGCGTGGCGAAGTCCAGGATCAGGTCGGGGCTCTCGCCATCCGCCTCGGCCAGGGCATCAGCCAGGACAAGTCGGCCCTCCGCATCGGTGTTGCCCACCTCGACGGTCTTGCCCTTGCGCGTGTTGAGCACGTCCAGGGGCCGGAAGGCGTTGCCCGACACGGCGTTCTCGACGCAGGGCACCAAGAGGCGCAAGCGCACGGACAGGCCGGCTGCCATCACGGCGTGGGCCAAGGCCAGGGCCGAGGCCGAGCCGCCCATGTCTTTCTTCATCAACTTCATGCCCGCCGAAGGCTTGAGGTCGAGCCCGCCCGAGTCAAACACCACGCCCTTGCCCACCAGGGTGATCTTGGGCGCGTCTTCATCCCCCCAGGTCAGATCCGCCAGACGAGGGGCGCGGTCCGCGGCCCGGCCCACCGCGTGGATACAGGGGTAGTTCTGGGTCAGGAGATCTTCACCCTCGATGCAGGTGAATTGCGCTCCGTGCCGCCCGGCCACGCCTTCGATGGTGCCCGCCAGCTCGGCGGGGCCCATGTCCTCGGCCGGGGTGTTGACCATGTCGCGTGCCAGGGCAATGGCCTCGGCCTGGCGCGTCACGGCCTCGCGGTCGGCGCCCTCGGGCCAGGCGCAACGCGGCAGGTCCGTCTCGGCGGCCTTGTAGCGCGTAAACCGATAGCAGGCCAGAGCCCAACCCAGGGCCGCGCGGTTGGCCTGATCCGGATCCACGTCCTGGATCTGGAACACGGCGGGCGGCGAGGAGACCGGCAGGGTCGGGACCAGGGCCGCCCAGTCCCACAAGGTGGGCTCGTCCGGCACACCGAAGAGAACCCGCTCCACGCCTCCGCCCGTACCCGGCATGACCAGGCTCTGGCCCGGCTTGCCCTCGAAGCCGTGGGATGCTGTCCAGGCGCGGGCCTCGGGCGCGGAGCCCAACTTTGAGTCGAGAGTATCGGGAGTGACCGGCGAGACCGGGATGAGGCGTAGGTCGGCCTGGGCCGCATCGACAAAGGTGTCAAGGATCATGGGAACAGGAGTGCGCTCAAGACTTGGGACGGGTCATGGCCCGGAAGAGCCACAGGACGAGGAGGGCCGCCACGGCGGTAACCCAGGTGATGGGGTGCACATCCACCAACCCCTTGAAGTTCAGGGCCCCCAGAATGGCCAGACCCACGCCCATCAGGGCCTCGCCCGCGATGACGCCCGAGGAGAAGAGCACTCCGCGGTGCAGGATGGAGTCGTGCTCACTCTTGTCCACCCGGCGTGTGGCGAGGTGAGCGATGATGCCGCCCAACAGGATCGGCGAGGCCAGCCCGAAGGGCAGGTACATGCCCACCGCCACGGGCATCAGATGCAGGCGGAACTCGGAACCCTTGGCTTTGAGAATCCCGTCAAGGATGAGGATCACGATCCCCACGCACGCGCCGATCTGGATCAGATCCCAAGGTAGGGTCCCCACGCCCGCGAAGCCCTCGGCCAGGCTCTTGAAGAGCCCCGCCTGAGGAGCGGGCAGCAAGCGTCCACCGATCCCGCCCTCGGTGTTCTCATGCAGCAAGGTCAGGACCGGAGCCATGATGAAGGCCGCCACCCCCGCTCCCAACACCTGCATCATCTGCTGTCGGTGGGGCGCCGCGCCGACGATGGAACCCGTCTTGAGGTCGTTGCACACATCGCCCGCGGTACAGGCCACGCAACAGACCACGGCCGCCACCCCGATGATGGCCACCATCACCTCGGCACCCTGCATGTCGAACAGACTCAGCATGAGCCCCGTGAACAACACCGCGGTGATGGTCATGCCCGAGACGGGACTGTTGGAGTTGCCCACCAGACCCACGATGTAGCTGGCCACCGCCGTGAAGAAGAAGGACATGATCAGCATCACCACGGTGGACAGGATCGTGATGTCCATGCGGCCCGTGAATTTGTAGTAGATCGCGAACACGGCTCCGACGCACAGAATCGAGAGGACCACGATCACGCCGGAGGGCAGATCCCGTTGGCCGTCGTTCGAATCGGCCTTTCCCCGTCCGGTCAATTCAGCCACGGCCCGGACCAGCCCATGGCGCACGGCGACTATGGAGGACATACCCCCCACGACCATGGCGCCCACGCCCACATAGCGCACGCGGCTACTCCACAGACCCCAGGCCTGATCGACGACGGACCCGCTGGTGTCTTCTGGCAGACCCAGAAGCGGAATGCCGATCAGCCAGGCCAGGGCACCGCCGATGAAGATCAGGACCGCCACGTTGAGGCGCACGATGACGCCCACGGCCACCAGCATGGGCGAGACGTCCCCGCCCACGTAGAAGATGCGCCCGGCCCGCTCGGCGGCCACCTCCAGGGTGTGGCTGAACAGGTTCAGGAACCCCTGGACGAACTTGAACACGGCGCCCAGCAGGCCGCCGATGAGCAGGGCCCGGGCCCCGGAACTGTCTCCTCCTTCTGCTGTACCCGCCTCCAGGACCTTGGCGCAGGCCACACCTTCGGGGTAGGCCAGCTCGTCATTGTCCACCACGAACACTTTCCGCATCGGGATCATCAGCAGGATCCCGAGTAGACCGCCCGCGAAGGAGACGGCCGTCACGGTCCAGTAGTCGAAGTCCGTCCAGACCCCCATCATCACCAGGGCCGGCATGGTGAAGATGATGCCCGCCGCAAGGGATTCGCCGGCCGAGGCCGCGGTCTGTACCTGATTGGCTTCCAGGATCGTTCCGCGCCGGGGCAGCATCCGGAAGACCAGCATGGCCATGACCGCCGCAGGGATCGAAGCCGAGACGGTCATGCCCGCCTTCAGGCCCACGTACACATTGGCCGCCCCCATCACGATGGAGAGCAGGATGCCGAAGATGACCACGCGCAGGGTCAGCTCGCGCGTGTCGCCGGGGGGGATCGGGGAAGGTGAAGCGTCCATGGGATCTGGGCAGGAGGGGGGAGGCGGGCCAGCAACCCTAGCCCCCAGACACCCTCAGCACCAATCCCAGACCGACTCCCTGGTGCGAGTCTCCGGACTCTCCCCCGTCAGGCCACCCTTCAGCGGGGGGAAGGGACACCGAGGCTCGCGCCCGACGCGGAACCCGGCCCGCTCGGATTCGGGTCCACGGCCGGATCCTGGCTGGTGGAGGAAGGCGTTGAACTCGACGCCTTGGCGTTCACCCGTTCGACGGGTGCCGTCCCCTTGGGCCACGAGAGTTGGGTAGTTGCCCGCCCCTCGACCAGATTCCCCGTGCCGTCGCCACGCAACCACAGCACGAGCCCCAGGGCGACCACGGTGGTCCACCAGGGAAATACGCTGCGCCGGGCGTTTCGTGTTTGAAGGGGCTGGGTCATGGCGCGGGAGGATAGCGCCCTGCCCCTCCGGAATCTCGCCGTGGATCCCGGATCGGGAAAAACAGGGGTCACCCCTCCCCTGGAGGTCCCTGGGGGGGGTAGGGCACGGACAGCTCATCCCCTCACAACCTAGTCCCTGCCCCCCTCCCGCCTTGCGGGCCCGCCCCCACTCCCAGATGATCTGGCCCATGAGCCCCCGCTCGAGCAACGACGCCCCGACTCTGGTCCTGATCCCCACGCCCCTGGAGCGCGACCGCCTGGAATCTCTCGGCGGTCTGGGAGGGAATCTTGGACGAGTGCACTTGTGCGGATTCGGTCCTGTCGCAGCAGCAGCGCGCAGCGCGGAGTTGCTGGCGCGGCTGCAACCGGCGCGCGTACTGCTCATCGGCTGCGCCGGGACCCACTCACCAGGGACTCATCCGGTCGGCACGGCCTGGCGCTTCGACTCCGTCGCCATTGACGGCATCGGCGCGGGGGAAGGGGACCAGGCCTTGGGCCCCGCGGATCTGGGTCTGCCCCAGTGGACCGAACAGGGAGAGCCGGTGCATGACCGCCTACCCCTTGAGACGGGCGACGCCGGACTTCTGCTGACCGTCTGTTCCGCCGCGGGCGATGCGGCCCAGGCCGAACGCCGCCGGGCGCGCTTCCCCGACGCTCGCGCCGAGGACATGGAGGCCTTTGGGGTGGCCTTCGCCTGCCATCTCGCCCGGGTTCCCCTGAGCGTGATCCGTGGCATTTCCAATGAAGCCGGCAACCGGGACAAGGATGGCTGGCAGTTGGATGAAGCCCTGGCCAGCGCCCTGGCTCTGGCGGGAGAGGGCTTTGATCCGAGGCCCTGATCCATGACGCGCCGCATCCATCTGGGTCTCTCCACCTGCCCCAACGACACCTTCACCTTCCACGCCCTGCTCACGGGCGAAGTTCAGACTCCCGGTCTCGAGTTCGAGTTCGAGCTGCTGGACGTGGAAGCCCTGAATGAGCGCCTGGGCGCCGGTGATTTCGATGCCGCCAAGGGCAGCTTCCACGCGGCGCTTCTATCGAAGGGCGAGCTGGGTGTGCTGCCCAGCGGGAGTGCCCTGGGTTTTGGGAACGGGCCGCTTCTCCTCAGCACGGAACCGGGCCGCACCCCCCAAGCAGGGGACACCATTCTGTGCCCCGGCAAGCACACCACGGCCTCCTTCCTGCAGCGCCTCTATTACCCCGCGGCCCGGGCCGAGCAGCGGGTGTTCTCCGCCATCCTGCCCGACCTGGAAGCGGGGCGGGTTCGCTTCGGCGTGTGCATCCACGAGGGGCGCTTCACCTATGCGGACCACGGCCTGCATCTGGTGGAAGACCTGGGTCGGCGCTGGGAGAAGGAGACTGCAACGGCCTTGCCCCTCGGCGGGATCTTCGCACGCCCCCATCTGGGGCAAGACACCTTGCGGTCGCTGCAGGCGGCCATTCGTTCTTCCCTGGACTGGGCGCACGCGCATCCCGAGGCGACCCTGCCGACCATGCGCCAGTACGCTCAGGAGTTCTCCGATGAGGTCCTGATGGCCCACGTGGACCTCTACGTGAACCAGTGGACCCGTGACCTGGGGCGTTTGGGACAAGCCGCCTTGGCCTCCCTGGCCCGGGAAGGTGTGCAGTCGGGCATCCTCCCCGGGGGAACGCCCCCGCTACGGGTCCTGGGACGGCCGCGCCTCTTTCACCTGTGCAGCCCCGATACAGCCCACGAGCTGCTGGACCCGGAAGCGGCTGAGCTCCTCTCCCTCCGTCCCGAGTCCATGGAGCGCGAGGGCTTCGTGCACTTGAGCGAAGAGCACCAGCTCTCGGGAACACTGGAGACCCACTTTGCCCAGGTCCAGGCGCTGGTCCTACTGGAGCTGGATGCGGATCGGATCGGCTCCGAAGTGGATTGGGAGCCCTCCCGGGGGGGCGAGAGCTTCCCACACCTCTTCCGGGAGATCGAACGAGCCGACGTGGTGGACCACTGGACCTTGGAGTGCGGGCCCGGTCAGGCCCTACGGGTGCCCCCCCTCGGGTCCCCCACGCTCTGAACACGAAGACACCCCTGCGCCACGTGGGTGACAGGGGTGCCTGGCGACCAGTCCCAGCTCCGGGGAGTTGAGAGCAGCCGTGGTAGGGCGGTTCAGGCCCGAAGGCGTAAATCGCTCAGTCGAGGGTTCAGCCTTCTTGCGAGCCGCCGGCGTCCCGAAGCTCCAGCATCTCCTTGCGGAGACTCTGGGCCAGGTTCTTGATGGCTTGCATCTGCTTGCGAACGCGAGCGGTGGCGGCCTTGTTACCTTCTTCGGCCTTCTCAACGTCTGCACGGGTGTTGGAAACGGTCTCGACAAGCTGGTCGAAGTTGCTGCTCATGGCTGGATGGGGGTAGGGGGTCGTTGGGATCACCGGGATGTTCACCGGCGTGGGTCTGTGGGGGCCGATTTGGCGCCCGTCACCCCTGCTAGAAACCAACTAAATCCCCACGGATCAAGGAAGAACCCCCTCCTGAGGGATCTGAATGGGGTACCCGGGGCTTCCAGGACCCACATAAATTCACCGTAAGCGTATGTCCTAGAGGGACTTACATGATTCCACATGCGCGGGGAACAGATTCCACTCGATGGCTCCCTCAAACCCCCCCTTGGATTGGGCCCCTGTCGCTAGACCAGGTCCCTACGGCCCCCCAAGCAGAGCACCTCACGCCACTCCGCCGAGCTCACCGGCTGCACGGAGAGGCGCTGCCCACGCTGGAGCAAGGCCATGTCCTTCAGCTTGGATGCGCCCTTGAGGGTCTCCAGAGGGAGCAATTCCGCGAAGGCCCCGCAAGCCCGCACGTCCACCACGAACCAACGGGGGGTCTCGGGGTCGGACTTGGGATCGAAGTGCCCGTCGGCGGGATCAAACTGGGTGGGATCGGGGTAGCCGGCCCGCACCACCTCGGCCACGCCCGCCACGCCCGGGGGCTTGGCGTTGGAGTGGTAGAAGAGAACGCCGTCTCCGGGCTGCAGATCGTCCCGCAGCATGTTGCGGGCCTGATAGTTGCGCACCCCGTCCCAGAGGGTGGTCTTCTTGGGGGAGGCGAGAAGGTCCTCAAAAGAGAAGGCGCCCGGTTCGGACTTGAGCAGCCAGTAGCGTCGTTTGCGTGCCATGGGACGAGAGTCTAGCAGGGTCCGACCGCGGACTACACGAGGTCGCTGTCACCCAACTGGTACCACCATCCCCCCTGGACGACCTCCATGCCGACGCGCCGATCGAAGGAGCGCACCACGCGCTGCCAGGGAGTGGGGCGTAGGACGAATCCCTGCTCCTGGAACCATGTGAACCAGGGGCTGGCTGGCGGCATCCACAACGCAATCGCCTCACAGGCCCACTCGCGCGCCTTGAGTTCAATGGCCCCGATCAGCCGCTGGGCAACCTCGGGCTCAGCAGTGGGCACAAGCCAATCCGCCACCAGCGCCACACGCTTGCCGTCCTGATCGACCGCCCGGCCCACAGCGAGCCCGCGCAGGATCTCCTCCGAATCGCGCACCCCCAGACAGGTGTAGGCGTGCTCCGGATGGCGCAGGTAGCGCCAGGAGAGCCAGGCACCATCGCGCACGGTGCTCGCTCCCAGCTCGGGGGCACAGCGCTCCCAGAGCCAGAGGGCCTGCTCGTCAAGACTGGAGAGTTGGACCGCCTCAAGAGTCGCAAGGGACTCGGACTCCGAGGCCCTATCCGCTTCCACCACGCGCACCAGAGCGTGCTGCTGACCGCAGCGCTCATAGCCCAACAGACGCTCGCCGATGCGCCGATTGGCGGGAACCGGCCATCCATAGAACATGGAGACCGTTCCGCCGCCGGGCCCTCCGAGTGCATGGGTCTCGAAGAAGGCCTGAGCCGTCCGGGCGAAGGTCCCCTGGCGGCCCAGGCCACCGCGCTCATCGGGGTGCACCATGGAATCCACCACCTGGGAGAAGACCCGCTCCTGACCGTCCATCCAGACGCGATTGGGCAGGGCGGCATACTGAGCCACCACCTGATCACCACGTAGGGCCACCTGAACCTGAGTTCCAGCCGGGTTCTGGCGGAAGGCCCAACGCCAGGTTTCCAGAGGCAAGTGACGACCGAAGGCGGCCTCGAAGGTCGCCAGAAGGCTCTCCTCGTCCCCCTCCTCAAGAGGCCGGATCTCCAGGGGGAGGCTCATAGCAGATCCGTGTCCCCCAGGGCCAGGGAGATGTGCTCGGCCCACCAGGCCACAGGGCGTCGGGGCACGTAGGAACGGCCCGCAAAGGAGTAGCCGCTGTGCACAACGCGCAGCCCCAGCTGTTGAAGCGCATCCCACTCGTGGCACGCGTCCGTGGCAACGCAGGCCAGTGTGTCCAGGCCCTGGTCCCGTGCCTGCCGACCCGCGGCAGCCATGAGAGCCCGGCGAGCTCCATCGTCCCCCTGCACGACCAGAGAGTCCATGATCCAGAGTGCCTGTCGGCCCTCCACGGCACCCGCTGCCAGCACCATCCAGCCCACGAGTTCCTGATTGCGCAGCGCCCGCAACCACAGGTACTCCCCCTCCGGCCGAGCATCGTAGCGCCAGCCAAGGTGTCCGCGATCCTTGATCACTAGTGCGGGTTGACCCGCCGCCGCGTGTTCGAAGAGAGCATCCACACCGTCTGGAACCCTATCGCCCACCTCAACGCAGACATCGGTGTCAGCCTCAAGCCCAGCCAGAGCGACCGCCTCCCCTTCCAGCCGCCACAGTGGAGAGAGCATGGAGTACTGCAGCTGATCGCGCCCCACGCGCCAGGCGCCGGGAACAGGTAGGCCATACATCAGTCGATCTTCGCCCTCCCCGTCGAACCCGTGGCGTTCGGCGTAGGGACGCCCGGCCTGCACGAACAATCCCGCCCGGGCCAAGCCTCCGCGCACTGCCGGGTCGCAGAAGGAATCCACGGACTGGCTGATGAGGACTTCTTCCCCCTCCAGGAGCAGGCGTACTCCAAGTCCGGCGTATTGGGCCAAGACACGGCCCTGCTCATCCAGAGCCAAGCTCGCCCGGCCACCGGCCGGGTTGTCCACGAATCGCCAGCGCCACTCAGCCAGGGAACGGGGGCTGAAACCCTCCTGGACTTCCGCGAAGATGCGGTTGAAGGCCGTGAGAATGGCCTCCCCATCTGCGGGTGTGAACTCGCGTAGGGTTATCTCTGGGGTCCGGGTCAAGCGGCGGGAGAGGCTCGTGGGACTATGCGGGGGACGAGTGAAGGGTGTGGCGGGAGTGCATGGGAATCGAACCCACCGGCCCCGCTGTTCACGAGGCCCTACCGGCTTTGAAGACCGGGCGGCACACCAGCACCGATCCACTCCCACCTGAGGGATGGGAGTATAGCCCACCGCATGGTCGGGCGGTCAACGCGGAGCGGACAGGGGCACCAAGCGGCCTGGCGCTCCATGCCCTACTCCACCGGGCAGGCCTCCGGCCCAGCGCAGCAGGTGTGGCGTTCCCTCCCGCACACCTTCGATCCCGCAGGTGAACGGTGATCCCTGAGGATTCTGATCGAAGTGCTCGGGGAGAAGGAGGTCCAAGGTCCGCCCCCCACGCTCCGTGCGGCCATCCAAGCTGGCAATCAGGTGCCCCTCTTGAAGGTCGCCCGGGTGCTCGAGGGTCAGGCGCACGCGATGCCCGGTGCGTCGCAGACTAAGGCTGGCGGCCGGCTCCCCAGCACCTTCCCGCAGGAGGTTCAACCTCCTCGCGAGAGGATCCGCCACCGCCACGCGGCGGCGCACCAGCGGAGCATCCAAGAGCAGCCCGGCTGCGGGCAGTGCCGTGTTGTCCGGCATGGGCGTTCGCGCTCGGAACAGAGCGCCGAGGAGCGGATCGGGTCCCGGCGATCGTGCACCGCCCTTGAGCTGCACATCCAAGTGGCGCTCCTCCTCCGCCTGCAGCTCAATCACCCGCGGTAGACCTTCGGATTGGAAGGCGCCACTGGGGAAGAACAGCGAGCAGCGTACTTGGACCCCGAAGGGAAACGGATTGCGCAGACCCAAGCGCACGGACCACTCGCCGTACCACTCACCCCGCGCGCGAACCTGCTCGGGCAGGGATTCGGGCTCTACGAGCAGCTCGGGACAAACCAGCGGGTAGGGCCCGTCATCCTCCGGAGCCCAGCGCGCCAGTGCGCGGATGGCCAGGGCGCGCTGGGGGTGATTGGTGTTGAATCCAGCCAGGGGCATGCGGCAGGCACTCAATATCTCATCGGGCTCATCGAGGGACCAGCTCCAGCGCTCGCAGCCCACCCAGAGATCATCCGAACCCTCTTCTGGATCCAGGCTCGCCCAACCTCCGGGGCCCACTCCGTAAGCGGCGATCCCCTCGCGCCGGCAGAGGCGGCGGTCGTCATCGCTGGCCTTGTCTGCAAGGAGCATGGCAGGCAGCCCAGCCCGCTGAGCCTCAATGACCACGTCGGGCATGAAGGAGGCCACCCGCACGTCCGGCCGCGGGTGGACCTCCTCCAGTTTCTCCAGCACACCCTGCACGAGTCCCGTCTCCTTGAGCTCGATCATGTGCAGCGGCATGGAGCCCGGATGATCGGCATCCAGCTCTAGGGCCTCATCAAAGAGGGGAACCGGTTCTCCCACGAACTGCTTGCTGAACCAGCCGCCGGCATCCACACCAAAGAGCTCGGGTAGCTGAGCCTTGGAGAGGAGCGCCCGGCTGTTGGTGGTGCGAGCGAGGGTTTCATCGTGCATCAACACGGCCTCGCCGCTGGCGCATGCTCGAAGGTCGTATTCGAATCCGTCCAAGCCCAACTCCAAGGCGCGGCGCATGCCGGCTAAAGTGTTCTCGGGGGCTTCAAGCGGCACGCCTCTGTGGCCGAGAATCCAGGGCGGAGGGGGCACCGCCAGTCCCGCGCCCCTATCCAGGCCCGTCAGGGAATCGAATGCTTGGGCTTCCGATTCTTCCCACGGACCTCGGGTGCTACGGCCAGTCATGGCCTCTAGTCCAGCCGCGACATGACAATGACCCGGCCCGAATAGCCACAGGCCACCAGGCAGTTGCCTAGGCCCGCAAGCGAGCCGCTGGCCAGGTGATGCAAGCGGTCGTCGTCGCGCCCCACCAGGGTCTCTTGCACCACGCGATCCCCGCTGCGGATCCCCCGCGCGGGATCGTCGGCCACGGCATCACGCAGGACGAGCACCCGCACGCGACCATCGTAGCCCGCCGTGGCCAGCTCTTCGCCGGGCAGGAGAGGATCGAACTCGCCAAAGACTGCACCGCGTAGGGCTTGAGAGGACACCGGGATGGCCTGCACCCCTTCCTCATCGATCAGGCGCAGGCGACCATCGTTGGCGCAGACGAGGGCGCGGTCCCGTCGCGCACTCACGCGCGCCAGAGCCGTTGAAAAACGATCCAGGACCTCCAGCTGCCAGCCCGACTCCGCCCGGCGCATGGCGCAAAGAGAGCCATCGTCACAGGCCAGGACCACGCCGCCTAGACCAACGGCCGCCCCCTTGGCGTTGCCCGGGAGGGGACCGAAGGACTCGGAGACAAGCTCGCCGTCCCCTCGTCGCAGGACATGCACGCGTCCCGAGAAACCCGCCAGGATCAGCTCGGCCCCTGCATGCCGCGGGTCCACATCGCCAAAGGCCAGCGCATGGAACAAGGCCGTATCCGTGAGTATCCGCTCGCTGCGCCACCGTCCGGCTTGCTTCCAGTGCACCCAGGCCACGCCAGCTCCCCCATCCCCTTCGGAGCCCACCGCTACCCCCACGGTGACAAGCTCGTCACCAGGCAGGTTGGGGAAGAGGTCGCAGGCCAGACACTGGATCTGCTCACCTTGCAGGTGAGCCACTTCCTCCTGAGCCCAGCCCCGGCTCTCGCGGCGCAGGCAATAGACCCTTCCGTCTTCTGCCACGACCCCGATCTCCTGACCGGGGTGGGCTGAGTCCAGGTCTCCCATGGAACAGCCGCCCAGCTTGGTCCCCAGGTCCGCAGCGGTCTCCTGCCACCATCCGGAGTTCACCTTGGGGGTGGTCTGACAGCCAACGAGGAGCAGCAGGGGGGCGGCGAACAGTAAACGGGGAACCGGGGTGTTCATGACTGGAGTAGGCGGGAATGAGAAAGCAATCGTCCGGGCGCAGGATACGCGACGAGCAGCCTAGCTCAAGGAAATGGAGTGATCGCCCTTGTCCAAGACCTGCCCCACCCGGTGTACGGGTACGTCGCGGGCCGCGAGCTCGTCTTCCAGAGCAGAGGCGTTCTCAGCCTGCACCGCCATCAGAAGTCCGCCGGAGGTCTCCGCGTCAAAGACGATGTCTACCAGGGTCTGGTCCACTCCGGGAGCAACGTGAACGTCCTCTCCGAGGCTAGCCTTGCCGCGCGCGCTACCGCCGCTGACCACGCCGTCGCTCGCAAGCGCGTGGGCTCCCTTGAAGATCGGTAGATCTTGAAGGCTGAACTCCAGAGTCACTCCGCTGCCCTGTGCGATGTTGTGGCCGTGGCCCACCAACCCAAACCCCGTGATATCCGTGCAGGTGGTGACCCCTGCGGCAACCATGGCTTGGGCGGCGGCGCTATTGAGGGTCGCCATGACCATTGCGGCGGCGGCCACTTCTTCGGCACCGATGCGCTGCTTCTTGCCGGCAGTGGTGATGCTGCCCATGCCCAGGGGCTTGGTCAGGTACAGCTGATCTCCGGGCCTTGCGCCCGCGTTGGAGGTCACCTTGTCCGGGGCCACAGTGCCGGTCACGGCAAATCCGAACAGGGGCTCCGCGCTGACCACCGTGTGTCCGCCAGCGATCACGGCACCGGCTTCGCGAATCTTGTCGAAGCCACCCCGGAAGATCTCCCGCACCCACTCCTCGGAGAACTCCGTGGGAAAACCGGCCAGGTTCAGGGCGGAGAGAGGCTTGCCTCCCATGGCGTACACGTCGGACAGAGAGTTGGCTGCGGCGACGGCTCCGTAGAGATAGGGATCGTCCAGCACGGGAGGAAAGAAGTCCACGGTCTGGACCAGGGCCAGGTCCGGATGCCCCTCGAGGGCCACGACCCCCGCGTCGTCCACGGTCTGGGGGCCTACGAGCAGTCGCTCGTCCCGCTCAGGATTGATCTCACGCAGCACCTGCGTGAGCTGCCCCATGGGCATCTTGGCGGCTCACCCCGCGCAGGCGGCGTAGTCGGTCAGGCGTTTCGGTTCGGCACTCATGGCTAGAATGGGTGTAGTCGATCCCCAGCCCCTCGGCAAGAGTGCAGATCAGGTCCTACTGCAGGTCGCCGAACGCGCTCAATACTTCGTCACCCTCGCCCGGCAGGAGCGTGCGTGGATCCAGCATCAGGGCGCCCTCATGGATGCGGGTGAAGAGGGGTGGATCGCCCGCCCGCAGCTCAGCCGCCATTTCATCCACCGTGCGTTTCTCGGATGTCACGCGCACCACGTGGGTGGGCAGATACTCGCCCGGGGCGGAGCCGCTACCCGGCTCGGATTCCCCTGCGCACACTTCGGCATTGATTTCATCCAGCGCGTTCAGGCCCTTTGCCAGAGTCTCGGCGGCCTCCTTCAGGGTGGCTGCTTCGGCCAACAGCATGCGGCGAGCCGGGATCTCATCCCCACGGCCCGAGAGCAGGAGGCCCAGAGTCGCTTCGAGCCCCGCCAGGGCGGTCTTGTCCAAACGCGTGGCCCGATACAGGGGATTGGCGCGCATGGCGGCAATGCGATCGGTCGCGCCGACTAGGATTCCGGCCTGCGGCCCGCCGAGCAACTTGTCGCCCGAAAAGGAGACCACCTCGAGTCCGCTGGCCACGGCGTCGCGCACCAGCGTCTCTCCGCCCAGCATCGAGAGTTCAGCTGCGCCGGGCGCTTCGATGCGACCCGAGCCCAGATCGAAAGCCGTCGGCACTTCGCGTTCCCGACCCAGCTCAGCCAGCTCCTGCATGGGAACCTCTTCGATGAAGCCCACCATCTTGAAGTTGCTGCTGTGCACCTTCATGAGAAGTCCCGTGTCCGGCCCTATGGCGCGTTCGTAGTCGGCACGCCGCGTACGGTTCGTAGCCCCCACCTCAACCAATCGCACACCGGCGGCACGCATGACGTCGGGCACGCGGAACGAACCGCCGATCTCCACCAACTCCCCGCGCGAGACAATGGCCTCCCGCCCGTTGGCGAAAGTGTGCATGGTCAAGAATGCGGCGGCGGCGTTGTTGTTCACGGCGATGGCCGCTTCACAACCGAGCAGACGCTGAAGCAGCGTGCTCAGACGATCGTCCCGCTGGTTGCGTTCGCCGCTGAAGCGATCGACCTCCAGCACGCAATAGCCCTCGGCCGCCTTGGCCATGGCCGCAGCCACCTCGGGGTGCACGGGAGAGCGGCCGAGGCCTGTATGGAGCACCACACCCGTCGCGTTGATGGCGCGCTGCACGCCACGGCCCCGCTCTTGAGCCACCCGTCGACCGATGGCACGCCCAAGGCTGTCGGCAGCCAGACGGGTTTGCAGCGCCTCCGTGGTCAGGGTCCCCGAGCGGATCTCCGTGCGCCAGGCGTCCAACTCCTCGGCGAGGAAACCCGCGACCAGTTCACCGCCGAGCTCTGCGCACCAGGCCGCCACGGCGGGGCTGCGCAGAGCCTCATCCACCGACGGCAGGAGGCGGTAGGGGTTGGGATGGATCTCTTTGGGGCTCATGGGTCGGTCCAGTGTACGGCCTCAATGGGCTACCATCCCCCCCATGTGTCCATTGCCGTTCCAGCGCGCCCTGATCGTGGTCAACCCCATCGCGGGCAGAGGCCGCGCCCGAACGGCGGCCGCCGCCCTGCGGGAGGGCCTAGGCGGATTGCCCATGGCCGTCGAGGTCTTCGAGACCAGCGCCCGTGGCGATGCCTCACGGCGCGTGGGAGAACTGGAACCGGAGGTGGACCTGGTGGTCTCGGTGGGCGGGGATGGAACCCTCGCCGAAATCCTGGAGACCCTGCCCCCAGAGATTCCCGTAGCGGTCCTGCCCTTGGGCACAGCTAACGTCCTCGGGACGGAAGTCCATCTGCCGCGCGATGCCAATGGCCTGGTGCGCGTCATCGCCACAGGCAACAGCACCGGCCTGAACACGGCCCGGGTCAACGGTGGGATCAGCTTCCTCGTCACGGGAGTGGGCTTCGATGGAGCCATCGTTGAAGACGTCGAGGCTCGTCGCAGGGGCCCCATCACCAAGCTGTTCTACGTACGATCCGTGCTACGTACCTTCCTACGCTTTCGACCCTCCAAGCTCACCGTGAGTATTGACGGGAAGGAGAAGCCGGGCCCCTGGGCCTGGGTACTGGTCTCCAACGTGCGCGGCTACGGCGGGGTGGTGAAGTTGAACACAGGAAACAAGCTCGACGACGGCCTGTTCGAGGTCATCCTGTTCCCCCGTGCGGACATCCTGGCCCTCCTGGGCTATGCTTTGCGCGCCTTGGTGGGGCGCTTGCCGGGCGGATCCTGCAAGATGGTCCGTGCCTCCAGCGTGCAGATCGAAGCTGACCGCCCCACGCCCGTCCAGATCGACGGGGACTTCGCTGGCCACACGCCGGTGGAGCTCGAAGTCAGGCCACAGTGTCACCGACTCCTGATCCCATGACCCCCAGCACCCACCCCGTCGAAGTTCGCGGCCGCTCCCTGGGCGCCTCGAGCCTGTTCTTCATCGCTGGCCCATGCGTGCTGGAGAGCAAGGACCTCGCCTTCCAGATCGCCGGCACCCTGAAGGACCTGTTCGCAAGCCGCGACCTGCCCTTCGTCTTCAAGGCCAGCTTCGACAAGGCCAATCGCTCGAGCCTTGAAGGCGGACGCGGAGTGGGGATGGAGCAGGGGCTCGAGTGGCTGTCCTCCATCCGCTCCGAACTCGACGTGCCCGTGCTGACGGACGTACACCTGCCTGAACAGTGCTCCAGCGTGGGCGAAGTGGCCGACATTCTCCAGATCCCGGCGTTCTTGTGCCGCCAGACGGACCTGCTCCTAGCCGCCGCCGCCACGGGCCGAGCCGTCAACGTCAAGAAGGGTCAGTTTCTCGCGCCGTGGGATCTGGAGCACGCCGCTCACAAGATCACGGCCAGCGGAAACCCCAACGTCTTGCTCACCGAGCGCGGCACGAGCTTCGGCTACGGACGCCTGGTGGTAGACATGACCGGCTTCGAAACCCTCGCCGCCACGGGGCACCCCGTCATCTTCGACGCAACCCACTCGGTGCAGGAGCCGGGCGCGCGGGGGAAGTCCACGGGTGGCGACCGGAACAAGGTGCCCGGCCTCGCCCGCGCGGCGGTCGCGACGGGACACGTGAACGGGTTGTTCTTCGAGGTTCACCCCGACCCGGACTCGTCCCCCTCCGATGGGCCGAACATGCTGCAGTTGGACGGGTTTGAAGAAGTGCTGGACGGGGTTCTGGCCGTCCACGCAGCCGTGCGCTCCTAGCACCCCTTCCTGCGGCTAGGGAAACTCGACCATCTTCTCGCCGTCTCGATAGGTGCCGCTGAGCTCCTCGTTGACCGAGCCGTCCACGCCCCAGATGGTCCACAGGCTCCATCTTTCTTGCCACGTCTATACCTGCCCCCGGACTGCTTCTGGCCAGGGTTAGAACTCTTAACGACCCGATGCAGGCCCACCTTCGAGGTGTTAGCGGTCAACCGGTACGGGGAGGACAGGCGATGCCAACAGATCCCTGCCATCAATGGGACCCAGGGGAGCCAGCCCCAGCAACGGTAGAAGAGTCGGTAGGATGTCCTTCGAGTCCGCCGATGCGGAACTGAACCCGGCGGGGAAGGCAGAGCCCAGGAAGGCCAATGGAATGTGCCGGTCGTACTCGTAGGGGCTGCCGTGGCTCGTTCCCCGACCCGATATCATGATCACCCAGGGATCGGGACGCAGGACGACGTCAAGACAACGGCCGGGGTAGGAGCTGGCACGGTACAACTCCAACCATGGCTCCTCGCTCTCGGCCGATGGTTGTTCTTCGCCCATCAACTCCTCCAGCGTGTACGCCGCAGCCACCCAGTGGGCCTTGAGACTGACATCGGCCATGGTGCGTCGGAGCATTGCAGCGTCCAAGCCCGACGCCGCGACCTCCAGGGGGTCCAGGCTGAGGCCGCGACCGTTGTACACCAGCTTGAATCGCACTCCATGAGCATCTTCCAGGGCTCGAGTGACGGCACCCGTGAAGACGCCCATTTCTGGGCGCTCGACACGCTTGGCTCCAATGCCCCGGGCCTGCAGGGACTCAGGCAATTCGAGGACGCCGTGATCCGAGGTCAGCACTCCCACCCAGCGCCCAGGCCCCACGCGCTTGTCCAATAGCTCGAGGAAATCACCGAGTGCATCGTCCGTACGCAGCAGGGAGTCGGTCACCTCCCAACTGTAGGGCCCAAAGGAGTGGCCAATCGCGTCGCAACTGGAAAGGGAGACGGCCAGAAGGTCCGGGTGCTCGTCCTGGCCCAACTCCAGGGCATCCAGAGCGGATGCAGCGACCTGAAGGGTGAACTGATCCCCCAGCGGATAGCCGTACACCTCAGAAGCCAGGTTCTTCAGGTGCGCCGCAGCCGCCTCAAGGTCCGCAGCTGCGAGGACCTCAGGATCCAGCTTCGGCAGGCGGTAAGGAAATCGGATGCCATGCGCGCCGTAGGGGGATTCGCCCGGGCGATCATCTACGGCGGTGCCCAGAGGCGTCGGGTCGTCCTTGAAGCTCGGCGTCCACTCCCAGTCGCTCGCCTGCTCACGCCAGGAGGCGTTCCACTCCAATACGAAGGGCGGCAACGCGCCACCATAGTGGGTCGAGCTCATGAAGCCTCCCTTCGTCTTGTCCCACCATACAGCCCAGGCCGGAGCGGGTCCCGCCATACAAATGGCTGAACGGTCCTTCATGGAGACGGAGAAGACGCGCGAGGCGGAGTCTGCCGTGAGGAGAGTCTCGGCCAGAGTGTGCGCCGTGATGTAGTGCGGTGAACTGCCGCTACCAGACTCAGCCGGACCGGTGGAGGTCAAGGCCCGTACGCTATCGTCCGTCATGCAATAGGTGGCCTTGCCTCGGGTCCGGTCAAAAAAAATGTTCCCGACAATGCCGTGCCGGCTGGGGAGGCAACCGGTAGACGCCGACGCATGTCCTGGTCCTGTCTCGGTCAGGGCGTAGCTCAGGTTGGCCTTCCGATAGGAGCGCCCCTGGTTCCAGAAGCGCGCAAGCCCCCCATCCAGCCATGGTGCGAGGCGGTCGAGTTGATCGGGGATCAACTGGTCGCATACCACCAACACCACCAAAGCCGGGGGCTCATCGGGAATCAGCGGCCCCTGGTGCTCTTCCTCGCCAGCCGATGGCCGGACCTGCGGAGGGGGTATGGAACTCTGAGCCAGGGCCGAGCAGGCGAGGAGGGGGAGGCTGAAATGCATGGGACGCCAAGGAAGCTGGATTGTTGGAAAGCGATTCCATGCTACGGCATGGGCTCATCGGCCAGTCTGGCCAGATTGGACCTCCTAAGTCCCCGCCAGGGAAGCACTTAGATGGACAGGGAATATCTTTCCCAGCCCCCGGGGCGCTCTTCGCTGGCCGCAATGCAATTTCCTAGGTACTCTCCGCCACCTCCATGACGGAGACCCGGGACAAGTTCCCGATCAATCCCATGAACACGCCCTTCCCCAAGCACAGCCAGCCC
This sequence comes from Planctomycetota bacterium, assembly GCA_012959525.1. Classification (GTDB taxonomy): domain Bacteria; phylum Planctomycetota; class UBA1135; order UBA1135. The sequence continues at coordinate 114,402 of DUDB01000026.1, forward strand.
CTCATCGGGCGTGAGCACCAGCATGTCGAGGGCAACACGATCACATCCGCACGGAGTGGGGACCCCGAGCGGATGTTGAAGGAGGAGAGGGCCGTCAATGCTGCGTGGGGACGCAGCAACCGGGCCCACTTCGGAGGAGATGCGCAGCGGTCGGGACGTGGGGACGGCCCGACCATTGCGCTGCCCGGTACGGCGGATCCATTGGGAGTCGCCAATCGCACGGGGAAGAATATCAGCACGGGCTGACTCACCGCGATCGACGTCCCATCCAATGTGGACAGCCGGGAATCGGAGCCCGGGGGCCTTGCCCTCGGGCTTCTCTCTTGCCCGAACAGGTCTGTCAGCGCCCGGCCGGGACTCAGTCTTCGGGTTGATCGACGCGGAAGCGATTGCGCAGACGATCGATCAGCCGTGCATGGATCTTGCAGACACGGGACTCAGAGAGCCCTGTAAGCTGACCAATCTCGCGCATGGGCATGAACTGGAAGTACTTGAGGTAGAAGATACGGCTCTCCTGGTCGTTCATGCGCTGAGTGACCATTTGAAGGAGCTCGCTCTGGATCAGGTGGTCGTCGGGAGCAGGACTTTGGCGGTCGGGAAAGACCTCAAGTGCCTGGCTCAGGTCGTCCTCCCCATCATCCCCGGGCATAGACCCTCTGGGGGCCGACGGCAGTCCTCGCCCGAAATACTGCTGATAGTCATGCGATTCGAGACCCATTTCCGTCGCGGTCTCGTCGTCGGTGGGTGGCCGTCCAAGTTCGCTGGAGAGGCGCTCAATGGTGCGCTTCTTCAACTCCATCCGCTGGCGCCAAGGCCTGGGAAGCCAATCTTGGGCCCGTAACTCATCGAGCACCGCACCCTTGACCCGCAGCTCACAGTAGGACTCGAAGCGCACGCCGCGCTCCGGATCAAAACCACCGATGGCGGACATCAGGCCCAGATTGGCGGCAGTCCCCAGATCTCCGCGATCCACCGTACGCGGGAGCCGCGCCGCAAATCGTCGAACGATGCCGTTGATCAGGGTCTGATAGACCTCAACGAGGCGGTTGCGTGTCTCGTCGCCCGGTTCCTTGCGATAGTTCGCCCACAGTTGCTCAACGTGGTGCTCGGCCTGAACGTCACGTAAAGCCTTGCTCTTGCGAGTGGACTTGGGCGCTGCCTTGGCAGACTTTTTCTGTGTTTTTGTTTTTGTGGTGCTATCCAAGAGGTCTCCCTTTCCCCTATGCATCGCATGCGGCCGACCCGGCTTGCTTGCGGTGCAATTGCGGTGAACTCCTTTGACGGCGTTGTGAATACAAGTTCATGAGCAACGGGATCAACGCTCTTGTGCCGGTTCCCCCTTCGCATGACGCACATCACTCACCGACCCAGGTGCAAAGATGGGAAAACACACCCTTTGGAGCGCTCTACGGGCGATGTGCGCGGAGCAAGCCCTTCTCAATTCTCAGCCAATTTTTCCGTGGATTGTTCCCTATCCGCGGACTCTAGCTCCACTCGTGCTCCCCTGAAGGCTCATCTGCATAGCCTAAAGATTCCAAGACGGCGCACTCAGCGACACGCATCTCAGTGCGATCGCGATCCTTGTGGTCATCGAAGCCACACAGGTGCAGCACACCGTGAACGACGTACAAGGCCAACTCCCGCCGCAGGGAAGTGCCCCTCGTCGAGCTCACTTCGCGTGCCCTGTCCACACTCACGTACACCTCCCCCTCGGGGCCGGGCCCCTCACCCAAATCAAACGTGATCACATCGGTTGGACTCGGGTCGTCAAGAAACCGCAGGTGCAGGTCACAGAGGAACGCCTCATCCACCAAAACAATGGCCAGCTCCAGGTTAGGCTGACCGCCGTGGACCGCAGCAGCGCGAGCCGCAGCTTGGACGTCTTCATCGGCCAGAGGTCGCGGCTCCACGTCCCAAGAGACGCTGATGGTCATGCGGAGCTCCCGTCCGAGGAGGCTCCACCCGCCTTGCTACCCCGGGCCTTTTGGGCCCGGGCCTTGCCCGGCTTGCTGGAAGGTTCGCCCCCTGCATCCTCTTTCGACTCCCCCTTGGGGGACCGGGACAGGTCTAGGGGGTTGGCCTTGCCCTTCGCGAAGGTGGGGCGCGTGTGGTGGATCGCGGAGAGCACCTGCACAATGGCCCGCTCGATGATGTCCAACTCCGCGAGGGTCAAGGCACACTCCGAGAACTGATTGTCCATCAGGCGCTTCATGGAGACCCTGTGAACCATCTCCTGTAGGCGGCCGATGCTGGGATCGGTCATCTGGCGCGCAATCGCCTCTGCGGCGTCAGCGATCATCACGATGGCCGTCTCCTTGGACTGGGGGCGGCGACCCGAGTACCGGAAGTTGCCCTCACTCACCTGGTCCTCGCCCCGTAACGCAACGGCCTGCTGGTAGAAGTACTCGATGCAACTTGTGCCGTGGTGTTCAACCATGAAAGCGAGCAACGCATTGGGAAGGCCGTAGTAGCGGCCAAGCTCCACGCCATCACGGGTGTGGGCTGAGATGATGAGCATGCTCATCTCCGGTGCGAGGCTCTTGTGGCGATCGCGTGCTTCGGGGGAGTTCTCCGCGAAGTACTCGGGCTTGTTGAGTTTGCCCACGTCGTGGTAGAGGGCCCCCACCCGCGCCAGGAGCGCGTCGCCTTGGATGGCCTCGGCCGCACCTTCCGCAAGCAGCCCAACAACGTACGAGTGATGAAACGACCCCGGTGCCTCGATCAGGAGTTTGCGCAGCAGAGGCGATGAGTGCGTATTGCCCAGTTCAAGCAGGCTGATATCAGTGGTGACGTCCAGGAGCGCTTCAACCATCGGCAGCAATCCCGATACAAGCAAGCCCACCACCACGCCCACTAGCAGCAAGCGCCCGAGGTCGGCAAACTCCGCCATTCCGGGCGCTTCGGGCCTCATCAACATGAAGCCAGCGCTGAGCGCGACTTGGATGCACCCGATCATCACCCCGATGCGGAACAGATCCGAACGACGCTTGACCCTCTTTGCCCCCAGCGCAGCCATCAACCCGCCTCCCAGGGCCACAACCAGTCCACTGAGCTCGGGACCTTCCAGGCGATCGTGCAGCGCGAGGTAGCCCGCTAGAAGACCTCCCGCCACAACGACCCCTTCCAGGGCCAAGGCCCGGCCCCAGGCCAGGGCCAGGATCAGACTGACGAGGGAAACAGGCAACCAGGCCAGGTCGACCCCACTCAACGCTTGATCTGAGAAGAACAGCACCGTCAGAGGCAGGAGGATCGCCGAGGACAAGCCGACGAGACGCGGGATGGAACGCAGGGCCGCAGGCCGGAAGTCACGCAGGTAGGCGGCCAGGCCCATGCAGCCCAGGGTCAGGAGCGCAGCCAGTGCACACCACTCCCGGGGTCGGGCCAAGGCCCCCAACCCCAGCAGAAACATGGCAAGCAGAGTGGCCACCGCCGCCAGTACGATCTTCTCGCCCACCTGCTCCAGACTGGGCCGCTGGGTCCGCGACTCGGTTGGACGCGCCTTCTCGGGCGAGACCCGCCGCAGGTGGTGTCCGCCCTTCAAGCGCGCCCGCAGCAGCTCGAGCCAATTCACGAGGAGCCCCCCGTAGCCTCATCGGTGCGCTCACCTCTTGAGGGTGCCTGGTAGGCGCGGATGATGCGCGCCACCAACGGATGGCGCACCACGTCTTCAGTCGTGAACTCGGTGACGCCCACGGTGTCAAACCCGCGCAGGCGCGCAACGGCATCCATCAGGCCGCCCTTCTGGCCAGGCGGCAAGTCGCTCTGGGAAGGATCGCCGGTGACGCACACGTGGGAGCCCTCGCCCATGCGCGTCAAGAACATCTTCATCTGGGCGGTGCTGGTGTTCTGCGCTTCGTCGAGGATGACAAACGAGGACGCCAGGGTGCGTCCACGCATGTAGGCCAAGGGTGCGATCTCGATCACGCCCGCCTCTTCGAGACGCGCAAACACCTCAGCGTCGATCAGGTCGAAGAGCGCGTCATGCACCGGGCGCATGTAAGGATTGAGCTTCTGCTGCAGGTCCCCGGGTAGAAAGCCCAAGTGCTCCCCCGCTTCGACCACAGGTCGCGTGATGACCAGACGCCGCACGAGCCCCTGTCGAAGCATGCGCACGGCCGCAGCCACGGCCAAGAACGTCTTGCCCGTTCCAGCCGGACCGAAACCGAAGACCAACGGCTTGGCCTGAATCTGCTCCAGGTAGTGAGCCTGGTTCTCGTTGCGCGGTTCCACTGGACGCACTCTCATGTGCGTTGCTTGGAATGGCGTACTGTTGCCCGTTGATAGAGGGGTCCTGACTTGAGGGCGCGGCTCGGTCGAGGCTGGCTTGGGTACAGGCGCAGCCCCGCCCACCAGTATCCGCTCGACCTCTTCCAGATCCATGTTGCGACCCTTGCGCGACTTCCCGAGGACGTGCTCGATGCGCGTTCGGGCTGCGTCGATCTCCGAGGCCGGGCCCTTCAACTTCAGGTTGCCACGCTTGGCGTAGATCTCTATGTCGAGGGATTGGCGCAGCAGCTTGGCGAGGCGATCGTAGGGTCCCAGGACGAGCATGGCCTCATCATGGGAGCGAAGGGGGATGGTGATCTCGGGCAAGGGCGGCTCCGGTAGGAATTGAAGTGGGCTTCAGCATGGGCCCCAGCGCGCGGTTCTGTCAATCACCGCCCGGCCGAGGGCAGGGCTCAGATGAGCCCCTCGAATAGTAGGGGCCACGTGACAAGGGCCACAGGAACGGACAGGAGCAGGCTATCCACCAGGTCCAGAAAACCGCCCGAAGGGCCAAAGAGGGTGCCCGAGTCCTTAACCCCCGCCTGGCGCTTGGCCGCTGACTCAAGGAGATCCCCCGCCTGGGAGGCCAGATTGACCAGGGCCGCAGCCGCCAACACCGAGGCCATCCCCCAGCGCGGATCGGGCAACCACCCGGCCGCAAGCAATGGCCCGGCTGCCGTCCCTACGATGAATGAGCCCAGACAACCCACCGTGGTCTTACCCGGGCTCAGGCGCGGAAACGGGTGATGGGGAAACCGGGCCCCCAGAAGGTTCCCCGAGTAGTAGCCCGCAATATCCCCCACCTTGGAGAGCAGGATGAGTGCGCCCAGGCCCGCTACACCGGTCTCGATGACCACTAGATAGAGGGCGGGAAGGGGCAGAGCGATCCAGAGCAGGGAGGCAATGACCCGCATGGGATGCGCGCGCGAGACCCACCGGAAGGCCAACCCCAAGACCCCCACCGCGATGACGGCCAGGGTCAATCCGCCCACAACTTCAAAGTGCTCTGGGCGGGAATCCGCGCCAGGCTGCACCTGCGTAACCAAGGTGCTGGCCGCCACCACAACCGCAAGGACGCCAAGCAGTACGCCATGACCCCGCTGGCTCGCAGGTCCGGGAAGCAGCTTAAGCCCACGGGTCTCGGCCACGCACCCCAATGCCATGGCGACGCCGCAGCCCAGCACAAGGTAGGGTCCCAAGGGACAGGATGCGCCCCAGAGGAGCAACCCGACTCCCAGTGCCAGGCTGCCTCCCACCCGCGTGCGGCGCCAGATCTTGGACGCTCGCGAAGGGGCCGACACCGACATCGGGTCCCCGCTCAAGTGGTTTCCTCGATGGACTCGGTGCTTGCCGCCGCGACGTCCCCCTCTTCCAAGCCGCCAAATTTCCGCCGCCGACTGGCGAACTCCTTCATGGCGCCCAGCAACTGGTCGCGGCGAAACTCCGGCCAGCAGGAAGGAGTGACGTAGAACTCCGCGTAGCTCAACTGCCATAAGAGGAAATTCGAGACCCGCATCTCGCCCGCGGTTCGAATCACCAAATCCGGATCGGGAGTCGTGGGGTCGTAGAGGTAAGCGCGCAGGGTTTCCTCATCAATACTGGCCGGGTCAAGGGTGCCCGCACGGGCCTCCTCCGCCATACATCTCGCGGCGTCCGCTATCTCTGCGCGGCTCCCGTAGGACAGGGCCAATCGCAGGAGCATACCGTCGTTATCCGCTGTAAGAGCTTCGGTCTCGCGCAGAGCCCCCAGGGAGGCGGCGGGCAAACGGTCCAAGCGGCCGATGCATCTCAAGCGCACATCGTTGTCCATCAGGGTCTTCCGTTCGCGACGCATGAAGACACGCAACAGCCGCATCAGGTACGTGACCTCCTGGCCGGGTCGCTTCCAGTTCTCTTCAGAGAAGGCGTAGAGAGTCAGACTCTTAACGCCCATACGCGCGCACTCGGTCGTCACCTCCCGTACCGAGCGCACACCTTCACGGTGGCCGAAGACCCGCGGCATGCCACGCTCCGTTGCCCAGCGCCCGTTGCCGTCCATGATGATGGCAATGTGCTCGGGGAAGGGACCACCGAGATCAGGCCGTTGGACGATCGGGCTCATGCCAAGAATCGCTCCTCAATTCGAGCGTTGGATCACGGCTTCACGGCCCGGCCCAACACTGATCATGACGATCGGGACGCCGGTGATGGTCTCCATGTGCTCGACGTAGGCGCGCGCGTTGGCGGGCAGGTCATCGAATGAGCGTACGCCTGTGATGTCCTCCGACCAACCGGGCATGCTCTCCATCTCCACTCGGACATCCTCCATGCTCGCCAGATGGGCCGGATACTCCGTCCAGCGCTCGGAGTCAGTCTTATAAGTGACGGCGTAGGGGATCTCCTGGAGACCCGAGAGCACGTCCAACTTGGTCATGATCCAGCCCGACGCGCCCGTCAGGTCGAATGCGTAGCGCACGGCCACCGCGTCAAACCACCCGGCCCGCCGGGGCCGACCGGTGGTGGCGCCGAACTCATTGCCCGCCTTGCGCAGGGCCTCGGCCTCCTCCCCGAATATCTCGCTAGGGAAGGGCCCTTCCCCCACACGGGTGCAGTAAGCCTTGGCAATTCCCCAAGCCTGGTCGATGTGCTGCGGCGGAAAAGCCGCGCCACCGGCGATGCCGCCCACGCCAGTACTGGAGGACGTCACGTACGGGTAGGTGCCGTGGTCGATGTCCAGCATCACACCCTGGGCCCCCTCGAAGAGAACCTCGCGGCCCTCCTTGTAGGCTCGGCGTACTTCAGCGCCCACGTCAGCCACGAACGGACGCAGACGGTCCCCCATGGACACGTAATGTTCAATTTGCTCGGGCACGTTCAGAGGTTCTTCGCCGTGCACGCGTTCAATCAAGGCGTTCTTCTCGGCTAACGCCGCGCCCAACCTGTCCTTGGCGCGTTCTGGATCGAGCAGGTCCGCCACGCGCAGACCCGTGCGCGCCGCCTTGTCTCCATAGCACGGACCAATGCCGCGGCCCGTCGTACCGATGCGACCTTTCCCACGCCAGATCTCGGCCAGCCCGTCGATACGCTTGTGGTGCTCAAAGATCACGTGGGCGCCGGCGGCCAGCCGCAGGTTGTCGCCGTCCACGTGAACACCACGGGCAAGAAGTCCATCGACCTCTTCAAGTAGCTTGATCGGATCTACCGCCACGCCAGGACCGATCATGTTCACCATGCCTGGGTGGAGAATGCCCGAGGGAATCAGGTGCAGAACGTACTTGTCCCCCTCCACGACAACGGTGTGACCGGCGTTGGCTCCACCCTGATAGCGCACGACCACGTCCTTGCCCTCGGCAAGAAAGTCGATCAGCTTGCCCTTACCTTCATCTCCCCATTGGGCTCCAAAAACGCTGAGAGAGGGCATGGATCAGGATCGATGGGGACGGGGATGGATTGGGGCGAAACGGGGAATGCAGGCGGGCAATTCGAGGCCAGGGGATTGACGAAACGGGTCTCGGGCGCGGATTCTCGCAGGGTGACCGGCGCGGAACAAGCGTCCCGGGCGCATTCGCCGAAGCGGGGGCTGGGGGGGCCCGGCCACTGACTGCTATGCTTGGCCCGTGTCCATGCGATCCCGTCTCCTGTTCCTCCCATTGGGCCTAGGCCTCGCGGTCCTCACACTGGGGTGCCTGCTACCCGACTCAAGCGAGGCGCGCCGAACGCGAGTCCTGAAGGCCTCGCCGGAGGAGGTTCTCGCTCTGCTGCAGCAGCTGCCCGCGGGCCCGACCTGGTCGGCCTGGTCCCCCTCTCACACCCCCGGAGGTCTGGTCCAAACGGCATCCCTGCCAGAACGGGGCATCTGGTTCGACGTGCACACCGACCCGCCGCGCAAAGCAGCCATCCTGTTCAAGGCAACGCCCGAAGGACTACGCCTCACCTGGTCCGACGTGTCCCAATGGGGCGGCAATCCTCTCGGGCGGATCGCCGCCTGGAGCCGGGAAACCCAGAGGGAAACGGAGTTGGAGTCCTCCCTTGCAGGCCTGGAGCAGGCCCTCGCGGAGGACATGGCCCAGGAACCCGAGCCTGGATCGCCCCAGGTCCTGCTCATCATCGCAGACGACTTGGGTTGGGATCTGCTGGCGGATTCCCACACCCCCAACCTGGATGCCCTGGCCGCTTCCGGCATGACCTGCACCAACCTGTGGGTGACGCCCAAGTGCGGCCCCACCCGCGCCTGCATGCTCACGGGTCGCTTTCATTTCCGCATAGGCAATGGAGAGATCGCCAAGCGTCACAAGAACCGCTCCATGGGCCTGGATGAAGACACCCTGCCTGAGCGCATCGGCAGCCATCGCTCGGCCGCCTATGGCAAGTGGCACCTGGGAACGGATGCACGTCATCCCAACGACACGGGCTTTGGCCACTATGCGGGGAGCCTGGGCAATCTGAATGGCAAGAGCTATACAGCCTGGCCCAAGGTCGTAGATGGTGTGGAGTCCCAGAGCGAACGCTACGCCACCAGGGACGTGACCGATGAAGCCCTGGCGCACGAGGCAGATTTCGAATGGGTCGCTTATCACGCGGTGCACACGCCCTTCCACGACCCACCCGCCGAGCTACACCCCAACACGCCCCTCGATGGCACCGAAGAGGCCCAGGTACGCGCCATGACCGAGGCCTTTGACATGGAGATCGGACGGCTGCTGGCCGGTCACCCCGATGCATGGGTCTTCTTTGTCGGCGACAACGGCACGACGTCTCTGGTGGGAGGCGGCAAAGGTTCCATGCTGGAGTCGGGCATCAACACGCCACTGTTCGTGCGAGGCCCGGGAGTGAAGGCCGGCTCCACTTCGGACGCCATGATCAACGGCACGGATTTTTTCAGCACCATCGCCGAGATTTTTGGCGTCCCCGGCGAGGCCCAGGACTCGATCAGCTTCTTGCCCGTGCTCCGGGGTGAGGCGGGCGCCCGGGAATGGAACTACTCCTGTCTGTTCTACGAACAGAAGCCGGGCCGGCGCATGCACGCGATCCGCGACGAGGAGTTCAAGTTCGTGATCGACTTCGAAAGAGAAGAGCACCTGTACGCCATGCCGGGTGAGGTGCCCATTGACCTGAAGAGCGCGGGGGACGAACTGCAAGCCCGTCGCGAAGCCCTACGCGCCCTGATCCCGCAGGGGTTCTAGCGGCGGCGGCCGTGCCCTCCACCCCCGGGGGTGCGCACCTCGATCTCGCTATCGGCCGGCATGTCCAGGGCGGTCTTGCCGGCCAAGGGTCGATCCGACCGAGCACCCGCCGGACGCCAGCGGGCTGAGCCTGTACTCCCCGAGCCGCCTCCGGCCAATCCCCAAGGGCCCAGCTCCTGACGCTCGGCGATCCAGCCCACACGCACGTCCTGCAGGAAGCGCAGGCGCCGCACGAGTCCATCTCCCCCCCGGTGAGCGCCCTGGCCACCGGAGCCGCGGCGCACCGTGGTCTTCAGCACACGCACGGGCAGCTCGTTTTCCATGGCCTCGATGGGCGTGTTGCGCGTGTTGGTCATGTGAGTCTGAAGGGCGTGGGCACCGGGTCCATCCGGGCCTGCCCCTGCCCCGCCGCCCAGGGTCTCGTAGTAGGCAAAACTGCCGGCGGCGTCCCCCACCGTCAGGTTGCTCATGGTCCCCGCGCTGGCGGCGGGCATCTGTTCGGGGAGCACATCGGCGAGAGCTGCAAGCACCAGATCCACCAGACGCTGGCTGGTCTCCACGTTCCCTGCCGCCACGGGAGCCGGGTACTGCGCGTCACACAGACTTCCCGCTCGCGTGCTCACCCGAACGCGACGCAAGACACCCTCGTTGGTGGGCGTGCCCGCAGGGAGGAGGCAGCGGATCACGTAGAAGACGGCCGCCAGGGTCACGGCGCGCACCGTGTTCACCGGCCCGATCACGGCGTCATCGCTGGCCGTGAAGTCGAAGTGCATACCTTGCGTGGTCACCTTCAGGGTCAGGCGCAGGCGTACGGACTCGCCCTGTGCGTCAGGCCACTCGAGCACGTCCTCCGCCCTCCAGGAACCGCGTGGAAGACCCGAGATGAGCTCCCCGACCAACGCGTCGGTCCAATCCCGCAGGGACGCGGCCTGGGACCGCACCTCCCGAGGACCGTGTTCGGCGGCCATGGCCTGAAGGCGCTGGCTGCCCACCCGGTTGGCGGCCCACTGGGCCAGCAGATCACCCTCCCGCTCCGCAGGGACGCGCATGTTGGCCAGCAGCAGTCCCAGCACGTCCCGGCGTAGTTCACCGCCCTGCACCAAGAGCGTGGGGGGAATACGCAAGCCCTCAGCATGGATGTCCGCCACCGGCGCCATGGAACCCGGATAGGCACCACCCACGTCCGCGTGGTGGGCGCGGTTCAGGCAGTAGAAATCCGGTTCTTTACCTTTGCCCAGAAACACGGGGGAGACGAGCGTGATGTCGGGCAGGTGCGACCCGCCGGCATAAGGATCGTTGACAACGACCACGTCCCCCGGCCCCATCGGAACCTGTTCGCGGGCGGCTGCCAGAGAGAGGGGCGCAGCGCCCAGGTGCACGGGCAGGTGCGCGGCCTGGGCGACCATGCGCCCCTGACCATCAAAGAGCGCGCACGAAAAGTCGCGCCGTTCCTTGATGTTGGGGGAGAAGGCCGAGCGCATGAGAGCCACGCCCATCTCCTCGGCGGCCGCTGCAAACA
>DUDB01000027.1 GCA_012959525.1 Planctomycetota bacterium
GGTTGAAGTGCACGACCACGCTCACCTGGTTCTCGGGAATGCTGTAGTGGTTGAGGGGCAGGTCAATGGGAATGCGGCCGGTCTGATCGGAGAGATCCAGCTCGAAATAAACCCGCTGACCACCCACGTCCACGTAGCAGGCGTCCAGATCGTCCGTCGCCACTCCAGAGGAGCCACGCAGGCGGATAGACGGCGGCCCGGGTACGGTATCCAGGAACAGGGTCAGAGCATCCGAGGAGTTTGGGGTCGAAAAATTGACCATTCTCCCGACGTCCAGACTCTCACCACTCGCGCTGAGCACGGTGACGCCACCTGAGGTAGAGCCCAGCACGGTCAAGCGATACGAGGTGCTAGGTACCAGCCCTGCGTCGCTGAAATCGGGCAGACGGGGGCAGTTCGGCTGAAACCGGATCGTTCGCGTGTCGACAGTCCCATTGGGAAGGGTCGGGAAACTGAACACACCCGTTGCGGCACGGCCGACCGGGTCCACGATGTTGATCGTGTTCATGGTCACCGTCGAGAAGTCCACATCGTCACTGAACGTGATGTCGACCGGCCTGTTGAGCTTCCACTCCATGCCCTCCAGGACATTGACACCTTTAATGGTGAAATCGGTCCCACTCGCTCCGGAGCCGGACGAGACGGCGCCGCCACAACTCGCGACTGCCCACAGGGTCAAGCCGGCGAGGGGCGCCCAGACGATCGAGCGCCGAGGGCGCATACCGGGGGAGTTCCCGGGGGTATTCTCTGAACCACGAGGCTCGCCGCCAGGGGCGGCAACAGCAAAGGTGGAGTGGCTGATGGATCCCATGGGGCCGGTGGATACGGGGAGGAGAGAAAAGCGGAACGCCGTGCGGCGGTGAGGCACAGTGCTCGCCCGCCGTGGGTTTCTTGGTGCTTGCGCCCTAGAACTCGTAGGACATCCGCAGATGGTCCAGGCCGGGTCGGGGTGCCGTCACGTCCAACTCGATCTCGAACTCGACCTCCATGCGAATGAAGTCCCACTGGTCGGCGTTCAGGTCATTCACGTCAAAGGTCCAACCAAGGGTCATGCCCGGCAGGCCCGTGTTGGGGTCCACCTTGGCAGCGTCGAAGCGCATTTGAATCTCGCTGTCCGTGGGGAAAGAATCGTGGACACCGTTCGTGATCACCCGCAACCAATGGGGCACGAGGGAGACCATGATCGCTCCGCTCGCCACGAAGTTGCTGGGAACGGGACCGCTGGGATCCACCGAGCAGACCAGCCGATCCAGGCCGGAATCGTACGAAGCACCGGTGATGACGTAGAACTGGTAGGTCAAGGGATCAGACGCATCCTCAAACTTGACGCTGAAGCCTCTCAGCAGCTGGGTGTTCTCCTTGTACATGTCGTCCACGGCGGCCATGGCCGAAGCATCCAAGACGAGGGTATACCCATCGCTATCGATGTACGGAGGGCTCCCCAGGCTGCCGAGCGGGTCCGGACCGATGATGGGTGGCAACTGCTGGGCGGTGGACCCGTTGTGGCCCACCCTGCCGTCGATCGTGCTCGTGCCTTCGAAGCGCATGCGAACCTGATCGAATCCACCGGGTTTCACGCGGGCCAACCCCAAGGGAATCCACTTGGTCTGGGCGCGGGAGAGGTCCCCGAAGAAGGGCACCATGTAGTCGGGCGCAATCCAGTCCGGATCACCCACAGAGAGTTGGGGGCGGTGGAATCCCACCGGGGTCGGAGCGCAGACAAGAGAGATGTCGAGACCGTCACCGTAGGTCTCGCCAAAACCCTGCCCCAAGGCAGCGGCTTCGAGAGTCGGGAAGGTCAGGTTCAACTCAGGATCCGGAACGTGGAATTGGATCAGCCCCGGGCTGCCATCTCCGCCAGCTCCCAAGACCGGGCCCTCGACCAGATCCAAAATGTCCGGCAAGGACTTGAAGCAACCCAGCCCCTGGGGCGGTTGGTCGACGAAAGGCAGGTTCTCCCACGGGATGCGGTCACAGCGCCAAGGCGCAGGCCCGTCCTCGTTGGCTCCGCCCCAACTCGTGTTACCCGCACCACCCTGGCCTCCAACGGCTGTGATGGCGCGTGCCGAGTGCTTGAGTTTGTTGTTGTCGTCGTTGTACCAGATGCCTGCGTCGGGCGCCGAACCGTAGATGGTGATCTTGTCCGCGCTGGAGACCACGAGGTGCCCACCGGCACCCGCACCCGATCCCCCACCGACGCGGTCGAAGAAGATGACGTTCTCGCCGCCACCGCCGTTGCCGCCCTCGGCGGCCAGGGTTCCCGCAGCCGTTGTGCTGCCCACAATGATCTCACCGATGGAGAGGATCTTCAGGCCGCCGCCGCCGCCGCCGCCGCCCGCGCCTTTCTCATCGCCACCGATGGTCCAATTGCCAGGGAAGGTGTCGGACTGGATCGCATCCCCGCCTGCTCCGCCGCCGGCACCGGCCCAGGTCTGGATCAACTCACCCGCCACGAGCGCTCCTGTGGAGAGGAGGATCGTGCCGTAGAAGTTGTTGTCGTCGCTGAGGTCGAGGAAGGGCGAGGGACCATAGGGTCCGCCTTGGGCACGAATGGACTGGGATACCGCACCCAACCCATCAGCGCCGCCGCCGGCCCCGCGTTCCACGTCGAGCCCCACAATGGTCTGGACAGGCACGAGGACGTTGCCGTTGTTTCCGTTGTAGTCGTAGAGGATGTCGGGGCCGAAGACTCCCCCGCCACCGCCAGCGGCACGCCGAGCGTCCTTGCTCTTCTTGGAGTAGCTGGACTCGCCTCCGATTCCCCCGCCATTCGGCACATTGAATGCCCCTTGGCCGGTGCCCCCCTGGGGAGTGGACTGAGAGGTCAGGAAGGAACCAGTTCCTCCGTCACCTCCGCCAGCGTTGCCCTTGGCACCGGGCTCTGGCTGGTTGGTGGTGTTCAACGTTCCCACACCGGGGTTGTCCGCACCGCGCACGGAAATCTCACCCAGCACCGTCACGGTACCCGTGGCGAGGATGGTGCAGGTGTTGGGCCCTTGGATAATCAGTCTCGTGGACGCCGGAACGAGCATGTTGCGAATGTCAATCACGCCGTTGATCACCGCCTGCGTGCCGGTCGGGGCTCCGCCCGGACCACCCGTGATGGTGTCACTGACGGTGTTTAGGATCACGTCCACGCCCGGGGGCAGGTGCCAATCGAAGTCGCTGCCGGGCCCACCCGTTCCGCCGAAGTCGAAGGATGCCTTCAGTTCGCCATTGCCCCAGTCGGCCCGAGGAACCTCGAAGGCTGCAACCGTGTCTTCCAGAGAGCCCAACTGAACTCCACCGATGGTGAAAGTCTCAAGAATCTCATCCACCTCCGGGTTGCCGATACCCGGGAAGAGGGGGTTGGGGTCGCCCGCCTGGACCGTGTCCGACATGGCGAATTTCGTCAAGTCCGATGAGATCGAGTCTCCGGTCAGGTCGGCGAAGCCTTGGCGAACCACCACGCGCAGGGGGCTATCCTGGGGCAGGATGCCGCGCGGGATCATCCGCAGGGCTGCCCCGGTGTCCGTGCAGTTCTCGAACAGGTCCATATCCGACTGGATGTCCGTCCAAACCAAGCCGGTGAAATACTGGATGGAAACGTAGGACGGGTCAATGTTCGTCGGGGTCGCATCCACCGGCTGGTTGAAGTGCACCACCACGCTCACCTGGTTCTCGGGAATGCTGTAGTGGTTGAGGGGCAAATCGATGGGAATGCGGCCGGTCTGATCCGAGAGATCCAGTTCGAAATAGATCCGCTGACCACCCACGTCCACGTAGCAGGCGTCCAGATCATCCGTGGCCACTCCAGAGGAGCCGCGCAGGCGGATGGACGGCGGCCCGGGTACGGTATCCAGGAACAGGGTCAGAGCGTCCGAGGAGTTCGGGGTCGAAAAATTGACCATTCCCCCGACGTCCAGACTCTCACCACTCGCGCTAAGCACGGTGACGCCACCTGAGGTAGAGCCCAGCACGACCAAGCGATACGAGGTGCTAGGTACCAGCCCTGCGTCGCTGAAATCGGGTAGACGGGGACAGTTCGGTTGAAACCGGACCGTACGCTTGTCGATCATCCCATTGGGAAGGGTCGGAAAACTGAACACACCCGTTGCGGCACGGCCTACCGGATCCACGATGTTGATCGTGTTCATAGTCACCGTCGCGAAGTCCACATCGTCACTGAAAGTGATGTCGATCGACCTGTTGAGTTTCCATTCCATGCCCTGCAGGACATTGATGCTCTCAATGGTGAACTGGGCCCCACTCGCCCCTGTGCCGGATGCAACGCCGCCGCCACAACCCGATACCGCCCACAGGGTCAAACCAGCCAGGGGCGCCCAGAAGAGCGGGCGCCGAGAGCGTGTCCGAGAGCGTGTCCGAGAACACATGCCGTGGGGTTTCTTTGAGCCACGAGGCGCGCCGCCAGAGAGGAGGGTGGCTGAGGTGGAGTGGGTGATAGATCGCATGGAGTCGTTGGCTACGGGAGGGAGAGAGAGGCGGGAAGCCTCAGAGCTGGAACTGTACGGGGTGAAAAGATCGGCTGGGAGGGTGCCCGGCTGAGCCCGTCAGAGGACTCCGCCGAACCGAACCTAGATCTCAGGGGACCATCCACGCCACCGCCACGGCGGACAGCTCAGGGCCGAGACCCGTGAAAATGTCCGATTGGAAGGTGACACGCACTTGGTAATACTTGGCGGTGTCTATCAGGGTGATATCTGTCACCCACTGTCCATCACCGAAGAAGTTGATTTTAGTGTTTTCCATCTTGCCGTTGTGGTTGGGAATCGGCGGACAATTGAGGACACAATCGTCGTAGTGATCGCCATACGCATCCAGGGTGGTCGCGTTTTCCATCCAGGGCTCGGGTCCGTCCCCGCAAGCGGGAGCGACGGGGGTGGATTTCTTCACGCCACGGAACGCCAGGGAGACCGAAGTACCCGCGGGCTGGTCCTCCGGACGCGGCTCCATCGTCGGAGCCATGTAGAGGGGCTGGGCGAAATACGTACCGTCCTTGGGATTGGTCGCCGGGAACCAGATCGAGTGGCTGTGACTCACGCGCACGACGAAGTCCGCCGCTCCGATGTAGAAGGCGTTGTCCAGTCCGTATGTCGGCTTACCCGGAGGTTTCGAGCCAGGATTGAAGCCACCGTTGGCCTTGTTTTCCGTATCGGGGTCGACCGTCTCCGGGATACCCGACTGGTTGTAGCCACCAGTGGAGAAGGCCCGGAAATACGGCTTGGAAGATGAGTTGGCCGCCAGCGATATGTCGAGGCCGTTGATACCGGAGGCTCCCTGGTCGGGGAAGCACCGGAATTCCGTCAGGAGAGCCAAACCGATCGACCGAACCTGAGCCTGCTTGTAGTAGAAGCAGCCAGGATCCGTCAGGCCCAAAGCCTTCCACAGTTGCTGCGGATCGACACCACCGCACTTAGGCCCTGCACGCTTGCGCAGGGTCGTATCACGCCAGGTGTAGGTCGTCCAATCTTCGGGAGCCGCGCTGCGGTTCCAGGGATAAGGCATCAGCTTGGTCCCTGAAACCGGGTGAACGGTCAGGTCGCCGGGGCTGACGAGGTAACCCAAGTAGCGGGGGTGGACGACCGCCGGCGGATCATTCGCCTGGTCGTAGTAGTTGCTCGCGAAGTTGGGCTTGAAGCCACTGATGGGATAGCGCGGCCACAGGGAGCCCGGATCGATGTACTCATCCGGCGCATACAGCGAGTGGCCCATCTGGATCTCGAAATTCGCGAAGTAGTCCGAGGCCACCGCGCCCCCCACCGGAGCCCACCAGATGCCCTCCAGATCCACGTTGTGATTGGACGGGTCCGCCAAACCGTAGGAGAAGTCCACGTAGCGCCACATCTGCTGCATCTTGCTCCCCAAGCTGGAGAGAGGCGTCTGGATACCCAGGGAGAAAGCAACCATCTGGGTCACCATGGGCTGGGAGCGGTCCACGTTGGTCCAGGTACGCACCACCGGCCGCGGCTTGATCGACTGGCGAACCAGGTCGTAAAGATGCTGACCCGTCCACTCCGGAATGGGCCCGGTCTGAGGCGTGCCCAGGGGAGCCTCCTCGTCCATACCGGTGAAGCGACTCACGCGTCCGCCGTTACGTTGGTTGATAGCCGTGGGATCGGTGCTGGCCTTGATGGAGGGAAGTAGATCCCCCGGGTGATTGCCCGACAGGTCCGTCGCGCCCAGATCCTCGGCAGAGAGGGTCAGCCAGTAGTCCCAAGGGGTCCCCAGCCAGTGGGCCAAGGGCAGGTCCGGAACATAGGTGAACTCCAACAGGTCCAGTGTCTGCCCCATGGAGCCAACCACAAAGTCGCTGGTGGGCAGAGGCGGCTGCCCCGTCGGCGGCATGGGCTGCCGGGTCAGGGTCATGGCATCGAAGGCCGTGACGGAAGCCGGATCCATGGGCTCACTGAAGCGCAGCGTGAACGAGGACGCCGGAGCCAGCCCGGTCGTCGGCTGGCTGGGATACCCCACGGGCGTCGGCAGGATGCGCACAAAGCACGTCTCCTGACCCAGGTCGTCAGCCGAATCGAAGGCCGCCAGGAATTCACACACACCCTGTCCGTTCAAGATCCACTCCTGGACCCCTTGGCTGCCAGCATCATCCCAGGGGGTCGGGTAAAGCAGCACGCGCACAACCACGTTCTTCAGAACCCCATCCTTGACGATGCTGGGCGCCTGACTGACCTCGGCGAAGAGCCCGTCCTGGTAGAACACGTCCCCCGCACTCGGGGTCGTGGAACAGAAGACCGAGTCGAAGGTCACCTGCGGAAGCAGGAAATCCGCACCACCCAGGTATTGGGGATCCACGTCGATGTTGACCTGCTGAGTACCCACGACCTCGGGTGGAAGGTTGTCCAGTAGGAATCCGTTGTACGCATCGCCGGTCACGTCACCCGAACCACCGGCACGAGCCGCCCGGGTCACGTCCACCGTTGGTGAACTCCAGTCCACGGGACCGTTGTTGCTGGTGGACAGGGGGTGCCCTGAAGGGTTCATCAGCAGCTTGGTCTGGCCTACCGAGGAGTTTGTCACCGTGGGAATCCGGATCTCCACGCTGGCCAGGTTCACGTCCAGTCCGGCGGGGAAGCCAACACCGTTGATCGGCAGGGGCGGCTCATACTGGAACGATTCGATCTCCGTCACGGTCGTATCGACGATAATGCGGGTGGCGCGATAGATGGGCGAACTACCGCCTCCTGCGGAGATGAGTTCGCCGTGGAACGGGTCAGGCAGGACGCGTGCCTCAAAGGGGGTTACCGGTGGACTGCCGACCGACAAACGCAGGGTGGTCTCGCTGATGGTGGAAGGGTCCATCACGTCGTCAAACTGTAGGACGATGGCCGAATTGCGAGGAACCATGGAGTAGAGGCCGGCGCCCGCCGTGTCAGCATCGAAGATCGGCGTCAGGTTCTCGCCCACCGAGTACAGCAGACCATGGAATTGCTGCAGCCCCCCTCCGGCGGTCGTATCCGTCACATCGCGGAGAATGACGAGCACCTGCTGGGCCGTTACCGGATTGGCCTCAACCAAGTAGTTCTGCCCGTCGCTGACCTGGCTGGGAGCCATGACGAAATCGCTTGCCATGTGAACTCTGACGCCCGACGAATCCAGGCCAAAAACCTCCACAAGGCGACCATACGCCTGACGCGAGAGGTGCACCTCCGACCCGTTGCCCATGTTGTTGGCGTCGGCGTAGAAGAACCCTCCTCCCGGTTTGGCAACAAGGTCGCCAGGGGAGTGGGCCGCCGTGGTCGCCGAGCTGCTCGGTCCGGCTCCACAACCCGCAAGGATGAGGCCGAGGGTCAGACCCGCCCCCCACTTGGTGAGCGATTGGGAGGATGAAGCGTGGATACGGGAAGGCTGAGGAGAGTGGATCATGTGGTGAGATTCGCTAGGCACCCGGCCTACGGATCCCCAGTAAGAGTGCTCACAAGCGAGGACTCGACGAGGGGTGCAGTTGGGGTGTGAAACCCCTCCGGGGATAGGCCAGTAGGCGGCTATCCAGGGGGGGGCGATCGGCGTGGTTACTATTGTCTGAGTTTGAGCCCTAGGGTCAAGGAGACAACCGCCAAGGAATAAGGGCCGGGGTGCAAAAGATCAGAGGACGAGGGCCAGCGGGTGGCCCCGGAAACCCCTCATCCCGATGCCTTGGCTGTGGAATGGGAGGAATTACCCCCTTCAGATACAAACGCCGTGCCGTTCGGATTGTGGACACTCAAATCGACGTAACTCTATATTTCAAAGGAGGTTACATCGAACACTACCCCCTTGCGCGTGAACGTAACGGGCCCAATGTGCGATTCTGCACATTCGTTTGTCAACCAAGCGCACATGCCCTGCGCGAGTACCTCCCGGCTGCCCTGAAGCCCCTGAGGCAATCTCACCCCCTAGCAGATAGGGCCTCCGTGCCCAGAATTCTGCCTCAGCTAGGCCCTGAGCCAGCTGAGACACCATCCCGAGAGCGCGCAGCCGGCTCGAATCCGCACGCCTCAGCGGCGGCCCGGTCCGCGAAGAAGACCAGATGGTCGGCACGCACACGGCGCAGATCGCCAGCTCCGGGGGCATGGTAGTGACGGGTCGAGGAGCAGCCCACCCACTCGAAGGTCAGCTCTCTTGAGCAGTAGGCACAGTGAGCACGCAAGGGTGCCCTCCCCGCCAGGGTGAATGCCGGAGTCACGTGACGGGTCTCGGTGCGCGAAATACAGGCCGGATTGGGACATGGATTCCCCCCCACCCGAACAGCGACACCCTCCGGTCTTTGCGCAGCGGGCTCCACGCCGAGATCCGCGCGCCCCAAGAGGAGGCCGAGGATGGCCATGCGGATGGGCACGCCCCGAGCCGCTTGCTTGAAGTAGATGCTGCGCGGATCCGAGTCGATCTCCGAGTCGATCTCGTCTCGCCTCGGCAGGGGGTGCATGACCACGGCATCACGAAGTGATTCCACGGCCATGGATCTTTTTTCAAGCCGCGGATAGGACGCCCCGGAGACTTCCGCTCCCGCATGGCGCTCCGTTTGTGGACGGGTCATGTACAGGGCGTCCACATGCTCCACTTCCCACCCTCTTGCGTCGGTGAACAAGGAAAGTTGGTGCGGTTTCTGAGGCGTCAGATACACGGCATCACTGTCTGAGGCCAGGTTCCCAAGCCGTCTGGCATCGGCTCGGATGGGCTCCACCCCAAACTCCTCGCGCAGTCGGCTCAGCACGTAATCGGGCATCTCGAAGCCCGCCTGGGGTACGCAGACGATATTGGCCCCAAAGCGCGCCAGGGCGTAGGCGAAAGAGTGCACGGTCCGGCTGTACTTGAGGTCCCCGGCCAGGACCACGTCCAGGCCTTCGATGCGCCCCCGCTCTACGTGCAGGTTGTAGAGATCGCAGAGCGTCTGGGTCGGATGCTCATGGGCGCCGTCCCCAGCGTTGATCACGGGCACGGGGGAGTACTGAGCGGCCAGGCGCGCAGCACCTTCACTGGGGTGGCGCAGGACGATCACATCCGAGTACGCGCCACCAACCACTCGCACCGTGTCAGCCAGGGACTCACCCTTGGAGGCCGAGGACTGCTGCATCTCAGCCGCCGTAATGACGCCTCCTCCGAGGCGCAACATGGCGGACTCGAAGGACAGGCGGGTCCGGGTGGAGGGCTCGTAGAACAAGCTGGCCGAGATCATGCCGGGGCACAGATCCGCGTGGCCACGCGGGTCGGCAGCGAAGCGGTCCGCCGCAGCGAAGAGCGCGCGAATCTCCTCCACGGAGAAGTCGTCAATGGAGACCAGATGTCGGGGAGCTTGGGTCATTCGATGGCGGCGTCCAAACCAGGGGCCTCGCCCAAGTCCTCCCACGCAGGGGACGGATTCCCCCCCGTGAGGAGCAGTAATACGCCCAGAGGATGACACTCACATGCCATCCGAAAGTCCGTTGGGTTCAAGAGAAGCAGGGTCAAAACGCATCCGGGCAAGGGCGCCTTGGGCTCGCTCATTCTACGGGTGAGGGTTCCCATGGGCAACTCGCGTCGACGGGCTTACCTGACCCGAAGTGTCCCCATTCAGGACACCAAGCACCCTGCTCTCTCGCGCTTCCCCCGGGGGCAACGGACGCGCGCCGTCCAGGGCCTCAGCCCGTTCCAGCTCCAAGGGAACACCACGGTCGGCCTGCCAGCGGGCTTCGCGCCCCGTGCAACCCAAGCCCTCAAGAATCAGATCACCCACGAGAGCTCGCGCGTGCTCCGGATCTCGCAGCGCTGAGATTGCCAGCTTCCCATTTGAGGCGGCAAGCTCCTCGCTCATGGCATCGGCTCGGCTGACCAGCACGCGCCTGCCCGGCTCAGGGGCCGGGTCGGGCCAGGTATCAGGGGACAGACCCTGGTAGTCCACAAGCTCCAGCGTCAGCTCAGCCCGAGCAGAGAGCTCGCGCCCGAGGCGCATGCCCTCGGCCTCCACGGCCCCCTTCGCTGTGGAGCCCAGGTCGCGCACACCGGCTGTGTCCACCAGCCGCACGACCCAGTCGTCTAGAGCGAGAGGGGCAGCGAGGGTATCGCGCGTCGTACCCAGCTCTCCGCTGACCATGGCGCGCTCTTCTCCCAGCAGCAGATTGAATAGTGTGGACTTGCCCGTATTGCTCGCGCCGGTCAGCACGACCAGGGGTGGGCGGACAAGGGCTGCCGACGAACGGTGGCGATCAACCCAGGACGTGGGTCCCGACACCTCACCCCGGGCCCACGCGAGGGCCTCCCTGCGCAGCGCCCCTTGGGCCTGATCCAGAACAAGGCGCGCGCCGCACTCACTCTCGATGTGTGGCAACCGCTGCCAGGCCGCGGCTTCCACGCTGAGATCTCTCTCCCGCGCATCGGGCTCGCTCTCCGGCTCAAGGCGTTGGATCACCTCCTGCACCAGTAGAGGGTTGCCGTGCAGACACAGCTCCACGCATTCTGGGCCGCGGTGCAAGAGAAGTCCCTCATCCAAGAGGTCCTCTCCACGAGGATCCTGGCCACCCGGCCCGCCTTGGTCCGCAGGTGTGCGCATCAGGCGCACCAAAGCGGCCCTCCCTTCTCCGGGCAGAGCTCTCCCCAGGACCTCCTCCAACCGTCCGAGGCTCGTGCTCCCGCTCACCTCCACTACGGACACGCCTCCCACGCCTGCCGGAGTTAGTCGGCGGACACTCACGACCTGCCGTCCTGAACATCCCTTGCACTGGCAGCCAGCCCCCGGAGCACCAGCTCCGGATCCTCAAACCAGGGGCCCGGTGCTGCTGCGCGCAAGGCCGCTCGCAGGAATGGAGCCGCACCGCCCGTCAGCACAGTGGCCGGTTGATCCAGACCCGCCTCATCGGCGACTCGCTGAACCAGATGCAGCGCGGCCCCCTCGAAGCCCACACCGATACCCGCTTCGAGCGCTGAGGGGGTGTCCTTTCCAAGAGCAGGAGCCCCAGGCCGCCCGTCCACACCGGGCAGACGCGCACCACCGCGGGTCAGCGCCTCGGCCAAGAGCCGCGGGCCGGGAGCAATCGCGCCTCCCAGGAACTCCCCTCGCAGGTGATCGGCATCCGAATTGCGACAAGGCCGCACGGCGTCCACGGTCAGCGCCGTACCTGCGTCCACGACCACGGTGGGCATGCCGCTCAAATCCAGAGCCGCGCGGGCAGCGTAGAGCCGATCGCACCCGATCCCCCGGGAGTCCTCTAGGCACAGGTCCAGGCCAGCGGGGGGCTGGACGCAAGGTACGCATTCAGCGATCCGGGTGAGAAGATCGGCCACCTCGTCCGTCTGCGCCTCGCTAGCCACACTGGACAAGGCAACGCACGTCCCGGACGGGAGGGGGTGAGCGTCAAACCAACCAGCCAACTCGCGGACCAGATCCTGCGAGCACGGTAGGCGGAGCAGAACTTCCACCGCTCCCCCCTCATCTGGTGCGGCCACGGAGGCCAATCGGCAGGTGCTGTTGCCGAGGTCGAGGGCGAGGGCGAGGATGGCGTGCGGCATGACGCTCGATCAGAGAGGGAAGGGGAGTAAAGCCCCATGCGGGTCCGAGTCCCCACCCAAGGCCGCTCCCTCTAGTTGTTGGGGTCCGTGTAGACGATCGTCTCGCGGCGCCCGAGGCGTTCCACGACGACATTCCAAACGCTGTACTGGTCCTGGTTGTTCTTCACGAAGTTGATGGCCTCATGTTCACTGCTGACAGCCTGACCGTTGATACTGATCAGAACGTCACCGGCCTGAGCGCCATGCCGCGAAGCAACCGAGCCACTGGCAATGCTCTTGATCTCGATACCCGCCCGCTTTCCGTCCTCGTCGTAGTACGTGGCCGTCTGCACTTCGTCGGTGAGAATGGCCGCGTAGTTCTTGCCAAAGTAGTCCAAGTCCTCGGTGCCGAGCAGGAAGACGTTGTTGCCGAGCTCCTCGGTTTGGCTGGGGCGATCGGAGTGCTTGCTCTTGACGCGGGGGATCTCGTTCCCCTTGGCCATGCGCACGCCGCCATCCCCCAGCTTGGTGATCAGATTGCCATCGTCCATGCTCGTCGGCGCAAGGCTCTCGTTGGGCCGACCATCCTGCTTGAAGGCGAATTCGATGCCCGTGTTCTTGATGGCGTGCACAACGGCGAAGTCATGGGGCTTGGGAAGGGTGTTCCCCACGCGCAACTCCAGTTTCTCCTTTTCCTGGATGAGTTCGATGGACGCAAAGGACGCGCCCGGGTCCAGGTCATTCACCGCCAGCATCAAGACGAGCAGGACCGTGTCGAGGGGCTTGTAGCGCGGGCCCGTCGGGACGGGCCCCGCCGTCGTGGGCTTCACCGCCACGGGCGCTTCGTAGCCCGTCCAGTTCATGTTCAAGAAAGTGCGCTTGAGTCCGTGGACCTCGCCCGCGTCCTCGTAGATCAAGCCTTGCTTGACGTCCACCTCGAACCTCACATCAGCCTTGCACACCCCATCCACGTACTCGGGATCGACGATCACGAGGCGCCCGTCTTCGTTGTCGCGACGGGACTTGTCCCGCTGGACGTAGTCCGTGACCGCATACCCCAAGCCCAGGGATAGGGTCGCGGAGATGATCCAGCTAGTTCTCTTTATGCTCGCTACGTCCATGGTGTGGGGTCGATCCTAGCCGCACGGAGGGCGCATTCCCAGCCGCGAACGTTGCCTCAGGAGGGCTCAGGCTGAATCGGTACGGTCCTGGACGCTCTGAGACGCGGTCTCTTCCAGTGGATCGGTGTCTTTTTGGACTTCTTGCTCTCCGGGACGGCTTTGTCAGGAGTTCACTCGCTGCCGCTAAGCCGAAGACCGCCGGGCTCGGAGCCATGATCCGGGCCACTGGGCCCCACTTGGGGGTGGCCCTCGTCTTCCCCCATGCGCAAGGTCCTCTCAAGGCCGCTACGGATGCCGCGTAGGCTGAGCAGAAGCTCTTCGGGTCGATCGCTGGCGGCCAGGGCCTCATCCAGTTCAACCTGCCGGCTGCGTACCAACCCCTCAAGGCAGTGGTTGTAGGAGGTCAGTCCGGGTCCACCTGCGGCGATCGTACGCGCCATTTCACTCGGCTCACCCTCCAAGATGCACTGTCGCAAGTATGGATTCGTGACCATCAATTCGTAAGCAGGGACCTGTCCGCCCGCATCGCA
This sequence comes from Planctomycetota bacterium, assembly GCA_012959525.1. Taxonomy (GTDB): domain Bacteria; phylum Planctomycetota; class UBA1135; order UBA1135. The sequence continues at coordinate 13,604 of DUDB01000027.1, forward strand.
CGGCAGGAGCCGCTGGCCAAGAACTCCGGCCAGGTTCTCCGCCAATCGGGCACGCACCTGCTCGCCCGCGGAATCGGGGAAGAACCCCAGGATGCGGTCCAGGGTCTGAGCAGCGTTTACCGTGTGCAAAGTTGAGAGCACGAGGTGGCCTGTCTCGGCGGCTTCCAACGCGGCCTCGATGGTGGCCGCATCGCGCACTTCACCGATCAGGATGACGTCCGGGCTCTGACGCAGGGCATGGCGCAGCCCCTCAGCGAAGGTGGGCGTGTCGGACCCCACTTCACGCTGACTGATCACGCAGCGCTGCTCCTGATAGAGCAACTCCACGGGATCCTCCAGGGTGATCACGTGACGCTCACCATGGCGGTTCATGTGTTCAATCATGGCGGCCAGAGTGGTGGACTTGCCCGAGCCCGCCACACCCGTTACTAGAACCAGCCCTCGGCGACGCATGGCCAGCTCGGCCAACTCCGCGTGGGGCAGGTTGAGTTGAGTGAGATCCGGCGCCGACGACCCGATGCGGCGAATCACGAGGGCGGGCTCGCCCATCTGCTTGTAGGCGTTGATCCGAAAACGCCCGAGGCCGTCCAGCTGGATGGCTGCATCCACGGCTCCGCTGCTGGACCAGTCCGCCATCCGCTCAGCGCCGAGGATGGCCATCATGATCTCCGTCAGCGGGCCCGGGCCGGGCACGCGGCCCGGCAGGAATCGGATGGAGCCTGCGAGGCGCAGGGAAGGTCGCGAGCCGGCGCGCAGAATCAGGTCCGAGGCCTGATGCTCAACCATCTGTGCCAGCCATCCCTCAAGCACCTGCCGACCCGCTGGAGCCGGGATAGACCCCGTGCCGGTCTCGTAAGACTGCCCGCGCGCCAGATCGGCGAAGCTGACTTCCTCGTCAAGGGGAGCCCCCTGAGGTGCATGATTGGATTCGGGCATGGGCAACGGAATGGCTGAATTCCACCCCCCCCATCGGCCCTGGAGACTAGGCCCCTTGAGCCCGATCCACTTCATCGCGCACAAGTGTCTGAGCCAGAGACAGGAGCTCGGACAGTCCCTCCCCTGTGACCGACGAGATGGGGTGGACCCGGCCCGGATGCTCCCTCTTCTCCCCGGCCTCCGCCACGGCCCGACGCAGGGCCTCCAGCCCCTCCGCAGAACCCTCGTCCTCAAAGTGCTTGGTGGCCACGGTGATCCGCGGCTTGGCGTGCAAGTCCGCTGAGTAGTTCAGCAGCTCACGGTCCAGGGTGCGCCAGGCCTGTGCGGGCTCGTCGGTAGCGCCAGTGGAAACGTCCACCAAGTGTAGGAGGACACGGCAGCGTTCCACGTGGCGCAGGAACTGGTGGCCCAGGCCAGCTCCCTCGGCCGCCCCCTCGATCAAGCCGGGCAGGTCCGCCAAGACCAGGGTGTCATAGTCCCCGACCTTGGCGATACCGACCTGGGGGTCCAGAGTTGTGAAGGGGTAGTCTGCGATCTTGGGCCGCGCCTCGGTGACGCGCGAGAGAAACGTGGACTTGCCCGCGTTGGGCAGGCCCAGGAGCCCCACCTCCGCGAAGATCTTCAGCACCAAGTTAAGGGATCGGCGCTCGCCATCCTTACCAGGCGTGCAGTGGTTCGGCGCCTGACGCACGGAGTTGGCAAAGCGCACGTTGCCCTTGCCCCCTTGACCACCTTTGGCAACCAGCAGTTCATCGCCCTCATGAGCCAAATCGAACAACAGCGTGCCCTCGTCCGCATCGAATACCTGGGTCCCCACAGGAACGGCCACGCGCCGCGACTGACCGCGACCCCCCGTGCACTTACGCGATCCGCCGGGTTGCCCCTTGTCCGCGCTGTAGCGATAGGACCGACCCACCTTGAGGAGTGAGTTCAACTCCGAACTGGCAACGAGTAGGACGCTGCCCCCGTCACCGCCATCGCCGCCATCGGGACCGCCCTTGATGACGTATTTCTCACGCCGGAACGAGGACATTCCGTCCCCCCCCTTGCCTGCAATCACTTCAATGCTGGCTTCGTCGCGGAACATGATCGTTCAGCCCTGCGTTTTTCCATGGCGGCAGACCAACCAGCGGGAGCTCCCACCGGAAGGAACTCGGTGCGCTACTCGGCGCTCAGTGGATCCACGTGGACCCGACGCCCTTTCTGGAATCGCACGGTCCCATCAACCAGAGCGTAGAGGGTGAAATCATTGCCGAGGCCCACGTTGGTTCCACGCTTGAAGCGCGTACCGCATTGGCGGACCAGGATGGTGCCTGCCGTGACAGCCTGACCACCGAAGCGCTTGACGCCCCGGAACTGCGGGTTGGAGTCACGGCCGTTATGAGTGGCTCCCTGTCCTTTCTTATGTGCCATTGAAGAGGTCCTTGATTACTAGCCGTTGATCTCGGTAATGCGCACCTTGGTGTAGTGCTGGCGATGGCCCGTCTTGCGGCGGATACCCTTGCGGCGCTTGAAGCGGAAGATGACCAACTTCTTGCCCTTGGCTTCGCCGATAACCTCGGCCTTGACGCTCGCGCCCTCCACATTGGGCGTGCCGATCTTGACTTCCCCTTCGTTTGAGACGAGCAGGACATGATCGAAGATCAATTCGCTGCCGGGGGTGGCATCCATGAGGTCGCAGGCGACGACGTCGCCGACACTCACCTTGGCCTGATTGTTGCGGTCGCTGATAATGGCGTACACAGGATTCTCGCTTGCTGTCAATCCGGGACGTGTGTCCCGGCTCTCCCACGGTGAATTCTCCCGCGGGCGTCGGTTAAGGATGGACGATTAGGGCGGAGAGTCTAGCGATGGCAGGATGCGCCCGCCACCCCTGGAGGCCCCTATTGAGTAGGCCCTGGGGGGCCATCTGGGGTCTACCGCTTGCGGCGCCCCCCGGGGCGGACCTCGCGGCCATCGGCGCGCAGGTAGCGGAGCACGCTGTCCTCGGGCTGGTCGGGCACTCCGATGAAGTCCAGCTCCCGCTCGGAGCGGTGCTCCATGGCTCGCACGTAGTCCCACAGGTCGGCCTTCAGGAAGTCGACGACTTCGGGGTGTGCGCGCACTTCAACCTTGCTGAAGCCCTTCTGGGTCAACGCAGCCCCCAAGCGGCGGATGATGGCCTGGGCCCGCGAGGCCACCGACCGGATGCTACCCGTGCCCCGGCAGCGGGCGCAGGTCGTGAACACCTTCTTGTGTACACCGGGCCCCAGCCGCTGGCGTGTCATTTCCAAGAGCCCGAACTGGCTGACGCGGCCCATCTTGGAGCGCGCGCGATCGCTGGCAAACTCATCGCGCAGCGCTCGCTCCACCTGTCGGTTGGAGGAACTCTTCATCATGTCGATGAAATCGCAGACGATGATCCCACCCAGGTCTCGCAGGCGAATCTGTCGCGCGATCTCGGGAACCGCCTCCATGTTGGTCTTGAGCGCGACCTCTTCGAAGTCAAAGGACTTGGTGCGCGTGCGACCCGAGTTCACATCAATGGCGACCAAGGCCTCGGCCTGATCAAAGACGATCGAGCCTCCGGACGGCAACTCCACACGGCGCGCAAAGATCTTCTCAAAGTCCTGCTCGATCCCGAATTCGTGGAAGAGCGGGCGGCTACCTTCGTGGCGCTTGATGCGATCGACCTGATCGGGCATCAACTCAGCAGCGAAACTCAGGACCTCTTCGTGCACTTCGGAGTCATCGATGACCACCTCCTTGGTGCGCGCGTTGAACAGATCGCGCAGGGTGCGGATCGCCAGGGAGGACTCCTGGTACAGCACTGCAGGGCCGCGGCCCTTCTCCAGTTTCTGCCCCAAGTTCTCCCAGACCCCTAGGAGGTAATTAACGTCTCGCTGCAGGTCGGTCTTCGTCTTGCCGATTCCCGCAGTGCGAACGATCACGCCCATGCCCTCGGGAACCTTGATGGACGACAGGATGCGCTTGAGTCGACGACGTTCCTTGTCGTCGGGAATCTTGCGGCTCACACCCGTGTGGCTCATGGAGGGCATGAGCACCAGGTATCGGCCGGGAATGGACAGGTAGGTGGTGAGCGTCGGCCCCTTGTCGCCGATGGCGTCCTTGGTCACCTGAACGACCACCTGATCGCCCTTCTTCAGCAGGTCAGATATGGGCTTGCGCTCGCGCCCTCGGGAGCGAGGACTGCGTCCGCCCTGGCGCTTGGCCTTCTTCTTGACGCGGCGACCACGGCCAGCTGGTTTCTCCTCGGTCGAACTGGATGAATCCTCTTCACCTCCGTCGCCCGAATCGGAATCGGAATCGGAATCAGCGTCGACATCGGCGTCGGCGTCGGCATCTTGTGCCTGATCGGCAACCTCGTCCGAGATCTCTGCACCCACCCTGGGCTGGCTGGAAGCCTCGTCCCATTCCTCGGGCTCAACCTGGCTCGTGAGGAGAGCCTTCAAGTTGAAGTCCTTCTCGCCGTAAGAGGAGACCACATCGGAGGTGTGCAGGAAGCCATTGCGGCCCTGACCGAAATCGATGAAAGCCGCCCCGATGGCGGGCTCCAGATTTACCACGCGGCCGCGGTAGATATCGTTGACGAGGGACTGTTGGTTCTCGGAGGTCATCAGGAAATCGACGATGAGGTCTCCGCGGACAACGGCAACCCGCTTCTCTTCCTGATCCTCTGCGTTCACGAGGATCGACTCCTTGCGCTCTGCAAGGGTTTCGGCCTCGAGTTCCTCGTCCGTCTTGGCTGTGCCTGCGGGTTTCCGGCCTCGCTTCTTGGTGGCCTTCTTGCGTCCGGTTTGCCTGCGCGTTTCCGAGCTAGAATCCTCCGAGGACTCCTCTTCGTTGCCCTCCTCGTCCGAGGCCTTCTTGCGGCCGCGACCGCCACGCCGCGTGCGCTTGCGCCGCGTCCTGGTCTGTGCGCCATCTCCCCCGCGACCACCCTCTACGGGCAGATCGGCCAGGTCCTCTTCTCCCGGAATGGCCTCTACGGCCAGTGCGCTGCGAGTGCCCGCCTCCCGCGGACCGGCCTTGGAGCGCCGCCTTCGACCTCCACGGCTCCCGCGCCGTCGCGTACGGACCGGTTTCTCGGAGCCGGAGTCATCCGGCGAGGCGTCCCCCGCTTTCTCTTCTTTTGAGTCCGTGGCGGCCGCCGCGGACTCGGAGCTCCGGCCGCCCGAGCGGCGGCGCGAGCGCGTGCGCTTGCGTCGAGGCTTCTCTTCGGAACCCGAAGAGTCGCCCGCCTCCGAGCCTGAGCCGGCGTCAGATCCCTTGGAGGTCGGGGCCTTGGAGGTCGGGGCCTTGGAGCGGCTTCGGGACCTCGATCTTCCGCGGGATCCGGATGCGGTCTTGGGGGTGGATTCTGGCTGGGAGCTGGAGTCTTGCACTCCAGAGCCGAATGAGTCTCCGCCCATGCTGGGCGTGGAATCCGAGTTGTAATGGGCGTCGTCAGGCTCCGGGCCGATGTCGCCCGAAAATACTTGCTGAGTCATGTCGTCTCCGACTGGACGGAGCGCCTGGCGTCATCTTGGGCGGAAGAACCGCCGCGCGAGCCAGGCCGCTGAACACGTCACTGATTGGGTTTTGAACGGATGATCGGGGAGCGTGTCCCCCATCGTGAAAGCTGTCTTGATGACCGGTGCCGTGCACCGGCCGTGAACAATCGTTGGTGATGGGCCAAGGCGGGATCGCCCTGGCATGAGTTGGGGGACCGCGGAGAGCAACGGGGCTGCCCCATGACGCTGATCCCACCCCCGCTGACGCTCGGTCAGCTGGGGACAAGGTCATGCTGACCTGTCGGGTGCCCCGATCCTACCACCTGTCCCTAAAAATGAGATCTGATGGCCGTTGAGCTCATTCCAGACCCCACTAGAGTGGGTTCCCGGCGGGCGAGGCCCCCCCAGGTGCCGCCCCCCCGGGGGACTGCTGGGGGTTAACCAGAGCCTCGATTTCGTCATGCAGGCGCGTGCGGCGGCGCATCAGCTCCTGCTGTAGGAGGAACTCCGTGTCCTGAGTCGTGCGCACAATGCGCGGGGTGAGGAAGATGACAAGACTCCTCCGCTCGCGGCTCTTGGACTTGTGCTTGAAGAGCTCGCCCACCACGGGGATGGAGGAGAGAAACGGAACGCGTGACTCGGATTCCGTGTCAACATCGGTAGTCAAACCACCGATGACGGCCGTCTGGCCGCTCTCAACCATCATCTGGGTGATGAGGGTCGAGGAGCGCGTACGGGGTAGGGCGATACTGCCCTCCGCGCCCGCGGCGCCCACGGTGAAGATGTCGAACCCGGCGGGGGACAGTGCGGTGGTGCCGGAGGAGCCTGTCAGGCTGGTCTCCTTGGGGATGACCTCCATGATGATGCGATTGGTACCCGGTACCACGGTCGGGCGGATCAGGAGCTGGAAGCCCACTTCAACGGGCGAGCCCGCGGCCTCGGCCACGGTCAATTGCAAGCCTCCCGCCTGGCCCTGCTCGGACTTGGCCTCCGCGTAGCGCACGGTCTCCCCGACGAAGATCGTCGCCTCGCGCCCATCCATGGTGACGAGCTTGGGGGCCTGAATGATCTCGGCAGAAGAATCCTGCTGCAACATGTGCAGGGTCGCTTGGAACTGGGTGAAGGAGAGCGCGCCGAAGATGGTGTCAGGCAAGATCACAGAGCTGTTGCTGAGCGAGTCATCGGCATAAGGGCCGGACCCGGACTGGTCGGCGAACAGGTCGTCTTCGAATCCGCCTTTGCCCAGGGTGAAGGGGAAGTCGATCGGGATTTGGCCCCCTGAGATGGAGCCCGTCAGGCCAGAGTCGCCATAGTCGACCCCTAGGTCGAGCAGGTCGGTGTTGGAGGTGGAGACGAACTTCACGTCCACGAAGACCTGGGCGGGCTCGACATCGAGACGGCGCAGGATCTCCTCAAGTGCCTCGTGCACCTGGATCGTGTCCCGCACGATGATCACGTTCTGCTCCACGATAAAATCCAGTTCGCCGTTCTCACTGAGCGCTTTGCGAAGCGCTCCAAGGACCGTGAAGTGGTCCCCGGGATCCCCCTGGGGAGGGGTGGCGCCGCCGACATGGAACTGGGTCTCGATCTTGGGTACGCGCGGCCCCGTGGGACGCAGGTAGCGCAACTGGTAGCTGCGGGTGACCTTCTGATGCTCGAGGGTAAGGGGATCCACGACGCGCAGGATATTCCGACGCTCCTCTACCACGGTGTAGCCACGCGCCTTGACGATTTCCTCGAGGGCATCCCGCCACGGAACGTCCTTGATGCTGACCCGCACCGTACCCTCGACCTCGGGACCGATGATGATGTTGGCTCCGCTGGCCGCCGCAATAGTCATGATGACCTCGTTGAGGTCGACGTCGCGCAGATCGAAGCTCACGCGCTTGGGCCGGGAGATAGTGAGCACGCCGCTCTTACCCTCGTCCAGCACGCAACCCGCCAGATCCACTGCGAACTCAAGCGCATCGCGCCACATGATGTCATTGACCTGCAGGTCCCGCACGCGCTGCTCGCCTCCTTCAAGGATGACGATGTTGGCCCCCGAACGATCGCGGACGAACTGCACCACCTCAGAGAGCTCCTGGTCCACCACGTTCAGATGGACTCGGGCGTTCAGGCTGGGTACCTGGGCTTGGGCTGCGGTGGAGAGGCCAAGAAGCCCCAAAGCAAGGATCAGGATCGTTCGTAGATGTTTCACGTGCGTCGCCGCCGAGAGTCCGGCGGTTCCTTTTGGGTGAGCGTCAATAGACGCGGGTCAGTTCGTAGCCTTTGAAATAGAAGACGACTTCGTTGGGCCGGACGGCGGCCACTTCTAGCCCGGGAAGGACGAAGTCCCCCACCGAGTACGAGCGGGCCTCGCGGGTGCCCTGCACGTCTTGAATGACGATCACGGATGGATCGCCCTGTTCGATGATGACGGAGCCGCCAAATTGCAGCTCGAGCTCGGAGAACTCGAATGCAGTCCGGGCTTGCCGGTCGTACTCGCTCACGCGTTGCGCGATTTCCCAGCGCTGGGGATCGGACTGCACTCTTGACAGCGAAGCTTCGAGGGCAGCGTACGCATCCATGGCCAAGCCGAACTCAGCGCGCTCCAGGTGGCGAAGCATGGCCGCTTCCAGAGCGAGCAGTTCATCACGCGAGGGGCCTGACTGGCTGTCCTCTTCCATGGCCAGGCGCAGGGCGTCACGCGGCTCCAAGACCTCCAACTCGAACCGCCGCAGGGCGGGCACGTAATGGATATCGAAGCCTGCATTCAGGCGGCGCAACTCCTCGTCGAGCTGGGCGAGGGTCTGGCTCAGCCGCCCCCGTTTGACAATGCGGTCGATGCTGTTGCTGCTAGCCTGCACAAGCACCCACTCCGCATGCGCCCTTTCGACAAAATCGATCAGAGACTCCACGAACTGCACCTGCTCTTGAACGCTCGGGCCGCCATCCTCTCCCTGAGCAGGGACCCGCAGGTCCACCCAGGGATCGCGCCGGCCAAGATCTCCATCAAAGCGATAGACGCTCGGACGCAGGGCCTTGCCGCGTGTTCCGATATCCCCCACCAGGAGGTCGCGCTTGCGCCCGTAGCCGTCGATGGAAGCCTCCGCGACGGTGTCCTCGGGGCGGTAGGTGTAGGTCTCAATGTCCACCTGGATGTGGTGCAAAGCGCGTCCCTCGCGCTCCAAGGCCTCGCGTGAGGCCGACACGAGCTTGAAGGAGCGCACAGCCATAAAGCGCTCGTCAGATTCGATCCGTGACAGGAAGGTCATCAACTCGAAGAGCCCGCCCTCAAAGGTCAGGGTGTAGCCGATCCGGTCAATACCCGTGTTCTGGGTCAGAGCCGAAGGCCTGTTCGGGCGCAGACCGAAGGACTCCACCTCGACGTCCGCCTCCTGCAGGTATTCCTTCAGGTCCTCGATCAACGCCGTCAGGTCCTCAGTACTGGGCAGAGTCTCCTCAACGAAGGAGGAGAGCTCGCGCAGCACGATGACCTCGCGTTCAAGCTTGGGAGTTTGAGAGGTCGTGCCGCGCGCGACGGTGACCTGATCCTGCAGGCTCTGAAGGTCAACCTGCGCCGCCTCGATATCTTGACGTGCCACCTGCACGAGGCCTCCAAGGGAACCACAGACGACGATGGAACCGATCACAAGAGTAAGCCAGACGTTGCGATGGCTCATGTTCATTTTGCCCCCCCTGGAACCTGAACGACAGGTGCTGGCGTTTCGGATGAGAAGGCGGCGGGCGTGCCCTGACGGCGCTCAGTACTGGGAAGGAGTTCGAGGTGCAGGGGGAACGAGAAGTCCACGCTGGGAACCACAGTGGGATCTGCGGCATTGCGCCGGCCCTCAGGGGCCGAAGGCGGACCGAAAACTCCAGGCAGGGCCGAGATTTCCATGTCCGTAAGATCCGCAAGGAAGTGGCTGATCTGATCAATCTCACCGGACCCCGAGTGACCTTGAGCCTCCAACTTGCCGACACTCTTCTGGTTCGGACCCACCCCATCAGAGAGGCTTGCGGTGACGCCGTCGAACCAGATGGTGTGACGCTCGCCCTCATGGCCTCGGTTGACCACGTCCGTAAGGTCGTCGAGCACCTGGGTCCACAAGACCCGACTGGAAGTGATGGTGCCCAAGGTGTCCTCACGCGAGGCGTGGAATGCAGCCTCCTTGCGCAGGATCTGGTGGTAGGTCACCCGCGGCGCCAAGCCTGCCATCTCTGTCTCGAGGCTAGCCCGTTGGGTATCCAAGGTCGTGCTGACGCCAAACACCAGCCAAGCCCAAAAGGCCAGGAGCGAGGAGGCCACGGCCAGGGCGCCGTACCCGACCGCGAGTAGTTTGATCGAGGGGCGGATGCGCCTCCGATACTCTTCGGGGAGTAGGTTGATCGTAATCATCAGGCTGCTACCTTTCCGGCCAAGCCCAGGGCCACCACGAGGGAAGAGGCCTTGTCTTCCAGGTCTTCCAAGTCCACTCGCTCAGCGTTGATGCGTAGGCCCTCCAGGGGGCTCCAAATCCGGGCGGGACGCCCCACGGCGCGCTCGAGGTGCTGCACCGCACCCGGAACGAGGAGGCCTCCGCCGGAGATCAGGAGCTCCGCAACGTGAATGCCACGGTGGTGCTCAACGTAGTCAATGGAAAGGGAGAGCTCGGCCGCCAGGTCCTCGATCACGGGCAACATGGCCGCCTCAACTTCTGCGCTTGGACCACCACTCTCGCGCTTGAGAGCCTCGGCGTCGTTGGCCTCAACGCTCAGGCGTCGGGCAATGGCCTGGGTCATGTCCATTCCCCCCAGGGGAATCTCGCGGCTGAAACAGGTCTCGCCAGCCAACAGGACGTTGATGGAAGTGCGCCCGGCCCCCACGTCGATCAAGGCCACGGCTCTCTCGTTGTGCGTTGTGCGTTGATCTTGCTCGGAAGGTGCGTCCGCGCCTTCGCCCTCATGCGTCAGGAGCGGTGCGGGCCCCGCAAGCTCCCAGGCATTACCCAGAGCAAAAAGGTCGAGGTTGACGGCGACGGGGGTGAGGCCTTCCTGTTGCACCCAGCGCAGTCGCTCCTCAATGAGGTCCTTGCGACAAGCCGCCAGGAGCACGGTCATGGTGTCCAGCTCCTTACCCCCCTCGGAATTCTCCTGTCCCGGAGAGCTTTTTAGCTCTAGGGCCTGACAGTCGTAGGTCACCTCGTCCACCTCGAAGGGCAGGTGGCTCTGGAGTTCGAAGGGGATGGCCTGACGGAGCTCCGCATCGCTCATGCGCACCATCTCTAGGTAGCGCACGACAGTAGACTGCCCGCCAACCCCCATGGAGGCGCGCTTACTCTGGAATGAACCCGATGCCAGCAGCTCGCGCAGGGCGACCTCCTGGCCTTCTCCGGGGCGTACGTCCACGTGACCGAACCCCGTCAGTACGGGGCTCCCACCTTCCAGGGACATTTCGACGGCCTTGACGGCGCTCGTCCCCATGTCGATTCCTATGACGCTCTTCACTTGACCTAGCACAGTGTCTCCCTCTTCTCGGCGGTTGTTGCCCATGGTGATCCTGCACGTCCCAAAACGAGACGGCACCCTCACCAATGCAAAGATCGGACGCGGAGCGGGTTGGGGTTGAGGGCAAGGCTGCCAAATCCCCATGGGATGGCAAAAAAGGGCCGGGCACCCCTAGGAGACGCCTGAGAACCCCGATTCCACCAAAGAGACCAAGGCGGCCACGAGGGCCTCCGCGTCCGACCCATCGGCGCTGAAGCGCAGGGTCGTCCCCTTTGAAGCGCCCAGGGTCATCAACTCGAGGATGGACTTGCCGTTGACCTCCCGCTCACCGCAGGCGACCCGCAATTCCGAAGCATGAGCCAGGGCCAAGGAGACCACAGCGTGGCACGGGCGCGCATGCAGGCCCGATTCGTTGCAGATGACGGCCTCGCCCTCGACTCTCATGGTCTGATCCTAGGCTAATCCGGGATCCTTCCCGGGGCTGAGTCCTTCAAACCCTGCAACCCTGGCCGCAGGGTCACACGACGCCCCTAGCCGTGCGACATTTCCTTCAGCAAGTTCACCAGCTCTGTCCGCGTCTTGGCCTGACAGGCAAAGCTCCGGAAGTCCGGATCCCGCGCCAGACCCGCTACCCAGCGCATCATGGCCAGGTGATCTTCGGGGTCGTGCTTGTCGGTGGCCTCGATGGGACGCAGGACAGTGAACAGAACCTGGACGGGTTCCCCGTCCACGGCAGCCCAATCGAGTCCCTCACCATGTACCGACAGGCTGCAGATGGACTCATCGATGCCGTCGATCTTGACGTGCGGAATGGCCACCCCCATCCCGATCCCCGTTGATGCGAGCTCTTCGCGACTTGTCAGGACGCGCAAAGTAGCCTCCTCAAGGCTGGCCTCCAAGAGACCAGCGGACACCAGATTTGCCGCTATCTCGGCCAGGACCGAGCGCTTGTCTTCGGCCTTGAGCTTTACGCTGCAGGCCTTGGGCTTGAACTGCTTCCACCAACTCATCAGGTTCGTACTCATTTTGGATTTGAAGGGACCCGGGCAGGTTAACACATCAGGGGCCCCGGGTTGAACCCCCCCGGCCCCTGTGAATCCGGGCGCGCCATTCTCCCCTCGCCTGAAGGCTCGCCCTCGAGACCGGCGGGGCCGGCTCCGATCAGGAAGCGGATCGGTGCTTACCCAACTTGACCCTGTCCCGGTGGCGAGAGAGCTGGCCTCGCATGCGATCCACGCTCTCGCCGAGAGCGTCCTTGAACGTCTGCCGGGTCACCTCGGCCTTGAGTATCGGGCCACGGCCCACATGCGCCACCAGCTCGACCCGGTGCCCCCCTCCCTGCTTCTCCAGCCGGGCGTAAAGGCCGTGAATGCCGTCAAAGAACCTGGCCAACCCCTGGAGTTTCTTGTCCACCGTTTCCCTCGTCTCAGCGGGGTAATCGTGGTGAAGGATGGCAACTTCCGTATTCATGGGCAGCCTCTTTGCGCAGGGGGTTGATGGGAACCGAAGGCCCTGCGAAGGACGCCCCAAGGGGCATCACCGGGGTCCGCAGGCCTCCGGGAAAAAGAGCATGCCGGGAACGAATTCCGAGGCAGTCCTCCATCCTTGGCCAAGATCGACGTCGGGTCAACAATAAAGGTTCGGTGCCAGAGTCCCCCTCCCAAGTAGCGCCCCCTGAAGCGGTTGGGTCCCCCAGGGAGACCGAAAGCTCAGACCTGGAACAGCCCCGGTGCCCCCACGACACCCCGATCACGACCTACGAAGATGGGCTCAGGATAGAGCACCCGCAGGAGATACAAGCCGCAGGCCGGCGCCGTGGGGCCCGCGTCCAGACGGTTGCCGTCGGACAGGGCACGCTCGATCCGCTCCAACCCGATCCGACCGCGCCCGACGGCCAAGAGAGTGCCCGCCAAGGTCCGCACCATGTTGTAGAGGAACCCATCCCCCTCCACCACCAGCCCAAATGCGTTCTGGCGCGCCAGAATATGCAGGCTGCGTACGGTGCGCACCGTGCTTGAGCGCGGGGAACCGGAGTTACTGAAGGCCACAAAATCGTGACGCCCCACCAGAAGGGCGCCGGCCTGGCGCATGGCCACCAGGTCCAGGGGCCTGTTGGTCCAGTGGCTGTGGGCGCGGCCGATGGGAGAGCGGAACCGGGTCGTGGAGGTGACGTAGAGGTAGCGCTTGCCGCGGGCGCTGAAGCGACTGTGAAAGTCGTCAGGACAAGTCTCCAGCCGATTGATCACGACGCCGTCTCCCAGGTGTGCGTTCCAGGCATGACGCAGGCGGTCGTCGTCCAGAGGTGTGTCCAGATGACAGTGGCCCACCTGAGCCAGCGCATGTACTCCGGTGTCCGTCCGGCCCGCCCCCTGCACGCAGTACGATTGCCCGAGCAGGCTGACGAGGCCCTCCTCGAGAGCCTGCTGGACGGTCTCGAACCCATCCTGACGCTGCCAGCCGAAGAACTGGGAGCCGTCGTAGGTCACTTCCATGCGGACGTTTCGCATGGGGTGCAGGGTACCCTCAAGAATCCTTGCCGCGAACCCGCACCGCACAACGATCCCGCAGTGCATCTTCAAGTACGCCACGGTGCAGGTATTCGATGGCGCTGCCGGCGGGGAGGCCCCGGGCCAGGCGGGTCACTATCAGGTCGCCGCGTCCCATGGACTCGACCGCCTCCAGCACCAAGAGGGCGGTGGCTTCCCCCTCCCGGTCCGGGTCGGTAGCCAGGATCAGCTCACGGATGGGCTCCTCCGAGAGGCGCCGCAGAAGGGCCTCCAGCGACAAGTGCCTGGCCTCCGTCCCATCTGCCGGGTTCAAGGCCCCCATCAGTACGTGGTAGCGGCCCTGAAAGACCCCTGCCCGCTCAAGAGCCTCCACGTGGCGAGGCTCCTCCACCACCGCTAGGAGACCCGTATCGCGGCCTTCGTCCGCGCAAACCCCGCACTGATCGCCCTCGCACAGGTTCCCACACACCTCGCAGCGGCGCGCCTCCGCCAGGGCACGCTCAATGGCCGAGGCCAGCCGCCCACTGGATGGATCGCGGAGCACATGAAAAGTCAATCGCTCGGCGCTCACGCGCCCGATCCCGGGCAGGGCCTCGAAGGCCTCCACCAGGGCCTCGACGGGGGCGGGGTAGGCCATGGTTACTGAAAGCCCGGTAGGTTCAGCCCACCAGTCACCTTTGCCAGACGCTCCTCGCGGGTGCGCTTGGCCTGACTGAGAGCGTCTTGCACCGCGGCCAGAACCAGGTCCTGCAACAGGCCACAGTCCTCCGATTTCATGGCCTCTTCGGAGATGCGCACGCTCTTGACCTCTCCATTGGCAGAGACGGTGACCCCGACAACGCCGCCACCGGAGCTGCCCACCAGTTCGAGTTCGTCCAACTCCTCGCGCGCCTCTTTCATGGCGGCTTGCATGCGCTGTGCCTGCTTGAGCAGGTTGCCCATGTCTCCGAAACTACCACTCATTGTCCTAGTCTCCTTAGTGGGTGCAATGTCAGTCGATGATCCTTCCCTCGAAGGAGCGAGCGATCTCCTCGGTGAAGGGATCCTGGGATCCGGGTCGTGTCTGGGCCGTATCTTCGAATTCCACCTGAACGTCCTTGCCCGCTGATGACGAGAAAGCCCTGTTGACCACCTTCTGATTGCGACGCTCGGTGATCATTTCAACCTCGTCCGGGGTCAACCCGTTCAACTTCACGATGGCGCGGCCTGACCGGTACGACTCGAGATTTCCGCGCTTGAAAACGATGGCCTGCAAGCTGGGAGAGACGGACTGCAACTCCTGAAGGAACGCCTCCCACACGTCTGCGGAGCTCCCACTTGATGCCCGCGGGGTGCGAGAAGTGGCCCCCGTGGTGGACGGGGGTGGTTGTGGCTGCAAAACTACCGGGTCGGCCTCGTCCGGCTGGGGGGGTGCGGTCTTGGCGGTGGCGGGAGCCCCCGCCGTAGCGCTCGGCACCTGCCCGGTCTCGAAGCCCGAAGCGACGGATGGCGATGGTGTGGAACCCAGGCGCGACTCAAGACTCTCCAACCGCGCGGCCAACTGCCCCAGGTCCACGGTGGAGTCGGGATGCGACAACTCCAGCAGCGTCACTTCCAAAATCAGGCGACGGTGAGAAGGCAGGAGGCGCATGCGTTCCCGCGCGTGGAGAAGATCCTGGAGCATGAGCTCCATGCGCCGCGCACCGATGGCCTTCCCGCGCGCTGCCAGGGCGGCCACTTGCTCGGGATCCGCAGGCAACAAGGGGCCCGACGGGCCCGATCCGCCGCACAGGGCCGCCATCAGACAAGCCCGCAGGTGCTCCAGCAGACCCGCTACGAATTCCGTCTCTCTTCCCTCTTGGGACGGGAGGGCCTGCAGAAGCCCCGCTTGATCCCCTTCCAGTATGCAGTTAACCACCGCCTCCGCAGCCTGGGCAGAGTTCTCTCCGGACAGCCGCTCGCAGTCCTCCAGGGTTGGCGCGTCCCCGACCAAGGCCAGGAGTTGGTCCGCCAGGGAGAGTGCATCTCGCATCCCCCCGCGCGCACGCCGCGCTAGCTCGGCGCTCACTCCGGCCTCCACCTCCACACCCTCCAG
>DUDB01000028.1 GCA_012959525.1 Planctomycetota bacterium
TCGGAGCCCGGTTGGATACAACGGGCTCGAGCAGCATCTTCCTGGACGACATGGTCCTGAAGACAACCAACATGCCGATGAACAAGTTCGGCATGTACTTCGTGGGGAGTGGTCCCGCGAATGCCCCCGTAGCGGACGGTGTTCGATGTGTCGGTGGTTCTTGGTTCAAGCGCTTCTCAGCATTGTCTTCCGGGTCTACCGGGGGCTTCAGCATGGGGCCGGGGATGATCAACACGATTGAGACCAAATGGGGTCCGAACGTGATCTCGCCGGGGACGACGATGTACTTCCAATCCTGGGGCCGCGACATCAAGCAGAGCCCCTGCGGGTCGGGATCCAACCTCTCCAACGCCCTGGCTGTGACCTTCACTCTCTGATCGGCGTCCTGCCCTCCGGGGTCTAGGCCTCGAAATCTTGCAAGGTGAGTTCCAGGGAAGTCGTGCCGCGAAACGTATTCCAGCGTGGGGTATAGGCTACCTTGAGCGGGGCAGCACTCCGCAGCTCATGCTCGCGGGCTGCCATTCCAAATGCCATGGCCTTGAGCACGTGCTCCCCGTGGCGCAGCTTGAGCATCATGTGGGTCTTGTCCTTGCCGACGATGCGCGGCGGTTCGGCGAGGCGCACGTCGATTGAGGCCAGGAGGGGGGCAGGGTTCTGGGCTCCGAAGGGCTCGAGTTGATCGATCTGCCGTTGGAGCTCCACGGTCATCTGCTCAAACGGGATGACCGCGTCGATCCGTAGCTCGGGTTGGGGTAGTCCCTTGCCCGAGAGCATCTCGGTTGCGCGTTTGCAGACGGCCTCGCGTACGGCGTCGACCTGGTCGGCATCGACGTCGCACCCAGCCGCCTGCTCATGCCCGCCATGCTTCCCCAAGAGGTGCGAGGCGCCACGCATGGCTTCAAGGATGGAGAACCCTGGAACCGATCGGGCGGACCCTCTACCGGACTGACCGTCGAGTCCGATCACGATCGCTGGCTTACCGAGCTCCTCCACCAGGCGCGCGGCAATGATACCGATGACCCCCTGATGCCAGCCCTGTCCGGCGACCACCGTGACGGGATAGCGCTCCGCATCCGCGAATGCCTGGGCTGCAGGGAGTACCTCGGCCATGAGGTCCGCCACGATTCCACGGCGCTTCATGTTCAGGGTATTGAGCTCGCTGGCGAGCTGCTTGCCCTTGGTGGGGTCCGTGGTCATCAGCGCTTCCAGGGCCGTGCCTGCGGAACCCAGGCGACCGGAGGCGTTGATCCGGGGGCCGATCTGAAATCCGATGTCATCGGCTCCGAGCCGACGACCGCCCAGATCCGCAGAGTGGAGCAGAGCGCTTAGGCCCGCAGACTTGGTTGTCTCCAGCGCCTTGAGTCCAAAGTGCGCGAGGATGCGGTTCTCCCCGACCATGGGCACGACGTCGCACACCGTGGCGATGGCCACGTAGGCCGTCAGGTCCACGAGCAGGTCGCGCAGATCATCTCGAACCTTCGCCCCGTTGCTGATCCGGGTCGCGAGCCCCCAGGCGAGTTTGAAGGCCACGGCGGCCCCGCAGAGCTCTCGGAAGGGATACTCGGAGCCCGGTAGCTTCGGATTCACGATGGCAACGGCTGCCGGGAGCTCACCTTGCGGCGGTTCGTGGTGGTCCGTGACGATGGTGTCGATGCCGGCGTCCGCGAGCTTGGCGATGGTCTCGGTGGAAGACGTTCCGTTGTCCACGCTGATGACGAGCTTGGCGCCCGTGGCCTTGGCCTTCTCCACCGAGTGGTCACCGAAGGCGTATCCATCGGTGAATCGGTTGGGGACGTGCCATGCGACCGATGCTCCGAGGTGCTCAAACAGGCGAACGAGGAGGGCCGTGCCCGTCACGCCGTCCACGTCGTAGTCGCCGTGCACCAGGATGGTCTGGTTCTGTTCGATAGCCTCCATGATGCGGTCCGTGGCCGCGGCCATCGAGGGCAGCAGGGAGGGGTCGTGCAGGTTCGTAAGGCGTGGCGTGAGGAATTCCTTGCTCTGATCGATGGTCCGGATGTCCCGATTGACGAGCAAGGCGGCCACCGTGGGGTGGTGATCCCGGGCGAGTGCGGCGACGAGGTCAGGATCGGGAGAGAGGGTGGTCCATCTCTTCTGGGAAGTCATGGGCATGGGAGGAGTGTACGGAGTCGGGGACGGGATGTGTCCAGGGGAGCTGGTGCCCGGATCTGGGGAGATGACGATGGGCCGCCTCCTCCCGAGCCCGTACCCTCGCAGCATGTCCACGACCCTTGTCCTTGGTGGCACCGGCTTTCTTGGGGCCCACGTCTCGGCCGCTGCCTTCCACCAGGCCCTCTCCTTGGCCACTTTTGCCGACCCCCACGGGCCACCGGTCTTCGCCGTGGGCCGAGCCCCCCAGTCTGCACCCCGTTTCTGTACGCCCCGGGATGGGGTCCAGTACTTGCTCCGTGACATCGGTCCCCCCGCTGCGCCCGAGGCCCTCCTCGACGAACTCCAGCCCGAGACCGTCTTCTCCTGCGCCGCCCTCGCTCGCGTCGCCGACTGCGCGGACCATCCCGAGCAGGCCATGCGCCTGAACGGGGACGTTCCTCGGGAAGTGGCCACCTGGTGTGCGGCTCACGATGCGCGTCTTGTGCACGTCTCCACGGACCTGGTGTTCGGCTCAGCCCAGCCCCCTGCGGGAGGCTTTACTGAGGCCTGTGAGCCGCGGCCGCTGTCCGAATATGGACGCTCGAAGCTACGGGGCGAAGAGGCTGTCCTCATGGCTCACCCCGAGGCCCTGGTCGTACGCTTGCCCCTGCTCTACGGAAACTCCGGAGGGCGCGGGATCGGCGCCTCGGACAGCGTGCTCGAGGCAGTCGATCGCGGAGAGAGGCCTTGCCTTTTTCACGACGAGTTCCGCACGCCTCTCGAGGTGAGCAACGTCGCCGATGCGCTGATCGAGCTGGCTGGGACCGATGCCACGGGCCTCCTGCATCTCGCCGGTCCCGAGCGCATCTCCCGCTTCGGCCTGGGCCTCGCGGTGCTCGGCGCCATGGGGCTCGATTCCGACGAGGCACAGGGCTCCATTCAGCGCGGTGGCCGCTTGGACCACCCCGGTCATGAAGAGCGCCCGGTGGACGCGTGCCTGGATGGCTCAGTGGCTCGGGGCATCCTTGAGGTGCCCTTGCTGGACGTGGCCACCGGACTGGCGCAAGCGATGCGTTAGAGGCCTTCGTGCCCTAGACTCTGCGCCCCATGGACCTCTCCAAGCGATACCAGCCAGCCGATCTTGAAGGCCCCATCTACGCGGCCTGGGAATCCGGTGGTGCCTTCCAGCCGCCTGCCGAGGGCGAAGGTAGCGGCAAGCCATTCTCGATTGTCATTCCGCCGCCCAACGTGACAGGTGTTCTGCACATGGGCCACGCATTGAACGGCACCCTGCAAGACATCGTCATTCGTCATCGCCGCAAGTCAGGCTTTGACACGGTTTGGGTTCCGGGGACGGATCACGCGGGCATCGCGACCCAGGCGGTCGTGGAGAAGAAGCTCTTCGCCGAAGACAACAAGACCCGTGAGGACCTGGGGCGCGAGGCGTTCCTGGCCAAGGTCTGGGAGTGGAAGGAGGAGCACGGCAACATCATCCTCGAGCAGTTCCGTCGCCTGGGATGTTCCTGCGACTGGTCGCGCACAGCCTTCACCATGGACGAGGGGCTGAGCCACGCGGTGCGCACGGCCTTCGTGGATCTGTGGAGCAAGGGTCTCATCTATCGGGGTTCGCGCCTGGTGAACTGGGACTGCGTGCTCGAGACCGCCATCAGCGATGACGAGATCGAAAACGTGGAGCGTAAAGGCAAGCTGTGGACCCTGCGCTATCCCCTCAATGCGCGGCCCGGGGAGTTCATTTCGGTCGCCACCACGAGGCCCGAGACCATGCTGGGGGATACCGGTGTGGCCGTGCACCCCGACGACGAACGCTACAAGGATCTGGTGGGCACCACCTGCCGGCTGCCTCTGGTGGAGCGTGACATTCCCATCGTGGCTGACGAGTCCGTGGACCCGGACTTCGGCTCGGGCGCGGTCAAGGTCACACCCGGTCATGACCCCGCCGACCACGAGCGCGGCGAGCGCCACGACCTGCCCATCATCAACATCCTTGAGAAAGATGGTCGCATCAACGAAGCGGGCGGTGAGTTCGCCGGCCAGACCCGCGAGCTGGCGCGCAAGAACGTCCTGGCCGCCCTCGATGCGAAGGACCTCCTGGGCGAGATCGAGGAAATCCGCCACAACGTGCCCCTCTCGGACCGCTCCAAGTCCATCGTCGAGCCACTGGTCAGCGAGCAGTGGTTCGTCTCGATGCAGCCCCTAGCCGAGCCTGCCTTGAAAGCACTCGACAAGGGCTGGCTTGAGTTCCGCCCCGAGCGCTGGGGCAAGGTCTATCGCCACTGGCTGGAGAACGTGCACGACTGGTGCATCAGTCGCCAGTTGTGGTGGGGCCACCGCATTCCGGTCTGGTACGACGAGGACGACGTTCCGGTGGCCTCGGTGGACGAGCTTGAGATCGGGGCCGCTCATCCCGAGACGGGCAAGCCCATCGTGCGCCAGGATCCGGATGTGCTCGATACCTGGGCTTCGTCCTGGCTGTGGCCCATCGCCAATTTTGGTTGGCCCGACGCCACATCAGCGGATTTGGCACGCTTCTATCCGACGCAGTTCCTCTCCACCGCATCCGAGATCATCTACCTGTGGGTGGCGCGCATGGTCATGGCAGGCTACGCCTTCATGCCCGAGCGCTCAGAAGAGGATCGCAATCCCTTCAAGACCTGCTACATCCACGCCACGGTCCTCGACGGCAAGGGCAAGCGCATGTCCAAGTCTGCCGGCAACGGCATCGATCCTCTGGACATGATCGAGCAGTATGGCGCCGACGCCGTGCGCTACAGCTTGGTCTTGCTTACCAAGGAGGGCCAGGACGTGCGCCTGTCGCCGGACCGTTTCGAGCAGGGCAGTCGCTTCTGCAACAAGGTCTGGAACGCTGCTCGCTTCGTGATGATGAACCTGGACGGGGAGCGTAGCGCGGAGCCCGTAGAGTTGGAGGATCGTTGGATTCTCAGTCGCCTGAAGTGTGTCAGTGAGGAGGTCGGGCAGGCACTCGAGAGCTACCGTTTCAACGATGCGGCTTCGACTCTCTACCGCTTTGTCTGGAACGACTTCTGCGATTGGTATCTGGAGTTGGCCAAGGGTCGCTTTGGCGAATCGGACGCCAGTGCAGCCAGCTCAGCGGCGGCGCGCGGTGTTCTAACCCGCGTCCTGACCGACATCCTGGGTCTCCTTCATCCGTTCACGCCCTTCTTGACAGAAGAGCTCTGGACCGGCCTCCATGAGACCCTAGGCCAGACGCCTGAGTCCGATCTGATCCGCGCCCCGTTCCCTGACGGCTCGGCCTTGGCGATCGACGAGTCCTCCGTGTCCGAGATGGCCGTCTTGCAAGGCGTCGTGGGAGCCGTACGGCGTGTGCGTACCTTGACCACCGTCGGCGAGCGTAAGCCCTTGGTGGCGTTGATCTCGGCTCCGCGAGCCGAAGAGCGGGACGTCGTCGAGCGCCACGCGGGCACCATTCGCACCTTGGCTTTCCTGGGCGAGATGCAGGTCGGCGAGGCCCTAGAGCGGCCTGCCGGGTCGGCGGTCTCAGTCTTTGGCGGCCTCGAGGTCTTCGTCCCTCTGGGAGAGGAAACGGACCTCGGCAAACTCAAGGAAGTCCTCGCCAACAGGGCTAACAAGGTGCGCTCGGCCCGTTCGGCCACCGAGGCCAAGCTCGCCAATGAGAACTTCGTCTCGCGCGCCGACCCCGCCGTTGTCGAAGGAGAGCGCGAGCGACTCACGGAGTTGGGTGTGGAACTGGAGTTGCTAACCCGCAACCTGGAAGGGTTGTAGGGCGGCGGAAGCCAACGGCTCTCATGAAGGACTCGACGGTCTTCCTGCCGAAGATCGCAGGAGATAGGATGCGCCGAGACGCTGGCGGTCTTGCATAGCGTCTCCCGCGCAGGCTATCCCGGAAGGGCTTGTTGGGTCCTGATTTCCGGTGCGATCCCGGGGCGAAAAAACAACAAATGCAGGGCGTATTCATAATCGGAGAGCAACGCTCAGGATCCAACTTACTGCGAATCATGCTCGCCGGTGGTGGTCTGGCCGCACCCCATCCCGCTCACGTCTTGAGTCGGCTGTATCCCATTCTGCAATCGTATGGAGACCTCTCCAGAGAACCGAATTGGCTCCAGTTGGTCGAGGATTGCTGTCAGTTGGTGGAGCGGAATCCGATTCCCTGGAGCCCCCTGGAGGAATTCGATCGGAGCGACATCGCCAATCGCTGCCGGGAGAGGTCGCTTGTGGCCATTTTTGGAGCCCTGATGGATACCTATGCCGAGGCCAACGGAGCGACGGCATGGGTTTGCAAGAGCATGGGGGCGGTCAATTTCGTCGACGAGCTAGACGCCTACTTCGACAATCCCAAGTACATCTACCTCTACCGTGACGCACGGGACGTGACCCTCTCTTTCACGAAGGCCGTCGTGGGGGAGAAGCACCCCTACCACATCGCTCGGCGTTGGGCTGCGCGTCAGCGCTCTTGTATCGCGGAGCGTGAACGGCTCGGGGCCGATCGGGTGCATAGCGTCAGCTACGAGGAGTTGACTGCGAATCCGAGCTGGGTTCTCAAGGATCTCTGTGAATTCCTGGAGATACCGTTCACCGACGAGATGCTCCGGGGGCACGAATCCAAGGATGCGGTGAGTGCCGTCAAGAAGAGCCAACTCTGGGAGAACCTCGATCAACCCGTTCTCAAGACCAACTCGCGCAAATTTCTAAGTGGCCTCGACAGGGAATCTATTCTGATTGTGGAGTCCTTGGCCGGAGACGTCCTCGACCAGCTCGGCTACGACCGGGTCTGCGGGTCGGAGGGCGAGAGCGTGATCTTCTCAGAGGAGCAGGTGCGCTGCTTCACGCAGGAGAACGAGGCCCTGAAGGCTGAACAGCGCGCGGCGATGGATCCTGAAGATGCCGATCGGCGTCGCCAGCAGCTCATGCTTCTGACGGACAGGGTCTACTTCTTGAAGGACATCGACCGGGAGGATCGCCTGCGGTTCCTCTCCTTTGTGGAGGAGGAGCACTACCAAGAGGGGGATGTGGTGATCTCCGGTGAAGAATCTTCCACGGATATGTTCTTCGTGATTTCAGGTGTGCTCGAGATGATTCCGGACTCTCAACGGAAACGCCTGATCAAGGCGGGGGAGCCTCTCGGGGAGTTTTCCTTCATCACGGGTCAGGCGGGCAACGCTGCGGTGATCTGCCAGGAGAGGGCGCGACTGTTCCGGCTCACCCGCGATGCCTTTGCTGAACTCGAAACGAACAATCCCAGGCTTGCCGTCAGGGTTCTGCACCTTATTGCCGAGCACCTCTCCATTCGGCTTGCCGGATCCACCCGATGAAGTCAGAGACAGACTCCACTCGCAGTCCGCTGACTCTTGGGTGGGAGTTCTTCAAGATCGGCTGTGTTGCCTTCGGGGGCTTCATGGCCGTCATCTCGGTTATCGAGGACGTATTCGTCCGCAAGCTCGGCTGGCTAAAACAGGAGGAGATGTTGGACGGCGTCTCTCTTGCCAACGTTCTTCCAGGCCCCCAGGCGGTCAACACGGTGACCTACGTGGGCTATACCTGCGGGGGCAGAAAGGGAGCCTTGGCTTCGTTCGTCGGAATTCTCACCCCGACTTACATCCTCGTCACGGGCCTCACCTTCCTCTACTTCGAGTACGCCCAGGGGGTGCCCTCCATCGAGTCCTTCTTCACGGGGCTCGTGTTGGCCGTCGTCGCGGTGATCTTCAACGTGGTCTGGCGCATGCAAGGCAAGTGCCTTCAGGGGCCGCTTACATGGGGCCTGGCCCTCTTGGCAGCCGCGTCAGTCTTGACCATCCCCACAGATTGGAAGCTTCGGGCCACCCTGGGTGTTCTGGCGTTGGCCGCGCTCCTCGGCTCAAGGGTCTTCCGGACTACTCCCGATTCGGTTCCTGCGGAAACAGGCGACAAGGGCGGAAGCGTTCTACCCCTAGTTGCCCTGCCCTTGCTGCTCAGCAGTCTCTACCTGTTGGATCTTCCCATTCCCAAGGGCGGGCTGATTCACGTCGCGATCACATTCGCCGGCCTGAGCGTCCTTCTCTTCGGTGGTGGCTACGTCTTCATCCCCATGATCATGCACGTTGTTGTGGAGCAGGAGGGTTGGCTGACTCTCGGCCAGTTCAATGACGGGATTGCCATGAGCCAGGTGACTCCTGGACCCATCGTCATCAGTGCGGCCTTCATTGGGCAGAAGGTGCTGATGGAGCAAGGGGCCCTCTGGGGCATCGTCGGAGGTCTGGTGGCGACCCTTGCAATTTTTGGTCCTCCAGCCCTGCTCATGGTGGCCGCATCCCAGATGCTCGAGCGGGTCAAGGGAAGCGGGCGTGTCCAGGGAGCTCTCAAGGGAGCACGAGCTGCGATCGTGGGCATGATTGCCGCTGCGGGAGTGACGATCCTCCTTTCAGAGCTGGGTGGGGCAGACCCCACTAGCGGCGTGGATCCCATTCGAGCGGCGCAGTCGTTTGGGATTCTGATCCTGTCCTTGCTGGCCCTGCTGCGCTTCAAGTTGCCCGTTGTCATGGTCATCCCTGCCGCCGGAGGCCTGGGCCTGCTGCTGCTCTGAGCCGGGTACCGGCAGGTTCGACACTAGATCCTCTCCCCGTGCGCCCCCCTTGGGGCTTCGATTCTCATCCTTGCACCTTGGCCCTAGTGACTAGTGAGTGAATCCGGGGATGGCCTGTTTGTAGCTAAGCTCGAGGTGCATGGGTCGGAAGGGAACCAAGACGGCATCCACGCTTACCAGCCTCTTGTCCTCCAGGACCGAACCATAGGTCCCGAATCGTGTGCGTGATTTCCATTCCCGCGCTGGTCTGAACCCTCCGGATAGGACGCTGACTTCGAAGTCCTCAGGTGTGGCAATCGCCCATTCGATGTGCCTTTCAGTTCCCTTCGCCCTTGGTAGATTCAGTTTGCACTGGCCCATGAAGGCCAAGGACACTGGATTGGATCGGATGCGCAATTCCACGAGGCGATCTCTCCCTGGCTTGGGTGCATCACCAAGGGGGACCGTGCAGATTTCATCGGCGATGGATGGGGAGGCACTTTCGACTCCATCGACACTCACTGACGTGACCGTGCTCCCGGCTGGGATGGTCATGGCAAGCTCCTTCAAAGTGGAGTCCCTTGTGATCGTGAACTGCGAAAAGTGCAGCACCTCCCCGTCGGCCTCGATGATGGTCAGGTGACGGCTATCAGCCACGTCGAGCCCGTAGACTCCAGTGCCTTCAGTAGGCACCACTGGCATTTCGATCACGGCTTCACTGCCGAGTTCAGGTTTCAGGTTCCAGGTGGCCTCGAATGAGTTTTTTCCTGAGACGGCCAGTTCATAAACAGTCTTGCCCCCCACGATTTTCTTGGACCAGATGATCGCGTTGGTGAATCTCACGTTGGGTATGGGGGACTCGAATTGCACCCACCCAACGGAGCTATCAAACAGGGGGATTTTGCACGTCGTGCTCTTAGCAGAGGTCTTGCTTACAGCTCCATAGGTGCACCAGATTTCCCCTTGGCATTTGCCGGAGGCCGATACGCTGATGCCCGAGGGGGCAACCTTCATTTGGAGTTGCTCCGGCAGCGTGATGCTCCTCAAGTAGGTTGCAGCGGGTAGGAGCAGTTCGGGAGTGGATCGGGCTGCGGTCACCTCCACCGGCATGTGGGCTTGAACTTCCACGATTCCAGCACGGACTTTTGCCTCGTAGCGGACGACTCCACGGATAAACATCCCCTCCTCGGGTTCCGGTGTCGCCGGTTCCGCCGGGGTCTCAACGACAAGGAGTTCAGCGGGCAGGCTGACCCGAATATCCTGGAGGGGGGTAAGCGGCGGGAAGATGGCGCAGGCCGCAAGAGCGCCGCTAGTCAATCGCTTCTTCAGCTTTTGGGTCTGTAGATCCACTATGACAAACAGGGTGATCGCACTGAGGCTTAGGAGGCACATCCCCCGGTCCCACCTGGCGAAGGCCATCAACGTCGGGACGACCTGGAACAGCCCAAGCAGGCAGAGGCCGCCCAGCACACCCTTCTTGAAGCCCAATAGGAAGCGGGCGTAGTTGAGCAGGATGGCCGAGGACGCAACGAAAGCAATGATGAATGCCCAATGGAAAGCGTAGTTCGCGTTCAGATACAGGAGCAGGGGGAAGTAGTAAGCGTAGACACCGGTCAGGAGTATTAGTTCGGAGGGTTGAGCCTGACGACCGCGTTTGAGGAGGGCTAGCAGGGTCACGACGAACATGCCGCCCACTAGGGGGGCGATCTCGAGCAGTCTCTGGAGTGCTCCATACACGCTGTGCCCCTCCTGCAGTCGAATACCAAATCTGGCGCTGGACAGCATGTTCTCCCGACTCCACGACTTCGACTTCACACTGACCCTCTTCCCGGTGTCGCTTCCCCCCTGAAGGACTAAGGGGACGTCCTGATCAAGCTGGACCGCAACCGAGACCTTCTCCATTCCCTTTGGTGTCTGCGGATCAACCGCGACCGAGACCGACGTGACGGCAGGGATCTTGTAGCCCACATTCATTTTTACACGTTGTCCGGCCGCGAGTTGTCCGGACCAGAGTGTTGCATGGGGCAACTCCCTGATCTCTCCTTCCAGCCCTTCCGGAGCTTCCAGTGCAAACGAGGACACGTCAATCGGCCCGCCCCGCAACTCCGTCGGTCGGGGAACTTGGAGGAGGATGTGGGAGGGTTCCGCGTAGGGATTCTCGATGACAAAACTGCTATCGCATACTCCACCCAGGCTGCGGATCACCTTGAGTCCGCGCGTATCTTCGTTGGTCTTGAGGTCGAATTGGACGTCACAGGTGCGGGGGGAGTGCTGTGTGTAGGCGTAGCTGGGGTCGCCCACCTTGCGTGCCACAAATGACGGACAATCCTGCACCAGCCACGACTCTCCAGGCTGCGAGCCCATCCCCACAAATTGCGGGCGCTCGCTCAGGAGTTGATAGAGCAGCGCGCACCCTGCCCAAAGACCCGCGATTGTGAGTACTGCGGGCAGCAACATGGGCGGTCCACTGCTGGGGGAGGGAGTCTTCGGGTTGGACCTGGGGGGCATCTCCTGGGTCGTACCCTCAGGCAGATTGGGCATTTCGTTGTCGGATTTGGAATTCATGACATTCATTTGGAGGGGCAGGAGGTGGAAGACTGGGGTGCACGCCCGGCATCGCGACCGCTGAGGTCCTGATGGCGAGCGGGGCTGCGGTCTTCAATTGGAGACCGCGCACCCCGCGCTTCGACTGGGGAACAGGGGAGGGAGTGCGGAGCGGACCTTCCCTGGTCGGACTTTTCCTCTTTTTCCATTCCCAACCCCAGGGCGGCGTCTCAGGGGTGAAGCTCTACTTGCCCTTAAGGAGCCAGTCGACCCTCTCCAGCAGAGCTTCGTCCGTCAGGGGCCAGCGCAGGGCCACTTCCTGGTCGTCTCCGCTGAGTAGTTCTTGACCGTCCATGCTGAAAGCCAGCGAGCGCACCGTTCCGGCGTGACCACGCAGCTTGCGCACGTGGGCCGGGGATGAACCCGGTTCCGTCGATCTCAAGCAGATCAGGCCATCCGCCCCGCCAGTCGCCAGCCACCGACTGTCTTTGGAGAAAGCGATGCAGGTCACCGGACCCGTATGCTCGGTGAATGACCCCTGCCTGATCGGTTCCGTGGGGTTGGCCTCAAGGGTGTAGATCGTGCACTGACCCAACTCCGCACGCTCCGTGCCGCCTGCCATGGCCAGGTACTGCCCGTCTGGAGAGACACGCATGGCTGAGACGGGGTGGGGGAGTGGGCTTTCTCCATCCTGCCACCACAACCGAACCCCGTTCGAGTCACTAAGGACCGCGAATGGCATCTCGCTCTGTGCACCCGCAGCAAGGACCCAACCGCCCATGGTCGTCAGGGGCGTGTCGGGCAGGCGGAGCCCATTCTTGCCAAGGTCGAGTTCGTACAAGCCCTTTTCACACAGGACCCAGACCACGTCCTCTCTTGATCCGCAGGCGATCTGTCGAGCAGGGCCCCATGCCGCCGGTAGGGAACACATCGCACTTTCGCCTAGGTCGCCGAGTTGCCAGATGTGCACCCTGAACTCACTCCCTGCAGGCTCAACCTGCGTGAGGAAGACCGCCCGCTCTCCCCGTTGGCCGACCGAGGCGGCATCGATGATGCCCTCCCCTTTCAAGCGCAGGCCCTGCACCTCTGTTGGGTGGGGGTGGGACGGCTGAGTCCGGTAGATCTCACCGCCTGAGGTCGTGATCACATACCCAGCATCCCCCAGGGGTAAGGTCGAACTCACCCCTCCTCGGATTCCGGCCAGGAGAACCTGCCCAGCGGGCAGCAGGGTCCACTCTCGCACGCCGTTCCCGACGGAGCCGGTTACCAGGACAGGGGAACTGCCGGGCAGGAAGCAGGCCGTGTGAAGCTGGCCGCTGGCGAGCGTTCCGGCGGCAAGGGTGGCCCGGGATCGGCCCTGTTCATCGAACACGCGCACCGTGGAATCTCTGCACCACACCTCAAACCAGTGGGTGCCGGGTCGAAAACGGGGTGCGCGCGGTGTGGGGAGGTCGGCCATGGTGTGCTGCAAGTTGCACTGCTCATCCCAGACTCGCAGCACGCGGTCGTCATGCACGCAGGCGATGAGGTGTTCCTGCTCTTCTCCGAGTGCTTCAGAGACCACGATCTGGGTTGCCGGGTGCATCAATGCGCCAGACTGCAGGGCGCCACGCTGATGGATTCCGCCGTCCTCCACGGCCCAGACCTGGGCGGGCTCGACGCGGAGTTTCCCATTCTTGCTGGCGGTGACCACAAGCTCGCCATCTTCAGAGCAGACCACACCCGCTGGGCTCTCTGCCTTCACATGCACGTGGGTCGGGAGGGGGATGTAGCCGGCTGCGGACCAGTTCCACGCCCTGAGTCTTGCCTGATCCTGATCTACCCGACCCACGGCGAACAGGCGTCCGGTTCCGGGGGCAACCAGTGCTGTTTCCCAAATCGCGTCATCCGTCTCCTCGAGAACGTGCATCGACTCGACGCCCTGTGGAGTCCGCCGACCGACCTGTAGGCGTCCCTCACCATCCAGCTCCACCCAGAGCACGCCATGCGGATCTTTTTGGGCGCACAAGAGCCCACTGCGCTCGAACACCGGATCGGTGTCCTGGCCGTCGAACAGGAGCAGGTGGATGTTGAACGGAGTCTCGCCCTCGCCAGCCCAGGTCACGAGCGCACCAGAGTCTGTGGGGAACAACTTGGCCGTGAGGAGATTGAATCCGAGCTGGGACTCAAATGTCCACCTCTCGTGGAGCGGTGGGCTACCGTCTTCCTGAGCGAATATCTGGTTGCCGATACCCACCAACAGCCGGTTGCCGGAAGCCTCAAACTCGCATCCCCAGACGGACCCGGACATCTCCTCCGCACGCCGCAGGAGTTTGAAGTCGCGAAAGCCCACCACTCGGTTGCGTAGCACGTCCTGCACGGTAGAGCTGTTTCCTGCTCCCCCAAGTGCTCGCACCGCCCTGCTCACCTCTCGCAGGACCTCCAACTCATTGCCCCCCGCAAAGGCCTCGATAACAACTTTCCGGGCCGAGGAGGCTCTTGCCTTGGCCCGGTAATCGAGCCCGAACCAAGCCAACAACACCAGGGCCAAGCCGGTGCTTGCCCCATAGGCGGCTGCCTTCGGGCGCCGCTGGATGAGGCGCCAGGTTCGCGAGAGAACGCTTGGCTTCTGGGCTCTCAGCCTTAGCCCCACGCGGGCCGCAGCCAGATCAGCGGCCAACTCCCCGGCGTCTTGGTACCGATTCCCGGGTCGCTTGGCCAGGGCCGTGCGCACCACCAGTGCCAGCGCAGGACTCACGGCGGGATTCTGAATCCGTGGGTCCGGGACGGGGGCGCTGATGATCTCGTGCATCATGGCCTGCGCCGTTGGCCCGTGATAGGGGCGTGTCCCGCTCAGGCATTCGAACAGTGTGGCGCCCAGGGAGTAGATGTCTGTGCGCGGATCCAGGCTTCCACCGGTCAGGGCTTCGGGGGACATGTAGGCCGGGGTGCCAACGCGTCCTGCCTCATCGGTCAAGACGTCGGAATCGGAATCGAACCGTCGCGCCAGTCCGAAATCCAACAGCACCGGCTCCCCCTCAGGGGTCACCATGATGTTGGCCGGCTTGAGGTCACGATGCACGAGGCCTTTCTGGTGGGCAGCGTGCAACGCCAGAGCAATCTGCTCGACCTCCCGCAGCAGCTTCGTGATCGCGGCATCATCAGGAACAAGGCTGCCTTCGATGCGCTCCTCCAGGGTCTGGCCCTCCACCAGACGCATGGCGATGTAGGGGGTGCCGTCGTGCTCGCCGACCTCGAACACCTCGCAGATGGCGGGGTGTTCGATGAGGGCAGCCAGTTGCATTTCACGATCAAACCTGCGCCGCGTATCGCTGTGAAAGAGACGTCCGGGCCTCATCAGCTTGAGAGCTACGGGCATCCCGCGCTTCGTCCACCAGGCCAGGTAGACAATCCCCATAGCCCCGCCACCCAGTGGAGCCAGCAATCTGAAATCCCCGAAGTCCTCGCCGCGGTCCGGCGGTCCGTCACCGCTGGCAGTCAGGCCCAGGTCCGAGAGCCTCCCGAAACGTGCCCGCAGCTCGGCGGCCCACTCGGGCTTCTCTTGACACGCCTTCTCGACAGCCGGGGCCCACGTGCTCGAAGGGCCCTCCAGGCAGGCGCCCAGGAGCTCATCGGCAGCGGTATTCTCTTCGTCGTCGGGCATGGGGGCCGGGGAATGGGCAGTCGTTGGACACTGGGGCGGGAGCCCCCTGTGGAGTGAATGATAGGATAGGCGGACAGGACCCGAAGTGATCGACTCCAAAGACCCCGACGAGGGGCCATTCATGGCCCTATTCGAGGCAGCGCAGACTGGGGATACCTCAGCTCAGGATGCACTGCTCAAGATGTACCTGCCCGAGCTGCAGGGCTACGTTCGCTTGCATACCAACCGCGCCTTGCGCGCCAGGGAGTCCACGACGGACATCCTGCAGTCCACTTGCCGTGAGGTGTTGAGTCACCTGGATCGATGTGAATTTCGCGGTCAGGCGAAGTTTCGTTCGTGGCTCTACACGATCACTCTGAACAAGATCCGCCAGAAGGGGCGCCATCACTTTGCGGAGATGCGCCGCCCCGACATGGAGGAGGGTGGAGCGGATCTTTCCCGTCTGGCGGATGTGTATGGCAAGGTCGCGAGCCCCAGTGGTGCCGCCATACACTCCGAGCAGGTCGAGCGCCTCGAAGCCGCGTTCGATCAGATGCGACCGGAGTGGCGGGAGGTGATCACCCTGTCGCGATTGGTCGGCATGTCCATGGACGAGGTGGCTGACAAGATGGGGCGCTCCAAGGACGCGACCCGCAGCCTGCTTGGACGGGCGCTGGTCGAACTGTCCAAACTGCTCGGTGCCGACTAGGTCCGTGCTCTCTCTGGGCGGTCGGGAAGCTCGTGAGTGCGAGCCTACGCGCCGCTGCTGGCCGTGGCCGAACGTAGGGCCCGCCGCACGTAGACCGGCACCATCTCGCGTCGCCATTCTGCGTCGCCGGGGACGTTGTCCAGGGGACGGCAGCGCTTGTAGGCCAGCTGCGCCACCTCTTCTACGGCCTGATCGAATGCCTCGCTGCCTGGCTTTGTGCCCAGCAGAAGCTCCTCGACTCCCTTGACGCGCATCGGGCGGGCGACGAGCGCGACGGCTGCCAGGTCTGCACCGCTCACCGTGCCCTCTTCGTCCAGGTCCAGCCGGACGGCGCACCCGAACAGGGGGAAGTCGATGGAGTCCCTCCGGCGCAACTTGGCGTAGGTACCGTGGTGTCCCGGAGCCTGGGGTGGGACCTTGATCGCGATGAGCAGCTCGTCCGTGCTGACCTTCTTGTTGACGATGCCATCGTTGGTCCAGAGGTCGGCGATGGCGACCTCGCGCTCGCCATCCGGCCCCAGGAACACCGCACTGGCGTTGAGGG
The DNA here is from genome assembly GCA_012959525.1 of Planctomycetota bacterium. GTDB lineage: Bacteria > Planctomycetota > UBA1135 > UBA1135. The sequence continues at coordinate 16,091 of DUDB01000028.1, forward strand.
TCATCAGGGCGGGGGCCGTGTCGTTTGAGGCGGCCGCCACACAGCGCGCGCCTCCCTCCACGACGTGGCAAAGTGTGCCGTCTTTCTTGAGGCAGTAGCCCAGGCCCTTACGCCAGAAGTAGGTCTGGTTGTACCAGCGGCAGCGGGTGTCGAGCATCAGGTTGCCGCCCAGGGTGCCGACGTTGCGCAGTTGAGGTCCGGCCACTACTCCGGCGGCCTGGGCCAGAGCGGGTGCCCGCTCGATAATCAGCGCATTCTGGCTGGCGTCGGCCAGAGTGGTCATGGGGCCCAGGCGCAGGCCCGCATCCGAATCGCTCACTCCTTCGAGACCCTCGACCTTGGCCAGGGAGATGACCGTCTTGGGCTCGAACAAGCCGTGCTTCATGTTCGGAACAAGATCTGTTCCCCCCGCGATGAGCATGGCCTCACCCGGCTCGTCGGCCAGGAGCTTGACGGCTTCCTCGGCGCTGGAGGGTTCGAGCAGACGGTAGGGGGGGAGGCGTAACATCGGGTCAGGCTCCGGCCGCGCTTTTCATCTCCCGCAGGGCGCGCAATACCTTGGCGGGTGTGAAGGGCAGGTCGGTAAGTCGCAGGCCCACGGCGTCGTAGACGGCATTGGCCAGGGCGGGGATTGAAGAGTGCAGCGGACCCTCTCCAGCCTCCTTGGCGCCGTAGGGTCCTTCGGGATCCACGCTCTCCACGATCAGCGCCTCGATCTCGGGCGTGTCGAGGGTGGTCGGCATCGGGTAGTCGAGAAGTGAAGGGCCATCGTGCAGGCCGAAACGGTTGACCTTGTGATCTTCGAGCAGGGCCTCAGCGATGCCCATGTAAACAGAGCCCTCAATCTGACCTGCGACGAGGCGCGGGTTGAGGGCGCGACCGCAGTCGTGGGCACACCAGACCTTCTTCACGCCGATGAAACCCGTCTCGCAGTCCACGTCGACCTCGACCACGTGGGCCGTGAACGAATAGGCGGGCGAGGCACCAATGGCGCCACCCCTGTAGTCCCCTCCAAGTTTGGGCGTGTTGTAGGAGCCCGTCGCGCCCAGAGTGTCGCAGGCGGCCTCGGTCAGCTGGAAGGCCTCACGCATGGGGATGGCACGCTCGGAATCTTCGAGATCGAGGGCCATTCCGCGCATCAGGCGCACGCGCTTCTTGTCGCACTCCCAAGTCGCGGCCAGGGTGTCCACGATCTGGGCCCGCAGCTTGCGGCAGGCGTCGATGACCGCGTTGCCCACCATGAAGGTGACGCGCGAGGAGTAGGCTCCAAGGTCTACGGGACACAGGTCCGTATCGGCGGCCACCACCCTCACGTCCGAGACCTCCACCCCGAGTTCTTCGGCCACCAGGTAGGCGGCAACAGAGTTCGACCCTTGGCCGATGTCATTGCCGCCCGTAAAGACCGTCACTAGACCGGAGCGGTCAACCTTGAGCTGTATGCCAGCCTGCGGCATGTCATTGGGATAGATGGGATAGTTGGTCCCGGTGATGTACATGGAACCCGCGACGCCGAGCCCGCGCCCGAAGGGCAGCTTGCCACGCCGCTCTTTCCAATCACTTGCAGTCTCAACCTTGTCCAGGCACTCAAGGAAGCCATTGGATGTGATGCGCTGACCATTGATCGTCTCCGTGGAGTCGCCCTGGAAGTTGCGCCGGCGCAGCTCAATGGGGTCGAGTTCGAGCTTCTCGGCCAGCTCATCCAACTGGATCTCGAATGCGAAGCGCGGCTGCACGCTGCCATGCCCGCGCTTGGGCCCGCACGGAGGCGTGTTGGTGAAGACCCGCGTGGAGTCGAAGCGATAGGCGGGAAAGTGGTAGGGGCCTGTGAGGAGCTGACCCGAGTAGTAGGTCGTGACCAGTCCAAACGAACTGTAGGCGCCACCGTCCAACAGAATCTTGGCGTCGACCGCGGTCAGGCGTCCATCGCGCGTCGCACCCGTGCGGTAATGCATCTGCGCCGGGTGCCGTCCGCGGTGGGCGTAGAAGACCTCCTCGCGCGTCCAGAGCATCTTGACCGGCCGGCCCGTGATCATGGCCAGCTTGGAGACACAGAACTCGAGGCTGAAGGGATCCGACTTACCTCCGAAGGCGCCGCCGAGGCAGGGCTGAATGACGCGCACATGCTGGGGCTCGATGTCGAGGACCTTGGAGATCTCCCGTTGGACGTAGTGGGTGATCTGGGTCGATGACCAGAGGGTCAGGTTTCCGTCCGCTCCGAACTGGGCCACGGCACAGTGCGGTTCGATGGCGCCATGGGTTGTGCCGTGGAAGGAGTAGTCGCCCTCCACGACGACCTCGGCCTCTTCAAAGCCACCATCGACGTCTCCGAAGTCCAACTTCACGTGCTTGGAGACGTTGCCATCCTTGCGGCCCTCATGGATCTGAGGGTCGCCACGCCCGAGAGCCTCATTGGGGTCGAGAAAGGCGTGCAGGGGCTCGTAGTCCACCTCGATCAACTCCAGAGCCCGATTGGCCGTGTCCTCATCTACGGCGGCCACCGCCGCCACCTCGTCGCCGATGAAGCGCACCTTGTCCACAGCCAGAGCGTTCTCGTCGGGCGTCCAGGGGATGACCCCGTAGCACTCCGGCAGGTCGCTTCCGGTGATCACCGCATGCACGCCCTCAAGAGCAAGGGCCTTGTCCGTGCGGATGGCCTTGATCTTCGCATGGGCATGGGGGCTGCGGAGGGTCTTGGCGTGCAGCATGCCCGGCAAGACGATGTCGTCGGCGTAGATTGCGTCGCCTGTTGCCTTGGCGAGACCGTCCACCTTGCGGTGGCCTTTACCGATGACCTGAAAGTGCTCGCCCCAGGGTGGCTTGGGCCCGTGAATGTCCCTGGCGGCCATTAGTTATCGCCCTCTGCGGTGGTGGCTTTCTCTACAGCCGGGGCCAGGGGCAGGTCCTCTCCATCACGGTCCACTTGCCAGGCGGGTAGGACGGGATCCACACCTGCCGCATCGGCGACGACTAACTCAACGGCCTCGATGATCTGGGTGTAACCCGTACAGCGACACAGATTTCCTGACAGGGCTTCTTGGATGGTCTTGCGATCGGGTTGGGCATTCTCGTTCAAGAGCGCGCGCGCAGAGAGCATCATGCCCGGCTGGCAGAACCCACACTGCAGTGCGTCGCAACGATCAAAGGCGTCCTGTACGGGATCCGTTCCCTCGCCGCCCGCGGCGCAATGTGCGGGTCGTAGGCCTTCGATGGTCGTGAGCTCGTGGCCCTCTGCCCGCGAGGCCGGCAGGATGCAGGACAACGTGGGCTTGCCATTCAGCAGCACGGTGCAGGCGCCGCAGTCGCCCTTGTCACACCCCTGCTTTGTTCCTGTCAGCCCGAGCCGATAGCGCAGGACCTCTATGAGGGTCCAGTGGTCGGGGGCGGCGACAGCTAGTCGGTCGCCGTTGACCAGGAGGTGCAGGGTGCGCATGGGGCTATTGTTCCCACCCTTGGTGGGTGAGGCAAGCGGGATCGCCTTGGTACCGGGCTTCCCGCTCACTTCAGCCGCATGACCACCCGGCGTTCGCCTCCCTTGAGCGTGACGGGTTTCTTGGCGCTCTGGTCTCCCGCCTGACCGTGCACCGTGTACCGGCCCGGGGGGAGGGGCCCGAATCGATGCTCGGTGGGGGAGAAGCCGCCCTCGATGTAGAGGTACTGCAGGTCCTGGTAGCCGAAGAGGTTGGCGTAGTCGCGACCCGCCGCGTCGAGGACCCGCACGCTGCCGCGCACCGGCTCACGGGATTCCTTGCTCTGCAGTTGCACCTTGACGATCGTGCCGACGCCCAGGTCGAGACGGAGCTCGGTGACCTCGTTCGCGCGCACACGCACGGCGGCGCTCTCAGGGCTGCACAGATCCTTGGTGCGCGTCAGCACCGTGTAGTCTCCAGGAGCCAGGGACTTGACCAGGAGCTCTCCATCCGGGCCGGTAGTCTGCATGGAGAATGGCTCAAGGGTGCGGCCTGAAGCGTCGCGCACAAAGACGGCGGCTCCACTGGCGGGACTTCCGTCGGGGGCCATGACGGTGAGTTTCAACGCACCCGGTTCGGGGAGCTCCAGTACGAGTCCATCCAATGCCTGATCCTCCGCCAGCACCAGGCCGCCCAGGGTGACGCGGCCCAGGTGCCCTTCTCCCAGGCCCATCATGGGTGCTCCTCCCGCACTGACCCGGTAGGTGCCCGGACGCAGAGGCAGCACCTCGAACGCGCCGTCTTGGCCACTGACCAACTCGCTGTACTGGCCTCCGAACATGCGATCGCTGCGGGCGTCGCTGTCGAGGGTTACGGTGACCCGCTCGCCGGAGATGCCCCGGCCATCGGGGCCCACGACATGGCCCGAGATGCGGCCGAGGGGGAGCTCAAAGTCGTGGCGGTATTCCGTGGCACTGGGAATCTCAAGGCGGTACTCGATCGTGCTCTGCTGACCGGGCCCTGGGCCAATCGTCTGCAGGTTGGTCGTGTATCCACCGGGTCCGTCGAGGGTGACCTCGTAACGTCCGTCCTCTCCAACAGCTGTCATGGCCAGGTTGCTGTACAGCTGGCCGCCTTCGGGGAACAGGCTCAGGTTCGCGCCAGCGAAGGGTCTGCCGCCCAAAGTGACTGTTCCGAACAGGCGCACCGGATCCTCGGGGGGGGCTCCCAGGACTACGTGGGTCGTCTCACCCTCGATGATCGTCGCCTGCCCGATCTCGAGGCTGGAGAGGAGCGTTCCCATGTCGGCCTCTCCACTCAGTCCTTTGGCTGTGTCCATGGCTGTGACCTGCCACGTGCCAGCCTGCAGGTGCTCGAAGCGGAATTCGCCGCTGGCGTCCGTATTGCCGAGCTTCTGGGAGATGCCCGCCCCTCCCGTGATGGAATCAAGGGCCACGGCGGTGACCATGAACCCCGAAGCCAGCTTGCCGGCAGAGTCGTAGACCTCACCGGTCAGGGTGCCCCCCCTGGAAACCTCGATGCGTACTCCTTCGCGCACCTCACCCGGGGCCACCTCGATAGTCACTCCTGGACTCCGTGCCCAGCCCTTGGCTTCGGCGATCAGCTGCGTACCCCCTGCCGGGATTCCCGTCAGGGTGAAGTGGCCGGCCTCATCCGCAGCGACCTCAACAGCTTCGAGGCCCACAGCCATCAGGTCCTCCATGGAGCTCCCGTGCCCAGATCGGACCCCGGCTCCGGGAATCGGCGTGCCGTCTGTACCGACGACATCGCCTGACACGGTGGCCGTTGATCGGACCCGAAGCACGAGCTCTTCGGTCAGCGGCGCTTCGAAAGAGAGGGCCGCTTCGGATGCGTGCGCATCGTCCTGTACCCAAGCCATATACGATCCCGGCGTGAAATCCTCGAGGACGAATTGTCCCTCATCAGATTTAACGGTTTTGGAGCGCTTGGACACCATGGATGCCAGACCACCTGCTGGGCCATCGCTGCTGCGTGCGTAGTGGATGCGGAAAGTCCCTACAGGGGTGTCGCCCTCATCCACCACACGGCCGGCAATGGAAAGGGGAGGGACCAAGGTCAGTTGGAGACCCTGTGTCCCGGGCTGCACACCGCTGGCTTGAGCCTGCCACCGCACCTGGATGGGCTCTGACCCATCGGATGTTGTGGAGACCAGTGGTGCCAGGGAGCTTGCGCCCACCACGAAGGGTCCCTTGCCGAGACCGAACAGAGTGAAGTCTCCATTTGAATCGGTGACGGTCTCTGCGGAGGCACCCCGCAGCGCATTCAGTCCTCCCAGCCCCACTCCGTGGGCCACGTCAAACTGGGCGCTGACCGTCACCTCCACCGCAGGGCGCCCATCGTTCCAGTGCAGGCTGCCGGTGATGCTCTCTCCTCGGCCCAAGGTCAGTGTGACGTTCTCCTTGCTCTCCTCCTCCAGGAGATCAACGGTCACCGAGTCGCTTTCAAGAAAGCCACTGGCCCGTGCGCGCAGGGTGCTCTCACCGCTGCCGAGGCCTCGCAATTGGAAGCGGCCCTGTGAATCGCACTGATCTTGACGCTCAGAGGCAGCTCCCAGGGTTCCGAGCAGACCGGTGCCGGCGACCTCGACGCTGGCTCCGGCTACGGGCTGGCCGCTCTCATCCACGACCACGCCGGCTACGCTGGCTCCCTCCACAAGGGTCAGGAGGAGTTCTATCTCCTCCCCGCCGGTCGCTCCGACGACGGTGACCCTGTCGCTCCGCAGGGAGGGGTGCATGGCCCGCACGCTGTAGTCGTGTCCGAGAGGCAACGCGTCGAAAGAGAACTTGCCTCCCGGTTCCATGCTGAACTGGATGGGGAGCATGGGGGTCGAGGCCACCAAAGCCATGGGATCGAGTTGAGCGTTCTCCGGATTGACTTCGAGCATGAACGATGCATCAAGGGCCCCCTCAACATCTGTCTGCACGCGCCCTCGCAGGTGTGCACCTTGAACCAGTGTGATGGCCTTGTCGGTGGCGCCCAGGTCCGTGGCTTGGGGGCTGTAGGAGAACTTGCCGCGGACGATGACCCAGGCGGATTCGTCCTCGGGATCGCCAGGTACGCGGAAGCTGCCGTCCTCCTTCACGGGGAACGAGTCAGGGGAGGACCCTGAGCGCGCGAGCCAGAGCAGGAAGCGGGGGTAGTTCATCTCTCGCGGAATGGCGAATACAGCGAGTTCTCCCGCGGATTCGTGAACGCCCTCGGGCCACTCGATCCTCCCTGCAAGCCAGGTGCTGTCCTCGGTCATGGCCTGGCGCTCGCCACCCGGATCCTGGCTCGGGGCGGCGAGCTCCTCGGCCGGTGTGGGCTCGGGTTCCGCTCCTCTCTCCGCATTCTGGGGCGCGAGGGATTTCAGGGGGTTGTGTGTGACCGGATCATCCGTGAGGCTCGAGTCCAAGACCATCCAAAGGCAGGTCCCGAGCGCCACAATGGCGAAGAGGGGCAGAATTCGTTTCATGCGCGCGTGAGCTTGCTTGTGTGGGAGACGGTCTCGGCCTCGGGCCATTGCACCAGATTGGTCTGCCATGCGCGAGGTATGCAGGGGCGGGGGAGAGTAGCAAGATTGGTGACAGACTCTCCGGTGTCCCAGTTCCTACGCCCCGTCCCGCCTCCCCATTCACCGGCCACCTTCAATCCCTGTGGTTGGCCCCTTGCGCGGCACCCTTGGCCTCGTACCCTTTGCAGGGCCTCTTGCGGGGCCCTGCGCTTCCAATGGCTGCTCCCGAACCTCACCCCAAGCCCCAATCCGCAGGGGCCCCCGCGGCCCTCAGGGGGGTGGTCCAGGGATTGCACCACGTGGCCATTGCCGTACGCAGCCTCGCGGACGCACAGGAGTTCTACGCGGGGGCCCTGGGCTTGGACATGGGTGAGCCCGAGTACGTTGCCGAGCAGGCTGTCAACGTGGTCGTCGCGCAAGTGGGGGGAACGCGCATCGAATTCGTGGAGCCCGTGGACGGGGAATCCCCCGTGGCGCACTTTTTGGAGAAGCGTGGGCCCGGCCTGCATCACCTGGCGTGGAAGGTGCAATCCGTTGAGGAGGCCTTGCAGCAACTGGCCGCACGAAACGTACGCTTGATCGATACGACCCCGCGCCCCGGCTCGCACAACACGACCATAGCCTTCGTTCATCCCAGCGCTACCGGTGGGGTGCTGATGGAGTTGGTTCAGGATCCCGATTGAGGCGCGAGGAGCGCCCTTCCCCTCTCACATGGCCGACGAATCCCCAAAAGAACTCCTCCTGCGTCTGCGTGAAGAAACCCTGCTCGGCGGCGGCGAGGAGCGTATCGCCGCCCAGCATGCCAAGGGCAAGTTGACCGCCCGCGAGCGCATTGACTTTCTCGTGGACGAGGGGTCTTTCGTGGAGCTCGATCGATTTGTTACCCACCGCTGCACCGACTTCGGCATGGAGAAGCAGAAGGTCTTGGGGGATGGGGTCGTCACGGGGCATGCTCAGATCAACGGTCGGCCCGTCTATCTGTTCAGCCAGGACTTCACGGTCTTTGGGGGTTCACTGTCGGAGACCCAGTCCGAGAAAATCTGCAAGGTCATGGATATGGCCTCCAAGATCGGCGTGCCGGTTCTCGGCCTCAATGACTCGGGTGGTGCGCGCATCCAGGAGGGCGTGCAGAGCTTGGGGGGCTATGCAGAGATCTTCTGGCGCAACACGCGTGCCTCGGGGGTGATTCCCCAACTCTCCGCCGTGCTTGGCCCTTGCGCGGGCGGTGCGGTCTATAGCCCGGCCATCACGGACTTCATCCTGATGGTGGAGGGCAACTCCTACATGCACATCACCGGACCTGACGTGGTCAAGACGGTGACCCACGAGGACGTCACCAGCGACGATCTCGGTGGGGCCGAGGTGCACTGCTCCAAGAGTGGCGTGGCGCACTTCTCCACGCCAGACGACAAGTCGTGCATGAATCTCATGCGGCGCCTCTTGGGGTACCTGCCCTTGAACAACGCTGAGGACCCGCCGTTTGTCCCGACTGATGATCCGTCGGATCGGCGCGAGTCGGCCCTCGACACCCTCGTTCCCGACGATGCGCAGAAACCCTACGACGTCACACGCGTGATGGATCTGGTACTGGACAAGGGCTCATGGCTGGAAGTGCAGTCAGCGTTTGCTCGCAACCTGGTGATCGGCTTTGGTCGCCTGGGTGGTCGCGTTGTGGGCGTCGTGGCCAACCAGCCCGCAGTTCTGGCTGGCTGCCTCGACATCGAGGCCAGTGAGAAGGGTGCACGTTTCATCCGTTTCTGTGACGCTTTCAACATCCCGATCGTGACCTTTGAAGATGTGCCCGGCTTCCTGCCTGGCACGGACCAGGAGCATCGCGGCATCATCCGGCACGGGGCCAAGCTGCTCTATGCCTATTGCGAAGCCACCGTTCCGAAGATGACCGTTATCACCCGCAAGGCCTATGGCGGGGCCTATGACGTGATGGCCTCCAAGCACATTCGCGCCGACGTGAACGTGGCCTGGCCGGGAGCCATGATCGCTGTCATGGGCGCGGCCGGGGCGGCCAAGATCATCCACCGACGCGAGATCGCGGCGGCTGAAGATTCGGGCGCGGTGGAAGCCGAGCGCACGGCGGAGTACGAAGAGACCTTCAACAACCCCTACCGCGCTGCGGCCCGTGGATTCGTGGACGACGTGATCGAGGCTTCGGCTACCCGACCCTATCTGATCCGCGCGCTGGAGTTGTTGGCGAGCAAGCACGAACCCGGTCCCGTGCGCAAGCACGGCAACATTCCTCTCTAGGCCTTCGCCCAACGGATCATGTTCAAGCGCATCCTGATCGCCAACCGTGGGGAGATTGCCCTACGCGTGATACGCACTGCCCGCGAGATGGGTATCGAGTGCGTGGCGGTGTACTCCGACCTGGATGCCCAAGCGCTGCATACGCGTATGGCCCACATGGCGGTGGCCCTGGGCGGCGCGGTGCCGGCCGATACCTACCTCAACGTGGACAAGATCTTGGCCGCGGCCAAGGAGACCGGGGCCGAGGCCATCCATCCGGGCTACGGTTTCCTCTCCGAGAACGCTGGCTTTGCGCGGGCGGTGACCGAGGCTGGGTTGGCTTGGATCGGTCCTCCCCCGGAGGCCATCGAGGTCATGGGCGACAAGATCGAGAGCCGTCGGGCGATGCAGGCGGCCGGTGTCCCCTGCGTTCCAGGTTTGACCGATCCGGTGGCTGATCCTGCGGCTGCCACCGAAGCTGCCGACGCCATTGGTTACCCGGTGGCCATCAAGGCTGCCGCCGGCGGGGGTGGCAAGGGAATTCGGATCGTGCGCGAGCGGGACGAGATGGAGAGCGCCTTCCGGGCAGCTTCCGGAGAGGCGCAGTCCTCTTTCGGGGACGGGCGCCTGTACCTCGAGCGCTATCTCGATAGTCCACGCCACATCGAGATTCAGGTCTTGTTTGATGCGAACGGGCAGGGTGTGAGCCTCTTCGAGCGTGAGTGCTCGATCCAGCGCAGGCATCAGAAACTGATAGAGGAGAGCCCCTCGGTGGCGATCAATGCCGAGCAGCGAGCGGCGATGGGGGAGATCGCTCTGCGCGCAGGGGCCTACGTGAACTACCGCGGGGCCGGCACGGTGGAGTTCCTGTGGTCCGGGGGCGAGTTCTACTTCCTCGAGATGAACACCCGCCTGCAGGTGGAGCATCCCGTGACCGAGATGGTGACGGGGATTGATCTCGTCGCCGAACAATTGCGTGTCGCAGCGGGTGAGCCGCTTGGTTTTGATCCCGCTGAACTTCGGCTGACGGGACACGCGATCGAGGTGCGCATCAATGCGGAGGATCCCTACAGCGGGTTCTTGCCCTCCACGGGGACCCTTCACAACCTGCGTGCTCCCGGGGGACCCTGGGTGCGGCTCGACAGCTCCATGTACCGCGGTCTTGAGGTGGGGCTCAGCTACGACCCCATGCTGGGCAAGCTGATCGTCTGGGGCGCGGATCGTGACCAGGCCATCCGACGCATGCGACGGGCCATCGCGGAGATGAACGTGGGCGGGGTGCGTACCAGCCTCCCCGCCGTCCTCCAGGTCCTAGAGACCCCCGAGTTCGTAGCCGGTGAGTACGACACCCACTTCCTCGAGTCCCTGCAGCTGGCGCCGCCTCCGGAGTTCGAACCCCTCGTGGCCGCCGCCTCCGCGATTTTCCGCCACACTCAGTCTCGGCGGCGCGCGCTGGAACCCCAGCATGCCTCCCGCAGTGCCTGGCGGGACCGCGGCCGCCGCTCGGCCAGCTCGTTCTCCCGCCGCGCGAGCGAGAAAGGAGATCAGGCGTGAAGTACTTCATCACCATCGGTGATCGGGTTCACGAGGTGGATCTCGTGCGTCGACTGGGCGAGCTAATCGTCACGGTGAACGGCGAGTCACTGGACCTGAACTACAGCGAGGTCGACCGGCACGGTCAGGTGACCTTGCAGCACGATGGTCGGAGCTTCGGGGCCTCCATCGAAGGCACGGATTCGGAGGTCTCCGTCACCCTCGCCGGCCACAGCTACCAGATGCAGATCGAGGACGAGCGCGAGCACGCGGCCCACGTGGCCGAGCGGGCTGCCTCCAAGGGTGGAGGCACACTCATGGCCGTCATGCCCGGCGTTGTCGTCGAAACCCTGGCCGCGGTCGGTGACGAGGTGGGCGAGGGCCAACCGCTTCTGATACTCGAGGCCATGAAGATGCAGAACGAAATCCTCGCTCCCGGTCCGGGAATCGTCGCCCGGTTTCACGTCGAGCCCGGGCAGGCTGTGGCTGCTGGAGAGAAGCTCGTGGAGCTTAAAGGCCTGGAGTAGCGCCTCTGGTGAGCGCGAGGGCTCCGTGGGCCACGGGACTCGCTCGAGTGGGGTAGGCTAGAGCCATGCTCCACTTCGGATTGCATCCCGGTGTTTGGCACCGTCCGCTGGGCCGTCGCCTCATGGCCTTGTGTCTGGCTGTGGGACTGCTGGTGCCCCAGGCCAGGGCCACCTGGTCCGTGGTGGTGATCAACAAACTCACCGGCGAAGTGTGCAGCGCTACGGCGACCTGCATCCAGGGCACGGGTCTCGAGAACGCGGTGCCCGTGATCGTGGTGGGCAAGGGAGCCGGCGCCAGCCAGGCGTTCGTGCTGAGCAACGCCCAGAACCGCAAGATCATGTTCTCGGGCTTCAAGAACGGCCTGCTGCCGGACCGGATTCTCGACATCATCATTCAATCGGACTCTGGCATAGGCTCCCGTCAGTTCGGCATCGTCTCCTTCGACGGGCCGCCAGCCTCCTTCACGGGCGCTGACTTGAACGGCCAGACCGCTTCATGGGCCGGCGGCTTGAGCGGGGAGACCTCTGAGTTGATGTACGCCATCCAGGGCAACAGCTTGACGGGTGCCAATGTGGTCCTGGCCGCAGAGCAGGCGCTTCTGAATACGCCAGGAGACCTCTCCATGAAGGTCATGATGGCGATGGAAGCGGCGCGCTCCATGGGTGGAGATGGACGCTGCTCCTGCAAGCCGGGAGCGGCGGACAGTTGCGGGTCGCCGCCCCCCTCCTTCGACAAGAGCGCCCATCAGGCCGTGATGTTCCTGGCGCGACCCGGCGACAAGAACGGGTTTTGCAACGGGACGCAGGGCTGTGCCAACGGTGACTACTATCTGGCTCTCAAGGTGGGCGGCAACTGGAGCAACGTCGATCCGGTTATTGAACTTCGTGATCAGTACGCACTCTGGCGCGCGTCGCTGGCGGGTGTACCGGACCACTACAAGTCCGAAGTGACGGTCGACCGCCAGAGTATCGTGGCGGATGGCCGCTCTCGGGCACACGTCACGATCCGACTCAAAGACCTTGATGGCGCGCCTCTCACCCAAGGCGGCGCCATGCTCAAACTGAAACGCCAGAATCCGTTGCCGCGCAAGGCCATTGCCGGCCCCATCACCGACAATGGCGATGGGACCTACAGCGTGGATCTTGTGGCAACCACTGCGCCCGGATTGGGTCAGTGGCGCGTGGATGTGGATCTGGGAGGGCCGAGGACCATCCGCCTCTCACCCTTTGTGGAGTTGTCGAGTGATCCCCTTACCGAGCTCCA